>CAZPRY010000004.1:0-166028 GCA_964589175.1 uncultured bacterium
GGCTGTCTCTTCTATTTGTAAATCATAGGACATTTATTCTGAGAATCGCTATATATGACGCAATTGCTATATCGCTGTTTTTATCGTATTTTATGTCAGACGTTTACAATCATTACCGATCAACCATGGAGGAGCATCCATGCAAAATCGCAGAGTTTCGTCCTCACCGCTAAAACTCCCCCTCTTCGAAAGAGCCAAGGCAGGAACTCCCGCGAAACACCATCTTACCGTCGCCCTGACTTTCGACTTCGACGCCGAATCGTACTGGGTTGGGACCGTGCAGATGAAATCGCCGTCGGCTATATCACGCGGGACCTATGGAGCCGTTGAGGGCCTTCCGCGCATCCTGAAACTGCTACAGGAATACGATTTGCCGGCCACCTTTTTCGTACCAGGCTACACGGCCGAGCAGCATCCCGAAGCCCTCCGGGCCATCGCCGCTGCCGGACATGAGATCGGCCATCACGGCTACCTGCATGAAGCGCCGAATTTTCTCGAACCTGAAGAGGAAAAACGGATTCTAAGCAAGGGCATCGATATTCTGGAAAAAATAACCGGCAAGCGGCCGGTTGGTTACCGCTCACCCTCCGCCGAACTGTCACCTGTTTCCCTGGATTTGCTGGCTGAAGCCGGCTTCCTCTACGACAGCAGTCTGCTGGGCGCCGACCGTCCCTATTGGGCTCCCGGGCACGAAGAGCAAAAAGACTTCCTCGAAATTCCGATCGCCATCGAACTAACCGACAGCACCCACTTCATGTTTCTCTATACACCGATAGTGCTGCCCGGCTTGAGCGCGCCGTCCAAAGTCGGAGAAATCTGGCAGGGCGATTTTGACGGCTTGTACGCCGAGCGTGGAGACACGGTCTTCCTGATCACCTGCCACCCGCAGGTCATCGGCCGTCCCCATCGCATGCAAATGCTCGAGAGACTCATCATCCACATACTGCAGCACGAAGGCATCTGGTTTGCCCAAATGCGGGAGATCACACAATTGTATCATGATCCAAAATCGAACGCGACAAGCCGGACTTCGAAGTAACCTTTGTTGGTCCTCACTATCTGAAGTTGTAAGGAGGATTAAAGATGAACGAGCACAGAACGATCAAACAAGTCTTTAAGAGCAAACCTACTCTCGAAGGGGCCGGCGTCCACCTGAAACGCGCCTTCGGATACTGGGAAGCGCCGCAGCTCGATCCTTTCCTGCTTCTGGATGACTTTCATTCCGCCAATCCGGCCGATTATATGTCGGGTTTTCCGTGGCATCCTCACCGCGGCATCGAAACGGTGACCTATATGCTTCACGGCGAAGTCGAACATGGTGACAGTCTTGGAAACAAAGGTGTGATCGAAAGCGGCGATGTGCAGTGGATGTCCGCCGGCAGCGGCATTGTCCACCAGGAAATGCCTCTGAAGAGCAAGACACAGCTCTGGGGTCTGCAACTGTGGGTCAACCTCCCGGCCGCCCGGAAAATGTCGGCGCCGCAATACCGGGAGATCAAGCGCTCCCAAATTCCCGGGATTGAATATTCGGACGGCGTCAGAATGAAGATCATCGCCGGAAAAATCGGAGACACACGGGGCCCGGCTCAGGATATCGCCGTCGATCCGGAGTACCTGGATATCCAAATTTCTCCCTATCAGAAACTTGCCTATTGCATCAAAAAGGGCTACACGGTTTTCGCCTATGTTCTGGATGGACAGGTATTCTTCGATTATAAGAGCACCGAAGTAATGTCCCCGGAGAGTCTGATCCTGTACAAGGACGGCGAACAGATCCAGATTACAGCACGGCACACTCCCTTGCATTTCCTGCTGATTTCCGGTCTACCGATCGGCGAGCCGGTCGCCTGGCGCGGACCCATCGTGATGAACACCAACGAGGAACTGCAACTGGCTTTCCAGGAATACCACGACGGAACTTTTATCAAATAATTTGACTTCCTGCCCGATCTTTTTCTTGCCCGCTGAAACCGAAAAGTGTAATATTGAGCGAAAGAAAATCAACTGCGGGTGCGAAAATGCGGAATTTCACTCTATACATCCGGATCGCTTCCGGTCTATTTACCTGTCGTAATCACCACCGGCCTCCAGGCGTTAAAAGCTTTATGTGCCTTATTCAATATCTACAGGAATGCTAAAAACGGATCGGAATAAAACCGTGAACAATTTTCATGCTCGATCGTTTCAGGATTTTCCAGTGATGGCCAACTCACCAATGGATCCCGCATGAAAAAACACCGTTTCCC
Source organism: uncultured bacterium (assembly GCA_964589175.1). Lineage (GTDB taxonomy): Bacteria > Fidelibacterota > UBA2242 > UBA2242 > UBA2242 > CAZPRY01. The sequence continues at coordinate 2,247 of CAZPRY010000004.1, forward strand.
GGCGATTCTGTCTGGCAGCCTGCTCCTGGTCTTTCTGCTCTTTTCGCAATGCGGCGGCATTAATAAGACATATCGGTTGACGGGCGTGCTGATCAAAGCGATCGTTACCCGCTCAGGTGCACCACCCAAAGCGGAACTGCGTGCAATCGAAGCTCGCGAGCAGCAATTCCTGCACGAATGCCGCGATAAAAAATTGCTGATTTATGCGGTCGACATCCTCGGCAACCGACCGGCTATAGACAGCGCCGGAGCAGTCGCTATGCAGGCGCAGCTGGCCGGAATCGGAATTCAAAACACCGAAATCTTCTCCGAACCGCTTACTCTGCCATTTAGACCGCAGCCGGACGAAGCTGCGATTTTCTGGGAACGCGCCCAAGCATTCCAGGGAGAAATCGTACGCATCGCTTCCGCTTCGGATTATGTGTTGATGATCGATGTTTTCGGAAATCTCCAGGCCGGCAAAATCGCTGCCGTGCACGGCTATGTCGCCACTCCGGACGCACAGCTCGCCTATATTAATTTATACAACAGTCATCACGATCTATTCCGGCAAGTCGCCCCGCAGACGGTGTCCGATGCCTGCCGGCTGATCGTTGAAGATGTGAAATCGAAACTTCCCTGAAACTCTTCGTTTGAAGAGAGGAGCGCAAAATGTCTAAAGCTTTTTCCGTTCTTTCGTGGAATGTCGAGCATTTCGGCGGCCCCGTAAACCGCCGTCCCATTCAGCCGATTATCGATTTGATCGCCGCTCAGGATGCGGATGTAATCGCCCTGTACGAAGTTGAAAGCAGCCATCTTTATGCGCCGATCCTGGAAGCGATGCCGGATCACCATTTTTTCATCACCGAAGGAGAACAAATCCAGGAAATCCTGGTCGGAATCCGGCAGGGCGTGCCGGCCTATATCACTCAGAAACTGGAGTTTAAATCCGGACAATCAACCTTACGGCCGGGTGTACTGGCGACGCTCCTGGTCGACGGTGTCTACTATGCCCTCCTGTTCCTGCACCTGAAAAGCCTGCCCGATCCGAAAGGCTTCGGCCTGCGGCATGATATGATCCGGCGCGCCTACAATTTCAAGCAGGTCCTCGATAAATCGGCTGAAAATCCGCCCGTAAACTACATGTTTATGGGCGATCTGAATACGATGGGAATGGACTATTATCCGAAGGACAAGTACGATATTCCCGGCTCGGGTGAGATCGCGGAGTTGAAGCGTTTTGCCCGCTACCGCAAGATGAGACTATTGGAGAAAACCGCGCTCGAGACTTTCTCCAACGGCAGCCAATCGTCCTACCCGCCCGCCAACCTCGATCATGTCGTTGCCGCGAACCAAATGCATTTCACCCCGTTTAACAACAAAGACGTCGATGTCCGCGGCTGGGTAAACGAACCCACAGCACAGAAACAGGACGAATGGATTGCCAAATATTCCGATCATTCGTTATTGTATATGGAAGTAGAGAAAGCATGAAGCCATGAAACCCGGGCAAATTTCCCAGGAACACCTTTACTACCGCCTTATGCACCCCGGCGAGGAGCTCGAAATCTGCGATCTGGTGCTGCGCTGTTTCAATAAATTCGTCGCCCCGGATTACCCGCCGCGCGGCGTCCGCGAATTTCAGAAATATGTGACGCCCGAATTGCTGCGCACGCGATCCAGCGATAACCATTTCACGCTCGTAGCCCATACAATCAACCGTATAACCGGCATGATCGAAATCCGGGATTTCCACCACGTCTCTCTGCTTTTCGTGGATCAATCTTATCAGCGGCGCGGAATTTCTCACTCGCTGTTTGAAGAAGCCCGGAAGATCTGCCTCTATCATCTTCCCGAGCAGAAGCGGATTACGGTCAACAGTTCACCCTACGCAGTCCCGGTCTACCGGAGACTCGGCTTCCACGAAACGGAACGTAAGAAATCCGTCAACGGCATTACGTTTATTCCAATGGAATATCTTATATCCGATGATGATAGTTAGGAATTTTTTTGGAGTTTTGTAAATTGCGAGGCAATGACTGAAGTAAAAAGGAGAATTAGCGATGCAGTGTCATGAAATCGATTATGAAATCATCGGAGACGATATTCAGGTGATCGAGATCGAACTCGATCCGCATGAAACGGTCATCGCCGAAGCCGGCGCGATGAACTGGATGGAAGACGGGATTACGTTTGAGGCCCGGATGGGCGACGGTTCCAGGGCGGACGACAGCGTCATGGGTAAACTGTTCGGCGCCGGGAAACGCCTGCTCACAGGCGAATCCCTCTTCATGACGCATTTCACAAATAGTAGTTCAACGAAAAAGCGGGTTGCCTTTGCCGCTCCCTATCCCGGTAAAATCGTCCCGATCGATATGAGCCGGATCGGCTATGAAATCTTCTGCCAAAAAGACGCCTTTCTTTGCGCGGCGCTCGGCACCAACATCGACATCGCCTTTACCAAACGCTTCGGCGCCGGATTGTTCGGCGGTGAGGGATTCATCCTGCAGAAACTGCGCGGTGACGGGATGGCCTTCGTGCATGCCGGCGGAACGCTGATTAAAAAGGAACTCCTCGGCGATATCATTCGCGTCGATACCGGCTGCCTGGCCGCTTTTACGAAAGGACTCGACTACGATATCGAAATGGTCCGCAATCTGAAATCGATGTTTTTCGGCGGTGAAGGCATGTTCCTGGCGACCTTGCAGGGTACCGGCACCGTCTACCTGCAGAGTTTACCGCTTTCGCGCCTGGCCGACCGCATCCTGCGCCATGCCCCAATGGCGGGGGGAACTCGCAAAGGTGAAAGCTCTATCCTGGGCGGATTAGGCGATCTGATCGGCGGCGGTACCCGGTAAACCATGGACGTTCCCGAAAACACACGAATTCTCGTGCATGTCTGTTGCGCACCCTGCGCCGCTCCTTCGGGAGAACGGCTGCGCCTGCATGGTTATGACGTCATCCTCTACTTCAGCAACTCCAATATTTCTCCCGACGAGGAATACCACAAACGGCTGCTCTATGTCCGCAAGCTGGCCGGGATCTGGGATGTGGTCGTCGAAGAGGACAGCTACGATCACGCCGAATGGTTGCTGCAAATCAGTGGTCTGGAAAACGAACCGGAAAAGGGCCGGCGCTGTGAAAAATGCTTCGCCTACAGCCTGCAGCGCACCGCCATGATGGCCGACCGTCTGGACATTCCCTACTTCACGACAACCCTGACGCTGAGCCCGCATAAAATCTCGAAAATGATCTTCGAGATCGGAAAGCAGTACCCGAAGTACCTGCCCTTCAATTTCAAAAAAGAAGACGGATTCCTGCGCAGCATCCAGCTCAGCAAGGATTACGACCTGTATCGCCAGAGCTACTGCGGTTGTGAATTCAGCCTGCAGGCCAGCCGGCAGAGTTCACCGAAATCTCCAGTACATTGATCGCTGGTATCGACGATGCTAATGATCGTCGTCAGATACGATAGCCCACTGTGAAGAAGAAATTGCGCGTAGCGCCAGGCCAGTAGTAGGCCTGGTAACCGTCCCATTCATAGCCATAGCCGTACGTTGAATAAAGCCTGTTGAACAGGTTATTTATTTTCAGGCTCATATCCATCTTTTGGCATCGCAATCGCAAGGCGGCGTCAGCCAGAAAAAACGGATCGATCTTCCCGATATTCTCAGTATCCAGATACTGCTGTCCGACATAACGCAGATTTAAGGCCAGCGCCAGCGACGGCAGCACCTTACAACGCAGGGAACCGTTCAATAAGACGGCAGGTACATTGGGTAAAACGTTGTCTTTCATATCGCCGCTGCTGAAGACGTGCCGGCTGAAACTTCCGTTAATGCCTGCAGCCAACTTATCGAGCAGCCGGTACTGCAGATCGAATTCAATGCCCTGATGAATCGTGGCATCCGCGGCGTAATAATCGTATTCGCCCTCCTGCCCCACATCGATGTTCTTCAATTGTTCGTTGTCATACCGAATATGATAGAGATTGAGGCTGGCGCTTGTGTGAGTGCTTATGTAATTCAGCCCGATTTCATAATCATCGATTGCTTCCGCAGCGGCCATAACCGGATCGCTCCAGACATCATCGGCGTTGATGATCTGGTCATCGGCTGGCTCCTTCTGCGCACGTCCGTAATTCACAAAAGCAGAGATATTCTCGGTGAAAGAATAAACTGCGCCGAGACGTGGATTGAGAAAATTCCATTCGGCGTTCAACTGATGCCCGGCAGCATGGCCGATCAGCTCCTGGTCCAATTCCCAGCGATGGAGTTGATACTGCAGATCGCCGACCAGGTTTAATTTCGGCAGTGGATGAAAGGCCAGGTGCACGAAGGCTGTTCCGGAATTTTTGCGGCCTTGATAGCGATAGTACTCGTACCTGCTATCCCTGAAACGCGTCGCCAGGGATTTCTCCGAAAAATTGCCGACTTCTCCGAAATGGTCGCCCTTGTAGACGCGCAACTCCCCACCGATATCCACACGCAGTTTATACTGATTGAGAGTCAGCGTCGGGATAACTCCCAGGTAAGTATTGACGATCCATTTACGGCGCAACAGATCGGTAGTCATTTCCTGTTCTTCATCGTCGCTAAACAGATCATCCACATCGAGGTTATACGAATAGAAATCAACACCGGATTTTGCTACCTCGTAATAACCGCGGCCATGGACAAGGTACGCTGTATTGCTCAGGTACCAATTTTTCTTTATGCGTAGCTGTGTATTCAGAGAGTAAATCTGCTGCAAGAAGTCATCCGTATAGGCTCGATAGCCGGCCCGCCGTTTTTCGCGGTCGCCAATTTCGCTAGCATGGACGCCGTCCCAGAGCAATTGCGTATTTTCATAGCCTGCAAAGGCCCGGAACTGGTTGGTCATTTTAGGGACACGATGTTCTATCCCCAGGGAAAAGGCCCTCTGTTCACTATCGTGATTCTCACGGTAACCGTCCGAGAGAATCCGGGAGATGCGCGTCGAAACCCGCATATTTTGCCCGAACAGCGCACCCGAGTTGGCTTTGAGATGGAGTTTCGATGTATTGTAGGAACCGGCGCCGATCTTGGCGATGATTTCCGGCGTCTCCGACCAGATCCGCGTGGCGACATTGATTGAGCCGCCAAAGGCCGAAGAGCCGTAGAGGCTGTTGCCGATGCCGCGCTGAATCTGCACATCCTGGGCATCGCTCAGGATATCGGCGTGATCCACCCAGTAAACCTGGTGGCTTTCGTTGTCATTTAAGGGGACATTATCGAGCATGACTGCGATGCGGCTCTGGTCGAAGCCACGGATAGATACGTAAGAATATCCTGTACCGTTGCCGCTTTCGCTATAGGCATAAATCCCGGGCTCCATTGACAAAATCATGGGCACATCTTCGACGCTATACGCGGCATCGATCTCTTCGCTGGTGAGATTGGAAAATGCTACCGGAGTTTTTCCTTCGACGGCGCGAAGCGCGGAAACCAGGACTTCCTGCCCCCGGATAACCGCCGATTGCAGATAGATAATCCCGAGATCGACCGTCTGCGCCAGGATGAGCGTATCCCGATAGGCAATATGTGAGATGCGGATTTCAACCGGCAATTTATCCGAATTGACCCGAAAGCTCCCGTCATCATCGGAAACGGTCCCCTCGGAGGTTCCGACCAGCAGAATGTTAGCATATGCCACGGGGGCCATGGTACCGGCTTGTTGCAGCCTGCCGGTGATTCGGATCGGCCCGGCCAATGTTATGGAGAAACAGATGAGGAAGAGAAAGAAGAGTAATGCGTGAAAAGAACTCTGCTTTGGAAACATGTTTACCTCCCTTCGCTGGTATTATCCAGATCAGGTTCATAGGGTATGATCTCAGCCATCCGTCAGATTTGCGCTACCGGATTTAGCACCCCTGGACCATCACTTCAAAAAAAAACAGTTCTTGCAGAGCTCGCTGTCTCTGCAACGGAAATTCGTACGATTTAAAATAAACTTGCGGGAATGCCTGGGAGTCGAACCCAGCTCCCCAACGTATTATTGGGGACGACGATTTTGAAGACCGCGGCACCCACCGGAGTTACATTCATTCCCATTATTTCTGAATCATCACAAAATAATCATAGCCGTACTGGGATTTCAAACGTTCACCCGCTTGCTGAGCTTCTTCGCGGGTTGCGTACTGTCCCAGTTTGACAACCACCAGATTTCCGCTACTTCCGACGCCCTCTTCGAGCACAGGTTCGAAACCGAAAGCCCGCAGTTGCTCTTTCAGGCGGGTGGCGTTGGCCGTCTGGGAAAAAGCACCCAGTTGCAGCGTATAGGAACCGCTTTCCGCGGTCACCGGCGTCTTGACCGGCTGAGGCTCTGGGACGACCGGCTTTTCGGACACAGTCCTGGCCGTGACTTTCTCGGGATTTCCGATCGGGGCCGCACCAACCGAAAAACCGGGTGTAAATTGGTAGTTGTCAAAGTTCGGCTGCAGATTCGGAATGCGGGCGCTGTAGTAATTGTAATAATAATTGACGGAGTCCTTTTCACCCATCACATTGTAACTGGCCAGTAAGAGCTGGGTACAGTTGCTGAGCAGATCGGAATTGGGATACTGTCCAATCATGCGTTTGGCGTATTTCACCGTCTTGTAGTACAGTCCCTTGGTGTAAAGGTACTCAATGATGCGCATAAAGGCGTCATCCCCCTTATCGCTGTCGGTGTAGCGGCTGAACACATCCTTGAAGATGAGCAGCGCTTTCTCCCCGTCCGTTTCGACCAACCCGGACAGATACAGAACATCGGCATTATCGGGATACTGTTGCCGCAGTCGTGGCAGGGCCTCTCTTACCGCGACAAGTTCGCCCTTTTTTACCATCTCGTAGTAGTTACTCAGGTCTTGCGCAACCAACATCAGCGGCAATGCAATTGCCAGAAAAACAATGATTTTTTTCATAATTCACTCAAATATGTATCGGGTTCACCGCAGGCCGGACACAGCCAGCGTATCTCAGCAATCTGGTTTCCGCAATTGGAGCAGACAAAGGTTTGGAGTCCCTGCAGATACTCGATGGTTCCGTTCAGAACCTCGCTCGCGCGATGCAGTTCTTTGTTCTGGACCAGGAATTTCACCAGCATTAATTTGGCCGCAATCGAATTCGGCTTCTTATCCTTTAAATCATCACAGGTCGCAATGGCCTTATTAAGATCACCTTTGCGATCATAAAACGAAGCCAGGGCCAGGTTGGCCTGGATATCGTCCGGTTTCTTGGCGAGAATTTTCTGATAGAAGTCTTCGATTTTACTGAAATTGCCCAGATTATACAGCACCCTCTGGATGCGCTGAAAAATCAGGCTGGCCTTCTCGGGCGCCACGTCAGCGTATTTTTCCCACCACAAGATGGCATCTTCCTGGCGCTGATCCTTCATATAGGAATTGGCGATATGATAATAGGGTGCTTCACAGCGGGAGTCGATTTTAATCGCCTTCCGGAAAATGAGGCGGGCTTCATGATACTGGCCGATTTTGTATTTCTCCATGCCTTCCTGAACCTTATAAATGGCCAGGAGCCGTGACTGCGTCTTCTTACGGAAACGCAGGGTCTTTTGCAGATACTCGGCCGCTTTTTCCCAATTGCCCAAATCGCGATAGAGCTTGTGCATTTTGTCATACGCCCAAAGGTTCCGTCGCGTCATGTCCACGATTTTCTGGGCGATTTCGAGTGCTTTCTCTCTATCTTCCAGGGCTTCGTAATCCTCGAGAAGATGACGCATGATGATGATGCGTTCATCCTGAGGCATTTCCCGTCTGAAAAGGAGCCCCTGATGTACCTTTACCGCATTCTGGCCTTCACCGGTTTCCCGCAATAACACGCCCAATTTAATATAAGCATCGATATTATCGGTATCATGCTTGACGACATCTTTCAAGCATTTGATGGCCGTCTTATATTCCCCGTGCAGCATATGGTTCAATGCCAGCGTGTAGAGATCTAATCCGTCTTTTGTCTTAACCATTACCCAACCTGATTCATGTTTTGCTTAAATATGTGCGCTTTCTAGTGACTTAGGCAAGAAGAATTTTGAATCAATCCGGCCCAAGCCGGTCATTTTAGGATTCGGTATCCAAGGTATCCTGGATATTCTGGTTCCGCAACTGATCCAGTTCATCCCGCAATTTTTTATACTCCGCAGCCAGAACCCGTAATTTATTTTTAGCCGAGAAAATTTCCAGGCCGGCCATCAGAAGACCGATCAAAAATCCGATCACGCCGGCGATCAACACCACCATGATCATCTCGGTGGTAAAAGTATTCGCGGCTGCGAAGAACTTTAACGTGACCTGCTGTCCGACATTCTGAACAACAAAGATCAGCAACAGAATAATAACGGCAAACATAACGATGAGTTTGATAAATTTCATGATAACTCCAATTTTTATTGCAGTTCTCCAAAAAGGGATACTCCGGCGGCTTCGCTTACTTTCACCTGTACCAGTGAGCCCAATTCCGGATTTCCCCGCTTTATTATAACAATCTTATTGGACAGGGTGCGACCGCGCTTTTCCACCGGGTTCTTCTTGCTGTAATCGTCAATCAGTACTTCCTGAAGGGTACCGACCACGGCCCGGTTACGAAAATCGGTGTGCATTTTCTGTTTTTCGATCACTTGCAACAGGCGATCGGATTTCTCCACCTCGGAAACATCATCGGACATTTTGGCCGCCTGCGTCATCGGGCGCGGCGAATATTTGAACATGAAGGCATTATCGAACATCACCCGATCCATGACGAACAACGTTTCGGCAAAATCTGTAGCCGTCTCACCCGGAAAGCCGACAATCAAATCTGTCGTCAAGGCCACATCGGGCAGGTAATACCGGATTTTTTCGACCAACTCCAGATAGTCCTTCTGTGTGTAGTTTCGGTTCATGGCCTTTAACACCTTCGTCGAACCGGCTTGTAACGGAAGGTGAATATGACTGCAAATATTGTCATATTTTTGCATAACCGCCAGCATTTTATCGTCCACGTCTCGGGGATGCGGAGAAGTGAATCGAATCCGTAGATTCCCGGCTGCCGCGGCGACTCCCTCAAGCAATTCAGGAAAGCGGATATCTTCGAAACGGTAGGAATTCACATTCTGTCCCAGCAGGGTGATTTCCTTGAATCCACCGGCGACGGTATCTTTTACTTCGCGCAGGATGCTTCCAACGGAGCGGCTTCGCTCTCGCCCCCGGGTAAACGGAACAATACAGAAGGCGCAAAATTTATCGCAGCCGCGCATGATCGAAATCCAGGCATTAACAGATTCCTGACGTTTCGGCAACAGATCGTCATAGACTTCATGCCGCGATAATTGCACGTCAATGAACGGTAATTCCATTTTCTCGATGATTTCGGGAAATCTCCGATAGGTATCCGGACCGAGCACGATATCGATAAAAGAATTCTCTTCGAGAATGCGGCCGCGGTCGCGCTGGGCGACACAGCCCATCAAGCCGAGTAAAAGATTCGGATTTTGCTTTTTCAGATGTTTGAACTGGCGTAAACGTGCGATTGCCCGCTTATCGGCATTTTCGCGTACCGAACAGGTATTCACCAGAATCAGGTCTGCGTCCTCCGGATTGCCAACGGTGCGGTAGGACTGCTCCTCCAGGATCCCCGCTACCAATTCGGAGTCCGCCACATTCATCTGACATCCGTATGTTTCGATATAATATTTACGCATGCTCATCGGAACGGGAAATTACACAATAATGGAGTATTTATGAAGAAAATTAAGAATATTTTATCGGTTCGGTGTTGTTAAGAAGTAGAACTCAATCGTAAACGGTAAAGAAGAAATCCAGCGGATCCACGGCAATGCCGAATTGGCGGACTTCGTAATGCAGATGCGGTCCCGTCGATCTTCCTGTGCAGCCGACTTCCGCAATGATCTGCCCCCGCTTGACAACATCGTTCACTTTGACATGCGCTTTGGAGAGATGGGCATAAAAGGTTGTATATCCATAGCCGTGATCGATCTCTACCTGTCTCCCGTAGGTTCGGCTATTTTTCACACTCGTTATGACCCCATCAGCCGTGGCGAAGACCGATGTTCCCGAAGGTGCCGAAAGATCGATGCCATAGTGCATCTGGCGTTTGTGACTAAAGGGGTGGATGCGGTAGCCAAAGGCATCCGTAATATAGCCGATATTCACAGGGCGGATTGAAGGAGTGGAAAGAATCTCAGCCGAACGATGTTTGAAAGCATTATAGATGCTTTCATAACTGATTTTCTCCAGTTTAATCAGACGACTCAGCCGATCGAGATCGTTCATGACCCTGGCAACGCTGAGATCATCATCCGGGATCAGCATGTCCAGCTCATCGGTTTTATAGGCGACTTTACCTCCGATACCGAGTTTACGCACGTCCCTGTCTATGGCCGGAATATCCACATAAGTGCGCAAGGCCCGGTCTTTCTCGGCGATCACTTTCAGTTCGGACTCCGCCAGTTTGATCCGGTTTTCCAGCTCATAAATGGTACTCACCAGATGAGTATTATTCTTTTTCAGGTGTGCTATTTTAGATCTGTAGAAAAAATCCGAGAGAAAGATAAAGCAGACAATCAGAAGAGCGACGAAAAGCGATACTGCCGAGACGATCATCCATGCAAGTTTCTCACGCGTTAACGAGAACGAGTTGAAACTCTTGTTTTTATTGAAAATAAAAAAGTACTTTGGATTTTGCCCCATATCAGAAAATTTTTTAACCTTCTTCTGGAATGCCCCCAACGACCCATATCATTGAGCCTATATTAATAAATTGTCCAGTATTTGTCAATCATTTTATTCAACCCAGGTATCCCTTCAGAAAGAAAGCCCGGGAGGCGTGCCGTAACTTGCGCAGTGCTTTCTCCTTGATTTGGCGTACCCGCTCGCGCGTCAAATCGAGCTCATCCCCGATCTCCTCCAACGTCAGCGGCAAATCCAGGCCAATTCCAAAATAGAGCCGGATGACTGTCGCCTCGCGCTTTTCCAGGGTGTTTAAAGCCCTTTGGATTTCCTGATGGAATGATTCCTCAATTAAGTCACGATCCGGTCCGTTATTCTCCATTTCCGGCAAGATATCCTGCAGTGTCCCGTTTCGATCGCGTCCCAGAGGCGCATCCATACTGATCATACCTTCGGTCAATTGCCAGGCTATGCCGATGTCGATATTCTCGACTTTTAATATCTCTTCGATCTCTTGACTCGTCGGTTCCCGCTCGTAATTTTTCTGAAAATCCGAAGTGATTTTGGAAATTTTGTTGAGACTGCCGACGACATTCAGCGGGAGTCGAATCAACCGGGAGTATTCGGAGATGGCCTGCAGGATCGATTGCCGGATCCACCAAACGGCGTAGGAAATGAATTTAAAACCTCGTGTGGGATCGAAACGTCGGGCGGCTTTGATCAGACCGATATTACCTTCGTTGATCAAGTCTTCCAAACTGAGACCATGCCTCTGGTATTTCTTAGCGACGGATACAACAAAACGTAAATTCGACCGGAGCAACTTATCAAGGGCTTCCGGTTCACCCCTTTTTACTGCCAGGGCCAGTTCGACCTCTTCATTCGGCGTCAGTGGAGTTTCACAGCTAATCTCTTCAAAATAGCGCCGAAGGACATGGCTCTCCGGATACGGAACTCCCAGCAGGTGGGGTTTATGCTTATCCTTCCCTTTGGCCATTACATGGAATGGTGCAGTTATTTTTTCGATTCGGCGGTCGATTTCGGAGATTTCTTCTCAGGCTTAACTTCTTCAGAGACTGGTTCGACCGTTTCCGGTTCGGCCGTTTCCGGTTCCTCCTTGGCCACCTTGGCGGAAGATTCTTTTATTTTTTGATATTCCGCCTCTTTGTCGATCTGGCGTTTTTTTAGATCGGCAATCTCCTGGATGATCTGGAGCAGTTCCGCGTCCTTTTCAATATTCTTTTCTTTCTTTTCCTCAATCAATTGAAAAGCATTCTTGCCGAGCTCAGCGAATTTCTTTTCCATATCCCGTTTGATCTGAAAAACATCCAGTTTGACTTTACCAAGTTTCGTAACCTCCTCGGCTTTTCCGGCGGCTTCCCTGGTAAACTCTTCGGCTTTATCAGCGGCTTTCGAAAACCAATCTCCAAAGGTTTTTTTGAAATTATCAAAAGTACCGGTCATATTACCTCCCTGTTTATGATATGCAATATATCTTTATCCGTACTCAGTGTCAAGTATTTCATCGCATCAGTACCCCGGCTTTGATAAAATATTCGACAAAAAAAAGCCCCCGAACAATTCAGGGGCTTTTTTAGCAATATTAAACGATTAATACATGCCGCCCGGGGGCATCGCAGGTGCCGGTGGTTCTTCCGCCGGAATCTCAGTAATCAGAGCTTCCGTGGTTAAGAGCAATCCGGCAATACTTGCAGCATTCTCTATTGCCGTGCGCGCAACCTTGGTCGGGTCGATAATTCCGGCTTCATAGAGATTTACGTATTCCTCTTTATAGGCATCGAAACCGTAGTCGTCCTTGCCCTCTTTGATCCTCATGACCACGATTGAAGGTTCGTGGCCGGCATTGGCGGCTATCTGACGAATCGGTTCTTCCAGGGCGCGTCTGACGATATTCACACCCACGAGCTGACCGCCTTCGACTTTCAGTTCATCCAGTTTTTTAATGGCACGGAGGAAAGCAACTCCACCGCCGGGGACAATCCCTTCTTCAACGGCAGCGCGGGTTGCATGCAGTGCATCTTCCACGCGGGCTTTCTTTTCCTTCATCTCTACTTCGGTTGCCGCACCGACTTTCAGAACAGCCACACCACCGGACAACTTGGCCAGGCGTTCCTGCAGCTTTTCGCGGTCATAATCGGAAGTCGTGCTTTCGATCTGGGCCCTGATCTGATTGATGCGGGCTTTGATTTCAGAGGTCTTGCCACCGCCTTCGACGATGGTCGTATTGTCTTTGTCAATCGTGATTTTCTTGGCGGTTCCCAGGTAGGAAGTCGTCGCATTTTCCAGTTTGAAACCCTGTTCTTCCGAAATCACGGTACCGGCTACCAGAACGGCGATATCTTCGAGCATGGCTTTACGGCGATCCCCGAAGCCGGGTGCCTTGACAGCAGCAACCCGTAGCGTGCCGCGGATCTTATTGACCACCAGAGTCGCCAGGGCTTCACCTTCCACATCCTCAGAGATGATCAGGAGCGGGCGACCCAACTGCGATACCTTTTCCAGAATCGGCAGCAGGTCCTTCATGGCGCTGATTTTCTTGTCATGGATCAGGATATACGGATTTTCCAGAATGGCTTCCATAGAATCCGGATTGGTAACGAAATAGTGGGATAAGTAGCCACGATCGAACTGCATACCTTCGACAACGTCCAGTTCCAATTCGGTGGTTTTACCCTCTTCAACCGTAATCACACCATCTTTACCGACTTTTTCCATCGCTTCGGAAATTTTCTCACCGATCTCGCGATCGTTATTTGCAGAAATCGCACCGACCTGGGCAATCTGCTCTTTGCTGCCGGTAACTTCCCGGCTCATTTCCTTCAATCCTTCGACGATTTTCTGGGTCGCCAGATCGATGCCTCGTTTGATATCCATCGGATCGGCACCGGCAGTGACATTTTTAATGCCTTCATCGATGATTGCCTGAGCCAGAACGGTAGCAGTTGTAGTGCCGTCGCCAGCGACGTCCGAAGTCTTGGAAGCTACCTCTTTTACCATCTGGGCACCGACGTTCTCGAGTTTATCTTCAAGCTCGATTTCCTTCGCAACCGTGACACCGTCTTTTGTGATAGTAGGTGCGCCGAATTTCTTATCGATCACCACGTTTCTGCCCTTGGGGCCCAGCGTCACTTTTACGGCGTTGGCAAGCTTGTCTACGCCGCGCTTTAAAGCGGCTCTTGCTTCTACGTTATATTCAATCTGTTTGGCCATTTTTCACTCCTTTTACTTTTTAGCTCAATATGGCTAAAATGTCACTTTCTCTCATAATAAGATGATCAACACCCTCGATCTGCACTTCGGTACCGGAATATTTTCCGTAAAGCACCTTATCTCCGACTTTCACTTCCATACTCACCTTGGTACCGCTTTCGGATACTTTACCCGGTCCGACGGCTACCACTAGACCCTGCTGGGGCTTTTCTTTTACGGTGTCCGGCAAGATGATCCCACCGGCGGTCTTCTCCTCAGGCTGAGAAGGTTTCACGACTACGCGATCTGCTAAAGGTTTAATCGCCATATCAGATTCTCCTTTCATTATAATTTAGCACTCGTTTGTAAAGACTGCTAACTTTACAAAAAAACCATGCCATTTGTTCTGCTTTATTTTTATCATTATTGGATTTAAAAACTACCTGTATTCGATGAATTCCGTCAAAATTAATATCCAATCATTCTTTATCATCTTTCGATCCGGGCTGTTCGCTTCGATCGGTTTTTCTCTATGTGGTCCTGCCATTCGTTTCCAGTTGATATCCGTTTCAAAAACCTACTATCACTTTACAAAGTGCGTGCCAAATTCGGTCGTAGGACATTCCGTCATAATTTCCGGCAGGTCTGATAAGCACTCCTTTCGGTTTTCGCGATACCTCCGATCATCCGGCTTTTCATACCTGCCACAGGTTGAATCGGCAATCAGAACATTTCGGGCATACTGTCATCTCATTCCGGAAGGCCGCCGGTCTTGAGACAAATAGGCCACCCAGCGGTGGCATATTCATATGTCGCTTGACTCTTAATGCCGGGTCAAGCCTGAAAACGGAATTGATAATCATCTGGGCAGTCGGGCATTTTATGACCGGATAATCTCCTTGATGCGCGCGGCTTTGCCTTTGAGTTTTCTGAGATAGTACAGTTTAGCTCTTCTTACTCTACCCTCGGATACTCTTTCGATTCTGGAAATATTCGGCGAATGAAGCGGAAAAATACGCTCCACCCCGATGCCGTTCGAAATTTTCCTGACGGTAAAGGTTTCGGTCGCACCGCCACCTTTACGTGCAATCACAACGCCTTGAAAGCGCTGGATACGTTCTTTATTACCCTCTTTAATTTTGACTTCGACAACGACTGTGTCGCCGGCTTTAAATTGAGGTATATCGGTTTTTAATTGATCAGCAACTGCTGCTGCGATTTTGTCCATTTTCTAACCTCCAAGATCCTTATGGTTTGTGTCTAACAGATCACTGCGTCTTTGCCTTGTTCTGTGAATTCTCTGTTCCATTTTCCATGTATCAATTTTTGCGTGATTTCCCGAAACCAGTACTTCCGGAACGTCCAATCCCCGGTAGGATTGGGGACGTGTGAAAATCGGCCCTTCCAGTAAGTTGTCGGCGAATGAATCGGTTTCTGCGGACTCGTACGAATTCAGGACTCCCGGAATATGCCGGATAATTGCGTCTATCATAACCAGAGCCGGCAATTCTCCGCCGGTGAGAACATAGTCGCCGATACTAATCTCGTCGGTGATCAGGTTCGCGATGACCCGCTCATCGACACCTTTGTAATGACCACAGAAGAACACCAATTCAGGTTCCTGCGCCAGGCTGCAGGAAAGACTGTGATTGAATAGTATTCCCTGAGGAGAAGGAAAGATTACCCGGGCAGCCGCAACTGTCGATTCCTGCTTGATATGGTCATAAGCCCGAAAAAAAGGTTCCGGTTTCATCACCATTCCGGCACCACCGCCGAAGGGCATGTCATCCACCTGACGATGCTTGTCCGTCGTAAAATCGCGCAGATTCAGAATCTGGAAAGATACCAGTTCGTTCTCGCTGGCTTTTTTAAACATGCTTTCCGAGAGCCAGCTGCTCACGATCCCCGGAAAAACGGTTACAATGGTTATCTTCATAGGGAGAATAAGCCTTCGATCACTTTCAGGCCGATGATTTTCCTTTCACGATCAATCTCTTCCAGAAACTCATCGACAGCCGGAACGGCATACTCCTGCGAATCGACTGTAACGATCATGAGTGGCTGCAGACCGCTCAAATCTATCGCCGTCACCTCGCCTCTGATTTCATCGGAAGGAAGCAATTTAATCCGGAAACCGATCAGGGCAAGTAGTTCTGAATTCAGCCTGCATTCGGCCGGCAGGTAAACCTGTATTCCCTGCAAATATTCTGCTTCCTGACGGGAATTCACTTTTTTCAATTTTAAAATAGCTCGATTATCACTCACATTGAGGTAATCGATTTGCCAAGAATGAAGATGATTGGAAGAATCTCCCAACCAAACTTTATCGAATCCTTTGTCAACTTGTATGTCAGAATGGGTCAGTGTAACGATTAATTCACCTTTGAGTCCGCGGCTTTTACTTACGGTACCGACAGGAATTAAGGTCTCTTTGCCCATTACACACGTTATTCAATAATCTCGAGGATCGCTCTTTTCTGCCCCTGCTTGGCCGCAACGGCTGTTAAAATCGTCCGTAAGGCCTTGGCAGTACGCCCTTTTTTACCGATTACCTTACCAAGGTCGCCTTCTTTCACCTGTAGTTCCAAAATAACGGTTTTTTCGCTGTCAATCTGTGAGACTTGAACATCTTCCGGATGATCGACCAATTTTTCAACGATGTACTTGACGAAGTCTTTCATAACGATTTCTCCTTACAACAGGTTTCTAGAGAACATTATTTTGCGTCTTGTAAACTATTGAATCGAATTTAATAAAAAAACAAAAAGAAAGTATCGTTTTTTTGTCAAGTCCCAGTCGATATTATTCGGCTTTCTCTTCCGTTTCCGGCGCTTTTTCGTCCTGTACGTCGGCTTGAACCTCTGCTACGGTCTCTGCCACGGTCTCTGTCACGGTTTCTTCTACGATCTCTTCTACGGTCTCGGCTTCCTCAGGCTTGGGCGCTTCGGGTTTCGGCGGCCGTGCTTTCTTCGGCTCCTCTACCGCAGCTTCGATAACCGGCTCGTCTTTGCTTTGGCGACCTTTTTTGGCGAGGTCCCATTTCTGCATCTCGACATTACGCACCTGCTCACTCGCATTTTTACGAATCAGGTGCGCCTCCAACGCAATGCCTTCCTTGCGAAACAGATTGAATACCGTTTCGGTTGGCACGGCGCCCTTTCCGAGCCACTCCAGGGCTTTTTCCTTATTGATCTCAACCGTTGCGGGCTCAGTAATCGGGTTGTATGTTCCGATTTTATCGAGATATCTTCCGTCTCTGCGGGTTTTGGAATCCATTACCACGATGCGGTAAAAGGGGCTCTTTTTCCTACCCATACGAAATAATCTAATCTTGACTGCCAATGATTTCCTCCTTTGTTTATAAACCCATTCGAAATGCAGATGGATTCATCGGCATCTTGATTCGCCCCATCTGTTTCGATAACTTTACAATCTGTGAATACTGATTCATCAGCCGATTGACATCGCTGGCCTGGGTTCCACTGCCCAGCGCAATGCGACGTCTGCGACTGCCGTTGATAACCGACGGATTGCTGCGCTCCGTTTTAGTCATCGAGTGGATAATCGCTTCGGCTTTCACCAGTTCTCTGTCGTCAACTTTCAGGTTCTTCATCTTTAATTTCGAAAAACCCGGGACCATATCCAGAATCTCTTCCAGAGGCCCCATTTTTTTTATCTGTTTTAATTGCGCCAGATAATCGTCCAGCGTAAATTTCTGCTTGAGTAATTTGTTTTCCAGGCGCTCGGCCTCTTCGGCATCGACGGCCGCCTGTACCTTCTCGACCAGGGAGACAACATCACCCATGCCGAGTATACGATTGGCGATCCGATCGGGATGAAAGACTTCCAGGTTTTCGATTTTCTCACCGGTTCCGATAAAGATGATCGGTTTTCCGGTAACCTTAACGATCGATAAGGCTGCTCCGCCACGGGCATCACTGTCCATTTTAGTCAAAACGATACCGTCGAAATCGAGTTTCTCGTCAAAACTGGAGGCGGCGTTCACGGCATCCTGACCGGTCATTCCGTCCGCTACGAAAAGAATATTCTGGGGTGTGACCAGCTTTTTGATATCGGTCAGTTCTTTCATCATCTCGGCGTCGATATGCAACCTACCCGCGGTATCAATGATAATCGTATCGTGGTGGTTTTTACGCGCATAGGCAATCGACTCTTTGATGCGCTGCAGGACTTTACGCCCTTCCGTAAACACGGGAACGGCAATCTGCTTTCCCAAAATCTCCAGCTGCCGGACCGCGGCAGGCCGGTAAATATCGACCGGAACGAGCAGGGGTGTTCGATTCTGCTTGCGCAGATAGTTTGCCAATTTGGCCGCAAATGTGGTCTTGCCGCAACCCTGTAGTCCCGCCAGCAAAATAACCGTAGGCGGTGTGGCTGCGGTTTTAAGATGGTAGGCCTTTTTTCCCAGCAGAGCGGTCAGTTCATCGCTGATGATCTTCACCACAACCTGGCCCGGGGAAAGGCTTTTGGTCACTGTCACCCCGATGGCCTTTTCCTGGACTTCCTGAATAAATTCTTTGGCCACCTTGTAGTTGACATCCGCCTCGAGCAGGGCACGCCGCACCATACGCATGGAATCACGGATATTGGTTTCCGTAATCTTGCCTTCCCCTTTCAGGGTTTTGACGATGGATGCAAAACTTTTTTGTAACTGCTCTAACATTCTTTTTTACCCGACGCTCAAAGCAGGCAAATTTACTTTTATTAATTACCTAATGCAAGCAGAATAACACGATAAATAATAGACAATTAGGAAGAACTCTACTCCTCCCCTCTCTTCGGAAAAACCGTTTTCTTTCACCACAACAATGGATAACTTTCCTGCCGGATTGGAGTAACGGTTTTTCCGTCTCTGTCTCTTTAGCATAGTGTCGCAACAAAGAGAACCGAATAATTCTCAGTTGGGAACTTATTTGACTGTTAGCCATAAGAAAAATAGTTAATTGTTCCTGCCAATAGCAAAATTGCAATTCTTCAAAGGTAACTTTAAATTCGGACGCCAAAAGATGAAGAACTATCCTTATCTGCGTAGCATTGTCCTTATCATCATAATGAGTCTCACTCGACTCAGCAGCGCTGCTCCGTCCGATCCGCTTTTTACTCTGAATGCGGTGACTACTCACGAGATTCTGATTCGTTTCCGGAATGACGCAACTTTCGAGTGGATCGGCCAAGAAAATTATCCCGATCGGTTTTCGCGTCTGAATCTGGAAGGTTCCAAACTTAAGGAGCTGACGGCTGTTCTGGTCTGTCCCTATTACGAAAAGTTGATCGCCCTGCCAGCACCGCAAAAACCGAAAATTGCCATTTCCGGTTTAGAATACGAGACTATCACGCTGGACCGGGCGCTGCAGGCCTCTGAAATCGAAGCCCTTCGATCCAGGGCACCGGCAATTTTCACAAACACCGGATTTTTCGGCAATGTTCCGGCCGGGCTACTTGAGATATATCCGATTCAGCCGGGCGAGGATGATCGGCAACTGAAACTCCTGCGCGCAGCTACTGTCCGAATCGATTTTTCCGGTATTGCTGCGGAAAATCAATCCCATACTATGCAACCCTTTCCGTTAACACAAAGCTACCGCGGGGCATTTCTGAACGAGAAGTCGGCCGCCCAATGGCTGAGACCACAGCGTGAGATCGCAAAACAGACGGCGGCCTACCCATCGGGTCAATGGCAAAAGATAACGGTCAAAGAAAACGGAATTCATTATTTGACATCTTCCGACATTTCCGAAGCCGGCAGCAGCACTCAGAATATTGACATCAACCGGCTTTTCCTCTATTCCAATTCCAGCGGAGGACGCGAATTGCCCTCCGAACCCGGAATGGCAGTCCCTGAAAATCTGACAGAAATCGGCCGCTCCATTTTCGGCGATGAGGATGGTCTCTTTAACTCGGGCGATACGATCATCTTTTGGGGCAGGAGCAGCTCCGGTATGGACGCCGATACGAATGGTGAGTTGAATTTCTCCCGCAACCATTACTCCTTTAATAACTATTACTGGCTGCTGATCGCCGATTCACCGGGTTCCCCGAAAGAGATGACAAGCAAACCTTCGTTGTCCGGAACTGCGGATATCACTGTTTCGACCTTCGAGAAGATCGACCGGCATGAAGTGGAGGCAAGCAATTTTCTGCGCTCCGGGAAAAGATGGTACGGTGAGAAATTCAATCAATCCGGTAGCGGCGTCTCGATCCTATTCCAGTTGCCCGGTTATGCGCAGGAATATCCGGCTCAGATCAAAATTCGCACCAAAGGCGCCAATGACGAAGTTTCTGTTCGTCATAAGTTTGTCCTTTACCTTAATCAATCAACGGAACCGATTGCGCGCAGTCTCGATGCTTCCGGCTACGGCAGCCAATATCTTTCCTTTGAATATACGCTGACACCGGGTCTTAACCTGTTCCGGATCGATTATACTTCCAACTCGTCCGCGGGGCAGGCCTACGTTGACTTTATGGAACTTCGCTATCAACGTGAATTGAGGCCGGAAAATCAGCCCCTTGAATTCTGGGGACCCCGGTCGGGCGGTTCCGTCGCATATGAAATCAGCAATAATCATTTGTCCGTACCACTACTATTCGAAATCACCGATTGGAAAAACGTCAGAATGCAGGAAATGCACACGGCATCCGTGACTAATCTGCTCTTTACGCAGACAAATGACATCCGCAATCGCAGTCATTATTATCTTAGTTCCCGCGAACATTTTCTTCATCCCGAGGAAATCGTATCGGTGAGCGACCCGGGTTGGAATACGCTGCGATCGCCCGACAACGGCGCAGATTATATCATCATTACGTCAGAGGAGTTTCTTCCAGCCGCTCAGGATTTGGCCAAAATTCATACGGAAGAGGTGCCTGCAGCGGACCGGTTATCTACATTCATTTGCACCCAGGCGCAGATTGTCCGCGAATTCAACGCCGACCTTTCGGATCCGCTGACCATTCGTTTGTTTCTCAAATACGCCTATGAAAATTGGACAATTCCGCCTCAATACGTCGTGTTGATCGGGGACGGTACTTATGATTACCGCGGGATCAGTTCCTCCGAATATAACTTCGTCTATACCTATCAGGTGGAAAATAATAACGATATCGATGCATTCACATCATATGCAACCGATGCCCGTTTTGCCTATATTCATGGTTCGGATAAGCTCATGGATGTCGGCATCGGCCGCATTCCGTGCCGCACGGTCAATGAGGCTCAGAATACCGTCGATAAAATCAGAGATTACCTGACCCGGCCGCTCTACGGAGCCTGGCGCAACCGTATCACCCTGGTGGCCGATGACCCGGTCAGGCCGAATACTAACGAACCGGGACATATCCAGGACAGTGAAAATTCGGTTGCCGCGAACATACCGGATAACTTCATCCTTTCCAAACTCTACCTGCTTGAATATCCGGAGGTCCAGGACGCATCGACTTACGGCGTTCGAAAACCCGCCGCGACCGAAGCCATCCTCAATGCCCTGGCAAACGGGACGACGATCATCAATTACCTCGGTCACGGCAGCGCGACGATCTGGGCCCAGGAACATGTTCTCGAAATGGAGCGGGATATCGGCAGTATCCGTACCGGTGAAAAGTTGCCCCTTTGGATTGCCGCCACCTGCAGCTGGGGACACTTCGATGATATCAACGAAATATGCATGCCCGAAGCCCTGCTCGGCCTGGAAGGAAGCGGCGCGATCGCGGCTCTGGCCGCCACCCGTCTGGTTTATGCCAATACGAATGCCGACTTCGTTGAAGATATCCTGCAGCGTCTTTTCCCAGGCAGCGGAATCCTGCGCCTCCGAATGGGGGATCTCGTCAAACCATACATCAACGGCGGTGATGTGAATAACGAAAAATACGTCTATTTCGGTGATCCCGCCCTGTACCTGGCGCTTCCCACCGGCCGGCTCTCCTTCTCAGCGCTGCCCACGGATACTCTCAAGTCGCTGGCCAGCGTCTCGGTTTCCGGCGCCGCGGAAGCTTCTCTGTCGGCATTCCACGGCAACGGCATCCTGACCGTATTCGACAGCGATCGACCGGTCACACGCTCCTACTTGGACGCCTATAAAGTCGAGCGGTCCTTGTCCTACGTCTTGCCGGGCGAGCTGCTTTTCAAGGGTAACGTCAATGTTGTAAACGGAACTTTTTCATCCCGCTTCTTCGTACCCAAGGATTTGAATTACCAGGGCAATTCCGGCAAGATGAACCTCTACGCTTGGGACGATCAGAGCGGTATGGAAATCAGCGGATATTATGGCAATTTGATTTTTGAAGGTTCAGAATCCATCGGCGATTCTACCGGTCCACAGATCCGCATCGGATTCAAAAACCGCGATTTTTTCGAAGGAGATATCATCACGCCCGACATCCCGCTCGAGATTAAAATTAGCGATCCCTTCGGAATCAACATCGCCGGGAAACTGGGACATAATATCATTTTGCAGTTTGATACCGATGAAATGATGAATTACCAGGTGACGGAGTATTTCTCGTACGACGCCGACAGTGACAGCTCCGGATCAATCGAATTCCCGCTACCCGAACTCACGGCAGGCGAACACCAGGTCGTCGTAACCGCCTGGGACAACGCTAACAATTCTTCCACAGTCGAGTCGCATTTCGTGCTTAGCGAAACGATGCAATTCGAGTTGAAACAGGTCGTGAATTTTCCGAATCCTTTCAGAAATGAAACCGATTTCACCTTCTACCTGACCCAACCCGGACAGGTTTCCATTCAAATATTCACGGTGCGCGGCCTGCTCGTCAAAGAAATCGAATCCGAAATAATGCTTGAAGCCGGATTTCAGCGTATATACTGGGATGGCAGGGATGATTTCGGTAGTGCGATCGCACGCGGTATCTATCTTTATAAAATTCACGCCCGAACGGAGAATTCGGAAGCTACCAGCTCATTTATCGGTAAAATGGTGAAGGCGGGCTGATGAAATATTTTGACTGGTTTGGCAAATCGATCGTCCTCGCTTCGCAATCGCCGCGGCGCTCGAATCTGCTCAGGTTAATCGGCCTCGAATTCAAGGTGCACCCATCCGATTATCATGAGATCAACTATACAGATCAATCCCCGGCCCAAACCGTGCTGAGGCATGCCCGGGAAAAAGCCCGCAGTGTGGCGCGCTCTTACGATGATGCCTGGATTATCGGCGCCGATACGATTGTGGTTCTGGACCAGGTCATTCTCGGTAAACCGCAAAATCGTGAAGAGGCCGTTCAGATGTTGGAAATGCTGAGCGGCAAGACCCACCTCGTCTACACGGGCTATTGCATCTATAATTCATCCAATCACAAGAACATCAGCAATTATGAAACTACACGGGTCAGCTTTCGCCGGTTATCGGGTGAAATGATCGGGCACTATATCGATCATTACCCGCCGTTTGATAAGGCCGGCTCCTACGGAATTCAGGATTTCAGCGCCGTATTCGTCGAGAAGCTGGAGGGTTGCTTTTATAATGTTGTCGGATTCCCGCTCTCCTCGTTCTATGAATTCGTGCTGAAGAATTTGCGCGACTGTCTGTAACTTTATGTTGAAATTGACAGAGTAATTCAACAAATTCGCTTATTGATAATCCTAAGGCGGTGCAGGTTCCTATGTTTTACGAAGAACTGAAAGATCACAGAGAGTCGTTGGGCATCACGCTCGACCAGGTAGCAAGCAAAACCAAAATCAATAAAGATTTTCTGGTGGCCTTCGAAAATGGCGAATTCTCGAAACTGCCGAATACGTATATCCGGTTATTTCTGAAGGCTTATGCTCGTGAGGTCGGGAAAAATCCCGATGAAGTTCTTTTGGCCTATGATACCTTCCTGGGGGTAAAAACCAAAATTCCCGAAGAACATAAACCCGTCGTAGTTGTAAAAGAACCGGATATAGCCAAAAAGAAAGAATATCGGGTCACCGATCGGAAAGGGATCAATATCGCGGCGGTCACCATCGCAGTCTTGATCACATTTTTTATCATAATGGTTCTCAAACAGATTCTGCTGGATAAGACCCCGGAATCAGCCAGCGTACCAATCGGGTCCACGCAGTTGGCGCTCGATGCCGCGAAAATCGATTCGGTAATTCAACCCACCGCCGAGACAGCCGAGCCGGCTATCGCCCCGCCGGTGGTCAGCAGCCGGCTGACCCTCGCCATGGAGACGCAGGATAGCTGCTGGATCCGTCTGATCGTAGATGGCACGGACACTACCCAGGCGCTTTACCCTCCCGGCGTCAAGCGCAGTTGGGAAGCTTCCGAACGATTTGACATCCGCCTGGGCAGGCCTTCGGTAATCCTTCTGAATCTGAACGGTAAAGACCTGGGGGAACTGGGCGCACCAGGTATTCCAACCCGCCTGATCGTTACAAAAGACGGTATTATCCGCCGTCAAGCCTTGTAAGAATTGAGCAAGCTCACTTCCCGTCTGATTTCATCCTAAAAAAGTAATAGAAAATTCTTGACAAATAGGGAATAATCACCTATTATAGTGGGGAGAAGTGGTATGAATTCCCAATTATTCCCAGTAAATAACTAGAAGTGTATGAAAGAACTGTTCTCTAGCGAATCAAAACATACCCTGGACGAGAAGAACAGGGTTAGTGTTCCCTCCCGGTATCGCCAATGGCAATCCAGTCAGGCAGATTGCGAGTTTGTCATCGTCAAAGTCAAAGAAAACTATCTGATTGCCTATCCGTACCCGGAATGGGAAGCCCTTGCGAATGAACTTTTAAAATTATCACAACTTAAACAAAAAAACAGAAATTTTATCCGTGCCTTCAGCCGTCGTTCAACGAGAATCAAATGCGACAAGCAGGGACGGCTCTTACTCCCTCAGGACTGTCTGCAGCATGCCAAAATCACTTCGGAGATGGTCATCATCGGCCATTTGAACAGTCTAGAACTCTGGTCCCCCGATGTGCTTAAGGATCACGATGAAAACCAGGAAAAATACGACGAAGATTTCAAGAATACCGTTGGCGATATTTTTTAGCGAAATACAAACATGGATGTTGTTCACATACCAGTATTACTGGAGGAGACCTTACACTATCTGATCGGTAATCCGGAGGGGATCTACCTGGATTGCACCCTCGGTACGGGCGGACATTTTCAGGCCTTGGCCCAGCGGCTGGCTCCCGGGGCAGTGCTGGTCGGATTTGATGCCGATCCTCAGGCTATCGAATATTGTCGGACACATCTCGAAATTCCACAAAAGTATCTCTTGATAAACGCCAATTTTGCGGAAGTAAAAAAATACTGCTTTCGCAACGGCATTCAGCGGATTGACGGCGTTCTGATGGACCTGGGACTTTCCTCGTTCGCACTGGATGATCCTGACCGGGGATTCTCCTTCCAGAATGACGGACCGCTGGACATGCGGTTTTCACCCGGGACCAGCCCCAGCGCCGAAGAGTTCATCAATGAAACCTCCGTGCAGGAACTGCGCCGGGTTTTTTGGGAATACGGTGAAGAACGCAAGTCCGGCGCCATCGCCCGCGCGATTAACGAAGCACGCCAAAAAGCACGCATCCGCAGTACAGGCGAATTGGCCAGAATCGTGACCAGGTCCGCCCACAGCCGGTTTGCCAATAAAACGCTCAGCCGTATTTTTCAAAGCGTCCGAATCGCCATTAATAACGAGCTCGGAGTGCTGGAAGCGGCCCTTCGCGATATTCTGGAGATGCTGAATCCTGATAGTTCCGTCGTCGCAATTTCCTATCATTCACTGGAGGACCGGATCGTGAAACAGTTTTTCCGTCGGGAATCCACCGGCTGTATCTGTCCGCCCGAATTCCCGGTCTGCCAATGCAATCACAAAGCCCGGCTGATCGAGTTGACGCGCACGCCAGTAGTCGCTGGTGATGAAGAAATAAAATCCAATTCCAGAGCCCGAAGTGCCAAGCTGCGCTCGGCTCGCAGAACGGCAGAAATATGATAAAAAGTCCAAGACAAAGAAATCGGAAGATGACGGTTCACGCCCCCGTTATCACGGTCCTGTTCATCATCCTGATCGTTTTCATGGTTTTCTACGTGTGGATATACAATCGCACTAACGCACTTTACCAGGAAGTGGCCGACTTGAAACGCCTGGAAAATGAGATGAGTGCCCAAAATAAAATCCTGGCGGTCGAGATCGAACAGTTATCCCGGTCGGATCGGATCAAAGAGATCGCCTCAACCCAACTGCAGATGGTAGTTCCCGTTCCGGAAACTTTAGCCGTAGTCATTGACGCAAGCTGGGCAAACTAAGATTATGAACAATGCCGATAAGCAGCTGAGGTACAGAACATTTATAGTGTCGTCATCACTGGTCCTTCTGTGGCTGATTATCGTCGCCAAACTCTTCTCGATCCAGGTTATCCACAACGATAAATACCAGAAACGTTGCCGCGAACAGGCAGATATCCGGCAGGTCATAAAACCGTTGCGCGGAACTATTTACGACCGCAACCACAAGGCTATGACATTGGATATTGAAAAATATTCGCTGGCTGTTCACCCCTACCTGGTTAAAAAAAAGATGGAACTTGCCACGGCGCTCAGCGGGCAGTTACACCAACCGATCGATAAGTACATCCGTACGCTGCGTTCTTCCAAAACGTTCGCATGGCTGGAAAAAGATGTGCCTAAAAACGCGGTCCAGCCTTTTCTCGACGAACCGACGAGGTACCATGGACTGGTCATGGAGCGGAAAATCCAGCGCCAGTACCCGTTCGGAGAGATCGGCGGTCAACTGATCGGTCTTACCGATCCCGACAACAAGGGGCTGATCGGCCTGGAACTGGAATTCGAAAAATATCTGTTCGGTAAAGCCGGTTGGAAAATGGTTCAGAGAGACGGCTGGGGACGGACCCAGGATCGGCCCGATCTTCCCTATCAGAATAGTGTCGACGGCAGCGATCTGATCCTGACCATCGACAGTGAATATCAGACAATTTTGCATGAGGAATTGAAAGCCGTAGCGCTCAATTATGAAGCGGATAAGGGCATGGGTATCATAATCGATCCGATCAGCGGTGAAATCATTGCCATGGCTACCTACCCCGTCTTCGATCCGAATTATCCCGCCAAATTTCCAACCTCATCCCAGCGGAATTGCGTGATTACGGATATGTTCGAACCGGGATCGACGTTCAAAATCGCCGCTGCAACTGCCGCATTGGAGACCGGTTCTGTTCACCCCGCAGACAGCATCGACTGCCTGAACGGTGTCATACGGGTTGGCGGGCGCACGATTCACGACTCTAAAAAATACCAGTCTCTCTCCTTTGCCGATGTCATTAAAAAATCGAGCAACATCGGCACTATCCAGGTCGCCCAGAAAATTGGGAAAGACGTACTATTGAATTTCATCTTGCGCTTCGGATTCGGCTCCCGGACCGGCGTGCAATTCCCGGGTGAAGTGGCGGGGATCGTCCAGCCGCTGGATAGCTGGAATAACCTGGTTTTATCCCAGGTCGCCATCGGTCAGGGTGTCGCCATTACAACCATTCAGCTGGCCTACGCCTATGCGGCCATCGCCAACGGCGGAATGCTGCTCAAACCACAGATCATCAAATCTATTACGGATAGACAGGGAAACATTATTTTTAGCGGCAAACCGGAATATATCCGCCGGGTCGCCTCGCGGCAAACCATGGCGACGATGCGGGAGATGTTGCGTTTGACGGTCGAGAGCGGAACGGCAACACGGGCCAATGTTCTGGGAATGTCCATTGCCGGAAAGACCGGAACCGCCCAAAAAGTAACCGAAAAAGGCTACAGTCAAACGGACTTTATCGCCACCTTCGTGGGCTTCTTTCCTGTCAAGAGTCCCAAACTTTTATGCGTTATCGCTATCGATAATCCCAAAGGCCATGCCCATACCGGTGGACACGTGTCTGCGCCGGTGGTCAGTGAAATCTTCAAACGGATCGTGAATCAATCCGATGAACTCTTTTTTCATGAAGAGGTTATGCCCACTGCAAATACGATTGTCGCCGAACAAGCTGATGAAATTTCGGAAGAAAAGCCGGTTGTCTCGACTCTCAAATCCGCCCGACCGGCAACCGTATTAGCCGCTTCCGGCGCTATGACCCGCATGCCCAATCTGAAGGGCAAGACGTCCAGTGAAGCCATTCTCATCGCCCGCCGCCTGGGCCTAGAAATCGAGTTGAACGGATCGGGGATTGTGGTTGCGCAATCGCCCCATGTCGGGTTGCCGGTCAGTCTGGGATCGGCCTGCAAACTAACTCTCAAACCGAAGGAATCTCGCTTTGACTAAATCGCTGCTCCAGGTACTGAACGGTATTCAATACCGGATTGTCGGAGTTCTCCCCGCCGAAATCACGGAGATTTCCTTCGATACGCGAAGCCTGGCGAACGGATCGCTGTACATCGCAGTTCGCGGGCAGAATCTGGACGGTCATAATTTCCTGCAGGATGCAGTCGCCAAAGGAGCCGCAGTGGCCATGGTCGAGGAGGTCCGGGATGAGCTGCCGATTCCCCAAATTGTGGTTGCGGACAGCAAAGCTGCCCTATCCCGTGCAGCCGCCAATTTTTTCGATAATTCATCAACCAAACTCAAAGTCGTCGGCATCACGGGTACCAACGGCAAAACGACGATTACAACGCTCCTGAAAAATATTTTATTGACGGCCCAAAAAGGCGTCGGAACAATCGGGACACTAGGCTATTCCATCGATCGGTTCGAACAGAGTCTGAATCTTACCACACCCGACAGCCTCACCCTGCAACGGTTGTTGCACGAGATGGTCAGGAAGAATGTCGAATATGTGATTATGGAGGTTTCCTCGCACTCGCTGGCTTTGAAGCGCGTGGAGGACATCCATTTCAGCGCAGCTGCGTTCACAAACATCTCACAGGACCATCTTGATTTTCATAAGACGCTCGACGATTATGCACGCACCAAGACGCTGCTTTTCGGCAAGGTCGACCCGCTCGGCTTTCTGGTCTGCAACCGGGATGATGTCTACGCCGATTGGTTCGTCCGGGCAGCCAATGCACCCGTCCTGACTTTCTCCCTGGAAGGCACGGCCGACTTCTCCTGGAGCGGGGCGACCCAATTCACCAACGGCATCAATGGCCGGATTCAATCTCCCCACGGTTTGATAGAGATTCAATCTGCCCTGTCAGGCAAATTCAACATGCAGAATATCCTGGCGGCCGTCGCCGTCGCTTCCCGCCTGGGAATCCAACCGGCAGTGATTTCCGCAGCATTCCGCACCATCCGGTTCATTCCCGGACGCCTGCAGGAGATCACGCGCCCCGGTTATGCGCGTTTGTTTGTCGATTACGCCCATACACCCGATGCAATCCGCAACGCTCTTTCGGCCCTGCGTGAGATCACAAATCCCGAGGGCAGACTGATTGCCCTGTTCGGCTGCGGCGGAAACCGCGACCGGAACAAGCGCCCCAAGATGGCGCGCGCAGTGGACGATCTGGCTGATTTTGCCGTGCTTACAACCGATAATCCGCGTTTTGAAAAGCCGTCGGACATCATCTCCGATGCGGTACCCGGATTCACGGGACGCATTCCGCATCAAATCATCGAAGACCGCAAAGAGGCAATTTATTGGGTGATCGACCATGCTACGGATAAAGATGTCGTAGCGTTGCTGGGCAAAGGGCACGAAACCTACCAGGAGATCGCCGGAAAGCGATACCCGTTCGACGAAGTCCAAATCGTAAAAGAATTTCTGGACCAAAAGAAATGATGAATGCCGCTTTTATAAAATCGCTGCAATACGGCGTTCTGCAGAACTTCGAGGGCGAGCTGCGCGGCGTCAGCATCGACTCCCGCAAAGCGAAATCCGCGAATCTCTTCTTCGCCCTGCTCGGTGAGAACACCGATGGGCATAATTTCATTCCGGCAGCCCGCCAAAACGGTGCAGCACTTTGCTGTGTGAACCGTAATTGGTTTGAGCAAAGTCCGCATGATGACGGCGCCTTCTGGATCGTGGAAGATACCACCCTGGCCTTACAAAAACTCGCCGCCCGCTGGCGACAGGAATTCGGCATACCGATCCTGGGCATCACCGGCACCAACGGCAAAACGACCTGCCGCTCGATGATCGAATCCGTGTTAAAACAGAGATATGATGTGCACGCGACCACCGGTAATCTGAATAACCAGTTGGGATTGCCGCTCACGCTTCTGGAACTGGCGCCGGAGCATGAAATTAGTGTCCTCGAAATGGGCACCAACCATTTCGGGGAAATCCGTTCTTTGTGCGAAATCGCCAGGCCGACCGTTGCGCTGATCACGAACATCGGCCACGGTCACCTCGAATTCTTCGGCAGTCTCGAAGGTGTCGCGCAAGCCAAGCAGGAAATCTTCGATGCGCTTCCGGTTGACGGACTGGCTTTCGTGAATGCCGACGATCCGCATATCGCCGCCATGCCGACTCCCGAAAACAGGATTACCTTTGCTTTCCGGGCCGGGAAAGTGGATTTCCATGGTGAGATCCTGGGTTATACCGACGAGGGCCGCTGCCGTTTACAGGTCAACGACCTCATGTTAACTCTAAAAATCCCCGGAAAAACGCCGGCTCTGAACGCGCTCCCGGCCGTCGCCGTCGGGAAATCCTTCGGCGTACCGGATGCGGACATTAAAAACGCCCTGGAAAATTTCGCTCCGGTAAACCAGCGCTTCGTTATTCGCAACGACGGCCCCTGCCGGATCATCGACGACAGCTACAATGCCAATCCCGACTCTACGATCGCCGGGCTGGAATCACTGCTGGCCATACCTGTCTCCGGCCGAAGAATTTTCGTAATGGGCGATATGCTTGAACTGGGTGCGACGGCAGAAGCCGGACATCGCCGGGTTGGTGAAAAAGCGGTTCAAATGCAGATCGACTACCTCCTGGCGCATGGCCCCCTCTCGGTTTTTGCGATTGAGAGCGCCCGGCAGGCTGGAATGCCCAATGCATTTCACTTCCCGCAAAAGGTCGATCTCATTCGGAGGCTCAGAAAAATCTTAAAGCCCGACGACATGATCTATGTGAAAGGCTCGCGTGGAATTCACATGGAAGAAATCATCAACGAATTAAGGCAATAGCATGTTCTATCATCTTCTATATCCGCTAAAAGAACTGTACTCCGGATTCAACATTTTTCAGTACATCATATTCCGGTCCGCCATGTCGGCTATTACAGCCCTTTTCATCAGTTTTTTTATCGGTCCCCGGATCATCCGTCTGCTCAAAAAGAACCAGATCGGCGAGATGATTCGCGACGACGGTCCTCAGACCCATCTCAGTAAGAAGGGAACGCCGACGATGGGGGGCATCATTATCCTGATTTCGGTACTGGTTCCGACGCTGCTCTGGGCCAATCTGCGCAATCCCTACATCATCCTGGTTTTCATCAGCACCGTCTGGATGGGTATGATCGGTTTTGCCGATGACTACCTGAAAGTCGTTAAGAAACTAAAAAAAGGCCTGATTGCGAAATACAAACTGTTAGGCCAGTTCTCGCTCGGACTTATCATCGGATCTTACATATACTTCTCGACAGATTTTGAGGGTATTCACACCCTGATCTCCATTCCTTTTTTCAAAAATCTAGAAATCAATCTCGGCTATCTGTACATCCCGTTCGTCATCTTCGTCATCACGGCCGTATCGAATGCCGTCAATCTGGCCGACGGCCTTGACGGACTTGCCGCCGGTCTGACGGGCATTATCGCGCTGGCCCTGGCCGTCATCAGTTATATCTCAGGCCGTGTGGACTTCAGCCATTATCTGAATACCATCTACCTGCCGGGTTCCGGCGAGCTGACGATCTACTGCCTGACTTTTGCAGGTGCAATGCTGGGCTTCCTGTGGTTCAACAGCAAACCGGCCCAGATCTTCATGGGCGACACCGGCTCATTGGCGATGGGCGCCGCCCTGGGCACATTAATCGTCTTACTGCGTAAAGAGATTCTGTTCCTGTTGCTCGGCGGGGTGTTCGTTGCCGAAGCGGCTTCGGTCACGATCCAGGTTACCTATTTCCGCTGGACGAAACGACAGACCGGCACCGGCAAACGCATCTTCCGTATGGCGCCCCTGCACCATCATTTCGAATTAAAAGGCTGGGATGAAAGTAAAGTCGTGGTCCGGTTCTGGATCATCGGCATATTGCTGGCAATATTAAGTTTAAGCAGTTTCAAAATACTATGATCGATTTATCGTCCGTTCCGAAATCTTTACAAGATGTGCGTGTCACCGTTCTGGGAGCCGCGCGCAGCGGCATCGGCGCCTGCCGGCTCCTGGCGCAGCACAAGGGTGCCCGCGTCTTCCTTTCTGACAGCGGTGAATGCCGGCTATCCGAAGCGGTTCTCAGCGAGTTAAAACAACTCGGCGTCGAGACCGAATTCGGCGGGCACAGCGCCAGAGTGACTCAGTCCGAACTGGTCGTGATCAGTCCCGGTATTCCGGGCACGGCGCCGGTTGTCCAAAAACTGGAGAAACTGCACATACCGCTCGTCAGCGAAATCGAGCTGGGCGCGTGGTTCAGCGCCGAAGCCCGGATTATTGCCGTAACCGGCTCCAACGGGAAAACGACGACGACGACGCTCCTCGGTGAGATTTTCAAGAGGAGTGACTACGATTCCTACTGCGGCGGCAACATCGGCATCTCTTTTTGCGATCTTTTGATCGAAGCCGGGAAATCGACCGCCCCCCGGAAGGTATTTATCCTCGAACTATCGAGTTTCCAGCTGGAACGCATCGTGCATTTTCGCCCCTACCTGTCAATCATGCTGAATGTGACCGACGATCACATGGACCGCTACGACCACGACATCAACAAGTATATGAACGCCAAACTGCGCATCGCGGAGAATCAGGGCAGCGATGATTTCTACATTTATAATGCCGATGATGTGCGCCTGCTGAGCAAGCTGCCCGCCAACTGCCGGCCAATTCCGTTTGGGATTTATTCATCGATAAAAAAGCCGCTGGAATTCCGCGAGAAAGCGATTTACTTCGACGACGGCCGCAAATTCATCGATCAATCGGCGCTTGCGCTTCCGGGCGAACATAATCTCTATAACATGCTGGCGGCCTCGACGGCAGCATTGATAATGAACGTTCCCGCACTTGTGATTACCGATGTACTGCACAGTTTTAAGAGTATTGAGCACCGTCTTGAATTCGTCAAAACCATCAACAGAGTCGATTATTACAACGATTCCAAGGCAACCAACGTCGACTCCGTTCAGTACGCGCTGAAAAGTTTTCAGAAGCCGGTCGTCGTCATCCTGGGCGGAAAGGACAAGGATTCCGATTTCAGCATCCTGATTGAACCGCTGCGAAAACATGCCAAAGCGGTGATTCTGATCGGACATGCCGCCGGTAAAATACGGAGCGTCCTGGGCGATGTCATCCCGCTTCATGACGCCACGACCATGCAAGACGCCGTCGAACTCGGCCAGAAACTGGCTCTGCCTGGCGATGTTGTGCTGCTTTCGCCGGCCTGCGCCAGCTTCGATATGTTTGATAATTTCGAGCATCGCGGCCGGGTATTCAAAGAGCACGTACTGTCTCTCGAAGAGAAAGGATCGAATTGATCGACAGAAGTCAAAACAGGCCCGATCGCCTATTTCTATTTCTAATCATCGTGGTCATGGGACTGGGATTGGTCATCCAGTACAGCGCCAGCTCCGCGTTGGCCGCGGCTAAATTCAATAATCCCACTCTCTACTTCAAAGGTCATTTGATCCGGATGCTTATGGGCATCGTCCTCTGCGCATTTTTTGCCTTTCTCGACTACCGGCATTTAAAACGGGCGGCTTTCTGGCTGGTGCTTGTATCGCTCGGCCTGCTCCTGACGGCCCTGGTCTATAAGATGCTTCATCCCAACCAGGACACTGCCCGCTGGCTGCCCCTGGGGCCATTTAATCTGCAGCCGTCCGAAGTGGCTAAACTGGCAGTCATCATGTACGCTGCCTCCTTCATAGACCGGCACCAGCGCAATCTGGACGATATCAAAACAGGTTTTTTACCGCCGGCCTTCGCACTCTCGGCGATATTATTTCTCATTGTCCTAGCCACTGACTTCAGCAGCGCCGCGGTAATCGCCCTGATTGGCATGATAGTGCTTATTATCGGCGGCAGCAAAATGAAGCATATCTTTTACCTGGTCGGTTGTTACGTCCTGGCAGCAATTCCCGTTGTGCTACGTTCACCGTATAGATTAGCCCGAATTCTGACTTTTTTCAGTCCGGAACAAGACGTACAGGGAGCCGGTTATCAGATTAATCAGTCGCTCATCAGCCTCGGAAACGGCGGTCTCTTCGGCAGCGGATTGGCCGGCGGCATCGAAAAGAATCTCTTCCTGCCTGACCCGCACACCGATTTCATCTTCGCGGTGGTCGGCGAAGAGTTCGGTTTTCTGGGCACCACCGTGCTGCTGACCCTTTTTATCTGGATCTTCTTAAAAGCGATCAAGATAGCACTCAGGACGCCCGATATCTTTGGTAGACTGCTGGGAATCGGACTAGCCACGAGTATGTTTATGTATGTCCTGCTGAACGTCGGCGTAGTCTGCGGCCTTTTACCTGTTACTGGCCTGCCGCTGCCCTTTTTCAGTTACGGCGGCTCTACGATGCTTTTTAATTTCACCTGTGCCGGGATCATCCTGAATCTCTCCAGGCACACGGAAAAAGAAAACCAGACGATTGAACCGGTGGTGTTATATGCGTAAAGAGAATCACTTGCGAGTTCTATGTACTGGTGGCGGAACTGGCGGGCACCTCTTCCCTGCCATCGCACTGATTCAGGAACTCAGAACGCGTTTTAAAAATCCCGAAAACCTCGAAATCCTGTTTGTCGGCACCGGCTACGGCCTGGAAGCCCGTCTCCTGCCGGATAGTGACATTCCTTTTGAATCCATCTGGATCAGGGGCTTTCAACGCGGTAAAACGTTTAAGGATTTCCGCATTAATCTTTTATTTCCGATCCGCCTGATCGCGAGTCTGCTCCAGGCCCGGGCAATTATCAAACGCTTCGAACCCGATATCGCCATCGGGACCGGCGGTTACACCTCCGGTCCGCCTCTCTATATCGCCTCCCGAAGGGGCATCCCGTTCTTCATTCATGAACAGAATGTGTTTCCGGGAGTCACCACGAAGATGCTGGCCGGCCGGGCCAGGAAGGTCTATGTTTCTTTCGAGGAAACCGAGAAATACATTAAAAATTCCACTTTCATCGGCACGCCCCTGCGCCGATCCCTGAAACATGTCGCCCAGGCTCAGGCGCAGCATTTCTTCGGCCTGAATTCCGATCTTAAAACGGTGCTCATTTTCGGCGGCAGTCAGGGGTCGCTGGCCATGAACAATACCTGGATCGAGGCGATTCGGCCGTTTCTGGAATCTTATCGCTGTCAATTTATCTGGCAGACGGGACAGCTGGATTATGATCGGATCGAGGAGATCTATCCCGATCATCCCTGCCTGCATCTCACCCCGTTTATTCATGATATGGGAGTGGCCTATTGCGCGGCCGATCTCGTCGTCAGCCGGGCCGGAGCACTTTCCCTGGCGGAACTCTGCCTGTACGGCAAACCCTCGATCCTGATTCCGTTGCCGACTGCCGCCAGAAATCACCAGGAGATCAACGCCCGCCATCTGGAGCAGGTCGGTGCGGCGAAAGTCATCCTGCAGAGCGACCTGAACCCGAGCGGTCTGGAGACCGCGGTTAATGAAATTCTTATCGACGATCAAAAGCTCTCCCGAATGGCTGACAGCGCCCGGAGCCTGGCAAAATCGGACTCAGCCGCCCAAATCATCAATGAAATCATGGAGTTTGTCGAATCCGATGTTTGGTAAAATCAATAAAATACATTTTGTCGGAATCGGCGGGATCGGCATGTGCGGCATCGCCGAACTGCTTCATGAATGGGGTTTCCGGATCAGTGGCTCCGATGCGGCCGCATCGGACAATATCGGGCGCTTGCAGCAAAAAGGTATCGCTGTGAGCATCGGCCACAGCAGCCAAAATTTGCCGGATTGCGATGTCGTGGTCTATAGCGCCGCCGTCGGAAGCGACAATCCCGAACTCGCCGCCGCCCTGGAACGCGGCATTCCGGCGATCAAACGGGCCGAGATGCTGGGCGAAATCATCCGCCTGAAACCGAACAGCATCGGCATCAGCGGCACCCATGGGAAAACGACAACCACTTCGCTGATCGGACATATCTTCGCCGAACACGGCGCCGATCCCATCACCGTCGTAGGCGGAGTCGTGCGCGATTTGCAGACGACTACCCGCATCGGGAACGGGTATACGATCATTTTCGAAGCCGACGAATTCGACCGCTCCTTCCTGAAAATGAGGCCCACACACGCCGTCATCACGACCCTGGAAAGCGATCACATGGATATCTACGCTTCGCAGGAAGAGATCGAAGACGCCTTCGTCCAATTTGCCAACAGCGTTCCCTTCTTCGGGGCCATCGCCGTCTGCGTTGATGAACCGAACATCCGCAAAATCCTGCCCCGCATTCAGCGCCGGACGATCGGCTACGGTTTTTCAGAAGCAGCGGAGTTCCGGGCCCGCGATATCATCCAGAGCGCCGGCCGGACACGCTTCAGTGTCCTTCGCAACAGCACAGTCCTGGGTTCCGTGGAGATCAAGCTCCCCGGCGAACACAATGTCAAAAACGCCCTGGCTGCGATCGCCATATCCCTCGAATACGACATCCCTTTCGATACAATTGCAAAAGCGCTGGGTTCCTTTCAAGGAGTTCAGCGCCGTTTCGATATTATCAAAGAGACGCCGGAAATCATGCTGGTCGACGATTACGCCCATCATCCCACCGAAGTGAGCGCAACTCTGAACGCCGCGCGTGCAGGCTGGAATCGCCGGATCATCGCAATCTTTCAACCCCACCTGTTTTCAAGAACACGTGATTTTTACCGGGATTTCGCCACGGCGCTGTCAGCCGCAGATGAAGCCGTCATTCTCGATATTTACCCGGCCCGGGAGCAGCCCATTCCGGGCATTACATCCCAACTCATTATTAATGCCGGAAACGCCCTCTCCGGTGGCGGATTTCACTACCTCCCCGACAAATCGAAAATCATCGAGATGTTGAATAAAATCCACCGGCCCGGTGACCTGATCATCACAATGGGGGCAGGTGATATATGGAAATTGCAGGCCGTTTTAAAGGAAAAACTATAGATGGAATTCCGGATCGAAAATCAAACTGAAATCATCAAGCCACCGAAAAAAGCCTGGTTTCCTGTTTTTAAAAGGGTCGCCTTCAGCCTGTTTCTGACCGCGGTGGTCAGCCTGATTGTCTATAGTTCCCTGGCTTGGTGCAACTACACCGAATTGTTCGATTTGAACACCGTGCAGATTCGCGGCAACCGTATTTTGACGTACGAAGATATTTTGGCGCTTACCCAGATCCGCAGCAAGAGCAATATCCATTCGCTCGACATCCCGAAAATTCAGGCGCGCCTGGAAAGCACCCCCTATATTCAGACCGCCATTGTCAGCCGGACCTTTCCCAATTCGCTGGTCATCCGTATTCTGGAGCGTGAGCCACTCTGTTATGTGAACGCCGAAGCGCTCTATATTCTTGATCGCGAAGGGATCGTGTTGCCGATTCCATCCAAAAATTTACCCTATAGTCTGCCTGTGATTAGCGGTTTCCTGGACGACGGAGTACAGTGCCGGCCGGGCCGAAAAATCGAATCGCCGGCTATAATGGCCCTGCTACACAACCTGCAGGAGGTCCGCCTGAATACTTCGGAACTCTTCGCAACCCTCTCGGAAATTCACCGGGATGAGCGCGAAAATATCACACTTTATTCCATCAACGGCGGAACTCCCGTTTATTTCGGGAAGGATGAGATTTCCCGCAAACTCAGTACGCTGGCCTATTTTCAATCGCTTCTGGCCGGAAAGCGGGAATTGAACGACTATCAATATCTCGATCTTCGCTGGGAAAAACTGATTGTCGTGAAGGAGAAAGCGTCCAGGTCCTAATATGAAATTAAAAAGCAGTCATATCACCACACTGGACATCGGGAGCTCAAAAATCTGCGCCCTCGTCGCGGAAATCGACGAGGTCACGAAGCAACCCAAAATTCTGGGATTCGGTCTGGCGCCTTCACGCGGAATTCGCAAAGGTGCCGTTATCGATGTGGAGAAGGCCACACAATCAATCAATGAAGCGGTTTCCCGCGCCGAGGAGACATCGGGACGTACGGTCACTCGCTGCTACGTCAGCATCTCCGGCGATCACATCCGCGGCATCAATACCGTCGGCCGGATTTCCCTGCTGCGCGACAGCCGCAACGGCAACGGAGAAGTCCGTGAAATCGAGCAAGCCGACGTTGACCAGGTGCTCGAACACACGCGCGCAATTCCGATGCCCATGGACCGCGAAATTCTGCATGTCATCCCGCAGGAATTTATCATCGACGAACAGAGCGGCGTGCAGAATCCCTGCAATCTCTCCGGCCGGCGCCTCGAAGCCCGGGTGCATTTGACCACCTACAGCACAACCGCTGCGGCCAATATCACCCGCTGTCTGCATAATATCAATCTCGAAGTGGAAAGTTATGTGCTTCAATCGCTGGCTTCGGCCTACAGCGTGCTTGAAAAAGACGAAAAAGAATTGGGAACCATCCTGCTCGATTTCGGTTCCGATATGATCAACGTAGTGGTGTATCACCGCGGACATGTCTATCATACCGGCGTTGTCAACTACGGCAGTTCGAGCATTACTTACGATCTGGCCTATCTGCTGCGCATCCCCCTCGATATGGCGGAAAAGTTGAAAAAGGAACACGGCTTTGCCACAACCAGTCAGACGGACGATGTCGCCCATTTCAATATCGAAGAATTCGGCGGTGGGCAGACTCGTGAAATTCCGCTCCGCCTCATCGCCAGTTACATCGAACCACGCATGGAGGAAATCCTGACCGAGGCCTGCTACGAAGCCCGCAAGGCGGATGTGCCCGCTAATCAAAAATTGGCGGTGGTACTGACCGGTGGAGGTTCGCTCCTGAAAGGCAGCTGCGAGCTGGCCGAAACCTTTTTTCAATCGTCGGCCCGGATCGGTTATCCAGGTGGTTACCTAGGGTACGAGGAGGATCTCCATGATCCTTCGTTTGCGGCGGCCATTGGACTGTTGAAATATGCCATTGACGAAAAAGATAAGCAGACTCAGGGCGAGAGGCCGGACGGTCCCTTTGGCCGTCTCAGTGCCTGGATAAAAAATGCCGTTGAAAATATCATGTAGAACATAAGAACAGGGAGGTATATATGCTATTCGAATTCGACGATCTTGCTAATCAAAAGGCGAAACTGAAGGTGCTCGGAATCGGTGGCGGTGGCGGAAACGCTGTCAACCGCATGATCGAATCCGGTCTGTCCGGTGTCGATTTTATTGCGATTAACACGGACGCCCAGGATCTGGATCTTAATCTGGCGCCCACTAAAATTCAGATCGGTAAAGAACAAACTCGTGGTTTGGGCGCCGGTGCAGTGACCAATGTCGGCCGAAGCGCAATCGAAGCCGATCAGCAGCCGGTGTTCAACGCCATAAACAACGCCGATATGATCTTTATCACCGCCGGTATGGGCGGCGGAACGGGAACAGGCGCCTCTCCGCTGATCGCCAAAATCGCCAAAGAACAGGGCTGCCTTACCGTAGCTATCGTGACCAAGCCTTTCTATTTCGAAGGCCCTAAACGCATGGAACGCGCCGAAAAAGGCATCGAGGAACTCCGCAATTACGTGGATACCCTGATCGTCATCCCGAACCAGCGCCTGCTGACAATCGTGGATCGCAAGACCTCCGTGCGCGAGGCGTTTAAGACGGCTGACAGCATCCTCTATCAGGCCACCAAAGGCATCTCGGACCTGATCAACCATCACGGAATCATCAATCTCGATTTCGCCGACGTACGCACCATCATGAAGGATGCGGGCGACGCCATGATGGGGACCGGTCTGGCAGCCGGCGAGGAACGCGCCGTTCTGGCCGCCCAGCAGGCCATTTCGAGTCCACTGCTCGACGATATGAGCATTCGGGGCGCCCACGGCCTCCTGATCAACGTCACCGGTGGAGACGACCTGAAACTGCACGAAGTCGATGAAGCCTGTCAAATCATCACCGAAGAAGCCGGCAAAGATGCGGATATCATCTTCGGAGCCGTGGTCGACGAGAATCTGAAGGATGAGATTATGATTACCGTCATCGCCACCGGATTCGGCGGAAACGGCAAAGCAAAAACGATTTCATATGAAAAGCACCGGGAAATGGATCGTGAAGAAGCGTCTGTCGCCAAGGAAATCGGGCTGGCTCACCTCCAGGATAATATTCGCGAGCAGTTGGATCTACCGATCGAAACAGAAACCGGTGGAATGAAATTTGAATTTCAAGAGGTAGTGGAAAGCGGGCCGGTATTCAATCATTCGGAAATTCCCGCATTTCTACGTAAAAAAATGAACATTAAATAGAACGACCCTTTCCGTGGGTAGAACGCGGTAACTAAAAAAAGCCCCTATTGTAAAATAGGGGCTGAAATTCAGCTTAGCAAAAGAGAATCAGATGGCCTTTTCGAAATTACCCTTTTTAAGACAGGATGTACAAATTTTAACGGAACGAACGGTACCGCTCGCGTTAACTCTGATTTTTTGTAAATTCGGGTCCCACCGGCGTCTGGTTTTATTATGGGCATGACTGACGCTATTGCCAAACATGGGCTTTTTGCCACAGAGATCACATACTTTCGACATTTTCTTATACTCCTAAAAACCAGCCGAATTTGTGGATTTTTCTTTTGAAAGTCAAATAATTTATAGGAATATTATTGACTTTATGAATCGGAAGCACTTTTTCAGGTCAGAATTAATGGAAAGAAAGGAGACAGCGCTCTCCGAATCTTATGCAAATCGCTAATCTCACACTCCACTCCCCAGCCCTGTTGGCGCCCATGGCGGGCTATACCGACCATCCCTTCCGCCTGATTTGCAAGGAACAGGGCGCCGGAATCGTATACACCGAGTTCGTCAGTTCGGAGGGTCTGATCCGCGATTCTCAGAAAACCAAAGATTACCTCTATTTCAAGGAATCGGAACGTCCTATCGGCATCCAGATCTTCGGGCACAATCCCGAATCCATGGCGCAATCGGCCCAGATGATCGAGGAAGAGTTCCAGCCCGATCTGATCGATATGAATTTCGGATGCTCTGTCAGGAAGGTCGTTAAAAAAGGCGCCGGAGCAGCACTGTTACGCGATGTACACCTGATCGGAGCAATCGCCACCCGGGTAGTCAAATCCGTCCGCACACCGGTCACGGCCAAAATTCGCAGCGGCTGGACCCAGAAAGAGATTGTCGCAGTCGAAGTCGCCCAACGTCTGGCCGATGCCGGTATCTCGGCGATCACAGTGCACCCGCGCACCGCCGCGATGAGCTATTCCGATCCGGCCAGATGGGAACTCATCCGCGAG
The DNA here is from genome assembly GCA_964589175.1 of uncultured bacterium. Taxonomy (GTDB): domain Bacteria; phylum Fidelibacterota; class UBA2242; order UBA2242; family UBA2242; genus CAZPRY01. The sequence goes on from CAZPRY010000004.1 coordinate 43,615, forward strand.
GTTAAGGAATCGGTTGCTGTACCCATTATCGGAAACGGTGATATTAAAACCGCTGACGATGCCATGCGCATGCTGCGGGAAACCGGCTGCGATGCGGTCATGGTCGGGCGCGGTGCCATTGGTAATCCCTGGATTTTCGATCAAATTAATCGCCTGTACCTTGGAAATCCGGAAATTGTCCGGAACTCCTCTATCGATAAGCTGGACATGTGCCTGCGGCAATTGCAGATGGAGATCGAAATCCGCGGCGAAGCTGCTACAAACCGGATCATGAAAAAATTCTATCGCTGGTATTTCCGCGGTTTCCCGAATGTTTCCGAGGTCCGTAAAAATCTATTGACTTTTTCCTCGATAAATGAAACCTTAGGCTATCTTTCAGCGCTGAGGAACGATATACGATCATATGAAGAAATGTTTTAGTTGAAATCGTGGGGAAGATGCAGTGTAAGCTCGATTATCGTGGATCAATAGAATCATTGACAACAATTCACTGACGGAAGTATATGCGACGATTACATTTTTCAGCCGGAGACATCATCATCAAAGAGGATACGATCGGACAGGCAGCCTACATTCTGAAAACCGGCCGGGTCAACATCGTAAAGCGCGGTAAAAATCGGGATGTGATCCTGGCAACGCTCGATCCGGAACAAATTTTCGGGGAACTGGGCCTGATTGAAGACCGCCCGCGAACGGCCTCCGTGCTGGCCGCCACCGATGTTGAAGTCACTGAAATCGTACGCGACGACTTTCAGCAGATCATAGGCGATCCCGATACGCCTTTAATTCCCATCATCAAGGGTCTCTTCGAACGCCTGCGGCAATGCAACGAACTGATTGTACGATTGGAAACCGAGCACGATGATGACTATTCCGAGACGGACTCCCCCACGGCACAAATTCAGATCGCCGGGTTGAGCCCTGAGGCCAGGGCTGTTTTGGGAAATAAAAAACTCACGCTAAGTTCCTTTCCGTATAAAATCGGACGCGCCAGCAAACATGTTCATAAAGACGTCCTGATTGACAACGATCTCTATATCCCGGACGTTCATCCCTATAATATCTCGCGCAATCATGTCTCGATCAATCAGGAAGGTCAACGTTATTTCGTCGTCGATCGGGGCAGCAGCATGGGCACGATTGTCAATCACACCCAACTCGGGAGCAAGGGCAAAATCTTTCGAATTGCCCTGCAATCGGGTGAAAACACACTGATACTTGGGCAAGATTCTTCGCCCTTTCGTTTTTCGGTAACCATTTGAGGCATCATGATACCTGTTCGTAACTGGAAACGCGCTTTAAAAAAATCCATCGCCCAGCCGGGATATGCCTATCGCAATTTTCTCCATCGCTGCAAATCAACTTATAGTTACCACCGTCTTGACGGGTTGAGTTATTGGCCCGAAACCATCTCGCTCTTTCTGACTTACAAATGTAATTTACGCTGCCAGATGTGCGGCCAGTGGGGCGAAAAAGGCGCGTTTTGCGCTTATGACAAAGACACTCTGACGCAACGATTAAGTATGGATGAAATTCAAGCCCTGATTGACGATGTGAAATTTTTCAATCCGAATATTACGCTGTTCGGCGGCGAACCGATGCTCTACCCGGGCTGGCCGGAGGTTGTCCAACGGATTAAAGCCGCCGGCCTGCGCTGCAACATCGTCACCAACGGCACCCTGATCCGGCAATTCGCCTCTGAAATTATCGAGAGCGGATTGGATGAAATTATCTTCTCCCTCGACGGTCCGGAAGAAGTCCATGACAGCATTCGACGCGTTGAGGGTACTTTTCGTCGCTGCATCGAGGGCTTTCGCTATCTTCAAGAACTTAAAAAAGAACGCAACCATGACGGACCGCTGATCAATATCAACAGCACTCTTTTCGAATTCGGCCCCGGCCATCTCGAAAAAGTCATTGCCGCGGCCGAAGAGATTGGCGCCAGCGGACTTACTTTCCACCACCTCCTCTTCCTGGACCGGGAGACCGTACAGCGTTTCATCGGATTCTTCCAGGACAAGTTCGGACAGACCCCCTCGGATTGGCTCGGCTTTGTCAGCGATGAATTGCCGAAGATCGACGTTGAGGCACTGATTCGTAAAACCAAAGAAATCCGGAGACAGAAACACGGCATCGACATCGCTTTCTATCCCAATTTCACAGGCAGGGAGATCCGCCAGTGGTACACGCAATATCCCTTTCGCTCGCGGTCCTATAAAAACCGCTGTATGAGCCTCTGGATGACGGCCTATATTTTCCCTGATGGTACAATTCGTCCCTACCACTCCATGAACTTCAGCCCGGGCTCCATTCGGGCGCAACGCTTTACGGAAATCTGGAATAACACCGAATATTGTAATTATAGAAATTATATAAAAACGAACAAATCCTTTGTGGTTTGCGCAAAGGGCTGCACGGAATTTTTTCGATATTGATCATTCGTGAATTGATTGACTAAGTATAGGTTTATAACTAAATTGAGAAAAAAGAGTGATGCCATGGAAAAAATACTAATTGTCGACGATGAACGTGAAATTGTAGAGCTGCTGGAAGATTTTCTCGACCAGCAAGGTTATTCGATCGCTAAAGCATATTCCAAAAAAGAGGCCCTCGAGCAAGTTGAAAAGTTTCTGCCGTCTCTTGTCCTGCTGGATATTAAATTGCCGGACGGCGGCGGTCTGGATATCCTCCAGGACATTAAGGACACGCATCCGGAGATGGAAGTGATCATGATTACGGGCCTGGCGGATAAAGAGATCGCACTCGAATCGATCCGTCGCGGGGCTGCGGATTATATTTGCAAACCGATCGATCTGAACTATTTATTGACAAGTGTGCTGTCGAGAGTTCTATCCGCCTACAAAGGAGATTAATCCAATCACTCAGATCAATTCTCTTCCGGGGCTGTCGACAGATTAACAATCACCAATCTATGAGAAGATTATAATGGATGTAACGCGACATATGATCGGAAAAACGTGCTTGTTTATGTTTTTTTGCCTCATTCTTTTTACGATCTTTCCCCTGGAACCGATCCTGGCTCAGGAGGAAAGCACCGACAATATTTTGGTGGATACACGCGATAAAAGCATGACGCTCGCGCCCGGCGACCGGATCAATATATCTTATGTCGACGTCGGCCGGCAGGGCAACCTGGTAGAGAAAAGCTCAGTTGTTCGAATTCGCGAAGACGGAACGATTTTTCATGAATTGCTGGGAGTTGTTTCACTGGGTGGTCTGAGCATCTCGGAAGCCGAGGATTTGCTATTGACCGAGTTTTCACGCTACTATACCAATCCGAAAGTCGGTGTCAATATCGTGGAACAGACAAAGTACAAAGTACTGCTTTACGGAGAGGTCAAACGTGTTGGCGTTTATCTGGTCAGCCCAAGTACGCGCGTTGCCGAGTTTATTATCGAGAATGGCGGCACGGCTGAAGGCGCTGATTTAAAAAATATCCGGGTTGCGAGGAATGATGGCAATACTCTGATTTTTAATATGGAACAATATCTGTTTACAAATGATCCGGTAAATAATGTAACCTTACATGACAATGATAAAGTAATTGTTCCGCGATTGACCGATTTAGAAAAGTACTCTGAAGTTTCCCAAAACTATATACTGCAATATGGGAATGTACTGGAAATCACTGTCAATGAAATCCACCAGGCTGAATTCCATCCAACCCAGACTGAAATCTATGTGATCGATAAAAATGGTGGCATTTATCACCGCTTATTCGGTCTGGTTGAACTTGCCGGTACTTCTCTGGAAAGCGCCCAGAATAAATTGACCGTACTGGCGAAAAATTATTACAGAAATCCATTTGTGACCATAAAAGTTCAGCAAATCTCTTCACGATATGTATTTGCGTTTGGAGAATTAATGCGCCCAGGTATCTATCCGCTGGAAGGCAATGTGCGTATTGCGGAATTTTTGGCTCATATAGGCGGCATGACTGCAAGCGCAGATTATAAAAAAATCATTATTACACGAGAAGAAGGCGAAACAGTTGAATTCAATTTTGACAAATACCTTTTTAAAAGAGATGATCGAAATAATATATATTTAGAGAACGGCGATAGAATCGTTGTCTTGCCAAAAGAGCGAGGTTTATTAAAAAATATCTCGGAAGCCTTAACTCCCCTGACAACTATCTTTTCGATCCTAACGATGGCGATATCGTTGTACTTGATCACATCTAAGTGAGGCCTGGAACTATGCAGCATTACGAGCTCAATCTACGCGATTACTGGCGAATCATAAAGAAGAAGAAGATCATCGTCATCATCACCGTCGTGATGCTCAGTTCATTTAGTTTGTTCTTCGCCATCCTGAATAAACCTACTCCCTTATATCAGGCAACTGCCAGCCTGAAAATCCAACGCTCCACCTCTTACTCCAATAACGACTACGGCGGTTACTATTGGGGCGGCGGTGATGACCTCGCCACGCGTGCCGAAATTATTAAGAGTTACCCCATGATTGAGAAGGCTGCCCAAGTCATGGGATTGCTGGACTCATCGCTGACCCCGGATGAAATCCGCTCCAATAAAAAGTATTTCGACATCACCTTTAAATTGAAGAAAAGAGTTAAAACCGAACAGGAAGGCTATACCAACCTGATCAATATCATCATCACCGATGAACAGCCCGAGCGCGCCCAGGACCTTGCCAATGCGCTGGCAAAGGTCTATTCCCAGGCCGATTTTGGAGAAAAAAACGAGCAGACGAAACAGGCGATCGACGCAATCAAGGCCCAGCTGGCCAACGCCAAGGCCACTTATCAGCAATCTGTCAACGTGGTGCGTAAGTATCGCGAAGACAATAAATTCGCAACGATTGAAGGCTCGTCCGGTCGATTAAGTTCGCAGATGGATGCTGCTGAAAAACAACTCGAAAGTATTCAGGCCGATATTACCCAAATCAATAACATTGTTGCAGAAATCAGCCTCAATCCGGATTATATATTCTATTCATCCTTCAATCTTCTGCTAAATACTCCGAATGCCACATTGAGCATGATTCAGTCACAGATGAACGGTGTCCGTAGCGACCTGGAGAATTATTCTCAACATTACACGGATCAACACCCGATTGTGATCGATTTAAAAAGCCAGTTAGCCGGTTTAAAGACGCGCTTCATATCGGAATTGCGAAATTTCAGAGAATCTCTGGTACGCGCCGAAATCGTCGCTCAGCGGAATTATACAAAACTGGAAAATGAGTATCGCTCCCTGCCGACAATCGCCCTCACACTGATCGACCTGGAACGCGAACTCGATATTAATTCGAGGTTATACGAACAATCGAAAGTCGCCTACGCACAGGTGATGATCCGCCAGTCGGAGCAGACCAAAGAAGTCCTTATCGCCCGGCCGGCGCTCCTGCCGACCAGCCCGATCAACCCGAACACGGTGGGACCTACGGCCGCCGTCGGAACCATTATCGGCCTGATCCTCGGCGTCGTTCTGGCCTTTGTTGCGGAAACTCTGGATACCGCCTTCAGCACGATCGATGACATCGAAAAAACCCTCGACACAACCGTTTTGGGAGTCATCCCATTTGTGGATATCGAAGATATCAAACTGGCTATTCAGGAGAAAGTGACAACACCGATTCCGGAGGATATCCTCGAAATGCAGGCCCGCATGGCCTCGCACTATGATCCCAAATCGGTAATGGCGGAGAGCTTCCGCGGCCTGCGGACCAACATTCACTTTGGGCTGATGGATAAAGGCTATAAATCAATCATGATCACCTCTTCCGTCGCCGGTGAGGGAAAAACAACAATCGCGACAAACCTGGCGCTGGCAATGGCTCAAATCGGTCAGAAAACGCTGCTGGTCGAAGCCGATCTGCGCAAACCACGCATCTCCAAACTCTTCGGAATCGAACGTGAACCGGGACTGACCGACGTCATCTTACGGCGGGAAACACTGGACTCCGTAATCCGTAACCAGACCGACCTGATGATGGGAACGCTCTCCTCCGATGCTTTTCAGTCGGACAGCATTGCCGGAATTGAATATCTCAACATTCTGACAGCGGGTAAAATCGAAAAGAATCCATCCGAAATTATTGCTTCCAAACTGATGAACGAAGTGCTGGATGAACTCAAAGAACGCTACGATATAATCATTTTCGATTCAGCGCCGGTCATCCAGGCTACCGACTCGACCGTTCTCGGGGCAAAAGTGGACACCACCTTACTGACTTACTACCAGGGCAAAATTTCACGTGGTACCCTGCGCAGATCGAAGAGCCAGCTGGAAATGCTCAAGTCCGACGTTCTCGGTATCGTTCTGAATGGTATGCGAGCCGATGTCACCGCCGATTACGCGGATTACAAGTACAGCTACGATTCCCACTATTCCTACGGTGAAACCGAGGAAGAGAAGGGCGTCAAAGGCATCTTTTCCAACGTCGGTAAATTTTTTACCAATAAAAAAGAGGGGCTGCATCTCGATTTCTTCCAAAAGCTGAAAATCGGAAAATTGCTGCTCTCAATTGGAGTCACGGCGATCGTTATCGGCGCGGCGCTTTTAGGCTTTCATGCCTTACGATCGAGACCATCGGTAACACCACCCGCGCAACAAATGCATAGCCAAGGCGATTCAACAACGCCTGCAATCCCGATCATTCAGACTGAAGTACAATCCGATACACAAAGCGTCAAGGTTCCCCAGCAACTTCAGCCCGATTCCCTCGTAGATGAATCCGAATTACAAGAGGTGAAACCCAGCCTGGTACCGGTCAAGGTACCAGCTCAGGTTCCCACGCAGGTCACAACGGCTGAGAGGCAAAGTACGCCGCCACCGGCAGCGCAGAAGCCCGTCGTCCGCGAACAGGCTCCGGCTATTGCGCAGGCACCGGTCCGAATCATCCAGCAAAGACCCGCTGCAAGCAGTTCTTCACCCGTAAAAATATTCGATATTGCACAACCCTTTTCGATTTTACTGGCGACGCTGCCTGACTACCAAAGCGCCCGAACCCGGCTGCTTTCGTACCGGGACCAGGGACTTGCAGCCTTCATGAATGCCGATTTTTCGAATCCGGAACAAAAAAATTACCTGGTCTGTTACGGCAGTTTTATTTCAGAAAGTGCCGCTCAAACGAAAGGCGGCGAGCTGGCGATGCTGGGTTTTAAAGGGACAATGGCTCCCTATAAATTCGAATATGCCATTTCACTTGGAAAATATAATAGCAAGATCAGCGCCCTGGGCAAACTGAACGATCTGGGATCGCTGAAAGATTATGCCTATATCCAACCGGTCAGGCCCAGCATTTCCAATGCTGCCGAGAGTGTCATCCTGATCGGTGGATTTAACAATACAGATCATATCGATTTATTTAAACGTACGATACCGGAACTTTCTGCACAGCCAGTCGTGTACCGGTAAAAAACAGAATGATTGCTTTTTATCATGTATCATCATCATCATTCAAGGCGTAAAAAAAGTCTTCTGAAAAGAAGTGAGAAAAAGGTTTTATTGATTGCTTTGCCCATCACTTTAATTGTCGCGATGGCCATTAGTATCGCTGTTGTCGGCATTCCCAAACTTTTCACTACTATTTTTCTGAATGTGCATCGTTATGAAAATATAGCGCGTGAGCTTGTCCGGGGTTCTGCCGCCCGTCATGAAACCGATATTCGTAAAATCTACGAGAAGGAGTGGCGAGACGATCCGAACAGTAAATGGGTCGAGGCCTACGAAAACATCCTTCAGAACGATCGCGACAAAGAGGTGGAGCAGATGGAAAAGATGTTCGAAGACGAAAAACGGGACCAATAACCCAAAACAGCAATTAATACATGCCTTCCAGCCCCTTATTAGAACATAACATTACGAAGTATACGCTTTTTTTAGCGGTACCGATTTCGATTGTCGTCGCCTTCCTCTTGGTACACACCAATAAAGAAACAGCCCTCATGGCCGCCGTCGGTCTAGGCGTCCTGGTACTGACTTTCATCAATACCGACTTTGCGATTTATATCCTGATCTACTCGATGCTGCTTTCACCCGAATTCGGTACCCGTACGACGTCGGGAGAGGGAATCACCGTCCGTATCGACGACATCCTCGTGGCCATTATTCTTTTTACCTGGCTGGCTAAAATGGCGCTCTATAAGGAGTTATCGATATTCAAGCGCACACCGCTGAACAAAGACATGGGACTTTACATTTTCATCTGTTTCCTCTCTACGGGCATTGGGGCGATGTTTGGGCGCGTTCGTCCGCTGGCCGGCATGTTTTTCGTCGTAAAATATTTTGAATTTTTCCTGATCTATTTCATGGTGGTAAACCATGTGCGTAGCAAAAAGCAGGTCGATAACTTTATTCTTTCACTCATCCTCACCTACGTCGTCGTGGTTTTAGTGGCTTACGCCCAGATCCCGCGAGGCGGCCGAATCACGGCACCGTTCGAGGGTAAAGCTGGCGAACCCAACACGCTCGGGGGCTATCTGATTCTGATTATTTCGATCAACTTAGCCCTGGTTCTGACACCGAATATCATGTCCAGCCCCAAGTACCGACGGGCCTTGATTACGATAACCGCCATGTCCGTCCTACCCTTCCTCCTGACAAATTCACGCGGATCGTGGGTATCGGCCATCCCGGTCATATTTGCGTTTATCATCTTAAGTGAAAGACGCTACATCGTCGTCGGATTCATTATCTTTTTTATCATGATCGCCCCGCTTATTTTACCGGATGCCGTTACCGACCGTGTCAAATATACATTTACAAAACAGCAAGATGCCTATTCGCAATCGCTGCAGGAAAACATCGGTGGAGTTACCCTGGACACCTCCGCCTCGGAACGGGTTCGCAGCTGGCGTCTGGCGTTCAAGGAATTCCCCAAGCATCCCCTTCTGGGCTTCGGGGTCACCGGATGGCGTTTCCTGGATGCTCAGTTCATGCGGGTCATGATCGAAACGGGTCTGATCGGGCTATATTATTTCTTAAGCCTCCTGATTAAATTGCTAAAACATGTTTATAAGATCTACAAGGAATCCCAGATTCCCTTCTTCAGAGCCTACGCTTTGGGATTTTACATATCTATTTTCGCCATGCTCACTCATAGTATCGGCGCCAATACCTTCATCATCATCCGCATCATGGAACCCTTCTGGTTAATCGCCGGGTTGGTGATGTCTTTTCCCGAAATCGAAAAAATTGAATTGGCAAAACTGAAAGAAATGGAAGACAGAGCCACGATAGTCAAAATGGGCGTAATGTAAGATGCAGAATTTCAAACCGGATTTCAAACCAAAAGTCCGTGATGATCTCTCGTTTCGGGAACTGGACGATGGCGGCTTGGTGTACGAACCGCAGGGCGAGAAAGTCCATTCACTTAACCGGTCCGCCGCCTATATATGGGCGCTCTGCGACGGTACTTTCACGATTACAGAAATTATTTATGCGATAAAGACGGATTTCAGCGAAATCTCCTCCGATCCCGCCGAAGAAATCCAGAAGATACTGCGACAATTCAGCGAACTCGGACTCTTGAGTATTTCTTAATGCCAGTGTTCCATATCCCGATCCGGGATTATCCAATCATTATTGAATGCCCCTCTCACATCGCCGGTTTTATCTCCGCATCGGTTTTCTCCGCCCGGATCAAATCCGTACCGAATGGCACCAAAATGCACTACCGGATCATCGAAGAACATAGCCGGTTCTATCTTTACCGTAACAGCCGACTGACCCACAGAAACCGCGATCTAAGCAAAATCATATTCGCCCTCGAATGGCAGGTTGTCGAAGACTTGCTCAAATCCCTCAAAGACGACCTGCAGTTCCATGCCGCAGTCCTGGCGAAGGACGGACAGGGATACGTGTTTCTGGGTGATTCCGGAACCGGGAAAACCAGCCTTGCCATCGCTCTTCAGAGACTTGGCTGGCAACTGTTATCGGATGAGTTTGCCATCCTGCAGCCGTTGCTGCGTACCGTTCATCCATTTCCACGCAACCTGATTATCAAACCGCACCTGCGGGAAATCATCGCAATCCGCCCATCCGAGCTCCGTATAATGATCGACGATTTTCCACAGAAAAAAATACCAGCCTATTTCATTGATCCCCGACGGTTCGGCGAAGTAGCTCCCGATCTTCCGCTTCCGCTACGGAAAATCTTCATTTTAGAACACCATCCTGATGGAGAGTTTTCCATCCAGTCGCTCGGGCAAAGTGCGGGATTTGAACAGCTGGCCGATAAACTTTTTAATAAACACCTTTTAAGCAGGTATTCACCGGATATCCTGCTTCAATTATTAGGACGACAGCCCGTATTTCGCCTGGCTTTGAACAATCCGCTGCTGATGGCTCGGGATCAGTTACAAAATCTATGTCACGAAATCCAAACCGTGTGAGGTGGATGTGATTCAGCATTTCCGTCAATTATTGGATGACCGGAGACGCGTTGAGGCGTTCCGGAGTGCGATTCGGGAACTCATCTCAACCCAAACCCGCGTTGCCGAAATCGGCTCTGCGCTGGGGACTTATTCCCTCTTCGCAGCCCAACAAAATGCCCTGAAAATCTATGCTATCGAGATGGCCGATGTATACTATATCGGAAAGGAAAGCGCCCGGCAAAACGGATACGCGGATAAAATTGAATTCCTGCATGGAAAATCCACCGAGATTGAATTGCCTGAAAAAGTGGATTTTATCATCATGGAAGAATACACGCCATTCTTCTTCTACAACGGTCTGGAAGAGGTCGTTACGGATGCACGTTCGCGGTTCCTGCGCCCCGGAGGCAAATTCATCCCGAATAATATCATCCTCAAAATTGCGCCGGTGGAATGCCCCAAAATGTATCATTCCCTCCATTTATGGGAGAAACAGGAGGACCGGCTTTATGACATCGACTGGAGTGTTACGACGCGGATCGCCATGAACCAGCCCCATCCTGCACAGGATACAAAGATCGAACTCCTGAGCCCGGAGGTGACGATCAAAGAAATCGATCTCGCCCGTGATTCAAATTTCCCATTCTCATTTTCGGCGGAACTCGAAGCCAGCCGGTCCGGTACGCTCCACGGCCTGCTGGGCTGGTGGGATTGCCGGTTTACACCCACGCAATTTTTCTCCAACTCTCCCCTGGCCGCGTCCAACACCTGGGGGCAGATGTATTTCCCGATTCGGCATCCGGTCAGCGTCCGGAAAGGCGAAAAACTGAAGCTTCAGTTGCACGTGAGCGAATCCCGTTACTCGCGACAGATCAATTATAAATGGGTTATCGATCACCACTCCTCCTTCCAGGAGTACAATACTTTCAGAGCCGGTCCGCCGGATCGAGCGCGTCTGGACAACTTTGTTCTCGAGCATATCCCACTGCTCAATCCCGTCGAACTCCGAAAACGGAACATGCTGAATCTGATCGACGGTCAGACGAACTGGCGGCAAATCGCGTCAAGCCTTGTTAAAAAGCATCCCGATCAATTTCCCGATTTTGACGCTGCCATGGCTGCCCTGGCGAAATTTGCCCGGAAAACGGACAGTTGATGCTGTCATAGCGGATTGCGTTGTCGAATCACAGCTTTCCCGACTGTCAATTGTATTCTACTCGTTCAAGATAAGATAATTTCTTATATTGGTCGTAATCTCACGCAAGCACGCTGTCTTCCACGCTTTTAAAATGGGACTGACAGTGGCGGAGCCGTGTCGTAAGGAATATAAATTGAAAAAACGCGTTTTTTCCGTTATTTTACATTCCGGAAAAATTCAAAAGGTTTCATGAAGAGCGCCATTACCATTACACCTACGCAGCACCCGGCCCTGTTTCCCCTGCGGGAAGTCTTGCGCTACCGGGATTTGCTGTACTTCCTGACCTGGCGCGATATTAAAGTCCGCTACAAACAGACCGTCATCGGCTCTTTCTGGGCTATTTTGCAACCCTTTCTGCAGATGGTGGTGTTCTCCATTTTTTTCGGCCGTTTGGCGAAGATCCCTTCCGAAGGCGTACCCTACCCGGTTTTCGTATACGCCGCCCTGCTGCCCTGGACCTTCTTTGCCAACTCGCTGAGCAGTTGCGCAAACTCGGCCATCAACAACGCCGGGCTCATTCGTAATGTCTATTTTCCCAGGCTGATTACCCCGCTCAGCGCTGTCGCTTCGGGGCTGATCGATTTTCTGCTATCATTCCTGGTTCTGTTTGCCATTATGATCTATTATCATTTTCCGGTAACGGTTCATTTCCTGATGATCGTTCCCTTGCTCTGCGGCGTCATTTTCTCGGCGTTGGGCATCGGGACTTTATTAGCGGCGCTCTCGGTATCCTACCGCGATTTCCGGCACATCGTTCCTTTTATGCTGCAGATATGGCTGTTTCTGACCCCGGTTATCTACCCGCCATCCATTATCGGAAGCAAATACCAATTTTTGCTGAACCTCAATCCGATGGCCGGTTTGATAAACGGATTTCGTTCGGCGATTCTCGGGCGAATGTTTAATTGGCATGCGATTGCCCTCTCCTTTGCTGTCGCCGTTTTCTTCTTCATCGTCGGTAATTTCTATTTTGCGCGGGTTCAATCCCGTTTTGCGGATTTGATATAATATGCCAGACACATCCGTCATATCAATCCAAAACCTGAGCAAGCGCTACCGGCTGGGTTCAAAGGCTTTCCCGGATACAATCCGGGAGGCTTTGCGGGATGCCATCGTCGGCCCCTTTCGGAAAACTTCCCGTCGGGAAATTCCACAACGAGGAGCCGGCGCCAGCGATCTCTGGGCGCTCAATGAAATCAACCTGGAGATCGGCCGAGGCGAGGTTCTCGGTGTCATCGGAAAAAACGGCGCCGGCAAAACCACACTGCTTAAGATTCTAAGCCGCATTACCGAACCCACTGACGGCGAGATCGTATTGAACGGTTCGGTATCCTCGCTGCTGCAGGTCGGCGCGGGTTTCCATCCCGAACTCACCGGCCGCGAGAACATCTACCTCAACGGTGCCATTCTAGGCATGAGAAAGGCGGAGATTAAGGCCAAGTTCGATCAAATCGTCGAGTTTGCGGAGATCGGCCGCTTTCTCGATACGCCGATCAAGCGCTATTCCAGCGGCATGTATGTCCGGCTGGCTTTCTCGATCGGTGCGCATCTTGATTCGGATATTCTACTGATCGATGAAGTATTAGCTGTCGGCGACTATGAATTTCAGAAAAGATGCCTGGCGAGAATTGATGAAATCACGCGCAGCCAGCGGACCGTATTGTTTGTAAGTCACAATTTAGCATCTATCGAGAAACTCTGCAATCGGAGCATCGTGTTGGATTCAGGGAAAAAGGTATTTGATGGCGAAACCTCTGAGGCGCTTCAAATCTACTGCTCTTCGCGTCCGGCCATCTCGTCTGCTAGGGATTTTCCAGCCAATTCAGTTTTGCAGAGTGGGAATGCCAAGGCCCGCTTCACCCGCATGGAAATACTGGCTCAAGATGGTAATCGGAAAACCGAAATATTTCCCGGAGAGTCCCTGATTTTTAAACTAGATGTTCAAACTTTCGAAAAAGTCGTTGAACCGCGCATCGCAATCGGTATAAAAAACGGTCTGGATCAAACCATCCTGACATTAGATACTCGGAATAGCTGTTTAGCAATGAGATCTATAGACGGAGATTTATCGATACTTTGCTCCATCCGCGACTTGCGTTTGATGCCTGGAAAATATTCGCTGAACTTGTGGCTGGCTGACCGCACGGAGACTTGCGATTTTATAGAAAACGCCTTCTCGATTCAAATAGCGGCTGCGGATATCTACGGAACTGGCAAAGTCCCGGACACACGGTTTGCCGGAAATGTATACGTTGAGCATAGTTGGAAATTTTTATAAAGTCTTGATTCTTAAGGATCGCCAAGAAAATATATGGAAATTACGTAGTAATGAGAGACATTGATTCTTCTCAAAAACAATTCTGGGGTTCCGGCGGCATATTCCGCAGCTATAATCACCCTATCATGGAATATTTTACACAGCAAAGAATCCGATTTATCCAGAAATATATTCCACTATACAATGTTCATTCTGTTCTCGATATTGGTTGTGGAAATGGATCTACGGCCTATTATTTTTCAAGAATGATATCTTTTACGGTCGCAGGGGATTATGCAATTGATTGGCGAGGATATCCTCACCAGTCATTTGATTCGCTTTATTTCAATGCATATCAGCTCCCATTTAAAACCAATCAATTTGATATGGTCTATATGTGGGAAGTTTTACATCATTTGGTTGATATCGAACAGGCAATCCATGAAACGATAAGGGTATCAAAAAAATTCGTATTGATAATGGAACCAAATCCGATTAATCCTGTTCAGTATCTTTATTCATATGCCGAGAAGAATCATTTTTTAATTCGTCAGTGTACCCGTAAAAGAATTCTTACTGCACTCCGAAAAAATGGATGTAAGAAAGTACTATTTAAAAGGGGGTGATTAATTTTTCCAAATAAAGTCCCCCTAAGCATTTTCAATATATTGAAGCATTTCCCCTTTGAAATTCCCTTTATCGGTATAACAAACATATATATAGGGTATATCTAATGGCTACTGTACCAATCAGCATTATTATCCCAGCTTTTAATGAAGCAGATGGTATTTCTCCAGTTCTCAAACATCTGATCTCTCAACTTCCCCATTCAGAAATCATTGTCATTAATGACGGATCAACTGATAAAACAGCAGAGATACTCAAACAATTTGATATTAAGGTGGTTCACCATCCTGTTAATAAAGGATATGGCGCCAGCCTGAAAAGTGGCATTAAAGCCGCCACCCACGAAAACATAATTTTCATGGACAGCGACGGACAGCACCGCACTGAGGATATACCTGTTTTAATTTCTGCAATTAGTGATTGCGACATGGTAGTCGGATCACGCACTTCAAAGAGTCATAGCCCAATTACACGTCGTCCCGGTAAATTAATTCTAAAATGGATTTCCCAAATTTTATCCGGTCAAAAAATACCTGATTTAAATAGTGGTTTCAGACTAGTAAAAAAATCGGTAATCAATAAATATTTACACTTATTACCGCAAGGATTTTCAGCTTCTACAACCATGACACTCATTTTTATGACCCGTGGATATTCTGTAAAATATATTCCTATCAAAACCGAAAAACGGGTTGGTAAAAGTACGGTAAAACCATTTAAGGACGGATTCAGCACGATTCTGACGATGTTGCGATTAATTACTCTGATTAATCCTCTAAAAATATTTATTCCCATATCATTTTTCTTATTCATCTCCGGAATAATTTGGGGTATTCCTTACCTGATAAACGGACAGGGTTTAACGGTCGCGAGTCTATTTCTAATGTTATCAGGGTTGCTGGTTTTTTTTATGGGAATGATCGCGGATCAGATATCTCAAATGCGTTTGGAAAAATTCGAATAATGTGTGGTATCTGCGGAATATATTATCGAGATTCTGAAAAACCTGTCCACGATTCTGTTCTCAGGAAAATGGCGGATTCTATCATTCATCGAGGGCCCGATGAAGATGGATATTTCGTAAAGAATAATATTGGCCTGGCAATTCGTCGTTTGAAAATTATCGACCTGGACACCGGCACCCAACCCATTACAGATTCTACAAACCGCTATACTATTGTATTCAATGGTGAAATCTATAATTACCTGGAACTGCGGAAAGAGCTTATCAATATCGGTTATCCGTTAAAAACCAAATCAGACACTGAAGTAATTTTATACGCCTATATCCATTGGGGACCAACTTGTTTAAATAAATTTAACGGTATGTTTGCCATCGCTATTTTTGATCGGGTAAATCGATCATTGTTCCTCGCCCGCGACCGGATGGGTATTAAGCCGCTTTTTTACATCAAAACAAATCAGGCTTTCCTATTTGGATCGGAAATAAAATGCATTTTACAGCACCCCTGTATCGAACGGAATATCGATCAAAAGGGATTGTATTCGCACTTTATGATGAACTATATCCCTGAAAATCGAACACTTATTCAGGGAATAAAGAGTGTTCCTCCAGGTCACTATTGCGAAGTCACACCAACTGATATTTCTCTGACTCAATATTGGGAATTAACTCCGACTAGTGACCGAACCGTAGACTTAGAAACGGCAAAACAACAATTTTCGGAACTATTTCATGATGCCGTCCGGCTTAGATTGCGCAGTGATGTACCGTTAGGTGTTTTTCTCAGTGGCGGTGTCGATTCCAGCAGTATAGCGGCCGTCGCTTCCCAATTAAATTCAACTCCGATTCATTCTTTCTCGGTCGGATTTGAGGAAGAAAGTTTTGATGAAAGTCGATACTCGGACCGGGTTTCCAAACATATCGGGACATTACACCACCATATAACGATCAAACCCAACATACTGAATATTCTTCCGAAAATTATCAATCATATGGAAGAACCGACGGCAGATTCCTCGGCTGTTCCCGTTTATTATTTATCTGAATATACACGAAAATTCGTAACGGTTGCACTTTCCGGTGATGGCGCCGATGAGTTGGCGGCCGGATACGAAACCTACACAGCCGACTACCTTGCAAGTATGTTGCGATGGATTCCCCGGCCCATAATCAGCACATTCAGAAATTTAGGTAAATTTGCACCGGTTTCCTTCGACAAATATGCCTTATCCATGAAATGGGACAGGTTCTTCCGGGGAATTCAAAATAAGGCCTCTCACTCCCATTTTTTATGGCGAGCAATCTGGTATCCCGATGAAATGCCATTTCTGCTTTCCAATGAACCGGAGAAATTTACCCGGCAAATATTAGAAAACTATCATTCCCATTTTGAAAAATATCCGACGGTGGATCTGCTCACAAAGGCTCTCTATGCCGATAGCACTTACTATTTGCCAAATGATATGCTGATTAAGGTTGATCGAATGAGTATGGCAAATTCCCTTGAAGTGCGTGTTCCCTTTCTGGATCACCGGCTGGTTGAATTTTTCTTCAGCATTCCATCAAAGTATAAACTCAATCACCTCAGAAATAAGAAATATTTGATAAAGCAGGCCATGGCAAGTAATCTGCCTCAGGAAATATTGAAACGCCCGAAAGCCGGATTCAACACACCGGTTTCTTTATGGTTTCTAAAAGAATTGAAACCATTAATGGCAGATTTACTTGCCACGAGCGACACAAAATCCATTC
This sequence comes from uncultured bacterium, assembly GCA_964589175.1. GTDB lineage: Bacteria > Fidelibacterota > UBA2242 > UBA2242 > UBA2242 > CAZPRY01. Next base: position 60,776 of record CAZPRY010000004.1, read on the forward strand.
CCTTTGTTAATTGGCAATATGTCCGAAAAGTGTGGGATGCGCACCAAAACAAACAGGCCGACTACGGTTACAAACTCTGGTCGGTTCTAATCTTTATTTTATGGTATCGCCAGTTCATAGAAGGAAAACATGTTTCTCTGTGAGTTAAAATTTTACAGTTTGCTACTGATTTTTACATTCCTGCCAGGAATGGCACTCGTCCCTTTATTTTTCCGGCAGATATCATTGGATTTATATATCCTATTATCCGTTGTGCTTGGTCTATTTGTCTGGACAGTTTTATCAACAGTTGGTTTTATATTCGCGCTGCCGTTATCGATAGTAATAATGTTCTGGATAGGTGGCGTCGTCATTTCCGGTTTTTGGATTCTCTTTCTAATATTGAAAAACCGAATGGTAAGAATCCAACCATTTAAAGTTGATACTGCTTTAACTGTTCTTATCACATTCATTACTTTTTCAGCTCTTCTTGTATATTGGAAAGGTAGCTTTCAGGATGGTGACGCCTGGTATCATGTTGCGCAAGCGGTCAATTACCTTAACCAGCCTCAAATGGTTTCCGAAAACGCCTTTTTTAGCGGATTTCCAGCCGGTACGCTCTATGATTTCAATGCCTGGCATACCTTCATTGCTGCGATTGCTATGCTTGGCAGATTCCAGGCGAATTTTGTCTGGATCAATCTCTCAGCATTTTTCTTCCCCATCACTATTTTGGCAATATATACATATATTAAAACTGTTTTTACCAATCGATACTTTGCCATAACTGCCGTTATTGCGATATTTTTTTTCCATACGCTTCAAGCAAAATTCATGTTTTTGACTTCCTCTGTTATTCCCGGTAACATTTGTACAGCCTTTCTGATGCCGCTATTTTTCACTATCTATTTTTCGGAAATTATTAAGAGACGGCAACTTCTTCTAATTTCAATATTATTTGTAGCGACGTTCATTCACATTTACTACTTCCTGGTCATCATAGGGTATTTGCTGGTATTTCATATCTTTTACTTTATCATTAATCCTGATAGCAGACTCAATTTTATTAAGGGCATAATCAAAAGTGCGGGGTATTTCCTTGTCGGTTTGCCCTTACTAATAGCAATATATTGGTACTGTTTGAGACATTATGCGGAGACATTTCCAGGTACTGAATTACCACTCACAATGCTGTTCAAAGATTGGCCGATATTTTCTGTTACACCGGATAAATGGCCATTTTATTTATCAGTCACTATATCTTTTTTGTTACTAATAAAATCACCGCATTGGAGAAAAAACCGTAGTCGCTTATTCATTTTATCAAGCATCCTGATCGTCCCGTTATTAATTTTCAATCCGCTATTATTGAAATTCTTCTCTCAATTTGTCCCATTGAATCTGATCGGACGATTAACAGCACCATTTTTTCTGTTGATTCCTATATTGTGGCTCATCTGGAAATTGTTTCCCAAACGGTTTATTCTAAACCGGTTCCACATTATCGGTTTGATCTCAGTGGTAATAATTTTCGGTTTGTCCTTCTTATCTTTTTTACCTGATAGTATTAAAAATCGAATACAGACTTACGATAAATATCGGGAGCCAATGGGATTTCATGATTTTGCCGTTCGTTTTCAACAGGTCATTCCCCCAAATTCCGTAGTAATTACCGATTCATATACAAGTTATCACTTACCGGTTTTTGCTGATATTGATATTGTTGCGATGACTGCACATTCGACACCACCACTCAATTTAAAAACCCGAATTCGTGATAATTATCGATTTTTCAATCCATTGATTTCACCAGATCTAAAAAATTCCATTAAGGAAAAATACAGGATTGAATACGCGGCAATAAATTCATCGATCTTTCCATGGATAAAAATTGGTAGTACGGATACACTTTTTAAAGCGAATTTGTACCCAGATTACATTCCACTTGACCAAAATACATGTGTCATTAATCTGGCGAATATACACCAAGTAACATCGCTAAATTTTCCAGTATTTGTAAATTTTCATGATATCATATCGGTTTATCCTCCCGCCTCTAGTGCCATCTTGAAGGATTTAACTTGGGAACATGCCGGAATGATTTTTATAAAAATAATTAATCCACTTGATAAATTGTCCTTTCATTCAAAAGGCGGTACCCATCATATTTTCTATTATTCAGTACTAAATGGGAACTTCCAAATAATCAATGAAAAAGTATTTATTAATAATTTTTCTCCTCAGAAAATTTATCAACTCAATAATCTAGCGGCGGACTCGTGGGTAGTTTTTTCGGGAAATGGGCTATCGCCGTTGACAGTTCAAATCAATTAATGTAAACTCATCATGAATATTCTCTATTTTTTAAATTTCTTCCCGACCCGGCATCGCAACGTCGCCCATGATGAGATTCTCGAACTCATCCGGAGCGGTCACGAAATTCGTGTAATCGCCGTCTGGGGAGGTGAAAAAACGCAGGCCGCAAGGCTTCCTTTCGAGGTGTTCTGTCTCAGGCACCGGGTACGGATTTTAACTTTGTTTCGCCTCTTCTGGCGGGATTCGCGACGTTTTGTACGGCATTTGAAAGAGCTGCGGAGGCTGCTTGGCCGGAGGGAGGCCTTGCGCTATTTCTCGCAATATGACTCTCTTTTAGTAGAGGGCGCTGATCGAATTCACGCCCATTTCGCCTCCAACGCGGCTTTGCGAGCCTATCTCGTTGCGCAATATTACGGCATTCCGTTTAGCTGTACCGGCCACGGATCGGAGTTGCTTTTATATCCGGAACCGTATTTGAAGGAGCTGATCGTGAATGCCCGTCCGTTCATCACAATCTCCGACTACAACAAACGCCTGCTTCTGCAGAAGTATAAACTCGAAGACTCTCAAATCGTCGTAAATTATTGCGGAGTCGATGCGGCCTATTTTCAAAAGGAGAAACCGGGACCGCCGTCTGTTTTCACGGTCACCAGTGTGACGGCCTTGAAGAAGATTAAGGGCGTCATATTCCTGATCGAGGCCTTGCGTCAAATCGACCGGGAAAAGATCGATTGCCGCTGCAACATCATTGGCAGCGGCAATGATCACGACGAACTCCTGACCCTGATCCACCAATACGGACTCAGCGAAAAGATCCTGTTGCTCGGCGCGAGATCGCCTTCTGAGATTAAAGACTATCTCGGTGAATCGTCCGTTTTCGTGCTGCCGAGCCTTTCCGAAGGATTGCCGATCGCCGTAATGGAAGCCATGGCCATGGCGTTGCCGGTAGTTGCGAGCAACATTACCGGCCTGCCGGAGATCGTCGAAGACGGCTCTTCCGGCTTCCTGGTTGAAACTGAAAACGCCGATGCGCTCGCAGATAAAATCGCTCATTTCTATCATCATCCCGACGCAATCGACCGCATGGGCCGACGCGGCCGCGAAATCATTCTGCAGAAATTTGAATTAAAGTCCAATGTCGGAAAGTTGGAGAAATTGCTGGAGCTTCATCCGGGATTAACGTTGAAACAGATCGGCGATTAACTGGCGTGGCGTCGCCGAGAAGAACCAACCCAGCAGCAGATACAAAACAGGATACACGATTATTTTAACGGCCATTGATAGATAAATCCGTTCCGGTCCGCCCAATCCGCTCAGCCCAAAGATCAGCGCCCACAATCCAAAAGAAACCAATATCGGGAAAGCGACGACACGCAGGATTTCTTCAATGTTCAGCGCGATAATTCGTCCGGCTTTGATAAAAGTCCAGAGGAAAGAGAGCGTCATTGAGAGATTCACGAGAATACAGACGCCGATTAATCCCCAAAAATGGATCGTCGGGTAGAGCAGCGCCGAGAGGAAAATCATCTGAAATAGAGAAATCGGTATCAGCAATTGAGGCTTGCCCTTCGCCAGAAAAATACTACCCAATCCCGATCCGATCGAGCGTAAGCCCCCGAAATAGGCGATCAGCTGAATCGGTAAGATTGCATCGTTCCAATGCGGAAAGAAGCGCCGGACAACATCCGGCGTGATCAGCACGATGTAGATGGTCAGCGGCACGGTGATAAATGTCACATAGCGGAAAGAGCGGATGAATCCGTTTTTCAACTTTTCCAGATCATCGGCAATTTTCATAAAACCGGGATACAGCACCTTCCCCAGAACATTGGTGATATTGGTGGCCGGGATATTGGCCATGCGATAGGCCAGCTGGTAGACACCCATCGGCACAGTTCCCAGCATTCGCCCGACGAAAAAATCGTCCACATTGCGAATACCGAAATTTAAAATTCCCAGACTCATAACATTTTTCCCGAAACCGAATAACCGCCGTAGCAGCGGTATTTCCAGTTTGAAGCGAAGTTTAACGGGTCGCAATATGAATGCCACGACCAGCTGTAGAATATCCGCACTCAGGACGCCGATTACAAATGACCAGTACTGAAATCCCAGCAGGGCAAAAACCGCGGTGCTGATCCCGTACATCGTCAGGTTTGCAACTTCCGGAATCACACGGTGCTTGAAATTGATATCGCGTTCCATCAGCGACATCGGGACGCTGGCACAGGAATTGAAAATCAGGCTCAAAGTCAGAACCCGGAGCAAAATTGTAAGCCGCGGTTCGCGGAAAAATTCCGCCGCAAGCGGCGCCATTAAAAACACGAGTGTATACAGAAAAATGCTCCACAGTGTAATAAACCAGAGCGAAGCACTGGCCGCCGTTTCGATATGATCTTTTTGATAAATTAAGGCGGAATTGAATCCCATCTCGCGTATCAAACCAATCGCCGATACGATCAGGAAACCGTACCCGATGACACCGAAATCATCGGGTGTCAACAGGCGCATCAGGATAAAAGTAGATAATAAACTTATAGAGCGTGAGATCAGGTTGGCCCCGAAGACCCAGAAGGAACCGGTAACAACTTTTCGTTTTAGCTGCTGATCTTCTGTCATGATTGCTTCTAATATCCGTTTTTTTTATTAATTTAACAAACAATATGAAACGCGCCCTTTTTATCGCCTATCACTTCCCCCCGCTTGCCGGCGGCGGCACATTTCGCTCGCTGAAATTTGTCAAATATTTACCGGAATTCGGCTGGCTTCCGACGGTGATCAGCACGAAAACGAGTAACTATTGGGCCTACGATCCCGGCTTGCTCGATGAAATACCCCGCGACGTAGAGGTCATTCGCACGACGGAAATCGATCCGTTCTACCTGCAATGGCTACTATCCAAAATGAGCGCGCCCGCACTTTATGATATTATTCGCGACCGCTATCTCATGCCCGACGAAAAAATTGGCTGGGTGCCTTCGGCCCTGCGCCAGGCCAAACGCCAGTTGCGTCAGCGGCACTATGATCTTGTTTTCTCCAGCTCGCCCACTCCTTGCGCCCACCGCATCGCAATGCAGCTGAAGCGCCGGTTTCGTCTGCCCTGGGTGGCCGATTACCGGGATCAATGGACAACCAATCCCGAATATCCGTACAAAAATACGCGCCGGGCTCTCCGCGAATCGGCCCTCGAAAACAAGATGAACAGCCTGGCCGATAAGATCATCTCCGTAACGCAGGGAAACCTCGACGACCTGTACCGGCAACGTGTCCCCGCTACGAAACTAGCCCTGATTTATAACGGTTTCGACGGCGATATTCAGGCATCCGGTGCACCTGAGAAAAGTGACAAATTGGTCATCAGCTATACCGGCACGTTTTACGGGGACCGCAATCCGCACAACCTTCTCAAGGCGCTCTGCCGGTTGCTCCGGGAGCAGCCGATGATCGGGGACGAGTTGAAAATACTTTTCTATGGAAAAAGTGATTTCGACATTCCCGGATTCCGCCGGGCCAATCATCTGGAAAAAATGGTCGAATGGCAAGCGTCCGTTCCGCTGCATGAACTTACGCCGGTCTACGCATCCAGTCATGTATTTCTGCTGATCATTCCCGAAAATGAACCTAACATTCTGACCTCAAAACTGTTCGATTATCTTCGTTTTCAGAAACCGGTTCTGGCTCTGGTACCGGACGGAGAAGCACGCCACATTCTCGAGCGTTCCGGGCTCGGTTACTTCGCGCCGCCGGATTCCGTGGATTTGATCAAAGCCCAACTCCTGCGCATTTACCAGCAGTGGAAATCAGGACAACTGAATCCTGCGCCCAACTCGACTTACATTGAGCAATTTCATCGTAAAAATTTAACCCGACAACTAGTCGAAATATTCGAGTCATTATTATGAAAATCTGTTATATTGCCGACGCAACATCCGTTCACATCACCGAATGGCTGCAATTCTTCCTGCAGCGTGGTCATGAAATTGTCCTGATCACCGATACGGAGAACAAGATCGAGGGTGTGGAAGTCATCAATATCGGTGATTGCCTGCCGCGATTCCGCATTCCGCTACTCTCCGCAAGTTACCAGATCAGGAAGAAAGTCCGTAAAATCCGCGAATTGCTGCTCAAAATTCAGCCCGACATCCTGCATGCCCACTATGCGACCAACTACGGCTATCTGGCCGCTAAAACCGGTTGGCATCCCTACATTCTCACCTGCCACGGCTCGGATATCCTGGTGGATTTGTACAAGAGCCGCCTGCAACACCATTTCGTAAAAACGGCTTTGCGCCGTGCCGATCTGGTTTCAATGCCGTCCGAACAAATGGAAATTGTGGTCAAAGAATGCGGCATTCCGCGTGAAAAAATCCTGCGCATTCAATACGGCATCGACATCGAAGATTTCCGCTTTCCGGAAAAACCCAAAGCAACGGTCGCCGTCCTGTCCACCCGCACATTGACCTACAAATACAGGATCGATGTATTGGTTGAAGCCGCCAGGATTGCCCTGGACAAGTCCCACGATCTGCGCTTCCGGATTCTGGGCGACGGCGAGGATAAGGAACAATTCGAGCAATTGGCCTTCGACAAATATGCGCTGGAGGACAAAATTCATTTTCATGGCAAAATCGCACACGAGAACATCAACCGGCATTTTGAAGAAAGTCATATTTACGTTTCGACTTCTCCGAGCGATGGAATTTCGATCTCCCTGCTGGAGGCCTTTGCCACCGGCTGCTACCCGATTGTGCCTGATATTCCCGCCAACCGCCACCTCCGGAAATCCGGATTCCACCTGGAATTATTTACAGTGAACGATCCGAAGTCGCTGGGTGAAACGATTCTCAGAATTCAGGAATCGCTCCCCATGCTGCAGACAGAACTTCGGGAAAACTGCGATATGGTGGCACGTCTATTTTCACGCAAGAAGAACCTGGAACGATTTAACGAGATTTATGCCCAATATAAAAGATAACTGCAAACTCATCTACATCTGCGAAAACGATCTCTCCCGGCAAATCGGGGGAACCATCCATGTCCATAAAATTTTGAGCGCTTTCCGTAAAATGAATGTCAATTTTACGCTGATCGCGCCCCGCTACAATGATGCTCCATTGATGCTGCCGGACGGCATTGAAGCCCGAATCATCGCGACTCCCCGGATGCGCGTGCTCAGCTGGCTGTATTTCTACCTGGCCAGTTCCCTGCTGATTTTTACGATATGGCTGAAACACCGCCGTGTAATCATCTATTCCCGGGAAATGCCCTATAATCTGGGTCTGCCACTCCTGGTAAAAGCGCTCCATATCCCGCTGATCATCGAATTGAACGGTGTATTTCTGCAAGAAATGCAGGAACTGCACTATCATCGCCTCTCATTCCATCTGTCACGCTGGCTCGAGAAACTTGTGCTCGAATCCACCTCGACCATCGCCGCCGTCTCTGACGAGATCATCGAATCGACCGTCGCCCTTCTGAATCTCGACCGGCGGAAGTTGATCGCACTGCCCAACGGCACCGATCCCGATATCTTCTTTCCCAAGGACCGGGATGAAAGCCGCACAACGCTCGGGATCAATACCAATGCGTTCATCATCGGATTCATCGGCAGCTGCTATCCCTATCACGATATCGACACCCTGATCTCGACGATTCCGCAGCTCGTACAGCGAATTCCTGAAACCCGGTTATACGTCGTCGGCGACGGATTCATGCGCAAGAAATGGCAGCAACTGGCCATCGAACTGGATATCGAGACGAAGGTCGTCTTTACCGGCTATGTCCCCTTCAGAGAGGCCAATAATTACATCAATGCTTTCGATATCTGCTGCGCGTCTTACAAAGAAGGCACATCAGTGTTCCCTATGAAAATACTGGACTGCATGTCCTCTGAAAAAGCGATCATCGCCTCCGATATCCCGACCATCAACAAATATTTCAAACCGATGCGCCGCTTTCTGCTGGTTCCGCCCGGGAACGTCGCGGCTCTGGCGGAGAGCATTCTCGAACTCTACACATTGCGGGACGAGCCGGTCTCGGGACATCGTGAATTTGTGCTGGCCCGCTACACCTGGGATCACACCGCCCGCAATATTCTTCATCTGATCGAGCAGAGCCTATGTGCGGTATAACCGGAATTTACTTTAAAGACAACCGGCGCAGTGTTAATCCGGAGATATTGGCTCAATCCAATAATCGTCTGACCCACCGCGGTCCGGACGATGCCGGCCAGGTAATCGACGGCCATGTCGGATTGGCCATGCGACGCCTCTCGATCATCGACGTCGCCGGAGGTCACCAACCCATCGCCAACGAAGACGGTTCCGTGCATATCGTCTACAACGGCGAACTCTACAACTACGAGTCTCTGCGCAGCGCGTTGGTCCAAAAAGGACATCGCTTCCGGACCAGTTCCGATACGGAATCGATTCTGCACCATTATGAAGAAACCGGCGAGGATTGCGTCGCGGCGCTGAACGGTATGTTCGCTTTTGCCATCTGGAATTCGAAAAAGCAGGAACTCTTCATTGTCCGCGATCGTTTGGGAATCAAACCGCTGTTCTATTACGAGGATGACGAAAAGATCGTCTTTGCTTCCGAGATCAAGGCCATCCTGGCTTTCCCAGACATCGATCGCAGCCTGCAAACCGAAGCGCTGTTTGACTACCTGACGCTGAATTACATCCCGGCACCGAAGACCATTTACCGTAAAATTCACAAACTGCCGCCCGGCTGCTGGCTGCGCATTCGGAACGATTCGTTGAAAATCCAGCGCTACTGGGATTTCCATTACACGGAAGACCGGTCGCTGAGTCTGCCTGCTGCAACACAGAGATTGCAGGAATTGCTCTTCGACGCCGTCAAAATCCGACTGATGTCTGAAGTCCCGCTGGGCGCATTTCTGAGCGGCGGCATCGATTCCAGCACGATGGCCTACCTGATCACGGAAAATCACCTCAAGGAGGAGCTGCACACCTTTTCGGTCGGATTCGAAACCGATTCGGTCTACAATGAATTACCGTTCTCCGACATTGTCGCCGGGCAACTGCATACGATCCATCACACCCAGGTCGTCAAGCCGGGCATGGTTGCCCTGCTGCCCAAAATCGTCGATCTGCTGGACGAACCCATGTCCGATCCGTCGATCGTGCCCACCTACCTGCTCTCCGAATTTACCCGTAAATTCGTAACCGTCGCGCTTTCGGGGGACGGCGGCGACGAGTTATTCGCCGGCTACGAGCGACAGCGAATCATCCATCTCCTCAAACGTTTCTATCATTTGCCGCAGTGGATGCAGCGTTTTCTGGTAGAAAATATATTCAGCCGCTTCGAGTTCGTCGAGCAGAAAGACTCGCTGTTTTCATCGTTCAAGCGCATCTGCGTCGATATTTCACGAGGCTACGCAAGCACGTTCAAACGCTGGATCACCAATCTCAATGAAACCCTGCTCGCCGAAATATTATCGCCCGATTTGTATCGGCAATACGTGAATTACAACGCCCACCGCATCGTCGATGATTGCTTCCTGTACACGGACAACGCCATCAATCAATCGCTACGCTTCGAGACGAAATACTACCTGCCCGACGATCTGCTGGTGAAAGTCGACCGCATGAGCATGGGCCATTCGCTGGAAGTCCGCGTGCCCTTCCTCGATTACCGGCTGGTGGAATTCGCCGCCAGTTTGCCGACTTCCTACAAAATCCGGGGCAGAACAACAAAATACATCCTTAAACAGGCCATGAAAGGACAGTTGCCCCCTCAAATCATTTCCAAACCCAAGCAGGGATTCAGCCCGCCGATCAAGGAGTGGCTGAAATCCGAACTAAAAACATTTTGTTACGATACCTTGAGAACCGATGCGCTGTCCGCCTATTTCAAACCGGAGGCGATCGAAAACCTGCTCGCATCGCATTACGGCGACCGAAGGGATTTTCAGTATCAAATCTGGACGCTGCTGGTCTTCAGTATCTGGCTCGCAAATCAGGAATAAAAACAGGAAACAAAATTGAGAACGATCGCAACCATCGTCGGCGCCCGCCCGCAATTCATCAAATGTGCCCCGGTCTCCCGGGAAATCCGTAAATCGTTTCGGGAAATCCTGATCCACACCGGTCAGCATTACGACAGAAACATGTCCCAATCTTTCTTCGATGAGCTGCGCATCCCTGAACCGGATTACAACCTCGGCATCGGTTCCGGCAATCACGGCCTGCAAACCGGGCTGATGCTAACCGAAATCGAAAAGGTGCTGCTCGCAACCCAACCCGATCTCGTCGTGGTTTACGGCGATACCAATTCGACAATGGCCGGCGCCCTGGCCGCCGCGAAACTGCACATTCCCGTCGCTCACGTCGAAGCCGGATTGCGCAGCTTTAACCGAAAAATGCCAGAAGAGATCAACCGCATCGTCACCGATACCGTCTCCGATTACCTCTTCGTGCCAACTCCCACCGGCGTCGCCCATCTCACCGCGGAAGGCATCACGGGCGGCGTTCACCTGGTTGGCGACGTCATGTACGATTCTTTCCTGTTCAATCTCAAACACAGCGATACGGAAACCGTTTTGCGGAACTTCGATCTTCGGTCCAAAGAGTTCATCCTGGCTACCATCCACCGCCCCCAAAACACCGACGACCCCGATCTTTTATCCAAACTTATCAGAACTTTTGAGAGCTTATCAGAACTTATCCTCCTCCCCATCCATCCCCGCACCCGTAACCTGATGCGGAAATTCGGGATAACCCCGCAGTCGCAGAATCTGCGGCTGGTCGATCCGGTCAGCTACCGTGAGATGATCGCTCTGGAGAAGAACGCCAAAATCATCATCACCGATTCGGGCGGTGTGCAGAAGGAATCCTACTTCGCGGGCGTGCCCTGCATTGTGCTGCGCGGAGAGACGGAATGGGTCGAACTGGTCGAGCACGGCTGGGCGGTTTTACTCAGTGACCGCTTCGAAGAATTGCCGCAAGCCATCACTTCTTTCGGTAATTACCGACCGGGCAGCGAAAATCTCTACGGCGACGGCCACGCCAGCCGGAAAATCGCGGAGATTCTCGGTTTTTAATAACACCTTGGTTGGTCCATTTGAAGACAATCATATTCTGTAAACTCAAGTAATTTGATAGGAAAACAATGGAAAAAATCATTGAAACCAATCATCTGACAAAGAAGTTTGGCAAATTCACCGCCGTAGATGACATTAACCTATGCGTCCGCAAAGGTGAGATTTACGGTTTTCTGGGCTTGAATGGCGCCGGTAAAACGACTACAATCCGAATGCTGACAGGCATGATCCGTCCGACCGCCGGTACGGCTTATTTGAATGGTCAAAAAGTAACTGCGGGTAACTCACATCTGTGGGAAAAGGTTGGCTACTTAGTGGAAGTCCCTTATTCCTACCCCGACCTGACAGTTCGCGAAAACCTGGAAATCATTCGCCGACTTCGTCTTATTCCAGATGCCAAGACGGTCGATTCCATCATTGAAAAACTGCAACTCGGGCAGTACGTTGACAGGTTAGAGAAGAACCTCTCCCGCGGCAACGCCCAGCGTTTAGGATTGGCGAAGGCGCTCATTCATAATCCGGATATCCTGATACTCGACGAACCGGCCAACGGACTCGATCCGGCCGGCATCGTTGAAATCCGGGAACTGTTGCGCGATCTGGCCTTGAACAGAGGCGTGACGGTTTTTATATCCAGCCACATTCTCGGAGAAATCTCCCGATTCGCCACCCGCATCGGCATTATCCATGAAGGCCAGCTGCTACGGGAATCAGACAGCGAAGAGCTGGAACGATTGCGACGGCGGAGCCTCCAGCTTAACATGGCCGACAAAGACGGTGCCCAATCGTTTCTTGTGAAAAAAGGCTTTTCGATCTCAGGTATAAAAGAGGGATTTCTGGAAATTATCGACCAGAACGCCATTGACGATCCCGGTATGGTGAATACAATGCTCGTACAGGCTGGTTTTCCGCCGACAATGTTGAAAATCGAGGAGGAAGACCTTGAATCCTATTTCTTCCGGGTAATCGGCCGGAATGGAGGTGTGCAATGAAAGGTTTTTCAGCCGCGTTGTGGACAGAGAGTTTAAAGGCCTGGCGGTCGATCATTCTGCGGATAACGGTCGTGATATTCACCTTCATGGCCGGGATGATGGGACTGCTCGTCTTTCTCGCCAAACATCCGGAATTGGTCAGTAATTCGGTCGTGCTCAGCACCAAGACTTCAATGCTGGGTAAAGCCGATTGGCCGACATATTTCATTTTACTGTATCAGATCGTCGCCATGGTCGGGTTGATTGGGTTCGGTTTCGTATTCAGCTGGATTTACGGCCGGGAGTATTCCGACCGCACGGTCAAAGACCTGCTGGCTCTGCCTGTGACGCGCAGTGCCATCGTCGTAGCCAAATTATCAGTCGCTACAGTTTGGTGCATCCTGTTATCAGTCATTTTATTTGTTGTCGGTATTGCGGCTGGGAAGTTGGTCAATATGGACGGCTGGTCGGTCGCTTTGGCCTGGCAGGCTTGCGGAATATTCAGCGGTACGGCATTGATGACGATCGTGTTGTGCACGCCGGTCGCCTTCTTTGCCAGCTATGGCCGTGGATTTTTAGTTCCGATCGGCTACCTGATTTCGATCATGATAATCACTCAATTTGCCGTCTCCGCGATTCCGGTAATTGCGCCCTATTTCCCGTGGGCAATTCCGGCGCTCTACAGCGGGGCGGCCGGTCCCGATGCCGCGCAGTTAGGAGCGATCAGCTACATTATTTTGTTCTTTACAGGCGTTCTCGGCCTGGCCGGAACTCTGCTCTGGTGGCGATACGCCGACCAGAAATAAAAAGTGAAGGAACGACGCCGAAGAAAACTTATCGTTGACATTCGTGGTGGCAGTTTGTAAAATGACAATAGATGAGAAAGAACAGAGCCAAAGGAAGAAGGACGAAAGAGAAGGAAAGAAGTATTCAAAATGAACACTGTGATTTTGATCCTTATGGGATGATGTAGAATATCTCCAATGAGAAAACTGAACGAAATTTATTTAGCCAATAATTAGTGAAAATATGCCGGAACTACAACTGGATTGGCGACGTAAGACAAGAAGAGTAAAATGACTCATATTTGCAAATATAGAACGATGAAAATTAGAAGTACTCCACACCAAAGCCCCCACCTTCCATAACATGGTGAAGAATAGGAAAACCAAATGCCATTCCCTGAAACTAAGAGAGTAATTTACAGTAAGAATCCTCTGAATAAGGTCATTTGTCAATTACGATTTCCTCCGATCTTGAGAATCGATTCAGAAATCCCCTCGGCTTTCCAAGATGTAATAATAGGTAATTACCCGCTTTATAATGACAAAATCGAAATACAACAAGAAACAGCAGTAGGTCAGCGAGCAGAATTTCCACCAGAAATAATCAAACAATTATCTAAATCATCTGTAACCAAGAATCATGAATTCTGCTCAACCGATAATATCTATCAAATTAACCTAACTCGTACTTTTCTTTCAATTTCTACTTCTAAGTACTCGAGATGGGAAGAATTCATGAAGATGTTTGAATCTTCAATTAATGCTTTAATAAAAATTTACGCCCCACCGTTCTTTACACGGATAGGATTACGCTATATAGACATCTTCGAACGATCAAGATTAGGATTGGAAGATGCTGATTGGACAGAACTTCTAAAACCTTATTTCATAGGATTACTTTCATCTGAAGTAAGTAAAGAAATCAAGAGCTGTGAAAACGTTTATGAGATCAACCTTGGTGATAAAACCAGCATTGTAAGAATTGCGACCTCATTTGTTCAAAATGCAACGTCTAAAGAGCAATGTTACATGGCTGATAGTGACTTTTACTATCCTGGAAGAACAGTAATTGAGAATTTGAAACAAAAACTAGATTTTCTGCATGAACGGGCAACGAGGTTGATTCAATGGATAATTACCGAAAAACTTCATAATGCCATGGAGCCACATACAATATGAACCACATTCCATATAAGATAGGAATAAACGCAAATTGTTTTGTACGGGAAGAAGACCAGACATATACTACCTATGGCCAAACTCAAATTCCAAGTGCACATGAACTCGAAAAATACGAGACGTCTTTTTTTATTACATCAGATGCCTCAGGTAATACAAGTCCATACCTGCGCACATTACCACATGATATTGACATTTTACGCAATGCTGACTTAGGTACTAATGAGGTAAATAATAAAGATGTTATGCGGCAAACTCAAAAATTTATTTCTGTCTTTCAGCGCATACTTTTGAATAATCACAATATAGTAAATTCCTTTTCATATTTGTCTCCCCTTAACTTCAAATGGCTCGAAGATGATTCCGTTCTGATAGAATGGATATTTAAGGATTTTAGAATTGGATTTTCTATTGAACCTGTCGAGCAAGATTCAAGTTGGTACCTTGTCTCAAATCAGAATCTCGAAGAAGTAAGTAAATCTGGTCTCCTTGACATGGAGGACTTAGAACCACTGCTGGTAAACCTGCTGGATTTTGCTTCGAGTAACTCATAAAATGACGTACCCAGATGAATTTTTAAAAGGTGTTCCTAATGATGATAAATTAGATTCTGATAATATTCCAACTTCTGATTTATTTTATTTTAAAGAAAGCGATAATGCTCCAAAACGTCCGGATAGTAAACTTGAAGGAAGTATCAGCTGGCGGGATGATCTGGGCGCTGATGAAATCTTATTTAATCTTAAAAAGGACGGTACAATACAATTCCAAGCAGGGATTGCAATTCTATGTCGACGTGAGCTGGACAAAGTAATACAACGACCTCACGTAAATGATAAACTATCATATGAACGTGATCAAAAACCTGAAAATAAATATCATGGCAATCTTCTTCTTAAAAGCGGTACTGAAAAAAGAATAATGAAAAGAATAGCCGCAACAATTGCTACTCTTTGTTTTAAAACTTTTATAAAAAATCCCTATATTTAAATCAAATAGCGTTTCTATAATTAAAAAAGGATTTCCATTTCAAAACTTAGTATTGTAATACATAATACGACTTCATAACGCAAAATACCAACGGGTAATATTTTAATATCATAAAAAAATGAAGACACTTATTATCTTAGCATTTTTGTTTTTTAATAGGAAAGTAAATCCATGAAAGTTCTCATTATCTACGATTCGTTCTTCGGGATATTCCGCAACTCGAACAGGCCGTCAATGAACTCCTTGATAATCCCTGAAAATTAAGTTTTAAAAATAATTAGAGAAGGCATTCTTCGACTGATACAACGCCAGACGGAAAATTGCAGAGATGTTGAGACACGACCCGATGGAGAATTGATTCATCCGGATTTCCTCGAAACAAATTTTCCTGGTTCACGATTGAACAATGTTAAAAATTACACGCGAACAAGGCCGAGGAACACTGAATCGGTAATCTGGAATTCTAACCAAAAAGGCCGTTTATGAAAAAACTAATTCTTACGCTTACAATCACGATAGCAATTTGCTTGATTACATTCCACGCTTGCGCCCCGAAAGAGAAACTTCTCACCATCGGCATTGCCGAGTTTAACGAATCGCCGATGAACTCCCAGACCGAGCAGGGTCTGCTGGACGCCATCCGCGAAGGTGGCTACCGGGACGGCGAAAATATCCGCTTCCTGATCCAGAACGCGCAGGGCGATTTCCCGACTGTCAATGCCATTTCGCGAAATTTGATCAGCAGACGCGTCGACCTGATCTGTTGCTGTTCCACCCCGAACCTGCAAAACACGATCCACCTGACTCAGACAATCCCGGTGTTTTTCACCAGCGTCGCGAATCCCTTCCTGGCCGGCGCCGGCACCAGCGAGACCGATCACCTTCCGAACGTAACCGGCGTGGCCACGCGCTCTCCTTTTGACGAGACAATCGCGGTGATACGCGAACTGATGCCCGACGTCCGCAGCGTCGGCACCATTTACACTCCGGCTGAAATCAACTCGGAATACTATCTCGAATGCCAGATGGAAGCCGCTGGCAAATTCGACATCGAAGTCATCGCGCTGCCTGTCAATGCTTCCAGCGATATGGCCGACGTTACCCGCGCCCTCGGCGCCAAAAATCTGGACGCGATCTACCAGCTTTCCGATAATCTCACCAATCTTGGTTTCGAGGCCATCGTTAAAGTTGCCAACCAGGCGAAACTCCCGCTTTTCTGCAACCAGAGCACCGAGGCCCAACGCGGCGCGGCGGTCGGCGTAGGCTGGGATTTTTACCAGGCCGGCTATGTGGCGGGCAAAATGGTCCTGCGCGTGCTCAAAGGCGAAAAACCGGCCGACATCCCGATCCAGTACATGCGCGGTGCTGCCCTGACGCTGAATCTACCCGCTGCTGCCATCCAGGGGCTGGAACTGCCTGAAGCGTTCATCGCCCGGGCGGAAACCGTATTCCGCTAAACTTTCCCTATCCCGGGGGAAAATCGCGCATTCCTGGGGAAAGGTTCCCCGATCCGTGGTAAAAATCCCTAAAGTAGGAAACTATCTGCTAAATCCGGAAACATGTATTTTCCTCGCTTAACTCAAATGTCCACCCTCGTTTCGAAAGTCCGGCAGAATCGTTCGGGATTTATTTTATGATACGGCAATAGATTTATTACCCAATCCGCATCGCATTCTTTAAATTAGCACCATTCAAAAAGAAAGCCCGGAATGCAACTGAAACAGACTCTCACCGGCAATATCGAGCGCGCCTTTGTGAAACATCCCTACGGTGAAACCGAAGGAACCGTTGAAATTCACCGTCCGGAAAACATTGCCGATCCATTGGTGAGTATCATCATCCCGACGATCGACAAAACACGCGAAGGTTTTCTGCCGGCGCTGCTCGGGCAATTGGCTGAGCAGACTTTTCGAGATTTCGAGGTCATCCTGATCATTAAAGACACGCGCCAGGGACGCGCCATCAACAGCGGCGTCGCACTTGCTTCAGGCCGGTATATTGTGACCTTCGATGACGACACCCGCCTGGGATCGGATGACATTCTGGAAAAAATGGTGGAGCAAATAGAATCGCATCCGGACATCGGCATGGCCGGCGTCGCCAACCTGGTCCCCGACGATGCCTCCTGGTTTGTCCGGCGTGTCATGCGCGAACTTCCGCGTCGCACATCACCGATTGTGCACAAGATCACCGAAAGCGATATGGCCGAACATCCCTGTTGCATCATCCCGCGCCAGCTCTTCATCGAAATCGGCGGCGAGAACGAAAAAATCCCACGCGGACTCGATCCTTACCTGCGCCGTGAGATTCGCCTAGCCGGTTACCGTGTCGTCGTTTTACCGGAGCTTTTCATTCACCATCTCCCGCCGACCAGCTTTAGCAAATTCGTGAAGCAATTTTACCGCAACGGCAAGATGGCGGCCTACGTCAACAAATTCTACCCGGAATTCGTGGTCGAATTGACGACTAAACACGGCCTTGAGGTGCCCGAAAAGCGCAGTGTGATCCGACGAATCTTCTCCTATTTCTGGCGCATCCTGAAAACAATTTGCAGCCTAAAATTGTTTTATTTATCCAGTTTGATCTTATATTTAGCAGGTTATATTCACGGCGTCTTAACGCTGAAAGTGGACAGTGTCTGATAAAAATTCGCTCCTGATCCCCGGTGATTTTCCACCCGTTGTGAGTGGCATTGCAACCTATTTCTACGAAATATGGAACGCTCTTTCCCCAGAGAAATGCTTTATTCTTGCGGCGCAGGATGAAGGCTGGGCAAGTTTCGATGCCCGGAGCCGACTGCGTATTATTCGTCGCAGAATACCCACCGGCGACTCGACCAAAGCCAAAATCCTGAAAGGTCTGCTGCACACTTTCTGGACGGTTCGCCTGCACCTGCGCTACAATTTTAACATCATTCACTGCGGGCAGGTATTGTCCTCCGGCGTCACCGGCTGGTTCATGAAGAAAATCTTCGGCGTGCCCTATATCGTCTATGTTTACGGTTCCGAAACCTTTCGTTTCGGCCACAGCCGCCTGCTCCTGGCGGCGATCAAGTCGTTCCTCGGAAATGCCGAGCTGATCATCCCCAACAGTCAGTTCACGAAAGAAGAATTCCTTGCGCTCGGTTTGCCGGAAAATAAATTTAAAGTCATCACACCCGGCGTGGACATTTCCAGGTTTTATCCGACGCAAAAGGACGCGGAACTGGTCGACCGGTGGAACCTTGCCGGAAAGATCGTTTTGCTGACGGTTGCCCGCCTGGATGAGCGTAAAGGACATGACAATGTGATTGCGGCTGTGTCTTTTTTGAAGGCCTATTATCCAAATCTTGTGTACCTGGTTGTCGGTAAAGGCCGTGAAGAGGAACGCTTGCGAAATATGGCGCGTGAATTAGAAGTTGAAGATCGGATCAGATTTTGTGGCTATGTCAGTGATACGGATCTGCCCAAATATTACAATCTCTGCGATATCTTCATGCTTTTAAACCGCCAGAGTATCGCGAACGACCGTTTACGCGGTGATTATGAAGGTTTCGGAATCGTATTTCTGGAAGCCTCCGCCTGCGGAAAACCGGTGATCGCCGGCGATTTCGGCGGCATCGCCGATGCGGTTGAAGACCAAAAGTCCGGTTTTATTATCGACGGAACCCGGATTCCGATTATCACCGACCAGATTCGGCAATTGATCGCCAGCAATGAACTTCGCACTAAAATCGGCGAATACGGTCTGCAACGCGCCCGGCAGAACTTTAATTGGCAAACGATTAGCGAAAATATCAGGCCGCTCGTATGAACCAGCTGAACTTCACCAACCTCATCCGTCCCGAGGCCTTCCAGACCCGCATCTCCAACATCGTCCGGGCTGAAACTCTGAGACAACTCGGAAATCCGGAGGGACCGCTGCTGGATGTCGGCTGCGGCAACGGCATTTTCGCGCTGGAATACTCCGCCGGACAACCGCAGCACCGCGTCGTTCTGGGGTTGGATTATGACCTGCATGCGCTCCAAAACGCGCGTCAGATTTTCAGCGATAATCAGCTCGATCCGACGAAATTCATCCGCGGAAATGCCTATCAATTGCCATTTCGGGACAACAGCTTTGAAGTAGTATTCTGCCTGAATACGCTCGTAAACTTTCGTCCTTTCAGCCGTATTGAAGGCCTGATCCGCGAGCTGCATCGTATTTGTCGTCCCGGCGGCCGGATTATTTTTGACTATCGCAATGACAGGAATCCCGTCCTAAAGTTGAAATACCTCAAAAACCGGATCAGTAAGACACTTGTAACAAACGGCCACACGTTGAAACAATTCCGACCGATTTTCAGCGAATTGAAAGTCGGATTACTGGGCAATTATCCGCTCGGTTCGAAGAATCCCTTTTTAGCGTTCGGCTTCCTTACGATTTTGGAGAAATGAAATGCCTCGATTGAGAATGCCTACTGCAGGTACGCCCTACATCTTTCCTGAGATTGCCAGTACTTTCCAGGGATTCTGGAAAGACCAGCAGCTTATAGCCGATTTCGAAGAGCAGCTGGCAACGTATTTTCGGATCAATCATGTCCGGCTCGTGAATTCCGGCACGACGGCCAATTTTATTCTGTACCGGCTGTTCAAGCAGATCCGGCCCCGCGCAGAGCAGGATGAAGTGATTCTCCCGGCCTACACGGCGCCCTCGCTCCTGCTGCCGATCGAAGCCGCCGGACTGAAGCCCGTGTTAGTCGACATTGATGTGGAAACATTTAATCTGGACGTTAAAAAAATCGCGAATAAGCTATCCGGCAGGACCCTAGCCGTCATGCCGATCCACATGTTCGGATTGCCCAATGAAGTCGCGCCGGTGCTGGATTTGGTGAAAGGCCGCGGTATTTTCGTACTGGAAGATTCCGCCTCCGCTCTGGGATCGAAACTGGACAACGCCTTTGTCGGAACGATCGCGCCTTTCGGATTTTTCTCGTTGAACCGCGGCAAGAATATCTCCACCCTGGCCGGCGGCATCATCACCTGGCAAGAGGATGCCCACACGGATACCATCGACGGACTCTGTGCGGAGCTCCCGGCATTATCCCAACGATCACAACTGCTTATGACACTTAAGATCGCAGCCCTTAGCCTGGCTGTAAAACCGCTTTACTACACGCTGATGACGCCGATCATATCGAAGTTTAAATACACGACCTTACATACCCATTTCGATTCATTCCGATACACGACTGCGCAGGCGGCTATGGGCCAACGGCTTTGGCGCAGAGCGGACGCCCTGACTAAACAACGGGTGAACAACGGCACAGCACTTCATGAGATTTTCAAAGACAAACCGGGTATCCGGCTTCCGCGGGCGATACCGGTGAGCGAAGTTGCCTTCAACCAGTTTCCGCTCGTGATCGACGATCTGAGCCGAAGGCAGGCTCTCGAACAGATGCTCCTGGCTAAAGGCCTCGAAACGACCCGGCTTTATGAGCATCCATTGCACCACATATTCCCGTATTTGAACGAATCCGGCCCGGATCTTTATCCGCATGCCAGCTACCTGGCCGAACACTTATTATTAATCCCGCCGCATGCCCAAATCCGGGAGAAGCACATGCAGTTGATAAAGGACAGTGTTGACGCGATCTTCTGATATCCGCAGGATTCTGCTCATCATCACGCGCCTCGACCGGGGTGGTTCGGCAGAACTCACCCTGCAACTTGCGTCCGGGCTGGCAAAGCGCGGTTATGAGGTCACGCTCATTTCGGGCAAAACCGCTGAACCGGCTTTTTCACCGGAGGATTACTCCCGTGCGAACGGTTTCCGCTTACTCTATCTAAACACTCTCATCCGGGCTTTGCGCCCCGCTCTGGATTTCTATTCCTTCATTCGGCTGATTTTGCTGATCCGGGATATCCGGCCCGAGGTCGTGCACACCAATTCCTCCAAAGCCGGCATTCTGGGACGCCTGGCAGCCCGCTGGTGCGGCGTTCGCATTATCGTTCACTCCCCCGCACGGCCATATTTTCTACGGGTACTACAGCCGGCTGGTCAGCCGGACCTTCATTATTATGGAAAAAATTGCGGCGCATTATTCAAACCGCATCCTGAATCTGACGGAATTCGGCCGGCGCGACCATATCCGGGAAAGAATTGCTGCACCGCAAAAATTCGAAGTCTCCTCCTGTGGGATTGAACTGGCACCATTCCGCGAAGTCCACCAAAAACAATCCTCGGGACGGGAGGATGAGCAACCCTTCACGATCTGCTGGATCGGCCGGTTTGTCCCGATTAAAAATTTCGATCTGCTGATCCGGGCGGCTTCGATTCTGCAGACTCAAAATATCTTTTTTCGCTACCTGATTGCAGGCGATGGAGAACTTTTGGCAAACGCCAAAAAGCTAGTCGAAAACGGTAAAATCGCCGGTTTCAATTTCCTCGGCTACCGCACGGATGTCCCGGACCTTTTAGCGGCCTCGGACCTATTCGTCCTGACATCGCGAAACGAAGGATTCGGGCGCGTAATCGTGGAAGCAATGGCCTGTGGATTACCGGTAGTTGTCACTTGCGTCGGCGGCGTTCCCGAATTGATAACTGACGATTACAACGGATTATTAGTCGATCCCGACGATGCGGAGGCCTTAGCCAACGCCCTGAAACGGTTTGCCCATGACTCCGATTTGCGAATAATTTTCGGTCGAAGGAACTATAAAAAGGCTGAATTTTATTCCGCAGATAACTATATTAACAGAGTTAATAAGGCCTATATTAACATTCTAGATTGTGGGCAAAACTCATGATAAAATACATGCGACCTCTACTGATTTTACTCTTGGCGCTTCAATTTACGCATGCCCAGGAAAGCCGACAGTACTTGCGACTCAAGACGGGTATTCATTTCGATTCGAGTGTCAGCGGCGGCCGATACACGCTCGGCGAGTTGGCGACGATCATCTCCAGAAGCGACCTTGACGCGGCGATTATCACCGACCATGATAACATGAAGGTCAGTTACGGACTGACTCCGTTTCAAAAGTATTTGAAATATACGATCAATCTGAACTCCGTCTCTACCTATGGATTCGAGCGCTATTTATTCGAAATCGAGCAATACGACAAACTCTATCCCGATGTGCTCATTATGCCCGGAATTGAGGCGGTTCCCTTCTATTACTGGGAGGGCTCAGCACTCAACGAGAACCTCTACCTAAAAGATTGGCACACGCATCTGCTGGTTTTCGGTCTGAGCAATACGGAAGCCTACAAAAACTTACCGTCGCTCGCCAATGGAATCGGCTACCACAAACCATCCGGCGAGATCATGAAGTACATCGCCAAATATTATACGTATTATCTGCTGATTATTCTGTACGCTGTGCTTTTCCTGGTGTCCTTCTTTTCGATTATTCGGAAAAAAAAGCGCATGCGGGATATCGCCCATATCCGCCGCGGTCTGCGCAAATACCGCTTCTCATTACCGTCATTATTATTCGCAGTGCTATTCGCCTATTTATTAAGAAACGAATACCCCTTTTTACCCCCCCTTTACGATCAGTATTCCGGCAGCCAGGGTGTGGGTCCATACCAGACTCTGATTGATTACGTAAATCAACACGATGGCCTGGTATTCTGGGCTCATCCAGAGGTTGAGCATAAAGAGACTATTCCGGTCAAAATTCCGCTCCTGTCCCAGGATATCAATCTGTTGACCGAAGCCTATCCCAACATGGTTGTTCAAAGCAATGGGTATACGGGCTATGCCATTTTCTGGGAAGGGATGAAAATCGTCGGCCATCCCGGCGGATTATGGGATCTGGTCCTGAACGAATATTGCCGTGGCATCCGCAGTAAACCGGCTTATGCGATCGGCGAGCTGGATTTCGAAGAGTCCAATAACCTGGAATTGCTGGACGAGACGAATACCTTTGTATTCGCAGAGAGTAAAACAAGCCCCGCGGTGCTGGATGCCCTGAAAGCGGGCAGAATGTACGCTACCCGCAATTTTTTAGGCGATAAGGTCACACTGGATGATTTCTCGGCCTACGATACCCGGACCAAATCTTCGGCTTTTATGGGCGAGACGCTGGAAAACTCATCGGGCAATATTTCCATGCATTTCCGTCTGACCGCCATTAAGCCGCTGTCCCGACCCCTGTCGGTAAAGCTCTATCGCAATAAGCAGTTGGTCAAACGCTACTCTTTTTCGACAACGCTGGATGAATGGTTTGCAGACGGTAAAGGTTCCGGGGATAAGGTATACTACTATAGACTGATCATAGAGGAAGATAGCTGGCCTGTACTCAGTACGAACCCGGTTTTTATCAGTAAAATGGATTAACAGGGAATTCCGGCTACTCCTCGATTTTAAAGGCTATTTTGTACAGCAGAAATGTTATTGCCGCAAGAAAACAAAACTGAGCGAACTCCAGATAGGCATGGGCTTCGACGAATAACGGCAGCAGAGTTAGACGGGAAACGAGCCCGAGAATCAACGAAATTATCGCCAGCACGATGCAGCTCCTGATTATGGTATTCATTTATACTCCGAATTTGATAAAGAAAAGAACCGTCGAAAAATAGTTTAACCGAAGCGAATTGTCAAGGTCATTTTATGATATGCAGCATCCACCAGCCACAAACCTTTCCCTGGTTGGGCTATTTTGCTAAAATTATCGAATCCGACGTGTTTATCTTTCTGGACGATGTTCAATTCAAGAAGAACGAATGGCAGAATCGCAATCGTATCAAAACCGCCGGCGGCTGGCAATGGCTCACCGTCCCCGTTATTCACCGCTTCGGGCAACTGCTTCACGAGGTTCGGATCAATGACCGCGATAAGTGGGCCCACAGGCATTTGCAGAGTCTTAAAACCCACTATGCAAAAGCACCCTACTTCCCCGTATATTTTCCGGAGCTGGAAAAAATCTATGCTTCGGACTGGAAAAGCCTTTCGGAATTCAACCTCCGGACTATCCTCTGGGGGATGGAAAAACTGGATATTAAAACCAGGACTCTCATCTCCAGCCAGATGCCTCAGGAGCAAGCGGGTCCGGCTTTCACGGCCGATGAGCGGCTCATCCATTTAACCCGCGCAGTCGGCGCCGATTGCTATCTATCGGGAGCCGGCGGACATAATTATCTCCATACGGACCTGTTTCCGGCGAGTCGAATTTTACTTAAATTTCAGCGGTTCGAACACCCGGCGTATTCTCAATTATTCGGGGAGTTCGTCAGTCATCTGTCCGTTCTGGACCTGCTGTTCAACGAGGGACCGCACAGCCGTCCACTTATCGAAAGGGGAATCCAATGATTCACGGCAACGAGAAGGTGAACATTTTAGCCATCGGTCCTCATCCGGATGATATCGAAATCGGGTGCGGTGCGACGCTGACCAAATACGCCGCGAAGGGGCACAACGTCTTTCTTTTCATCGCTACGGATGGTTCGGCTGGCGGAGATCCGGTTCAGCGTCGCCGGGAACAGGAAGATTCCGGGCAAATCATAGGGGCGAAAGCAATCTTTTGGGGAGAGTACGAAGATACACGCATCGAGATTCACAAAGAAGCCATCGATAAGGTGGAACAAACGATCAGGCAAGTGAAACCGGACCTGATTTTTGTAAACTACCTGCATGATACCCATCAGGACCACCGCCACATGGCAGCTATCGCGACTTCTGCAACCCGTTATGTACGCAATGTACTCTATTACGAAACACCGACAACCCAGGAATTCCAGCCGAATATCTTTGTTGACTTCGGGAAAGAGCACCTTAAAATCAAAGAAAAACTGTTGCTGGCCCATGCTTCCCAGGTGGACCGCACCAATATCACCAACCTGTCCATTCTGGAGGTTGCGCGATCCAGTGCCCATTTCCGCGGCATGCAGGCCAGAGTAGCCTATGCCGAAGCCTTCCAATCCGTAAGACTCTTTTTAAATATATGATCATACCGCACTTTCGCCCTGATTTTGACGAACACGAAGCCAAGGCCGCCCGGGACGTCATTCTCTCGCAACACATCGCCCAGGGCGAAATGGTGGCGCAGCTCGAAAGCCGGCTTTGCGGGCTGATCGGGCGACAATACGGTTGCGCCGTATCGAGCGGCACTAGCGCGCTCACGCTCGGACTGCTGGCGCTCAATACGGGTCCCGGCGATGAGGTCATCATTCCCAGTTATACTTGCTCGGCATTATGGCATGCAATCAAAGCCGTCGGGGCTAGCCCGATATTCGCTGATATCGAATCCCGGACCTTCAACCTGGATCCGCAAAAAGTAAAGGAGAA
Organism: uncultured bacterium; assembly: GCA_964589175.1. GTDB lineage: Bacteria > Fidelibacterota > UBA2242 > UBA2242 > UBA2242 > CAZPRY01. The sequence goes on from CAZPRY010000004.1 coordinate 86,315, forward strand.
AATTTCTCCGCGTGTGAAAGCCGTCATCTTCCCGCATATGTTCGGTCAACCGGGGTATATCGAAGATGTCGTCGCGCTGGGTATTCCGGTGATCGAAGATATCGCCCAGGCTGTCGGCGCCAAAATCGGCGGGAAACCGGCGGGCGCATTAGGCCGGATAACCGTTATGTCGTTTTATGCCACTAAAATGCTGGGCGCTGGTGAAGGAGGTGCAATCCTGACCGATTCCGCGGAAATCGCGGAAAAAATCAAAAACCTGCGGCAGTACGATGAACTGGACGATCTGCAGCTCCGCTTCAACGCCAAGATGACCGATATTACAGCAGCTATTGCACTGGAACAGGTAAAAAAACTGGACGCGATCATTCAACGCCGTAAAACCATTTTCACCGGATATGCCAACGTCCTGAACGATCATCTGCAGATTCCTGTTTCCGATGGTACTCTCCAATCCAATTATTATCGCTGTGTAGGAAAGCATCCGCGGTACAACGCCGAACAAATAATCGATCGTGCCCAACAAGCCGGCATCCGGTTTCGCAAACCCGTCTTCAAACCCTTGCATCTTTACGGACAAAACTGTAGATTGACTGAAACGGAATCAGCTTGGGAAAGACAATTTTCGATACCATTATATCCGGCATTACAAGCGAAAGAATCGCGTAGCCTTGAAAAATTTCTTCGTGCAATTTACTAATTCCTTAGGCATATATGACCGGTAAAAAGCGCATTTTGTTCCGATTTCTGGTACTCCCCTTTCTCGTCGCCCTGTTGATGCCGTTCACCGTGAAAGACTGGATGTTCGAGCACCACTTCTCGAGTTTGTATTATTTTCTGATTTCCTTTGGGATATCATTCGGTTTGATACCGATTATGTATAAGGTCGGCACGATGTTGGACATCACCGATAAACCCGGTGGCAGACATATCCATATGCAGGTCACCCCGCGGACAGGTGGTATCGCCATTTTTATTGCCTTTATCACCGGTCTCAACCTGATCACGATTCATTCGGCGGAATTGCGTGCCTTCTTCTTCGCCTCAATCATTATCGGCGTCATGGGTATTCTGGATGATATCCGGCGCTTACCGGCCCTCATCAAGCTCATCGGCCAGATCCTGGCCGCAACGATTCTGATCGCCAATGGTTTTATCTTCTCCTTTATCCCGGACGAAAGCGCCTATCGTTTTTTCTCCATTTTACTGACTTATGTCTGGATCATCGGCATCACCAACGCCTTTAACTTTCTGGATGGCCTGGACGGATTATGTGCAGGGGTGGCCGTTGTCGTACTCCTGTTTTACGCAATCATTTCCAATTTCATTAATGATACCTACATGTTGATGATCTGTATGGTTCTGGCGGGATCGGTTCTAGGCTTTCTATTATATAATTTCCGCCCTCGTAAAAGGGCTCTTCTTTTTTTAGGCGATATGGGAAGTACGTTCATCGGGTTCTCGATTGCGGCACTCTCTATTTTCGGGCATTGGGGATATAACAAATTCACAGACCTGGCGATACCAATCATTTTATTGGCCGTACCCATTACGGACATGACCCTGGCCACCGTCGTGCGACTCGCCAAGAAAAAGGTCCGAACCCTCGGTCAGCTACTGAAATACACCGGCACAGATCATTTTCATCATCGTTTGATGCATCTGGGGCTTAGCGCCAAAACAGCCGTGATTATCATTTATATACTCACAATCCTGATGGGGCTCCTGTGCCTGCTCCTCTGGAAGAGCACGATTCAGGATAGTCTGATTGCGCTTAGCATGGCCCTCATCATCTTCTATCTCATCACGGCCTTTATGATTTATCAAGAAAAACGCAACGGAGACATAAAATAGTTTTTTTAATTCAAATGTTTTTCTATTTTTACAGGATTAAATAAGAAGAGAAGGCGCTATGTACACAAAATATTGGAATCTAAGAGAAAAACCGTTCGAGAACTCCCCCGATCCCAAATTCCTTTTTCATTCTAAACAGCATGATGAAGCCCTGATGCGGTTACTCTATACCATTCAATCCAGAAAAGGCGCCGCTCTTTTAACCGGAGAATACGGCTGTGGTAAGACTCTTCTCATGCATACGATCATGACCGAATTATCGGGCGGACAATTTGAAATTGCTTTCCTGACGAACCCACGCGTACAGGCCAACGAAATGATCCATGAAATATTGTATCAATTGGAAATCGAAGTTGGCAACGAGGTTCGGTTGCATATGCTACACAGTTTTAATGATTTTCTGTTCGAGACGGCCCGCAAGAAAAAACATACGATCATTATTCTTGACGAAGCCCAGGTTATCAATGATTTGGAGGTTTTTGAAGAGCTGCGGCTGATGTTGAACTTCCAACTCAACGACCGCTATCTCCTGACTCTCTTTCTTGTCGGTCAACCCGAACTGGCCGATTCGATCCGCAAACTACCGCAGCTGAACCAGCGGATCTCGATTCGCTATCATCTGAAACGGTTCACTTATGAAGAATCGACTGCCTACATCAAACATCGTCTTAAAATTTCCGGCCGGGAAAATTCAATGTTCACAGCGGATGCGTTTAAGGAAATCTACCAGTACTCCCAGGGTACGCCGCGGATTATCAACGATATTTGCGATCTGAGTCTGGTGATCGGTTTTGGCAAACAGATGCAAATGATCGATGGACAACTCATTCAAAGCGTTATCTCATCAGAAGGCAGACATTAATGCCCAGTATGAAAAACCTTGTAAAATTTACAAGGGAGATTCTTCAGGATGTCGGAGATAAACAGGAAGAGGAACAGATCCAAACAGAAGCACCGGAGAACAGTTCGACGCTTCTGGGTTTCAGTAATTCGACTTCTCTGAAAAAAATATTCCAGAACAATCTGCAAAAACTAGCTGCAGATCCGAAATACATCTCACTCGTTAATCAAAATAACAATGCGGGAACGGAAGGGGATCGTACTGATAAAAAGACCGGCACCGAAACCGAGAGTTTACGGGAACAAACCGTGACACGTACGCCTGTCCATGAGAAGGAAATGACATCAAGTTTTCAAGCAAAAAATGAGGGACGAGATATGCCTTCAACAGGCTTTAGCGATTCGGATTTCATAAAAAATGCAATCAAGGATAGTCTCAGCGGAATCCAGTATACCGAGGTCGAATCGGAGACGGAGGATGATATCCAGATTGAAGAGGCTTCCTCCGATTCCCAGGTAAAAAATAGTCAGAATCAGACCCAAACCATTCCTGAACCGGAAATAAAAACGATGAACCCGGTTCCTGAAATCGGACTCAGTGGTTCCGATTCCTTTAAGAATGCTCTGTTTAAATCTTTCAGATCTGGCGAAGAGGAGGAATCGTCAATTCCCGCTCCCGAAGCAAAACCAGGTTATGCAACGTCTCCACCGCTCCGGAAGCCGGAACCCGCGGCAACTCCAGCGCAACCGGTTGAGGAAAAGCCGAAAGTCGAACCGGCCAGTTTCGGTGGCCTGGATGCCCTGAAAGAGGCGCTGCGCAGCCAGATGGCCGCTGTTCCTGAGCCCGATCAGGAATCTCTGTCAAGAGGCAGGAGACGCAGAAATATCATCACCCCGGCAGAAATCCAAAAACCGGAGCCAGGCCCTCAGGAAGAAACTGCAGTCCCGCAAGCCACTCAGGTCAGTAAACCCGTTGAACCGCCCAAAGAGGTCTCAAAACCCACTCCGGTACCGAAGCCGACCATCGTAAATCCGGAACCCGCGGCCCAGCGTCCGGTTGTTCAACCCGAGCTAAAAAAACCGGCGCCCGAACAGCAAACCAGCGGCAAGGCGCTCAGTCAAACCGATGTTCGCAATCTCGAAGCGTTCCGGAATGAAATCCGGGAAAAAATGAAATCCAGCGAGGAAAAAGAAGAAGAAAAGAGTGCTACGGATATAAAAGGACTTCCGATCCATCCGAAAGTACGCCAGATGGAAAGCACGGAAGAGGAAAAGTACGCCACTCAATTGTATATGGAACTCCACCGCGCTATGGGCGAGGTTGTTGACGACATTAAAGCCAAACGGCCCATAAATCCGAAGACTCTCGAGAAACTGGCTCCGAGTCTGTGCGAATCCATCAAACTTAGTGAAACTCTCTTTTTAAAAGCGATTCAACGTAAAAGATTCGCCACCTGGTTGATTTCTCATTCGGTCAATGTTGCTATCTTCGCCGCGAAAATCGCTCGCGGATTCAAATATGATGAGAAGAAACAGGCGGAAGTGACACTCGCCGCCCTGCTCCATGACGTGGGTATGGTACAGGTTCCAAACCGAATCCTATTCAAGCACGGAAAACTCACCCCGGCTGAATTCGATTACATCCGCGAACACCCCTCAACAGGATTCAAACTCGTCGAGCACTTACGAAACGAGTACCCCTATATCCTTGAAACGGTCTACGAGGAACAGGAACGGGAAGACGGCTCCGGTTATCCGCGCGGTCTGAAAGGCGATAAAATTCACGAGTATGCTAAAATCGTCGGTATCGCCGATGTGTTTGAAGCCTTGGTTCACGGACGGGCCTATCGCCCCGGATTCATCACCTACCATGCGATTCAGAAGATCATGGAAAGAAACGCCAAGCAGTACAATCCGAAAATCATTCGCGCTCTGATCAGTGTGATTTCGATGTTTCCCGTCGGTAGTCTGGTGCAGCTGAGCAGCGGTGAAATCGCCAAAGTCATATCCATCAATCAAAACCGCTCCGTTCGTCCCGTTGTGGATGTCATACAGGATTCCGATGGCAATGCCATCGAACCGCCCAAGCGCATCAATCTGGAACAGGAACCACTGATCTACATCACCAAACCGATCACGGAATAAGAATTCTGTTCGCTTGAGAATTATGCTTGCGGATACCGTTCAATAAGGACGCCCATAACAATCTTATTTTCATTCTGCCTGCAAATCACCGATTCCAGACGGGCCGTGGTTGCTATTAGATTTTCGGCGCTACTGTCTGAAAATACTTCCTTCAGGGAATCGGTATTCAGATATAATTCGTCGGAGTTTAAGACCAGCAGCCGGTCTTCGGGTAATAGGTTCAGCGCAACCGTATTAGGCTCCGAGACTCCCTTGAAATCTCCCTGAAGACCGGCCAGTTCGTATATTTTAAGAGCATTTTTCATGGTTTTATAATGGATAATGACGATGTCTTCCTGCGTTGTGAGGGTCACGATTCCCGAAGCGAGGTCCATTTCTCCCACGAACATTCGCTCCGGACGGGGTTGGATTTCCTTCTCTCCCAGTATCTCCAACGCTTTGAGCAGAATAGATTCCACGGCATTCTCGATCCGAAAAAGGGTGTGAACAATGCCGCGCAATTCGGGTAGCCAAAGTCCATTCCGGTCGCCCGCCCGGTAACAGATTACATTGATGAAAAGCACTTTTCCTTCGGAAGAGGAGAAAAAATCCCAGAATGGTACGATCCGTTCGTTACAAATATCGATGATATCGATGCCGACACAATCCAGCTTAGGGATCAAATTTCGGTTGAATTCCCTGCTTCCGGTTTCTAATCTATCAGACGCTTCAATGGCCGGCGATTCCTCTGCCTCTGCTTCTCCTTCCCTCTCGCGCTGGGTATCCAGCACGATCTGGGTCTGGTGAACGAACATTTCTATTGTCTTCAGGTTATTGGATCTGTATCCGTAGCGGCTATTTTTACATACGTACAGTATTCCCCGAACTTCACCCTTTTTCATCAGAGGCACGGCAATCACCGATCGCCAGGGCAAATTGTACAAACGCAGGTTGTGCCCACGCTCATCGCGCCCCGTATCATGAATGAAGATAGAATCCTTGGTCTCTTTTACAATATGCGATAAACCGATCCGCGGCAGTACCTCAATCGCCTCCCGGCTAAGATTGATAGCTGCGGGAGTAGTCCACTCTTGACCCTCGATATCTTGCAGCTCCAGCCAGCAGGCATCGGATTTGGTCGATTTGAGGGCATGCAAGGTAATCGTACTGATAATCTCCTGAGCCGAATGCTTCTCGCTGATCATCTGATTGACAAGCGCAAAGGAACTCATATCTTTAGTCACCCGATCGTACATCTCCGCCGTCGGCAGCCGGAAAAGCAGACCGATATTGCTGAGCGCTCCGTAAAAGATCAAGTAACCCAGACTCATAATCGAAAACCACTTCACCGATACGCTGTAGGAGAATACGGGAGTCATAAAACGCGATAAATAGGCGTAGCCCGTGAGTGGTACAACAATCAGCAGGAAAAGAAAGACAACCAGTTTATGGCGTTTGCTCAGGACATCGATCCAGGGCTTATGGATGGAATTCAGCACAAAAACCACGATGATCAAACCGATCAGCGTCAGGGAGCGAAGACCGGGATTCATGTAGAAGGCTTCTATCGGTTCATATGAAAATCGATCTTCGACCAGGTTAAGACCTATCGATACACCGACAATCAGAACGATAAGTATTCTGAAAACCCTGACACCGAACTGATCCTGGTGCAGCGCGACCAGTTCCCACATGGCCAAAAGTTGACAAATGAGGGCCAATACCACCCAGATGGCGCAGACCGTGGAGACGATATTCCAGACCAGCGGATTTTCCGCCAGAAACGGATTGTTGCCCCAGAGCACGAGGTGTTTTCGCAAGATCAGTTGCGGCAAAAATATACTAATCAATATGAAGAAGTTACTCACACCCAGTACGATCAAGCAGCTCTGCAAACTGAGTTTTTTATAGCGAAAGTATTTTTTCAGTACGGGGAAGAAGATCAAAAAGGCGATGAGGACGGCAATTTCGCGTTCATAACGGTAGATGCGTATGAACGATGGCAGGTGATAAAACGCAGTATCAATAATAAAAATGAACAGAAAAACGACCACCGAGATAAAAATCAGAACAATATTTTTTGCATAATTTCTCATTAAATCCCGCCAATAGCGTTCTTCTTCTGCCGAAAAATTCTCTGCTGCTGACGCCTATTGCTGCACCGTTCGACGGTCCACCTACCCGCTCCGGGCTGCGATCCGGGAATTATTTTCGGCCGAAAACCGGCTGGCATTTCCTATGTAACAAAAAAAGAAAACCGGCCGACGTGCACAGAGCCATTAGATCCCTTATTTAAATCGAAATAATATAAATAAAAACTCTTGAAAATGATACACTAATGGAAATCAAGGATTTGCATCGGCCTCCGCGAAAAACGCCAGCCGTTAAAAGAAATTCCACCTGCTAGCGGCCTTTTAATACCGATTCGGTGGAAATCATGAATGCTTTTGAAACTTATTACAATTACCCTAAATTTCCGCAGGTGAACTACACGGGATCAACGTAAGGTACTATGATGGAACTATTGCTGCGTTTGGATACAGCCCTATTCTACTTTCTGAATGTTAGAATCGCCAATCCTGTCTTCGATTGGCTGATGCCCATCATAACCAATCAATGGTTCTGGGCGTTGCCGATCCTGATAATCTGGCTGGGTATGCTCATATTCGGAAACAAACGATCCCGCCTTGCCGCCCTTCTGCTTATCCTGGCCGTTGCTACCTCCGATCCTGTGTGCTACCGTATCATAAAACCGACCGTAAAACGAATACGTCCCTCCCACCAGTTTCAGGATGCGCGCCTGCTGGTCGGCAAGGGGGGCCGCTACAGTTTTCCTTCCAATCATGCGGCCAATATCGCAGCCGCCATGACGATCCTGAGTTTCTTTTTCCGACGCTACAAATATTGGTTTACGGGTATAGTGATTCTTGTTTCATTTAGCCGGATATACGTTGGCGTTCATTTTCCGCTCGATGTACTTGCAGGTATGCTCTTAGGTGTATTATTTTCCCTGATGTGGCTTTCGATCTGGCTCTGTACGGCCAACCACATGGCAAAACGCGGTAAATATTTTCTTGTGCTCTCAAATGAATAAATCTGGAGGATTGCGTTAAATATGGCCAAAGTACACAGAAAAAGAAGACGCAAGATCACCCAGGGGATGCGGACCGGTCTGTTAATACTGGCCGGATGCCTTTTATTCTATATCCTGATCTGGAAAATCTGGGGTTGTTGATCGCGGCGTTTCGGAGATTCCTTTCCACATCGCTTATCTTGCATCATTGTTCTTTGGAACCGCTGAATGTTCCACTTTAATTTTACATTTTTATGAATACCAGGTTGATATGGAAAGTCCTTTCTTAATCGGTGAAAAAACATATCTGCGATCCGTTGCGGAGGAGGACGCCGAATTTATATCCGGCGGCGAGAACAATCCCCTTGTGCGCGAAACGCTGTTCATCGGGCTACCCACCGAGATTTCAAAGATACGCAGTAAAATCCAGAACTGGATTCAATCGCTGGAGAGCATCGTCTTTATCGTCATGGATAAAGCCACCGACAAGCCAGTTGGCCAGTCTGCTTTTTACCGGATCGATTATCTGAGCCGCGCTGCCGTTTTTTACCTGGCAATCCTCGATCCGAAAGCCTGGGGCCGGGGATTTGGAACGGAAGCAACCCGCATGATGGTCGACTACGCTTTCGAGACGTTGAATCTCAATCGCATCCAGCTGCATGTGTTCGCGGGAAATCGGCCCGCGATCGCGATTTACCAAAAGGTCGGTTTCGTTCAGGAAGGTTTGCTGCGACAGGCCATGTTTCACAACAATGAGTACTGTGATTTTTGGGTGATGGGTATCCTGAAATCGGATTGGCAAAAGGGCAAACAATCGTGAAAAACACGAGAATGGAAAATATAGTAATGATTCTATCCATCTCATTGCTGACATTGGTAGAACCGATGTGCACACTAAAACCGGCACGGCACGAGAAGAGAATCCTGTTCTTCGGAGACTCCATCACAGAACTCGGGATCAAACCGAACGGCTATATCACGCTCCTGCAGAAGCAATTGAAGCCGGAATATCCCGCTCTCGAACTCATCGGCGCCGGGATCAGCGGGCACAAGGTCCCCGATCTGCTGGCGCGTCTCCAACGGGATGTGCTGGACCGGCAACCCACGACTGTCGTGATCTACATCGGCGTCAATGATGTCTGGCATTCCGTTCTTCCCGGGCATTACGGAACTCCACGCGACGAGTACCGGGATGGATTGATCCGCATAATCCGGAGCATCAAGAGCATCGGCGCGCGCGTCATTCTCTGCACACCGAGCGTCATCGGGGAAAAACCCGACGGCAGCAATCCGCTGGATCCGCTGCTTGAGGAATATGCGCAAATATCGAGAAATGTCGCCGCCGCTGAAAATATCAAACTGTGTGATCTGCGCCGTGCCTTTATCGACTATCTGAAAGCCAATAATCCTGAAATGCTTTCCGAAGGAATTCTGACCTATGATGGTGTCCATCTCAGCGATGCGGGCAACCGCTTCGTCGCTGATCGGATGTTAGAGGTGCTGGAATCTGATTAAAAACATCGTTTGCCGGCGCAATTATACGCTCTTCGCCGATTATTCCCGTTCAATTTTCGCGTACAGATACATAGCATAAATTCCTCCGGAATGATATATTTATAGCAGTCGGAATAAAGGATCAGTATGAATACTATCACAGCGCGCCAGACCAGGATCAGAAACAGCTTCGATGCCGGTGAAATCCTGTCTATGCAAAATCCGGAATATCGCAGTTTCCTGGAAGATTTCTTCGATCGCTTTCTGCGTAGCGACCTGCGGGATGGTGACATATCCCAGTACCCTGAATCGGCCTTTCAGCAACGGACCCGGGCCCGCATCGTTGCCAAAGAATCCGGTATCCTGGCCGGTTTGACTGAAATTCGCTACATCCTAAGCACCCGGGGTCTGCAAACCGAAAGCGAATATACGGACGGCGACTTTGTCCAAAAAGATGATATCGTCCTGACCCTCTCCGGTAAAAGCGGATCGATCCTCAAACTGGAACGCAGCATCCTCAATATCCTGCAGAGGCTCTGCGGCATTGCCTCTACAACGGCCGCTTATGTCCGGAAGATCGAAAACACCGGGACTTTCATCGCCGGGACCCGGAAAACACTGTGGGGCCTCCTGGACAAACGCGCGATCCAGCGCGGCGGCGGCCTGACCCACCGGCTTAACCTGCACGACGCCGCCATGCTGAAAGAAAATCACCTGGCGATTCTGAGGCAATCCGGAGGAACCGCTGCGATTCGGGAAGCATTGCAGACAATCGCCACGAAACATCCCAACCTGAAATTTATCGAAATAGAGGTTAGCACAATTCCGGAATTCCGCCAGATGCTCGATATTTTTATTTCGCTTGGTCATCCGGTTCAGAAAATCATCATGTTCGACCATTTCTCGCCGGGGACTATTATGTCAATGGTTTCCGAATTGCAGCAGAATGGACATTATGATGAAGTCCTGCTCGAAGCTTCCGGCAACATCAGCCTGGAAAATCTCGCGGACTACGCCGGCAGCGGCGTGGATGTCATCTCGGCCGGCGCCATCACGCATTCAGTCAAGGGTCTGGATCTGAGCTTATTGATGGAATAAGATATCCCGTCTTCTCGGAGAAAGAAAATAATGGAAACGATTTATCTCGATTACAACGCCAGTACCCCACTGCTGCCCGAAATCGTGCAGGCCATGAAGCCCTTTCTCGAGGATGGTTTTGGCAATCCATCCAGCTCGCATGTCTACGGACAAAGGAATAAACGCGCCCTGGAACAGGCGCGCCGGCAGCTCGCCGATCTCATCAACGCTCAACCGGAAGAGATTATTTTCACCAGCGGCGGCAGCGAATCGAACAACATGGCGATTAAAGGCATCGCCGAACTTCGCCGGAGCGGGCATATCATCACCAGCAGCTTCGAACACCCGGCCGTCCTGGAAGTCTGCCGCTATCTTGAGAAACACAATTTTGACGTCAGCTATATCCCGGTGGATGAATTCGGCCTGATCGACCCCGCCAACATCGAAAAGGCCCTCCGCACGGATACGATCCTGATCAGCATCATGCTGGCGAATAACGAAGTCGGCACGCTGGAACCGATCGCGGAAATCGCTGCGATCGCCAGGCAGCATCACATCCCTTTGCATACCGATGCCGCCCAGGCAGTCGGGAAACTTCACGTCGATGTCAGGGCGCTGGGCGTCGACATGCTCTCCATTGCCGGACATAAAATGCACGCTCCGAAAGGCATCGGTGCGCTCTACCTGAGGAACGGTCTGACGCTGCCGCCGCTAATCCACGGCGCCGGTCACGAGCAGGGATTGCGGGCAGGCACCGAGAATGTACTCGAAATCGTTGGGCTGGGTGCCGCCGCCGAATCTTTCAGACGGGAGGAACCCCGCATCACCGGCCAAATTCGGAAACTTCGCGACCTCTTCGAGCAGGAATTGCGGCAGGCATTGGGCGATATCCGCCTCAACGGGCACCCGGATCACCGCCTGGTCAATACCTCCAATCTCTATTTTCCAGGGATCGATGCCAACACACTTCTGGCCGCGATTCCCGCAATTGCGGCCTCGGCCGGCGCCGCCTGCCATGCCGACAGCGTCGCTCCCTCATATGTTCTCAAAGCCATGGGCTTCGATAACGAACGCGCTCTGAGCAGCATCCGCTTCTCCATCGGACGAAGCACGACTGAAGACGAAATCCGTCAGGCGGTTAAAATCATCTCCTCGGCCGCCTCGCGATTGTCGGTGAAAAGTTCAAAGCCGGTCTTCATCGAAACGGATGATGTCCGTCTGACCCAGTTTACGCATGGGTTGGGTTGTGCCTGCAAGATTCGCCCCCAGAATCTCGAGAAAATTCTGCATAAATTAGCCACGTATGCGGATGCCAACATCCAAGTCTCTTTCGAGAATTCGGATGACGCGGCTGTGTATCGTCTGAACGATGAAACATCGCTGGTTTCCACCGTCGATTTTTTTACGCCGATTGTCGACGACCCCTACGATTTCGGACGCATCGCCGCAGCCAATGCCTTGAGTGATATCTATGCCATGGGGGCCAGGCCGCTCTTCGCGCTCAACATCGTCGCTTTCCCCGAAAAAAGACTGCCGATGGAGGTATTGGAAAGGATCCTGCTGGGAGCCCATTCCATCGCTGCCGAGGCTGGAATTCCGATTCTCGGCGGGCACAGCGTGGAAGACAACGAACCGAAATTCGGATGGGCTGTTACCGGAACAATTCATCCCGAAAAAATTTTAAAGAACAATGGCGCCCGGATCGGCGATGTGCTGATTCTGACCAAGCCGATCGGACTGGGCATTCTGACAACCGCGCTGAAACGAAAATTGCTGAGCGATCAAACCAGGGAGAGGATCATCCGCCTGATGGTGATGCTAAATCAGAAAGCAGCTTCAATTGCATCAGAGTATCCCGTTCATGCCTGCACGGATATTACCGGTTTCGGGCTACTCGGGCACCTGTCGGAAATGATGAGCCCGGGCGATAACGCTGCGATTGTTCAGGCCGATCAGGTACCTCTCATCGAAGAGACGATTGAGATGGCGCGGCTGGATGCCATCCCCGGCGGAACTCAGGCCAACTTCGATTTCATCACCGGGAAAACGGAGTGGAGTAGCACGATTTCCAGATTAACCAAACTCATTCTTTGCGACGCCCAGACATCCGGCGGACTTCTGATAGCTGTACCCGAAGCGCAGAGTCAATCCTTGCTGGATGATTTACATCGCAATGGCGTCCCGGAAGCCGCCCTGATCGGCAGAGTAGTAAAAGGCAAAAACTCCAAAATTATCGTTGTTCGTTAAAATTCCATTTGTAACTTACGAACCAAATATTTATGACAAAATACCGTAAAGAATACCGTAAAATTGCCAAAAGACTAACTCTGGCCGATATTCAGGGAGGAGTCAACGATGATCAACTCTCCCTCGACAATCTCGTTTCGGACGGCCGGGTCAATTCCTCATCCAACTTCCTGATGGGCGTTTTTAGCGAGAAGGGAATTCTGCGGGTGCTGGAGGCCTTCGGTTTTCTTAAACTACTGGCTAAAATAGGCTTGAAAAATATCTGTATGCAATTGGATTCATCCGATCCGCATTGCCACCGTCTTTATCTTTTTCACGACAAACCATTGACTGAAAAAAAGATATGCGAATTGGTCCTGAAACAGGGGCCGATCCACTTTCAGGAAGGAATATTGTCGAATTTTCCCGAACGTGATCCCGTACTCCTGCAGATCGAGTGGTTGCTTCTGCAGAATCCGGCGATCGAGTTCTCAGCGCGCCGGCCGCGGCTGCCCGGACAGTCCTATCCTGGTCTGGGCCTGGGTGACCGTCTGATGGAACTGCTGATCATCATGACGCGGCGCCTGGCCCTGGAAGGCATGGTGGCCAAACCCAATTACTATCACACCGCTTATATTTTCGCACGGGATTTTGTTTTTGTTAATCCGGTGCATCAGGCCATCCTCAGACGTATCAACCAAGATCTACTCTCGAAGTATTCTTTTTACACAGCCGCCTGGGCATCCTATTATGACTGTATTATCAACACCGTTGATAATCAGATTTTCACATGGGAACCCGGTTACCTGATTTTACCGCTGACCAAAGACTATATCCGTTATTTTCGTTCCAAAGAGTATCTGAAAGAGGTTGAAGTCCATATTCCCGAATTTCGTTTCCGCATCGATAAAGCCAAATTCACCGAGCACATGCGGGCCAACGCGCTTGAAATTTACGACACGATTCAATCCTAGAATTAACCGGACGCACCTGCTTTGTTCAATACCGCCCCATTTTCTGCCAAGAGAGAGATTTGCCTCGTAATTGGCAGCAGCAATTGTCCTCCACCCGAACGCTATCATGATTATCTAGAAAATATCAGCTACATCGCCTGCGCCGACGGCGGTAGTCGCCATGCCCGTGAGCTCGGCCTATCACCCGATCTAATCATCGGCGATATGGATTCGATTAGCGGCGAGGATCTGGAGTATTTTCGCGCCTGCGGTACGGAGATTAAAAGGATTTTCTCGCAGGAAGAGAATGACCTGGAAAAAACCCTGCGCCACCTGATCGGGCGCAAACATCATCGTTTTCTTTTAATTGGCTCAATGGGCAGGCGTGAGGATCATTCCCTGGCTACGCTGCAGATCATGAAAAAATACTCCCGAAAGGCCGAGATTTTAACAATCACGGCGACTTCCGAAATTTTTATTCTGCGTAATGGTAGCTACCGGATTCGAAGTTCCCCCGGCGAAACCATCTCCCTTTTCGGCTTTCCAACAGCCTGGGACGTTCGGACGGAGGGCCTGGCCTTTCCGCTGCAAGGAGAGACACTCGCAACGGGCTCACGCGGTATCAGTAATATCGTCCGGTTCGACGAAATCGAGATTGCATTCCAGAAAGGAACGATTCTGGTTATCCGGGTTAAAGTGCAGTAATGGACAGAATTGCTCTCTCTGTGCCGGATGTCGGGATTATCCTGGCTTATCTGATCCTGCTGCTGGTCATTGGCTTTAGCGGCAGCCGGGATAAAATCTCCTCAACCGAAAATTATCTGCTCGCAGGACGACGCCTCTCCCTGCCGGCCTTTACTGCCACTCTGGTCGCCACCTGGTACGGCGGAATTTTGGGAATCGGCGAATTCACCTACGGTTTCGGTATCCTAAGCTGGATGACACAGGGTTTGCCGTATTACATTTTCGCCATCGTCTTCGCCCTGCTGCTGGCACCCAGAATTCAGAAATCGCGGCAATTTACCATTCCCGACCTTCTATACAATCGTCATGGAAAATCCAGCGGTCTCTTCGGGAGCATTCTTATTTTCATCCTGGTGACGCCCGCCCCGCACTTTCTGATGACATCGCTTCTATTCAGTGCTTTTTTCGGTATTCCCTTCTGGGTGGCTTTCCTGGTCACGACGGTCTTCTCAACGATCTATGTTCTCCGGGGTGGATTTCGTGCGGTCGTCCGAACCGATATTTTTCAATTTCTGCTCATGTTCGCCGGCTTTTTCATCGTCGTGGTTTCGGCATTTTCACAATTCGGCGGGATCCGGTTCCTGCGAGCCCATCTTCCGCCCGCCCACTTCGATCCGACTGGCGGCATGGGATATCAGTACCTGGTCGTCTGGTTTTTTATCGCCTTCTGGACCTTTGTCGATCCCGGTTTTTATCAACGTTGTTTCGCGGCCCGCACCCCGCAAACAGCCCGGTACGGAATTTTATTGTCGGTTCTGTTCTGGATCGTTTTTGATTTTCTCACGACCGCGACCGGTCTGTATGCGAGAGCACTGTTGAGTGGTATCGAACCGCTCATGTCCTTCCCCAGGATTGGCGAATTTCTGCTACCGCCTGTTTTCCGGGGATTATTTTTCGTGGGTTTGCTGGCCACAATCATGTCCACGCTAGATTCCAACAGCTTTCTTTCGGCCACAACCTTCGGGCGCGATTTCATCTGGCGTCTGACCGGTACGCAGCGTATCAAATCCGCCACGCAGATCGGACTTATTGTAACAATCGGGCTGTCAGCAGTCCTGGTTTTTTTTATACCGTCGGTTGTGAAGATGTGGTTTGTGCTGGGAACAGTGATTATTCCCTCCCTGCTGATTCCCCTGATAGCCGGTTTCTTTCCGGCGATGAGCCTCAGCCGGCCGGGTGCATTTTTAACGATGCTGATTACTGCCCTGATGACGCTGACCTGGTACGCGATCGGCATCCTCCGCGGTTCTTTCGATGAGCCCCTGTTTCCGCTGTCTGTTCAGCCTTTTTTCATCGGATTATGCTGCTCAATCGGGTTATATGCCGTCGACCGGGGTCTTCAGTTGCACCGGCACCGGCATCCGCAAAAATCTTCATAGCGGATCGTTCTTCCGTCTATCTTGACTATTATTTTTTATTCTCGCATTCAAGAATATTGATTTAGTCATCGATTTTAGCTAAATTTTCGTGCTTTTTCAATTTAGGTATACATTACTGGGCGATTAGCTCAGTTGGTCAGAGCGTCCCGTTCACATCGGGAAGGCCATCCGTTCAAATCGGATATCGCCCACTTCACCAGGAGAGAAATTGAAAGCATCCAAAAGAATAGAAACATATCAAAAATATTTAGAAATTGCACCTCAGCCGGTGCAATTTTCATTTTTGGGCTCAAACCAGATGGAGGTATGATGTTAAAAGAACTCAAGTACATTATCGATCTGCAAAAAATCGATAATCAACTTCTGGAAATCGATGATCTGAAAGGAGATCTCCCGCAACTTGTCGAGGGCCTTAAACAGGAGATTAAAGAGTTAGAGGACGGCCTGAAAAAAGAGAAAAACCGCGAAGCAAAGATAATCCTCGAAGCCAAGGAACTGGAAGGATCTATCGAGGATGACAAAACGTATCTTCATAGATATCAGGATCAACTTTATCTCGTCACTTCCAATAAGGAATACGACGCTTTAACTTCCGAGATCGATACAAAAAAGCAAAATATCGATAAGGCGGAATATTCGATTCTCGAACTCAATGAAGAGAAGGAACGCCTGGCCGAGAGCATTAAGATGAAAGAACTGACCTACGAGAAGAAGGTCAAGGAGATCGCCGAAAAAACAAAGCAGCTGAATCATACCAATCAGAAGACCAGTGATATCCAGGGAAAATTAAACATTGAGCGCCAAATTTTAGTATCAAAAATCTCATCGCGCTTCATCCGGGAATACACCCGGATTGCTCAGGCAAAAGACGGAATCGCCATCGTTCCGATCCAGCAGATATTTGAAGAAAAAGTGGATAAAAAGGGGAATATTGAATATATTCCTGCTCAAGTCTCCTGTGGCGGCTGTCATAAGATTGTGCCGCCGCAAAAGATCGTTGAAATTCGAGCAGGCAACCAGATTAATCGTTGCGAATTCTGCGGCAGAATGCTGTATTGGGACACCGATGCCAGCGAAATCCGATCCGGAGGCGAAGAGGAAATTTTCTGAAGTTGGTCAGGCAGTCGCTCTATGCCGGATCCGTCCGGTGTGGGGAGGAAAGTCCGAACTCCGCAGGACAGGGAGCTCCGTAATCCGGAGTCAAGATG
The DNA here is from genome assembly GCA_964589175.1 of uncultured bacterium. Taxonomy (GTDB): domain Bacteria; phylum Fidelibacterota; class UBA2242; order UBA2242; family UBA2242; genus CAZPRY01. The sequence continues at coordinate 103,284 of CAZPRY010000004.1, forward strand.
ATTGAAGGAAAGTGCCACAGAAAAGATACCGTCCCGATGAAAGTCGGGATAAGGGTGAAAAGGTGCGTCCTGCAATCAAGCGGGATTAAAGTAAGAGCGCACCGTTCCGATCGCGAGACCGGAAGCTGGGCAAACCCCTCCCGGAGCAAGATCAAGCAGGGATATGAGACCGTCCATCTCGTCAATGTCCCGGGTAGATCGCTTAACTTCAGTCGCAAGGCTGTAAGTAGATAAATGGCTGCCGTCCCGAGCGATCGGGATACAGAATTCGGCTTATCGACCAACTTCAGAAAATTTTATTTCGATGAAATATAAATGGAATATACGCGAGTCAGATACCCAAAAAACAGCAACATTAGCGCAATTGCGCAATATCCCCCAGGTTATTGCGGCTGTGCTTCTAAACCGGGGTCTTGAATCTCCTGATGTAATCGATAAATTTTTCAATCCCCGAATTGAAGACCTGTACGACCCGTTCCTCATGACGGACATGGACAAGGCTGTCGATCGATTAACGCTGGCATTCAAGAACGATGAGAAAATTGCCATCTTCGGCGATTACGATGTGGATGGGACCACTGCCACGACTTTGCTCTATCTCTTTCTGCATAATCTGAAGCTGGATACGCTCTTCTACATACCCGACCGCGAGAAAGAGGGCTATGGTCTCTCCAGGAAAGGAATTAATACTGCGATAAAGGCCGGATGCAGCCTGGTTATTACCTGCGATTCGGGCATCAGCGGGATTGAAGAGATCGACTATGCCAATGCCCATGATGTCGACGTGATCGTAACCGATCATCATGAACCGGGAGAGACGTTACCCAGGGCCATGGCGATCCTGGATCCGAAACGCAGCGACGATTCCTATCCGTTCAAAGAGCTTTGCGGTGCGGGAGTAGCCTTCAAACTTCTGCAGGGTTTTTCCATACGCAACCATCTGCCGATGGAAGATCTGTATAAGCACCTCGACCTGGTTGCAGTCGGCACAGCCGCCGACATTGTTCCCATTCTGGACGAGAACCGGATTATCGTTTCCAAGGGGCTCGAATACTTAAACGATTCCCAAAAAATGGGACTGCAATCGCTACTCGAAGTTTCCGGTTTCTTCAACAAACGGATCGGCGTCGTGAATATTGTCTTCGGCATTGCTCCCCGGCTGAATGCCGCCGGCCGCCTCGGCGATGCTATTAATGCCATCAATCTCCTGAAATCGGAAGACCGCGAAGAGGCCAATCATCTGGCCCAGCTGCTGGACCAACTGAACCGGCACCGGCAAAGCATCGAGAGAGCGACCATTGATAGCGCTATTTTACAATTGAATGCAACCCACGATCTCGACAAGGATAAGATCATTATTCTGGATGATACCTCCTGGCACCAAGGTGTAATCGGCATCGTAGCCTCCAAACTGAAGGAAATCTATAACCGGCCGGTAATCCTGATCTCCTTTAATGATAAGGTCGGCAAGGGCTCGGCGCGCAGCATACCCGGCTTTGACCTCTATGCCGCCCTTTCGGAATGTGCCGACCTGCTGGATTCATACGGCGGGCACAAAATGGCGGCCGGTCTGACCATTTCGGAGAACAATATCCAGGAGTTCCGTTTTCGTCTAAAAAAAATCGCCGCCGGCTACATTGACGATTCCATGTTGAATCCCGAGTTAACCATCGATGGAGAAATTCTTTTTCAACACGTCAATCAGGCCACGATCGATTTTTTACGCAATCTGGCGCCTTTCGGACCGGGGAATATGCGGCCGATTTTTTATAGCCGGAATCTTACGATTTCAGGAATTCCTAGAATTATCGGTGAAAATCATGTAAAATTCAAAGCCTGTCAGGATAGAATCGTCATTAGCGCCATTGGCTGGAAACAGGCTGACCTCTACGAAATGCTGATCAGTAACCGGCCATTGGATATTGCCTTTGTGATCGAAGAAAATGAATGGAGAGGACTTAAAGAAATTCAATTGAACGTAAAAGATATTCATTTTTCAAATGGCAACAGGAATTAAACGGAGGTTTTCTCACAATGTTCAAAAGTAAAATCTTGGGTGTGGGATCTCGGGTACCGGATAAAGTCGTCAGCAATTTCGATCTGGAAAAGCTGATGGATACGAGCAATGAATGGATCCTTGAGAGAAGCGGTATCCGTGAACGCAGATTTGTTACCCCGCCCACCGGGGCCTCCCAACTGGCGCTACCGGCCTGTATTCAAGCCATCGCAAAGGCCGGAATCGATAAATCGGACATCGATTTTATCATCGTCGCAACGACCACACCCGAACATCTTTTCCCGGGCACGAGCAGTTTTTTACAGGCCTTGCTCGAGCTTCCCGGCGTGCCAACCCTCGATATCCGCGTTCAATGTTCCGGTTTCGTCTACGGACTCTCCATCGCCGACCAGTTCATCAAGACCGGCATGTACAAGAATATTCTGCTGGTGGGCGTCGAGGTCCAATCCGTCGGGCTCAACCTGACCACGGAAGGCAGGGATACCGCGGTCTTGTTTGGCGACGGCGCCGGAGCCGTGGTTGTCGGCCGCTCGGATGATGAATCTCAGATTCTCTCCACCCATCTCTACGGCGACGGCCGCTATGCCAAAGAACTATGGATCGATGCGCCGGTGGGGTCCGAGAGCCCCCGCATTTCGGTGGAGATGCTGAAACAGGGCCGGCAGTATCCGCAAATGAACGGCCGTCAGGTCTTCAAGCACGCCATCACAAAATTTCCGGAAGTCATCCTGAACGCCATGGAAGCCAACGGCCTCACGCGCGAAGATATCACCCTTATCATTCCGCATCAGGCCAATCAGCGTATCACCGAAGCGGTCGCCAAACGCCTGGAAATACCCTTAGAAAAAGTCTACAGTAATATTGACCGATACGGAAATACCACGGCCGCCTCCATTCCGCTGGCGCTCTCCGACGCGCTGGGTGAGGATAAAATTCATCGTGGCGACTATATCGTCCTGGCAGCTTTCGGCTCCGGATTCACCTGGTCCTCGGCAGCCATCCGATGGTAGGCAATTAGCTTAGAACCGGTGTTGATATGAGCCCATTTTCATACTATTACCCGCACCATCGAAAACTTCGCAAACCGCGTCGGAATGAGGCGATGCTCTTGGCGATTTTTTTCATTTTCGTCCTGTTAATCGCGCTGACTTTTCCCAAAAACCATTACAGCGAATACAATTACAAGATTAACGACATCACCAAAGAAACGATCATCTCGCCTTTCGATTTCCCAATTTTGAAATCGGATGAGGAACTGACCCACGATCGCCAGGAAGCCGTCAAGAAAGTACCTTTTGTTTTCGCGCAGAACCGGGAAACTGCCCAGTCTGAAATCAAGCGATTGGAACAGTTTTTCATAGATGTTGAGAAAATGCGCGTGATAAAAATTAAATTTGATGATTCCAAAAAACTGTTGGGACGCTACCGCTATTCGAAAAAATACGATGAAATTTTACAGCTGCACAAGAACGATTCACTCGCCTATCTAAACGCCCGGAATAAACTGGAAGAGCAGTACAAATTCGATACCCGTTCGACGATCTTCGAGACGTTTTTTGACAGCTCGGTGGATGCCCGCAACGCGCTCCACCCCTCCAATCTGCAGCCGAAACTGAACAAGATTCTGAACAATCTGTACACAAAACTTATCATGGATATTCCGCTGGTGAACATCACGTCGGAAGAAATCTCCATCAAGGAGAACGGCGAGGAATTGCTGGAAAATCCGGATAACCTGCTGACCCTGAAGAAAGCCTGGACGGAAGCCAAAGTGGCGCTGCAAACCCAGTATCCCGAACACGGTATCGAGGTCATCAACGTCGGCTATGACATCATTATTCACTTTCTGAAACCAAACCTGATCTATCAAAACGAGATCACTCAGTCACGCCAGGAAGAGGCCATCAGTAAAGTGCCCATAAGCCGCGGTATCGTTCTGGAAACTGAGAAGATTGTCGATGCCAACACCAAAGTCACACCGGAAATTTATCGCAAGCTGGATTCGCTATCCAAGGAACGCGCCCGGCGCACCAACATCAGAGGTCGCTTCCGCAGCAGCCTGCCGCTTATCGGAGATCCGGTCATCTTTCTGGGACAATTCGCCCTTGTTATTATCATCCTGACATTTTTCAGCATTTTCTTACTGGCGTACCGGATGGAGATTGCCAAACAGAGAAAAATGCTCATTCTTTTGGGGATCACATTCCTCCTCCAGTCTCTGCTTACGGCTCTTTTCGTGTACCGTTTCCATATTTCGCAATACGCCATTCCGATCACAATCGCTGCCATGACCTTGACGATTCTGTTCGACGGAAACGTCGCTTTTGTGGGCATGGCGGCTCTTTCGGTTCTGCTCGGAGCGCAGTTGGGCGGTGATGTGAATTTCACCATCACTTCGTTCCTCGTCAGTGCGCTCGTGATCTTTTCCGTTCGCCGGCTGCGGCATCGCAGCCAGATTTTTCAATCGATCATCTATATTCTCAGCGGCTATGTTATTGCCATTTCGGTCATGGGCTTGCTGCAATTCTCATCGCTTGCGACGACCTTGAATCACCTGCTTTTCGCCTCGATCAACGGTATCATTGCGCCTTTCCTGACCTATGGGATTATCGGCTTGTTCGAAGTCGGATTCGGTATCACAACCGATCTGACACTGCTGGAGCTGGCCGATTTCAATCATCCCCTGCTGAAGCTACTGGCCAGGGAATCGACCGGCACGTTTACGCATAGCGTCACGGTTGGCAACCTGGCGGAAGCCGCTGCGGAAGCAATCGGGGCCAATCCCCTGCTGGCGCGCGTCGGCGCCTATTATCACGACATCGGTAAAATCATGAAACCGGAGTACTTCGTCGAGAATCAGTCGTACGATGAAAATCGGCACGATAAACTGGCGCCTAACCTGAGCGCTCTGATTGTCATCAATCACGTCAAGGAAGGTTTACGTCTGGCCAAAGAATACAAATTGCCCAAAGCTGTGGCCGATTTCATCCCCAGCCATCACGGTACTATGCGCGTGGAATATTTTTACAACCGTGCCGTGGAACAGGCCGAATCCCGTTCGGACATCAACGAGAGCGATTTCCGTTATCCGGGTCCCAAACCTTTCACCAAGGAAACCGGCCTGCTGATGATCTGCGAATCGATCGAAGCCGCAACCCGTTCGCTGGGGAAGCCGACAATGGCCAATATCGAACGGATTATCGATCAGATTATCGAAAAGCGCTTGAAAGAGGGACAGCTGGATCAATGCCCGTTGACTTTCAATGACCTGCGCCGGATAAAGGGTGATATCAAAGAGAACTACGGAATTCTCCCCGTCCTGAAAGGCATCTACCATATCCGTGTCGAGTACCCGGGACAGGAATCCGGCAAGAATGTCCCCAAATCCGTGAATGGAACCCAAAAGAAGAAGTAAGAATGCCCTGTTTAAAAATTATTAACATGCATCCGGATCTGTTCCTGCTCCACCCGGGCTTCGAACGAATAACCCGCTTTGTCGTCCAGAAAGAACAGCGAAACGTAAAAAAAATCAACCTGATCGTGACCGGCGATGCCGATCTTCTGGAATTGAAACGTAAATACTTTCACGAGGAGAGTTTTACGGATACGATCAGCTTTAATTTTAATGAAGCCCGCGAAGCTATCGAGGGCGAGATTTATATCAGCATCGATCGGATTCGGGAAAATGCCCAAACCTATGAAACGACCTTCACGAAGGAACTCGTAACCGTCTATATCCATTCCCTGCTTCATCTCATGGGATACGAAGACGATACGGCACAACACAAGAAACGCATGTTTGCGCTGCAAAACTTATATGTACATTTGCAGGAAACGACCCGTCTCTTCCGGAACCACCGAAAAAGATCCGAGGCTTGATGGATAAGCAAAATGTCAGCGATGAATTTCTGCGCCTGATCGAGATTGTTCGCAGCTTACGCGGTCCCGGCGGATGTGAATGGGATGGCGCTCAGACCCACCAATCCCTGACGCCTTACCTCCTTGAAGAAGCCTGCGAGGTCATTGAATCCATCGATGAGGAGGATTCTTCCAAATTAAAGGAGGAACTGGGTGATCTCCTCCTGCATATCGTATTTCAGGCCTCGCTGGGTGAAGACGAAGGGCAGTTTACACTTGCCGATTCGATTCGTAGTATCAATGAAAAACTGATCCGCAGGCACCCTCACGTATTCGGCGATGTGAAAGTCAACAATGTTGCCGATATCAAAAGAAACTGGGAAGAGATCAAAATGAAAGAGGGGCGTAATTCTCTGATGGATGGATTACCCAAGTCCCTGCCGGCGCTTTTACAGGCTCAGCGCGTGCAGTTGCGAGCTTCCGAAGTCGGATTCGATTGGGAAAATGTCGGGGATGTCTGGGACAAAGTACACGAAGAGCTTGATGAACTCAAGCAAGCCGTCCTTCAGAAAGATCACACCGAAATGCGGAACGAATTCGGTGATCTGCTCTTCTCACTTGTCAATCTCTCCCGTTTCCTCGACATCAACACCGAAGAAGCTTTACGGAACACAATCAAAAAATTCGTGCGACGCTTTAAATCGGTCGAAGAGCAATTGCAGGGTGCCGGGAAAAAAATGTCGGACTCTACCCTATCCGAAATGGATAAACTATGGGATAAAGTCAAGGAATCGGAAAAACAACAGCGCATTTCGCCTTGAAATCTGAGCAGCCTTTCGGGCGGTCCCATTTGGACTGTTAATAAACTCTATTAATATGCAAAAACGATTTATTAAGCCTCATTTTTTCTCTCGATACAATATTACAGGTTTTCATTGACTATTTAATAAATTCGACTTATACTCTTAAGCGGTCGGTAATATTTATAGCAAATGGAGAAATCATGAAAAATTTAATTTTTTTGAGCATTCTGGCTGGCGCTGTTTGTTTTCTGCTTGGAATCATCTCTCAATTAATTAACAGCATGGTGATTATATCTGCTGCCGCCTGGAACGAACTGGCCCAAACGTTCCTGCTGTTCGCCTTGAGTTTAGGGGTCTGGGATTATTTCAAAACCAAGAAGTAGCCGCGTCCAAATGTCAAGATTAAAGGCTCTGTCTCGGCAGGGCCTTTTTGTTTTTAGCCATAAATCACCGGATAATCTCTAACCTGTCTGAGTCTTTTATAGTGATTGCCGTCGTGCCTTTTACCTGTACTCCAACAGGCCTGTTTATTAAAGCGTTTCGATATTTTATCACCCCATTCTTCTCTTAATTACAACTTTTGTCGAGGACCAAGGCAGATCAGGTCAATCCCGCAAGTCATTTCGGGTCGCTAGATCAGCGAATTTCAGGGCGTAGCAAACCGGTTTTGCTGATAATATGTAGCCATACAGCCTCGGATTCCTTTTAAATTTAAGGCCCACCTGACTTAACTCTTGACTTTGACGTTATCATAAGATATATTAAAGCGTTTCGATAACACATATGAGATATTATGGCAGTAACAATTAAAGACATCGCCCAAATGGCCGGCGTATCCATCTCAACCGTCTCCCTGGTTCTCAATCAAAAGGGTTACGTCGCTCCGGAAACACGCCGCAAAATTCTGGGCATCATCGAGGAGTTGAATTACAAACCGCTGCATTCCGCCCGCCAACTCGCAACGCGGAAAACCGGCAATATTGGCTATATCGTCTGGGACAGTCATTTTTCGGAAGTGGAGCAATTCTACAGCCATATTTTCCTGGGAATGGAGTACGCCGTACGCGGCAGCGACTACTACATCCTGCTGACCACGGTAAAATCGCAATTCGATCCCAAAACCGATCTTCCGCGCTATCTGAAAAACAACGATGTTGACGGCGTAGCACTTGCCGGGCGGGTTCCGCATTCCCTGATTCAACATCTCGACGAACAGATGATTCCCTTCGTCCTGATTGACTACGGACTGTCGGGAAAATCCTACAACAGCATCATTCTTGACAATTTTAACGGTGCCTATGCCGCCATTCGGACGCTGATCCAATCCGGAAGAAAGCGGATCGGTTTTATCGGGGGAACCTCTTTCCACCCCTCCATCAAGGAACGCTTCCGGGGTTATAAAGAAGCACTGGAAGATTTTGACTTGAATTCCAATGGCGATGCTGATAAATATATCTACCTTGAAAAAACGGAAACTTCCCGTCTCATAGGGGAAAACGGGGCTGAAATAATATTAAGTCAGCAACCACGACCGGACGCGATTTTTTGCTGTAACGACACAACGGCTTTCGGCGTCATGTCCAAAATTCAGAGCCTGGGACTCAGAATTCCGGATGACGTTGCCGTAGTCGGTTTCGACGATATTCCACAATCCGAATTTCAGTCGCCGCGTCTATCCACGGTGCGAGTTTCCAAATTTACGATCGGCAGGGAAGCCTATATACTTCTGAGGGAGATCATCGATAATCCCAATCTACCTGCCCAGACCCGAACGATTTCCGTCGAATTTGTTCAGAGGGAAAGTAGCTAAGTTTTTTGCTAACCTTATTTTTCGAAAGCGGATTTGACCGGTATGTTTCAAACACCCGAAGGTAAAAAAGTATTCCTGATCGGTACGAACTATTGGCCCTCCTCAGCAGCTATCAATATGTGGACCGAATGGGATCCCACCGAACTGGCGGCAGACGTAAAACGGATGAAAGAGACCGGAATGAACGTCTGCCGCTTTTTTTTATTTATGCCGGACTTTATGCCGACTCCCGATCGGATCGATCCGATAATGCTGAACCGTTTGGATCAGTTTCTGGAAATCTGTGAAACTCACCGTCTCTGCACCTTTCCCAGTTTCATTGTCGGGCACATGTCCGGTGAAGATTGGGACCTTGCCTGGCGGAACGGACGCAGTCTGGTCACCGATCCTGAGATGTCCGGACAGCTGGCCTTGTATATTTCCACAATCGTAGACCGCTGCAAGTCCTATCCGCATATTCTGGCCTGGGTCCTTTCAAATGAACTACCCAACTATGTCCGGGACGGAAGTCCGGCAGAGATAGCCCATTGGACCGAAGAAATCATCGCGCTGATAAAATCCCTGGATCCGCAGCGGCCGGTGTCCATCGGGGACGGCGCCTGGGCTCCGGAACTCAACGCCGAAGAATCCCGCTTCCACCTGCGGCTCCTCAACAAACATCAGGACTTCGTCGGTTTGCATTATTACCCGCGCGGCCTGAGCCCCTGGCATCACAGCTATACGACCGCCTTCCGGTTGCGGATGGCGGCAGAATGGAAGAAGCCCGTCCTTGTCGAGGAATTCGGAACCTCCACTACCTTAGCTTCCGAGGAGAATCAGGCCCACTATTTTCGATCCGTATTCTACAGTTCCCTGGTTAACAATGCCCGGGGCGCAATTAGCTGGTGTTTGAACGATTTCGATTTTGAGAACAAGCGCCCGTATTCACATCATCCTTACGAAGAGCGGTTCGGCATTGTGCACACGGATAAAAGCCTCAAACCGGCGGCGGCTGAATTCGACAGCTTTCGAAAATCAACCGAACTCATCCTCCGGGACGGGAGCCGAAAGATCGAGTACAATGCCTGTCTGCTGATCCCCTCATACTATTATTATCCTTATCCCTACCTTTTTCAGCATCAACGGGTGGATTGGCACAATTTCTACCTGGAGACCTTCACGCTTCTAAAAAGAGCCAACATCGAAATCCGATGCCTTTTCGAATCCCCGGCGCAGATCGGCGAATCCGACGAAATCCTGCCGGACGATACGCTTGATCCGCTCGAAACTCCCCTCCTGTTTGCCCCGCGTCTAAAAGTCCTTACCAAGCAGTTCTGGCAGAAGATTCAGACTTACGTTCGGGACGGGGGTACTTTTTACTTCAGTTTTGCCAATGACAGTTGGATTCCGGATTGGTATAAAATGGCCGGGATCGAGATGGACTGCAAATTCGGAGTTCCGGATTTCCGGAATACGCCCGAACTGAAAGTCAAGGTCGAGCATGATTGGGGAGTTTTCAGTCGCAGAGAACAATTCATGATTCCGCTCGATCAGAGCGATTCCGAGTACAGTTACTGCCCTATCCTGAGTTCAGCGGGGGAAACGCTGATGACGGATCAGTACGGACATCCGATCCTCATCCGGAATCGTATAGGCAACGGGCAGATTTACTTTGCAGCCTATCCGCTGGAAGTTCTCTCCATGATCAGTCAGGATGACAGCTGGAAATCCCGGATCGGTGATATCTACAAATCCATTTACCGCTCGGTTTTTCCTCATCCGGAATTCGTTCTCGACGGTGATGGTTTGGAAATGGGTGTCTGGCAGCAGGCGGATCACAAGTATCGGATCGTCGTGCTAAATCATTCCTGGAGCAGTACGCATGCCACACTGCATATCAATGTGCTCCCCTATCGTATCGAATCGTGTTCCCATCCGCTGGAAAGTGATGATAAAAATAGAATCTGTTTTGTATTGGGTCGAAAAGAAGCCTGTATTATTGAAGTTCAAAACAATTTATGAAATGTAAAATTACTCTTGAGATGTTTATGGTCTCGAAAGTTCCGAAAGGAGGTGACCTTTCAAACAACCGTTTTTGTTAATGTTAAAGAGCAGCATTTAAAGAAGGAGAAGGAATTATGAAAAAATGCATTTTTGTGCTTATGTTTGCTATGCTTTTGGTTTTGCCGGTGACGGCGCAAAACGTAATTGGCAATCCGGGTGTTGAGGATCTGACGCCTTCGTTTTGGAATCCCCTGAATGGAACTTTCGGAACGGAATTGGGTGTAGGAATGGATGCCGCTGATGTGGCCACTGGATTTCGTTCGTTTAAGATCACGAAGAGTGCCGCGACTGCCGATATAGTCGGCTGGTTGTCTGATGACAATGCCAACAAGTATTGGAACAATGCCGGATCGGGTACCTTCGCTATCAATGCATCTATCAAGACGGTTGGTGTGAATACCGCCCCGGCCAATGATGATGCCAAGATAGGTGTTCTGTTTGAGTTCAAGACCGCAGCCGGTGTTGAGCTGTCCTCGGGAACATTATGGGCAGACCAGTCAACGGCAGATGCCGATTGGGCCAGCCTGAGCGATGTTGTCATTCTGAGTGAAGCTCCGGAGCAGGTCTTCGTGACCCTGTTTATGGGCAAAAACGCAACGGGTACTGTCTATTTTGATGGCATCGACTGCAACACGGCGGATTCCTGGACCATGGGAATCTTCAACGGCGGAGCAGAGGATGTTGCCGGCTGGATGGACTGGTATGGCGGAAATGGCAATTATACCATGATAACCAGTGAAGAAGCCCACAGTGGCACCAATTCTATCATTATGTACCAAGATGCTGATACGACCACTGATCAGAGTGAGCTGGTATATTACTCACAACCCTATGCAATTGAAGGCGGTGAGTGGTATAAGATTGGTGTCTGGGTCAAGACTGAGGACGTGAATACCACCGGCATGGGTGAATTTACCTATGCCAATGCTGAGAATATTGATGGCGGTATTAACCTGTGCTTTTTTACCCACAGTGTCAATTTTGAGACGGCCTGGGGAGATATGGGCGACCGTTTCATCTATGTGGATCAGCGTGACAGCACCACCGGCTGGAGACATTATGAAGCAGTTCATCAGGCGCATGCTGATGCTTATGGTATATCGGTTCGTGCCCGTTTTAACAATTGGGTAACCGGTACGGCCTGGTTTGATGATTTCAGCGTAGAGAAGATCATTGTAGAGGGCGATAATGTCATGGGCAATCCGGGTGTTGAGGATCTGACGCCCTCGTTCTGGAATCCCCTGAATGGAACTTTCGGAACGGAATTGGGTGTAGGAATGGATGCCGCTGATGTGGCCACTGGATTTCGTTCGTTTAAGATCACGAAGAGTGCCGCGACTGCCGATATAGTCGGCTGGTTGTCTGATGACAATGCCAACAAGTATTGGAACAATGCCGGATCGGGTACCTTCGCTATCAATGCATCTATCAAGACGGTTGGTGTGAATACCGCCCCGGCCAATGATGATGCCAAGATAGGTGTTCTGTTTGAGTTCAAGACCGCAGCCGGTGTTGAGCTGTCCTCGGGAACATTATGGGCAGACCAGTCAACGGCAGATGCCGATTGGGCCAGCCTGAGCGATGTTGTCATTCTGAGTGAAGCTCCGGAGCAGGTCTTCGTGACCCTGTTTATGGGCAAAAACGCAACGGGTACTGTCTATTTTGATGGCATCGACTGCAACACGGCGGATTCCTGGACCATGGGAATCTTCAACGGCGGAGCAGAGGATGTTGCCGGCTGGATGGACTGGTATGGCGGAAATGGCAATTATACCATGATAACCAGTGAAGAAGCCCACGGCGGCAGTAATTCTGTCATTATGTACCAGGATGATGATCTGACCACAGATCAGAGTGAACTGGTCTATTACTCGCAGCCCTATGCAATTGAAGGCGGTGAGTGGTACAAGATCGGCGTCTGGGTCAAAACCGAGGACGTGAATACCACCGGCATGGGTGAATTCACATATCCGTGTGCTGAAAATATCGATGGCGGCATCAACCTGTGTTTTTTCACCCACAGTGTCAATTTTGAGACAGCCTGGGGCGATATGGGCGACCGTTTCATCTATGTGGATCAGCGGGACAGCACCACCGGCTGGAGGCTTTATGAAGGAGTTCATCAGGCTTCGGCCGATGCCTATGGTATATCGGTTCGCGCCCGTTTTAACAATTGGGTAACCGGTACGGCCTGGTTTGATGACTTCAGTGTTGTTAAAATGGTATTGGCTGGTGGATCAGCTATCGAACCTGAAAAAGGGATGACAGCAAATGTTCCCAGCAGGTTTGTTTTAGCCCAGAACTATCCGAATCCGTTTAATCCGGAAACCACGATTGAATATGCTTTACCAAGTCAGAGTAAAGTAACGCTGACGGTTTTCAACGTTCTTGGACAGAAGGTGAGAACCTTGACTAACACTGTCCAGCCGGCAGGTCATTATTCGGTTGTCTGGGATTCCAGGAACGAGCAGGCTGAGCTCGTACCAACGGGTGTCTACTTCTATGTAATCAGCACAAATGAACAACGCATCTCGAAGAAAATGGTCCTGATGCGCTAACTCCTGTACAAGCAATCCTCCGGGCGTATGTCAATACTCCCGGAGGATTATTTTTCAAAACTGTGGAGAGGTCTTTTATGAGACGTGCAACACGAGCGTTCGTTATAGGGTTAATTTTTTCTCTTGCTTCCTTATTTGCTGGCACCACAGGAAAGATTTCAGGGAGAATCATCGATAACGATACCGGCCAGGCGCTCCTCGGCGTCAATGTGATCCTGGAGGGTACGAATCAGGGCGCCGCGACAGACCAGGAGGGTTCCTACTCCATTCTAAATGTGATGCCGGGAAAATACTCACTGCGTGCAAGCATGATCGGGTATCAGCGTGTTGTGCAAACGGAAGTCCTCGTCATGGTGGATTTGACAACCCCGGTTAATTTTGAGCTGGCCACAACGATTCTGGAAGGCGAGGAAGTAATTGTCGTCGCCCAGATGCCGACCGTCAAGAAGGATGTTACTTCGACCTCCTTCCGCGTCAACTCAGATCAGATCCAGCAGTTGCAGGTCCAGAATCTAAGTGAGATTGTTAATCTTCAGGCCGGCGTTATTGATGGGCATTTCCGGGGCGGTCGTGCCGGAGAGGTTATGTACATTGTAGATGGCGTTCCGATGAATGATGCCTATTCAGGTGATAATCTTTTTGACGTTGAAAGCGATATGATCCAGGAAGTCGAAGTTATCAGCGGGACCTTTAACGCAGAATATGGTCAGGCGATGTCCGGAATCGTCAACATCGTGACCAAGGAAGGACAAAAATATTATTCGGGAAAAGTATCCCTCTATGCCGGTGACTATTTGAGCAGCCACACGAAAGCATTCATGAATATTAACGATGTAAATCCTGCTTCAATTACCAATCTCCAGGTGAGTTTAAGCGGACCGGTTCCATTATTGAAGGAGAGAATGTCTTTTTCGATAATAGGCAGAGTATACGGCAGTGATGGCTGGCAGTACGGCCGGCGCATTTTTCGCCCCAATGATTATTCATATTTTTCGGAAAACCCCAACGAGCAGTTTATTCACTCCACCGGTGACAGTGTCTATGTTCCGATGAATCCGGATTCAAAAAAATCCCTGCAAGGAAAACTCAGCTTTAAATTGTCAACCCGGGATAAGATAAACTATACCGGTTTTTTCGAAGATGAAGAACATCGCGATTTTGATCGTCTGTTTAAATATAATCCCGATGGAAATTACCATCATGAGAGTAGCAGCTATCAACATGCACTTCAATACACTCATATGTTTGGACAATCGACATTCTTGACAGCCAATGCCTCAGAATCTTTTACAGAATATGCTCAGTATGTGTATAAAAACCCCTATGATCCAAGATATGTCCCCCTTGAATATCTGACTCAAAACAATTCGAACGGTTTCGCCACCGGCGGTATGCGCATGTGGCATCATTTCCGGGATAACAGAACCCGAATTTTAAAAACCGATTTACGCAGCCAGATCACAAAAAATCAGACGGTTGGACTGGGATTCAGTTATAAAAAAATCAAACTTTGGCTGCATGAGTATCAAATCTATTATGATGAAAATTATGAAATCCAGATCCCTTCGGATTCCTCCTGGTACAATAATACCTATACTCACGAACCGGAAGAAATTTCGGCGTATATTCAGGATAAACTTGAATTAGGTGAAATGATTATTAATCTGGGTCTCCGTTACGATTATTTTAATCCCGATGGAGTTGTACCGGATAACTTTTATAACACTGTTGGAGCTCCTAAAAGAACTGCAAAAACTTCCAGCCAGATGAGTCCGAGAATTGGCATCGCTTACCCCATCTCCGATCAGGGAGTTATCCACTTTTCCTATGGACATTTTTTCCAGATACCCAATTATGAACATCTCTACATCAACCCGGATTTTGAAGTATCGCTGATCCAGTTGAAAGGTGATCAACCGCCGCGGGGAAGTTTTAATATAATGGGAAATGCCGAACTGAAACCGGAGAAGACCGTCAGTTATGAAATCGGCATTAAACAGGGAATCACATCCGATCTTACCATTGATGTGACTGGTTTTAATAAAGACATCCGTGATTTAATCGGACAGATTACATTACAGAATATATACGGAGGAAAATTCTGGCATTTTATTAACCGGGATTATGCAAATGTCAAAGGAATTACGGTTGCGCTGGAAATGCGTGAGGCTCCCGGATCTGTCGGATTTTCAGTTGATTATACCTATCAGTCCGCCACCGGAAACGCATCTGACCCGTTGGACGAATCGAAAAACCAGGAATCGGAGCCCCCGATTCAATCCGAAAAGAAGCGCCAGCCCCTGAACTGGGATCAAACCCATTCACTGAATTTGACGGCAACAACAACTCAAATGGGCTGTCATATCAGCGTAATTGGAAAAATTGGCAGCGGATTTCCTTATACTCGTGAATCCCCCCGCTATAACAACCGTATTTTAAATGGTGAACGCAAACCGATGACGATGACATTTGATTTGAATATCATCAAGGATTTTCAATTGAATTCATTTACAATTTCACCGTTTCTTAAAATTACCAATTTACTTGACAGAAAGAATAATAAAGATGTATATGCTTCCAGTGGAACAGCGGATTATGACTACAATATGATATTTGAGACTTATCGCGGATACAGGACCCAGGAAGAATGGTATATACAACCTAATTATTATTATGAACCCAGGAAGATTATATTGGGCTGCTCAATTAATTTCGGCCGGAATAATTGAGAAAAACATGAAGATATTCAACATGAAAAAAAACGCATTTCTTATATTATTAATTCTCGGGATAATTGGTCTTCAGGAGTCTGCTCTTCAAGCCCAAACGCCCGCGAGTATGCGCGGTAATGCCAAGTATCGCCGGCGTGGTTTGATGAATGGCAATCTTGTCCATACGTTTTTTTGGAATTACTGTGAGGTTGGAAGTTATCCGGACGATCCTTCCGGTTGCTGGCCATCTCTTGATCAGCATTACCTTGATGATATTACATTAATTGTATCGGTTGAAGCTGTAAATGGTGATGGTAGACTCATTCATCCAATGGAGACCCAATATCGGGAATTCGTCGATGTGTCACCGGAAGGAGTGCCCTGGGGATTTGAAGCCCGTCCAAACTGGTTTAATATGGATGAAGGCGCAAACTCCTCACCGGCCATGAGTAATGATCCGAATACCTGGCCCGAGTACTGGCTGGATAAGCCGCTTTCCTGGGTCGGATATTGGAACGGCTATTTTGGTAAGGGTATCTTTAACGCCGATCTCGAAACCGTATTTGTTTTCGATGACAGTCCGGATAAAGAACCCAACCTGCTGATGAATTTTTATTGCGATGATCGGGACACGACGCGCGGAGGAGTTGGACTGGTCGTGAAGGCCCGTGGATTTCAATGGAGCCAGGTTTTAGCCGAAGACTGTATTTTCTGGCTCTACGATATCACCAATGAATCGACCCATGATTATCGAAAGTCCTTTTTCTCGCAATACATTGATTGGGGGATTGGCGGTATCGGTGGGAATATTCAGAACATTGGTGAATATGACCTGGATTTGGATATTGCCTTTGCATACGGGCCTCCTGGTGCGCTCGGTTATCCCGGGAGCTGGTCGATCGGTTATGCCGGCTACGCATTTCTGGAAAGTCCCGGAATCGATACCGATGGGAAAGATAATGACGGTGACGGCATGATCGACGAGTCCCGTGAAAGTAACGGACCCGGTGAATACCTGGATGTCGATCCCTTCGGTTTTACAGAAGTTAAACGGGCGGATTTTATCCGGGTTTACGGCTATTCACCAACTGCCCACTGGTCAAATGATGAAGACTGTGACTGGAAACCCTATACAGATGTAAATGGGAATGGTATCTGGGATACGGAAGAGCCATTAAACAATGATGTCGGAGCGGACGGTGTTGGGCCTTATGAAATCCATTATACCGGGCCGGATGCTGGTGAAGGGGATGGGATGCCGACAAATGGCGAACCCAACTTTAACGAGACTGATCCGGATGAATCGGACCAGATTGGATTGACCGGATTTGATATCTTTCCAACCCACCGGTACGAGTTGGTTGATGATGAAGGGAACTGGGACGTTTTTAGCCGGCTGGCACCTCCGCTGGATGAAATCGTGCAGCCGAATAACCTGAGTATGTTTTTCTCTTCGGGGTCCTTCCCATTATTGGTTAACCAGACCGAGCGTTATTCCATGGCATTACTGTTCGGTGAAGACAAGGATGACCTTGTTAAAAATAAAAAGGCGGTTCAGCAAATCTACAATGCGGATTACCAGTTTGCCAAACCGCCGCTAAAACCTACTGTTACCATTTATCCCGGTGACGGGGAAGTCACCCTGGTCTGGAATGATGTGGCCGAAAGGTCATTTGATCCCTTTTTACAGGAATTTGATTTTGAAGGTTATCTTATTTACAGGGGAACCGAACCGCAGTTTCTGGAAAGCAAAGTCATCACCGATTCTTACGGCAATTCAACCTACCGCAAACCGATTGCTCAGTTTGATCTGCAGGACGGCAAAAAAGATCCGCACCCGGTTGACATATACGGGATAAAATTTAATCTTGGTAATGATACCGGAATTCGGCATGCTTACACCGATAAAGATGTAAAAAACGGTCAGACCTATTATTATGCCATCGTTTCCTATGATTACGGATTTTATACCTATAGCGATAAGGGCGTTGAAGGTTTTCAGCCTTCGGAATGCTCGGCCATCATCTCTGTGAATTCACTTGGACAGGTGACCTTTACAGATATCAACTGCGGTGTCGCTACTCCGCGACCGGCCGCCGCCGGATACATTCCGGCCCAGATTGACGGCGATATTGAGCATGTCGGACCCGGTACGGGCAGCATCGAAATAGACATCGTGGAGAAGTACAAAATTCCTTCGGGTCTGACAACCTTTGAGCTGGCCTTTACAGAGGATACGAAATATCATACCGAGAAGTTTCCGTACTATTCTGTCTGGAATGTTGCCACGGATACACTGGTTCTTGACAGTATCTATGTTAACCTTAGCGGCGCGGAGAGCCCGGTGTTTGACGGAATTACCGTGACAATCTACAATGATACCGCAATCTGGATCGATGATGATAAATCGCGGTTTCTGGAAGGCAGCTTTGACTACGTTCCCAAAATCCGTTTAAATCCGGATAATGAAGATATCGCCGGTGTGCGCTTAAACATCGAGCAGCCGTCGGATTATATCATCACCTTTTACGATTCGGTTTATACCTACACTGCCGGTGTACTCGGGTATAAATCGCTGCCGTCAAGCGTTGGGCTTTATAATGTTACGGATTCCGTGGACGCGCTGTATGCGTTGGCGGATATTGATAAGGACGGGAAATACAGTCATGGTGATGATATTGTAATCATAATTCCTGATGCTGATTTTATTTTTAAGCGTTACACCTCCTGGATGATCCGTTTTTCGCCATTGTTTGAAATCGATACGGTCTGGGTGAATGAAGTTCCCTATGCGGATACAACCTGGATCACGGTTGATCCGCCGCAAGCCGGTGACAAGGCCTATCTGGCCTTCACCAAGCCCTTTCGTCTAGGCGACAGATACCGATTTACCCTGCAGGGTGCTGATTCCAGTGACGCCCTGGCTAAAACCGAGTTGAATGATATCTGTGTGATTCCGAATCCCTATGTGGTGACGGCTTCCTGGGAGCCGACCAATCTGTATAAGTACGGCCGGGGAGAACGGCGCCTGCACTTTTATCATTTGCCGAAGGAGTGCACAATCCGGATCTACAATTTGCGCGGTTATCTGGTGGATACAATCGAGCATCACAGCACGGCGGATGACGGTATGGAACCCTGGGACATTTTATCCAAGGACGGGAATGAAATTTCCTATGGAATCTACATATTCCACGTGGACGCTCCGGGCATCGGTGAGAAAATCGGCAGGTTTGCATTGATCAAATGAAGTAGTAACAGAATGAATCGTAAATGGCAAACACATTTTTGAAAAACACTCTAAAATACTGCACGATATATTTACTAACTTTATTTTTATGCTTTGATGGAATCCTCATTGCCCAAACGCCTGCGACTATGCGCGGTCATGCAAAATATCGCCGGCGTGGTTTGATGAATGGCAATCTCGTTCATACTTTTTTCTGGAATTATTGTGAAGTCGGAGATTATCCGCAAGCACCTTCCGGTTGCTGGCCCAAACCCGATCACCACTACTGTGATGATGTGACCCTCCTTGTATCTGTAGAAGTAGAAAATGGTGATGGTGAACTCATTCATCCAATGGAGACCCAATATCGGGAATTCGTCGACAAATCACCCGAAGACATACCCTGGGGATTCGAGCCGCGTCCGAATTGGTTTAACATGGATGAACAATATAATAAATCACCGGCCCTGAGTAACAATCCCATTACCTGGCCGGAGAGCTGGCCTGACAAACCGTACACATGGAATGGGTACTGGAACGGCTATTTTGGCAAAGGTATCTTTAACTCTGACCTGGAAACCACATTTGTATTTGATGATAATCAGGATAAAGAACCCAACCTGCTGATGAATTATTACAGTGATACGCGGGATTCAACCCGTGGCGGTCTGGGGTTGGTTGTGAAGGCCCGTGGATTTCAATGGAGTCAGGTTTTAGCCGAAGATTGCATCTTTTGGCTGTACGATATAAAAAACGAATCAACCCATGATTATCGTAAGTCTTATTTCGCCCAGTATATAGACTGGGGAGTTGGCGGTAATAACTCCGGCAATATCGGTGAGTACGACACTGATTTGGATATCGCTTTTGCTTATATGCCTGTTGGAACGCTCGGTATTCCCGGTAACTGGTATCCGGTTGGCTATGCCGGCTATGCATTTTTAGAGAGCCCGGGAATATCCACCGACGCAAAAGACAATGACGGTGACGGTATGACCGATGAGTCCCGGGAGAGCAACGGACCCGGTGAATATCTGGATGTTTACCCCTACGGTTTTACTGAAATTAAACGGGCGAATTTTATTGATATTTACGGCTATTCACCATCAGCCCACTGGTCAAATGATGAGGACTGTGACTGGCAATCCTATACAGATGTAAATGCTAATGGTGTCTGGGATACGCAAGAGCCCTTAAACAATGATGTCGGAGCAGACGGTGTCGGGCCCTATGAACTCCATTACACCGGGCCGGATGATGGTGAAGGAGATGGTCTGCCAACTGATGGTGAACCGAACTATAATGCCACCGATCCCGATGAATCGGACCAGATCGGCTTAACCGGTTTTGAAATATTTGATATTCATACCTATGAGTTGATAAACGACGAAGAGAATTGGAGAGTATTTTCAAAAGCGCCTTTACCGTTGAATCAGATTCTCCAGCCGAATAATCTTGGAATGTTTTTCTCTTCGGGGTCCTTCCCATTATTGGTTAACCAGACCGAGCGTTATTCCATGGCATTACTGTTCGGTGAAGACAAGGATGACCTTGTTAAAAATAAAAAGGCGGTTCAGCAAATCTACAATGCGGATTACCAGTTTGCCAAACCGCCGCTAAAACCTACTGTTACCATTTATCCCGGTGACGGGGAAGTCACCCTGGTCTGGAATGATGTGGCCGAAAGGTCATTTGATCCCTTTTTACAGGAATTTGATTTTGAAGGTTATCTTATTTACAGGGGAACCGAACCGCAGTTTCTGGAAAGCAAAGTCATCACCGATTCTTACGGCAATTCAACCTACCGCAAACCGATTGCTCAGTTTGATCTGCAGGACGGCAAAAAAGATCCGCACCCGGTTGACATATACGGGATAAAATTTAATCTTGGTAATGATACCGGAATTCGGCATGCTTACACCGATAAAGATGTAAAAAACGGTCAGACCTATTATTATGCCATCGTTTCCTATGATTACGGATTTTATACCTATAGCGATAAGGGCGTTGAAGGTTTTCAGCCTTCGGAATGCTCGGCCATCATCTCTGTGAATTCACTTGGACAGGTGACCTTTACAGATATCAACTGCGGTGTCGCTACTCCGCGACCGGCCGCCGCCGGATACATTCCGGCCCAGATTGACGGCGATATTGAGCATGTCGGACCCGGTACGGGCAGCATCGAAATAGACATCGTGGAGAAGTACAAAATTCCTTCGGGTCTGACAACCTTTGAGCTGGCCTTTACAGAGGATACGAAATATCATACCGAGAAGTTTCCGTACTATTCTGTCTGGAATGTTGCCACGGATACACTGGTTCTTGACAGTATCTATGTTAACCTTAGCGGCGCGGAGAGCCCGGTGTTTGACGGAATTACCGTGACAATCTACAATGATACCGCAATCTGGATCGATGATGATAAATCGCGGTTTCTGGAAGGCAGCTTTGACTACGTTCCCAAAATCCGTTTAAATCCGGATAATGAAGATATCGCCGGTGTGCGCTTAAACATCGAGCAGCCGTCGGATTATATCATCACCTTTTACGATTCGGTTTATACCTACACTGCCGGTGTACTCGGGTATAAATCGCTGCCGTCAAGCGTTGGGCTTTATAATGTTACGGATTCCGTGGACGCGCTGTATGCGTTGGCGGATATTGATAAGGACGGGAAATACAGTCATGGTGATGATATTGTAATCATAATTCCTGATGCTGATTTTATTTTTAAGCGTTACACCTCCTGGATGATCCGTTTTTCGCCATTGTTTGAAATCGATACGGTCTGGGTGAATGAAGTTCCCTATGCGGATACAACCTGGATCACGGTTGATCCGCCGCAAGCCGGTGACAAGGCCTATCTGGCCTTCACCAAGCCCTTTCGTCTAGGCGACAGATACCGATTTACCCTGCAGGGTGCTGATTCCAGTGACGCCCTGGCTAAAACCGAGTTGAATGATATCTGTGTGATTCCGAATCCCTATGTGGTGACGGCTTCCTGGGAGCCGACCAATCTGTATAAGTACGGCCGGGGAGAACGGCGCCTGCACTTTTATCATTTGCCGAAGGAGTGCACAATCCGGATCTACAATTTGCGCGGTTATCTGGTGGATACAATCGAGCATCACAGCACGGCGGATGACGGTATGGAACCCTGGGACATTTTATCCAAGGACGGGAATGAAATTTCCTATGGAATCTACATATTCCACGTGGACGCTCCGGGCATCGGTGAGAAAATCGGCAGGTTTGCATTGATCAAATGAGCAGATTCACACATATAAAGAAACTGGTAATATTTGGATCAGGGATAGCAATGTCCCTGGGACTGTTCCATTGTGGAGCAAAACATCCGGAATCCCCCATTGTCGCCAAAGTTGAAAACCGGATAATTACCGCCGATGAGTTTGCTTTTGCCTATGAGTTATCTCCCCGTCAATTAACCGGTTTAGAAAATCGTAAGGCACGCTTAGCGGTGCTGGATGGTTTAGTTGATAGAATAGTATTAGCCCAAAATGCTGAAAAGTTAGAACTTGGTCTGAAGGACACCGTGATGCAGCGGGCCATTGATCTTTATAAAAGGCAGGCCATTAACCGGGAACTCTATCTGAAGCATATTCGAACTCCGATCTCAGTCAATGAAGACGAAGAACGGGAAGCATTTCGCCGGTCAAAAATGACGTTGTTTGTCAGGCATTTTGTGAGCGAGCTGGAAGAAGAAGCCATCAATGTTTCAGAAGGGAAAATGTCATTCGAGCACAATCCGGTATATCCGGGAGTGAAAACGATCGACATGAATATCTATGGACCTGTCGATGTAATCGGCTGGAATGATGTTCAGGGTGATCTGGAGGAGCAACTGTATAGTTTAACGCTTCATCAATTCTCAGATCCGGTTTTTGACGGTTGGAAATATCATGTATTTCAGGTTGTTGAACTGGAGCGGGAAGTGCTGGTTCGGGAGAACGATTTTCAGGCCAACCGTGAATCTCTGCATGGAATATTGCGAAAACGTAAAGAGGTCAAAGCGGCAGCTGCCTTTGTTGATGAGATCATGGCTCCCAAGGAGTTGATAATTAAGGCCGATGCATTAAATAAACTGACTGACCGGGTTTGGAACAACCGTCCGGCCAGTGTTGATCCACGGATTGAATACATCCCGAATGACGAAATAAACACTATCACCGAAAACGATTTGGATATTATTCAACAACCCATAGCCATTTATAAAAATGGCAATATGACGATTTCCGATATCTTATTTCACTATAAGGTAAATCCGCAAAAAGTAAGTTATGACAGCAAACTGGCATTGCGGGAGAGTTTGAAAAATTCAGTTGCGCTATATGTCAGAGATTGGGTCTTTTCCGAAAAGGGAATTCAGGAAAAGCTGGATCGTTTGCCTTCCGTTAAAGAAGAGGTACAAACCCGGAAAGAATATCTTCTGGCGAAAAAGATGGTAAACAGGCTTTACGCCGAAGCCGCCGCCGATTTAAAATCCGAGGAAGAATTCCAGAAATATATTGATGCGTATTTACATGAATTAAAAGAAAATGCCAATATTCAGGTATTTGATGAACAATTGATGGCTGTGACCACGACAGATGAAGGACTTTCACGGAAAGTTGATTTCATTGCCGTTCAAACGCAATAATCAAACAGGAGAGCTTTATGGTTAAAATTCAAATAAAGCAGACACGGAAACGCGTGATGATTATTTCCGTTCTTGTACTACTCTTAACGTCCTCACTGTGGGCTTCCTCAGGCAGGCTGACAAATGTGGGAACCACGGCGGCGCCATTTCTTGAAGTCGGTGTCGGCTCCCGGGCCATTGGTATGGGAGCTGCGTTCGTCGCCGTTGCGAATGATGTATCGGCTCTGTACTGGAACCCGGCCGGATTGTGTCGGATCGGTCACTCCGAAGCAGTTTTTGAGCGGGTTGAATGGCTGGCGGATATCAATTTCAATTATCTGGGCGCCACGATTCCTTTTGGAAGATGGGGAAGCGCCGGATTTTTTCTGAATGCTATGACGGTTCCGAAAATGGAAGTGCGTTCTGTAGATTTTCCCGACGGTACCGGAGAAGATTTTGATGCAAGCAGTTTAGCCGTTGGAGTTTCATATTCGCTTGGCTTAACGGACCGGTTTTCCATCGGTGTTACCTGCAAATACATCTCTGAGCGGATCTGGCATGAGAAAACATCCAGCATCGCCATTGATATCGGAACCCTGTATTTTACGGGTTTAAAAGGTCTGCGGATTGGTGCAGCGATTACCAATTTCGGCCCATCGATGCAGATGGATGGCAGTGATTTGATTATTTATTATGATGCTGATCCGAGTATCGATGGTAATAATGACCGGATTATGGGTAAAATGATTACGGATGAATGGCCGCTGCCATTAAACATGCAGTTTGGAATCGCTTATGATATTTTTGATTCTAAGTTGTCCAAACTCACGGTTGCTGTCGATGCATTTCACCCGATCAATAATACAGAAAGCATCAATGCCGGCTGTGAATTGTCCATTCTGAATATGCTTTTCGCCCGCATCGGCTATAAGGCCATCGGACAGCAGGATACCGAAGAGGGACTGACCTTCGGCGGCGGGCTCCGCTATAAGTTGTTCGGACAATCGCATATCAAATTTGACTATGCTTACGCCGATTTCGGACTTCTGGAATACGTGAACCAGTTTACATTGCGACTGGATTTCTGATTTCTCTGAGCTGAGATCGCCCACACGGGTGCGCGATCGTAAAATAACTATTAAGCACTTAAAGGTTGAAGCCCCTATGCCCGAATTGTATAAACTCAGCCGGTTATTCTATGGCGTCCTTGCAGTTGTTTTAATAATAAACACCGGCCTGTCCGAGCAGATTGCGATCAATCGCGTCGAGCAGATGCCGAATCTGCCGAGTCCCTACCTGATGCGCAACTGGAAGCAGGTTGCACTGGGTTACGACAGCCTGGTTTTCGATCTCAATCGAAGCGGTCAGCACCTTCCGCTGGTCTGGATCAATACCAACACCATCAATTATCCAAATCACAACAGTTTCGGGCTGCATACGGTGGTGGGTACGCCCTACCCCTCGAACGCCGAGGCCATTAATATTTTACCGGCCGTCATCAGCGCCAGCCTCGTAGGAATTGATAAGCGTAATCAGCACGGCATTAACTGGGTGCTTGGCTGCGAGGAATTTTTTAACCGGCGGCCGGACGAAAATGTCTATCTCAATGGCCCGACGACGCAGAGTGGGGATGATTGGTGGTACTCCATGATGCCGAACGTATTCTTTTACCAACTCTACGACCTTTATCCCGAAACCGGGGATTTTGCCTACCAGTTCACCAGCGTAGCAGATCAGTGGCTCAGGGCGGTGGAGGCCATGGGCGGCAGCGCGACACCCTGGAAAAAGGCATCGATGAATTACCGGGGCTGGTATTTGTCAACCATGACACCTTATACATCCGGTGTTAAAGAGCCGGAATCCGCCGGATCGATTGCCTGGATTCTGTACAATGCGTTTGTTGAGACCGGTGATACCCGCTATCGCAGAGGCGCTGAATGGGCACTGGAATTCCTGAGCGCGTACTCAAACAACGCAGCATACGAACTGCAGTTGCCTTACGGAGTTTACGCTGCTGCGCGCATGAATGCCGAGTTAGGTACTACCTATAATGTCGAGAAAATGTTGAACTGGTGCTTTAACCCCGAAGGTAATGTACGAGATTGGGGCGTGACCCTGAGAAACTGGGGCGAATATGACTGCCATGGTCTGGTCGGAGAAGAAAAATATAACAATGGAAAAGCTAGATATGAAGGTTATGCTTTTGTGATGAACGGCTACGAGATGGCGGCCGCGCTGGTGCCGATGCTGCGCTATGACGATCGCTTTGCCCGCGCGATCGGAAAATGGGTACTGAACATGGCAAACGCTTCACGCCTGTTTTATTCGCCATTTTTACCCGACAGTCTCCAGGATGGCGAATTATGGGCGAAGGAACACGATCCAAACGGGTGTATTGCACATGAATCGATGCGGGAATTTGCACAATATACCGGTGTCAGCCCATATGCTACCGGTGACGCAGTTGAAGGTAATTGGGGGGCCACAAATTTTGCACTTTATGGTTCTTCGCATGTCGGAATTATGGGCGGAATTATCGATACTACAGAGGTCGGCGGTATCCTCCGATTGGATTTGCGGAAGACCGATTTCTTTCAGGACGATGCCTACCCGAGTTACCTTTTCTATAATCCCCATAACGAATACAAAACGGCCTCGATCGATGCAGGCTCCCAAGCGATTGATATTTATGATGCCGTCACAAACCAGTTCGTCGCCTATAGTGTCAGCGGCACGACATCGATCTCCATTCCGGCGGATGCAGCCATCATTGCCGTACTCATTCCGGCCGCCGGCACGCTTACATATGAGGACGAGAAAATGCTGGTCGACGGGATTATCGCGGATTACAATTCCGGGCAAAGCGTCGGCAATCACGCCCCCCGCATCAAAGCCGTAGCCGCCGACTCAACCACGATTCTTTTCAATCAATCCATCGCGATATATTGCACGGCAACGGACCGGGACGCCGATGTTCTCGTTTACTCCTGGTCCATCGGACAAGAAAGTCTGGGTGCCGATTCGACCGTTTTAATCTGGACCGCGCCGGAGACGGAAGGAGTTTTTACGATCGCCTGTTCGGTCAGCGACGGTGTCGCTGAAGTGGTTTCGGACAGTATTCGGATCGAGGTGATCTACGCTATTAATCACGCCCCAACGATCGAAAAACTGCTTGCTTCAGCCGGGAAAATTGACCTTGGCGATACGACTTCGATTACCTGTACGGCAACCGACCCGGACGGCGATTCACTGATCTATCACTGGTCCGCAGACGATGGAATCTTAATCGGCGGCGATTCCATAGTCACCTGGATCGCGCCGGATTTGACAGGCTATTATTTCATCCGCTGCCAGGTGTCCGATAATCGCGGCGGCGAAGATGTTGACAGCATCGGCATACTGGTGCGCGATTTTTCCAATCCTCAGGTAGGAGACCCGATTGCCTATTACCCCTTTAACGGCGATGCCAACGACCTGAGCGGAATGAATAATCATGGAATTGTAAATGGTGCGGAACTCAGCGCTAACCGCTTCGGCAATGCCAATAGTGCCTACAGTTTTAACGGGACGACGGATAATATTCGCGTGCCGGTGAATTCCACGCTGAATTTTACCGAGGCGATCACGGTCAGTTTTTGGATGAATGCAGCCGAGTTGTACAGTAGCCGGGAATCCTATCCCATCTCACACGGCAATTGGGAAAACCGCTGGAAAGTATCTATCATCCCCGATAAGCGTATACGCTGGACCGTAAAGACCACAGACGGAGTTAAAGATCTTGATTCTCGTGTGAAAGCGGAAAAGAACGTGTGGTATCAGGTGCTTGGACTTTACGATGGGAATGACATTGATATCTATATCAACGGCGCGCTGGATAACCATGCGACCTTTTCCGGAGCAATCCTGACGACCAACATCGATCTGATGATCGGCCAGGTGTTGCCTAACGTGAATCAATACAATTTCAAAGGCCTGATTGACGATGTGCGCATCTTTGATTACGCCCTTTCGGTTGAGGATATCGAAGCCTTGTACGGCGAAACGAGCGCCATCCATACCGGTAACGGCCGGCACGTACCCGAGACATTCGCGCTTCATCAAAATTACCCGAATCCATTCAATCCGCAGACGACGATCTCGTTCGAGATTCCTCAGCAGGAAACGGTTTTACTGGAAATTTACGACATCAGCGGCCGGCAGATCGAGACGCTGATCGACGAAATTCGGCGACCGGGACATTATTCGGTGACCTGGAACTCGGACAACAGCAGTTCCGGTATCTACCTCATTCGTCTCAGAACCGACTCGTTCGACGCCGTCCGCAAATGCATCAAACTGAAATAGAGGAACCTTCACTACGCCTAGACAAATCCTGAAAATCCGGAGACTACGCTAATGGTCAGGCAACTGAACTTTGTATGTACGATCGCACTCATTCTGATCCATGGATGCAGCCTCACATCGAGCCAAACGGCCAACGATGATCTCGCGGTCAAATTCGCGGGAAACGCCCGAATCGAAGTGGGCGGTCCCTTCGTGGGCGCAGAATTTCACAATAGCTATCCTGTTCCGCAGCGTATCAGTTTCTTCTACCCGGTTGCCAACAGCATCGATATCAGCGAAGACTACTGGCTTCGCGATACTACCGTTGTCCTGGACGTCGGGCTTAAAATCGGTTCTGCTGAACGTCGTGACCTGAGCCGCAAACCGGCGCCCTTCTCTCTCACTCCCTACTCAGTGTCGTTCCACTCGGAAGATTCGTTGGCGAGCCTGCGCATATCCTATCAATTTTGTGAAACGCAGCCGGCCATGGTGATTTGCTACCGTATTACAAACCGGGGAGCGAGCCGGGAAGCGTTTGAATTGGACACGCGGCTGAATACATCTCTACGCAGCTGTCATACCTTCCGGCGTATCGAAAATGCCTGGACCGAATACAGTTTGCAGCATTCAGCGATTACGGCCAATTTCAGCGACATGGATGTGCAGGCCGCCCAGGTATTTGTCGCCAACGCCGCCGAGCAGCCGGTCGCATACAGTGGTCGCGCCGACGCAGATGTCAGCCCATCAGGTTCCGAAACGCTGCTGCATCCGCTCAGTCGATCAGGCAAACCGGCCGCCGCTTTCCTCTACCGCAAGGAACTGGCACCCCGCGAAACAATGGAGATCGTCCAGATCGTCGGCTCCTGCCGCGCCGGCGAAGCGTCTGAACGGATAGATTTCCTGGCAGAGCATTATGAACGGGAAGTAACGAATTACGAAAATAATATCCGCCAAAAGGCTTACACCGATTATACTTTTCGGGCGGCGAATCCGGTCATGGATCATTCTGTCCGCTGGGCCAAGGCCATTCTGGCGGCAAATATTCACTACCTGGACGGCGATTTTGTTCCCATGCCCTGTCCGGCGGAATACAATTTTTACTTCACGCATGACGCCTTGGTAACCGACCTGGCCGCCGTGAATTTCGATCTGCCGAGAGTCAAAACCGACCTGCAATATCTTCTCAAACACGCCAACGACCAGCAGGTCATCCCGCACGCCTATTATTGGAAAGATAATCAGTACGTCACCGAATACGCCGACTCGAACAACTGGAACCACTTCTGGTTTATCCAGGTGGCGGCGAGTTATTTGCGGCATTCCGCTGATGTTGAACTGCTGCGCAAATGCTATCCATTCCTGCGTAAAAGCCTCGATTACACCCTGCACAGCCGGGAAGCGGACGGTTTACTGTACGCTTATTACCTCGACGGCTGGGACATCGGGCACAATTTCGGTCCGCGGGCTTACATGACCATCATGGCGATTAAGGCCATCAGGGATTACATCTACATAGCCACCGTTTTGGACGAAAACACCGGTCAACTGCTTGATTATGAGCAATTGGCCAAGCAGATGGAGCAATCACTGGCGGATAAGTTATGGAGTGATGAAGCAAAGTTCCTGATTAATTTCTACGAAGACGGCTCCGTCGATCCGCACTATTACGCCGGTTCGCTTCTGGCCGCACATTTCGGCTTGCTGGATGGGGAAAAACGGCAGCTGCTGATCGAGACCGCCGGTGAAAAACTGGTCGATGACCAGATCGGTTGTTCCACTGTCTATCCGCCCGACTTCCATCTGCTGGGTGATTTTCTGAAATTCAAAGGCAACGAGGTCGGACCGCCCTACCTCTACGCCAACGGCGGGATCTGGAATCACGCCAACGCCTGGTACGCCCTCGGTTTGATCGCCAACAATCGACGCGCGGAGGCCTGCGAATTCATCCGCAGGATCATGACTTTAGACGGGATCATCAACAGTCCCAACGGTCAACCGGCCATGTACGAATTCCGCTGCAGCAATTTCAACGATCCAGAGATGTACGGCAAGATCGATAAACCGCAATTCCTGTGGGCCGCCGGCTGGTATCTGTATGCCCTCTACCATTTATACGGCATTGAAGAGAATTCCTGGAACATCGCGCTGTACCCTTATCTTCCGGAAAATCAGGCATCCTGCGTGTTTGATGTTACCTCACAGGGAAAACGGCAGACCGTCCACGTCCATGGTAAGGGCGAGTTTATCCGGTCGATCCGGATCGGTTCAAAAAGATATGCAGCCGCGATCGTCCCGGAATCAATATCGAAAAACGGAGAAATCGAGATCATACTGGGTAAGCCGGAACTACCCTATATCGCCTCAACGGAAGCGATTTTACTCTCCTGTGACTACAATCCGCGGACATTTCAACTGCAGGCCAGTCTGCGGGCCTTTCCCGGCCACCATAACGAGCTGGTTATCATTTCTCCTTACAAACCGGAACAGATCCGATTCGGCGGTGATCCGGCGCCAAACGCAACCATCACGAAAAAAGACGAGATTTACATCATCAGGTGCGAACTAATCCATCATGCCGAACAGGAAGATTTACTCGTCCTGTTCAATGCCAGCGAACGATGAAAGGGATCATTTTCGATGCTTCAAAACCATAAATTTTTCTCGGCGCCGTGGCTGATTTCCGCGATCGTGGGCGTATTCATCTCCTGCAGTCCATCGCCCAAAGGTGATTCACTGCACTCCCGGCTTGCGGTGCGTTTTGAAAAGGAAGCCAAATTGGAAGTCGGCGGACCCTATGCCGGGGCCGCTTTTCATCACAGCCACATGGCGCCCCAGCGCATCAGCTTCTTCTACCCGGTAGCCAACAGCATCGATAACAGCCGCGATTACTGGACACGGGACACTTCACATGTCATGGAGCTGCGCCTGAAGATCGATGACGGCGAATGGGAGGAACTCGGTCAGACGCCAGCGGCCTTTGAACTGGCGCCCTACTCCGTACGTTTTCAAAATGAAGATGAACAAAAAGCGATTGCCGCTTCATACCAATTCTGCGGCGAGAAGCCCGCTATGGTCATTTCTTATACGTTAAGCAACCGTTCCAAAAAGGCGGCCCGTTTTGTCTTCGAAACGCGGCTCACCCTGGCCATTAAAAGCTGCCACACCTATAAACTCATCGGGCAGGCATCGACGAGCTTCGACGCCGCGACCCAAAGCATCTATGCCGGTTTTACCGACACCGACGCCGACTCAGCTATGCTCTTCGTCGCCAACGCCGCCTCCCAGCCACTGACCCAAAACTGGGATGCCTCCCGTATAATCGTCGATAATCAGGAATCCACATCGACTAACGGCAATGTCCCCGAGAAAACCATGAAGCCGGTCGCCCAGTTCCGCTATGAAGAGGAATTACGGCCGGGTGCAGAGCTGCAGGTGGTTCAGATTGTCGGATCGTGCCGCCCGGATGAAGCCGTAGATATCGTCGCCTATCTCAAAGAAAATTACCGGCTGGAAATCGAGCGCTTCGAAAGCGATGTGCAGGCGCAAGCTTTCGATAAAAGCTTTTTCCGGACCGGCACAAAAGCCACTGACCGATCCACAGCCTACGCCAAAGCCGTCATGGCCGCCAACGCCCATTACCTCGACGGAGAGATCGTCCCGATGCCCTGCCCCGCCGAATATAACTTTTATTTTACGCACGACGCCCTGGTCACCGATCTCGCCGCTGTTAAATTCGATCCCGACCGCGTCCGCAACGACCTCCTCTATATCATTCAACACGCGGATTCTCAAAACGTGATACCGCACGCCTACTACTGGAAGGACGGGCGTTACCAGACCGAATTCGCCAGTTCCGACAACTGGAACAATTTCTGGTTTATCATCGTCTCAGCCGCTTACCTGCGCCATACCCGAAACATCGATTTCCTGAACCAACTCCTCCCCTATTTATCGACCAGCGTGGAGCGCGCCATGCTGACCAAAGAGGCCGATAACCTGATGTGGTCCTATCGTCCCGATTGGTGGGATATCGGCCATAATTACGGACCGCGGGCTTATATGACGATCCTGGCGATTAAGACCCTGCGCGACTTTGTATATATTTCTGCGAATCTGGATACGGACGAACAAACGCTCCAAAACTATTCGGGAAGCGCGGATTCCATGGAAGCTGCTTTAACCACCAAACTCTGGAATGACGATTTCCATTTTCTGATGAATTATCTGGAGGACGGCAGCCTGGACCCGCACTACTATATCGGCTCCCTGCTGGCGGCTCACTATTGCTCGATAGAAGCTGAAAAAGCCCGAAGTATGGTGGAAAGCGCCCGGCAAAAGATGGTCGATGAAAAAGTCGGCATCTACAACGCCTATCCGATGGATTTCATGGAGTACCGGAAGAAACTTAGCTTTGGCGACGAAGTCGGACAGCCGAATTACTACTTCAACGGCGGTATCTGGCCGCAGGGCAATGCCTGGTACGCCCTGGCATTGATCGCCACCGGACGGCGGGCTGAAGCGCTCAGCTTCGTGGAAAACACGATGTCTTTCGACGGTATTTTGAACGGTCCAAACGGACAACCGGCTTACTACGAGGTGCGCAATCCGGACCGGGACGATCCCCAATTGTACGGTGCCGTCGACAAGCCGCAATTTCTGTGGGCAGGCGCCTGGTACCTGTACAGCCTTTATGCTTCCTACGGATTGAGTGAGAATTCCTGGAACATCTCCTTCGATCCGTTCCTGCCGCCGGAACAGAAGCAGTGCAGCTTCACCCTGGCGTATCGCGGTAAATTGCTGCCGGTAACGATCCAGGGCCAAGGCAAATATATCCGCGATATCCGTTTCGACGGCAAGAAAGTTCTTACCGCCGTCCTGCCCCTGGATGCCGAACTTGAGAAATCGGTCGACATTCAGCTGGGCCTGCCCAGGCAGCCCTACCTGAAGAGCTGCAATGCAACGCTGCAAACGGTCCCGGAATTTCACAACGGCGAACTAATTTGCGCCCTCGGCGCATTTCCGGGATATCGGAACGAAACGCAGATTGTCTCCAGGGAGAAACCGGTAACGGTCACGTTGAACGGCCGGAACGATATCACCGAATATATAACAGAAACAAAGGACGG
Organism: uncultured bacterium; assembly: GCA_964589175.1. Lineage (GTDB taxonomy): Bacteria > Fidelibacterota > UBA2242 > UBA2242 > UBA2242 > CAZPRY01. The sequence goes on from CAZPRY010000004.1 coordinate 136,398, forward strand.
CGTTTTTGAGACGAGGATTCACTTCGTCCAACAGCAAAAAACCGATATATTATGCATCAGGTTTGAATGAACGTTTTGTGGATGGATTCGAGGTTAACAAGGATTAAAAGGAAATCGCATTGAAGAGAAATTGCCGCCGCCAGAAAACGGTTATCTGCGGGCTTTTCCTGCTCTGCACGTTTATCTTGCTGTGTTCCGGCTGCGCCCGCAACGGCCGCGAGCGGCAGGCCGGCAATGGTCACGGTGTCAAACTGACTTACTGGTGTTCGCCGAATCAGAATGAAATCAACCTGGCCCAGGAACTGGTGAATCAGTGGAATGCCGACCACCCGGATATCCAGGTAATTTTGCAGCCGATTCCCGCCAGTCAATCTTCGGAAGAGGCCTTGCTGGCTGCGATTGCCGGCAAAACCACACCCGACGTCTGCTCCAACATGTGGCCTGGCGCCATGGATGATTTTACATCGTCCGGCGGCCTGGTACGGCTGGATGAGTTTCCCGATTACTTCGATTATATGACGGCCCGAATCCCGCTGGATTTGCTCGAATCATTTCGGGCGCCGGACGGGCATTATTACCAGATTCCCTGGAAAACCAACCCCATTATGCTCATGTACAACGTCGGCATGTTTCGCGAAGCCGGCATTCAAAAAGTACCTTTGACCTACAGTGAATACCTCGCAGCAGCCAAGCTAATCACGAAGGATTTGGACGGGGATGGGAATTATGACCAGTGGATGGGATACCGGGACATCCGGCCGATCTGGTGGCAGCGTTTCTTCGATTATTTTACTTTCTATATCGCCGCTTCGGGCGGCAAAACCCTCTTCGACGGTTCCGAAATTATATTCGATAATAATGCTTCGGTTCAGGTGTTCCAGTTTTTTCAAGATATCTATAATAATGATTACTATCCGACGACGACATTTCAGGGAGACAACTTTATTGCCGGCAAGCTGGCTACCCAATTTTGCGGTCCCTGGAACGTGATTCACGTCGAAAAATTCGAATTGCCGGGTTTCGAGTTCGATATCTCGCCGATACCGGTGCCCGACGACTACAGCGGTCCGGTGTATACCTACGGCGATCACAAAAACATCTCGATTTTCAGTACCACCAAATATCCGCGAGAGGCCTGGGAATTTACCCGGTACCTGGTGACCGCCCAGGCTGATTTGCGGTTGCTGGAACTCTGCAGCCAAATCCCGCTGCGGAAGGATTTAACTAGCAATCCGCTCTATCGGGATTATTTTCAACAGAATCCGAAGATGGTAAAATACGCCGAGCAGGCGCCCTTCACCCGCGGTGTGGATGGGGCTTCGGATCTGAAAGAGATATTTGATGGGATTTCCCAGGAATATGAAGCCTGCGCCATTTATGGTCGCAAAGCACCGCAAGAAGCGGTGGCCGATGCCGCCCGGCGGGCAAGCGTAATTATCGAATGGAATCGATCGCGATGAAAAAGCGCAGCCAAAAAATCCGCAACAACGATTCGGCCGGGTACCTGATGAGCCTGCCGTACATCATCTACTTCTGTCTCTTTATCGGGTTTCCGCTCGTCTTTTCCTTCATCCTCATCTTCCATAAATGGAACATCATCACGCCGATGGAATGGGTGGGCCTGCGGAATTTCGTCCGCCTGTTTCGCGATATCCAGTTTTTTAAGTCGATTCAAAATACCCTGAAATTTCTGATCATCCACATCCCCTTGCAGATCACAGTGGCGCTCCTCCTGGCAGTTCTGCTGAATCAAAAAATCAAGGCCCGCGGCTTTTTCCGGGCGCTCTATTTTCTGCCGGTAATCGTTTCGGGCGTGGTGATCACGCTACTCTGGCGTCAACTCTATGCCTATGACACCGGTTTGCTCAATACACTTCTAACCCACCTCGGTTTTGCGCGGATTCCCTGGATCACCGAACCGGAATGGGCAATGCCCTCCATTGCCATCATGGCGACCTGGAAGAATGTGGGATTGTATGTCGTCCTGTTTCTGGTGGGATTGCAGGGCATTCCCCGCTATATGTACGAAGCCGCCGAGATGGACGGCGCCAAAGCCTACCAGCAATTCTTTTACATCACGCTGCCAGCCCTGAACAGCACCATGGTTCTGGTCATAATTCTTTCGACAATCGGCGGATTCTCGCTGTTTATCGAACCGTTTGTCATGACCGGCGGCGGCCCGATCAACAGCACCTTATCGGCCATGCTGTATATTTATAACCAGGCCTTCTATTTCGGGCACATGGGTTACGCGGCCACACTGGGATTTTTCTTTGCCTTTATTGTTTTGGCCGTTGTACTCATCCAGAAAAAATTCGTCGAGAGGAAAGATTGATGAAACGAGTCTGGACCTACATTTTCCTGATCGTGGGCGGTATAATCTTCGCCTACCCCTTCCTCTGGATGATTTCGGCCAGTTTCAAACCGGAAATCGAAATCGGCACGATCGGCCTGTGGTCCTCCGATTTCTCACTGCGCAGTTACCGGGCCGTCATGCAGAAAATTCCGATCTGGCGCGCGCTGCTGAACAGTCTTTTCGTTTCCGGTTGCGTGACACTCTCGGTCATCGTATTTGGCTCCATCGTGGGTTATGCGTTATCGCGCCTGCGCTTCTTCGGCCGGGATTTTATCCTGGGGGTGATACTCTTCACGATGGTCATTCCATTCCAGATCACTCTGATTCCGATGTATATCCTGATGGTAAAATTCGGCTGGGTGGACAGCTACGCGGCGCTCATTGTGCCGGGAATGATCGGCGCCTTCGGGATTCTGCTCTTCCGCCAATTTTTCCTGGATATTCCGCAGGACCTGGTTGATGCCGCCCGGATCGACGGCTGTAATGACCTGCGAATTTTGTTCGGGATTTTCTATCCGCTCTCCAAACCGGTCATAATAACCGTCGGAATTATTGCTTTCATGGGCAGCTGGAACGACGTACTCTGGCCGTTGATTGTCATCCGTATTCGTGATTTGATGACCATGCCGCAGATGGTAACACTCTTCGCCGTAGGCGGCCAGGCGGAAGCGCAACTGGGAGCGGAACTGGCTGCGGCTACGTTACTGGCCGTACCGATCATCCTGGTCTACGCCTTTTTTCAACGTTATTTCATCGAGAGCATGGCCACCACCGGTTTGAAAAACTAGGAACTATTCTATGCGTGCTGCCCTTTTTAACTCGGAACCCCAATTTGAACTGATCGAAAGAGAGCTTCGTCCTCTGCGTGATGACGAGGTGCTGCTAAAAATTCGCATGGCCGGAATCTGCGGCACCGACGTTAAAATCCTGGCCGGCAATTCGCACGCCAACCCGCCGGTCATTCTGGGGCATGAATTCTGCGGGCATATCGTGCAGGCCGGTAAAAAAACGCAGCCCCTGGCAGTCGATGACTTCGTCAGCGTCGATCCGAATATTTATTGCGGCGCCTGCCGGTTCTGCCGCAAAGGCAAGATGAACCTGTGCGAAAACCTGCAGGCCCTGGGCGTTGACATCGACGGTGGATTTGCCGAATACTGCATCGTTCCGGCCCGGCAATGTTACAAGCTGCCGAACAATACACACACGGTCAGCGCCGCGTTGCTGGAACCGCTTTCCTGCGCGCTTTACGGAATCCGGCGCGCCGGCATTCGGCCCGGCGAGGATGTTCTGATCATCGGCAGCGGCATGATCGGTATTATCATGACTCAGCTGGCCCGTCTGGCCGGCGCGGCCAATATTATCGTAACGGATACGAATCCGGCCCGCTTACGAGTCGCTCAGAACGCCGGGGCTGATTTTATCTTCGACCCGGCTGAGGCGAAGACCGAACAATTTATCAACGAACTCACGCACGGCGGAGCCGATGTTGTCCTCGAATGCGTCGGCTCGACTGCTACCGTCAAAACTGCCATCCGGCTTGGCAATTACGGCACCCGCATCATCATCTTCGGCGTCAGCCCAATGCGCGCAACAATGGAGATTTCACCCTATGAAGTTTATCGTAAAGATCTGGCAATTATGGGATCATTTCTGAACCCCTTTACCTTCCGGGCTGCGGTTCAGTTGATTTCTACGGCAAAACTCAAATTCGACAATTTTAATTTTGCCATGCACTCTCTGTCGGAAATCAACTCAGCGATTGAGAGCCACAGGACCGGGAATTATTTGAAAACATTTATCGATATGTACCAGAAATGAGCTTAGAAGGAAAACGGGTATATGAAACTAGTCAGAATCGGAAACGACCCAATTTTACGACCCATTCCGGAACATGAATGGGAGCAAGCGGCGGTCTTCAATCCCGCCGTGATCTATGATAACAACAAATACCATATGATCTATCGCGCCACAAATATCGGCGGGCATGACAGATATGGAAATTATATGAACAGTTTCGGGTATGCGACAAGCGAGGATCTTCTGCATTGGCAGCGCCTGGACCAACCCGTAATGCACAACAACGTACCGCAGGAGTTGCGTGGACCCGAAGATCCACGAATTGTTAAAATCAACGATCAATATTACATGATTTACGTCGGATTTTCCGGGCGCTTTACCGGCGATTTCCGCATCTCCCTGGCTATCAGCCACGACCTGATTCACTGGGAGCGGTCGGGTTTTCTTCTTGATGAAGAGAACAAGGACGCCACGCTTTTCCCTGAAAAAATTAACGGGGAATTCGCTCTTCTGCATCGCCGCATGCCGGACATCTGGTTATGCACATCTAAAGATCTCCATCATTTTCAGGAGCATACGATCATTATGAAAACCATTCCCGATAGCTGGGAAGAAGAAAAAATCGGCGCCGCCGGTCCGCCCGTGCGACATCCGGACGGCTGGCTGCTCTTCTACCACGCCGTTGACAACGAACAGGTGTACCGCCTGGGTGTGGCGCTGCTGGATGCGAATAATCCCGGCAAAGTGCTGGCCCGCCACCGCTACCCCATCCTGGAGCCGGAGTTGAAATGGGAACGGGAAGGATTCGTAGCCAATGTCGTATTCAGTTGTGCGACGGTCGAGCGGGACGACCGCTATGTGATTATCTACGGCGCGGCGGATACCGTCATCGGGGCCGCCTATATCCTGAAAAAAGACATCGTCTTTGATCCTGAGGATTGGTGCAAATAAATGAAGAGACGTTTCTCCACATTCCTGTTACTCTTCCTTCTGATGGCGGGCCAAACGTGCACGACATCGGAAGCTCCGGCGGTTTCACCGGCCAATCTCACCCACGCACTCGCCCTGGTCGACAGCCTGAAAATCGATAATGAGACGCTTGCTTTCATCTGGATTTACGCCGATGCTCCGTCCTACCGGCCCGTCGAAGCCCGGGGCGAAGGAGTTGCCTGTGTCGATGACGCTGGACGCTTTATGGAAGTGCTTGAGACGGAAATCCTGGATTACCGAAACGCCGATCTTCTGCCGCTAGCCCGCGGCATCACGAAATTTCTGCTCTACATGAGTCGCACAGACGGTCTCTGGCACAATTTTATGTACCGCGACGGCAGCATTAACACGGATCATCAGAACAGCACGGCTGATTTCGGCTGGTGGGCCGTGCGCGGCATACGCGGGTTGACGGCCGCCTACCGCATTTTCGAGAGCAGGCCTGCCGATGCTCTTTTACTACAGCAGATTGTCGCGAGGCTGGCGGCCTGCGAGACGCATTGGAACGCAGCTCTGGCCCGCTATCCTGAAACCAGGCCAAGCCCCCTCGGTGAGCATCCGGCCTGGCTCACCAAAGACGCGCCGGATCTGAATGCGGAACTGCTCGGCGCGCTCTGCCGCCTGCAGGCAAGCGGCCGCTTCGATTACCGTGACGCTATCCGAAGACTGGCGGACGGTCTGTGCGCTTACCAGTTCATTCGGGAAGGCCACCCGCTCAACGGGATGTATATCTGCTGGCAAAACAGCTGGCATAACTGGGGCAACACCCAGGCTTTCGCCCTGATGCGCGCTTTCGACGCAACCGGCGATTCCAGTTATTTCAAAAGTGTGGTTCGCTGGGCGGATAATTTCGTACCCTTTCTGATCGAGAATAACTATCCGCATGATATCAGTATTGCGTCCGACGGACAATATGAAATCCGGCAGTTTCCCCAGATTGCCTATGGTATGAACTCGATCTACCAGGGCATCAACGCTCTGGCGGAGAGCTGCCCGGATCCGAAATATATACAATTTTCCGAACAGGTTTTCGGCTGGTTCACCGACAGCAATGTCGCCGGAAGCCCGATGTACGAGAAAGAATCGGGCCGCGGCTTTGACGGCATCGAGCCGGACTCCAGCATCAATCGGAGTTCCGGGGCCGAATCGACCATCGAAGCATTGCTGGCAGTTCAGAAGCATGGCTGAGTATTTTCCGCTTGACACCCCTTTATAAATCGATTTACTTAGCATAAATTACAGTCGAAATTATCTGGGAGTCTTTATGTCCATTACCGTACAACGCAGTCCTGTCCGTTTCAAACCGGATCCGATGCGCGTCATCGCCCGCTTTTTCATGCCAGGCAAGATCGACCGCATCATCCACATCGTCGAAAAAGTCCTGGATATGTCCGACGAAACGGCGGATGCAACCTTGAACCAGATACTGCGTAATTTTACCGCTCGTCACCGCAATATCACCCGCAAATTCGAAATTCATTATAAAGAGGTGCTCTCCCGGATTTCCGAATCGGCGATCGATCCGCAGAAGATACCCTACAAGAAAAAGCTGCTGATCGGCTCATATTTCACCATGGAGTACTCAATCGAATCGGCCGCTTTCTTCAACCCGTCCATCGTCGAAGATCCCTATCAGTCTGATCTGCAGCCGGGCGAGAAGCGTGTGATCATCAGCTTCCGGGCCACCGGTGAAGGCCACATTTCCTCGATTGTATTCCGCAGCGGGATTATCGATAATGACTATAATTTTCTGTTCGAAGGGCGTAGCGACCTGGTCGATCAGCCCGAATTCGTAAAACGGCATGTCTACGAGAAAGCCAAATTCACCAGTAAACTGCGCGAAATGCAAATCATGCACGACGATATCGTCGAACAGGTGATGAAGAAATTGCCGGACCGTTTTATCTACGGCGACCTCAAGGCCCGGATCGTGGAATGTTCGCGCAAGCCGGGACTCTCCTTCACCCAGAAAAAGGTGCTCGAAGAGATCAACTGGCTGGCCAACGCTCATTACGAAATCACGTTTTCCCTGGATACGGCCATCTGCGAACGGGTGATATTCCCGGTTTCCTATTCCGAAAGCAACGGCATCGAAGACGCCCGCTTCGTTCGATTCGTGGATGACGATCAATCGGTGACCTACTACGCCACCTATACGGCTTATGACGGCTTCACGATTCTACCGAAAATGCTGAAAACCAAAGATTTCTACCATTTTCAAAACATGCCGCTCAACGGCCACGGCGCTCAGAACAAGGGCCTGGCCCTTTTCCCGCGAAAGATCAAGGGTAAGTACGCCATCCTGTCGCGCGTGGACGGTATCAACAATTACGTCATGTTTTCCGATCGGGTGAACTATTGGGATGAGGCGATTAAAATCCAGGAACCGGTCTACCCCTGGGAACTGGTCCAGGTCGGGAACTGCGGTTCTCCTCTGGAAACCGAAGAGGGCTGGCTGGTCATCACCCACGCCGTCGGTCCCGTGCGCAAGTACAGCCTGGGCGCCATGCTGCTCGATCTCGACGATCCAACCAAAGTCATCGGCCGTTTAAAATACCCGATCCTGTCGCCCAATGAGGAAGAACGCGAAGGCTATGTTCCCAATGTGGTCTATTCCTGCGGATCGATTATCCACAAGGACCAACTGATCATTCCCTACGCGATGTCCGATCAGGCCTCCAGTTTCGCCACGCTGCCGCTGCGCGACCTGCTGGACGAGATTATTCACAACGGTCATTGATGGGGAAAGGTTGACGGGTTTACTGAAGTTTGACCCAGAAGCGCCGCGTGCGCGGCCCGTCGAATTCACAGAAGTAAATTCCCTGCCAGGTTCCCAGACAGAGCCGACCGCGCTCCACGATCACCTGCACACTGTTGCCGATCAGGCTGGATTTGATGTGCGCATCGGAATTGCCTTCCAGATGCGCGAAGCCTTCGTCGCGGGGAATCAGGCGGTTTAATTTCATGACTATATCACACTGCACATCCGGATCGGCATTTTCGTTGATGGTGATACCGGCGGTCGTATGCGGACAATAAACCGTGCAGATTCCGTCCTGCACACCGGCTTCCCGGATATAATCCTCCACCTCGGATGTGATGTCCGCAAACATCGTCCGGGCGTTCGTTCGGATACTGATTTCTTTCATCATTTTCTCCCGTCTGCTTAGGTTTTGCGCTCTTTTTTGCGCGCCGACGGAAACAGGACGTTGTTCAGAATGATCCGGTATCCCGGCGAATTCTTATGCAATTCAAGTCGCGTGGGCGGATCGCCTACGAGATGTTTGTAGTCTTCCGGGTCATGCCCGCCGAAAAATGTGAAAGTGCCCTTGCCGAAATTGCCGTGAATGTATTTCACCTGCTCCCCGCCTTCCACTTCGCCCAGAATCACGACGGACTTCTTGATCTTGTCGCGCTTGAAGCCGGTCGTCTGGCCCATGAAACCCTTGATCACGGCGACATGATCCTGGGTCAGCATCGTGGGCACAGGATCGTATTTCGCCGAAAATTCAAACAGGGTAAAATAATCCACATCCGCTCCCGGCGCGAATCCGGTGGTACTGGGCGGATAATCGATATCCGAATACTCATAGATCATCGGATCGGTGTAGAGCGCATAATTCTCGAATGCCAGAGTTTTGGAAAAATCCAGTTTAGCGTTGGCCTGGGGATCGACCGGATCACCATCGAAGACCGAGGCGGCGATATCGACTCCTTCCGCGGAAAGCGCGATGTCCAGCGCGTCGGTGGCCGAACACATGGCAAACAGAAATCCGCCGTTCCCCACGTAACGTTTTATCGTCCGGGCGATCGCCTTCTTCTCCTCGGATACCTTCCGGAAACCCAGCTTGGCCGCCATAGCCTCGGACCCAGCCTGCTCCTGCTGATACCAGGCCGCATTGTGAAAACTCGCGTAGAACTTGCCATACTGGCCTGTGAAATCCTCATGATGCAGGTGCAGCCAATCGTAATCGAAAAGTTTTTCGGTCAAAACCTCTTCATCCCAGATGACGTCGTAATCGATTTCCGCGTAAGACAGGGCCAACGTCACGGCATCGTCCCAGGGCTGCTTGTTGGGCGGCGAGTAGATCGCGATTTTGGCGGCCTTCTCCAGCAGCACGATATCCATGTTGTTCTGTTCGATGGTCGCATAAATCTGCAGTAAGGCGGCGGGATCTACTTCATTATACGATACGCCGCGCAGCTGTAATTCTTTCACAAGCCCGGAATAGGAATCCATCAAAAACGAGCCGCCGCGGTAGTTCAGCAGCCATTCCACGTTGACGCTCTGTTTGAGTGTCCAGTAGGTCACGCCGTAGGCCTTGAGATGATCCGCCTGGGTCATATCCATGGGTATCAGAATCTTCTGGGCCTGCAGCGAGCTGCCGATAACTATGGCGATACTGAATATCAATGCGATACGTTTCATGGTGAATCCTATTTCAGTAAAATCATTTTGCGGATCTCCCGGAAATCCCCGGCCTGCAGACGGTAAAAATAGACCCCGCTACCGAAGTCGGAAGCATCCAGTGTGACTTCATAATTGCCGCTGTTTTGATATTTATGGATCAGGGTGCGCATTTCCTGGCCCATCATATTATAGACGGCCAACGTAACGAAACCCGGCCGCGGCAGCTCGTATCGAATCAGCGTCGTCGGGTTGAAGGGATTCGGGTAGTTCTGATGGAGACGGTAAGCTTCCGGTTGGCTCGAATCATCCAATGGAATCACTTGCGTATAATCGGAATAATTCACACGCAGGTTATCGAGGTAAAGCGTACCGCTGCTGATTTCGCCGTAATTGGCACTTTTACCTAATTTAATCCTGATGCCTGTGATGCGAAACGGATAGGTAAAACTTTCATCATTTATACCGGATAGAAGGGCTATCAGCCAGGTGTAGTTCGTCTGGGTGGCATACTGCTTGGTCGAAATAGCAAACTCTTTATCATTTGCATCCTTAGTGATGAACTCCACCAAATGTTTGTATCCGTCAGATTGGAAATCTATTTCGATTGATGAGGACTCACCACTGATAAAAACATCCGTATTGAGAAGAATCCGACTAAAAGCACCTGATTGTGCGATGAAATTATAATCGAGACAGAATGCTCCGGTACCAGTCGTTCGTGGCGTGTCAACGACACTCAAACGAGTATTTTCAGCGTTATAATTTTCTCCGGACAATGTCCAGTGATCAACCCGGTCCATTTCATCCACAATCCGCACTCCTTCAGGAACGCCTACAGTTACAAAAACTGTCTCAGATACCTGATGATATGATGCAACGATCTGTGTTGTTCCTGCGCTTACACCTTTCAGCGTTCCCGTTGAATCCACCGTCGCTACCGAGGGATCGAGCGAAATCCACTCCAACTGCCGGGCCGCGATGGATTGCTGAAGGCCGTCTTCGTCAGAGGCCCGAATCTGAAAAGTCAAAGGCTGCATCATATCAATCATGCAGGCCCGGGGTGTTAGCGATAGTGTCGTCACCTGTTTGAGGTAAACGCGGGCCGAATCGATCAGTTCACTGTTATAGCGAACGTACACATAGCCGGATTGCTCATAGCCTGTGGCGACGAAACGGTCGTTCTCGTCGATGCTGCCCAAGGCCGGATCGACACTGAATTTCACCAGGTTCGGATCCAGCTCGATCGGATTGAAATACCGGTCCCAGCCGCTGACGACGAATTGCGTCTTATTATCCAGAAATGTTCGAATATTATCCGGTTCGATCTGGATGGCGGACAGTTCGCCATCGGGCGCTGTACTGTAGGTCGCGAGAGCGTTGCTCACAGAGCGCTCGCCGCCGTCCGAGGGCGAGTTTTCGACATCACCGCGAACGACCATGGTCGTCGATCCGCCTCCGTCCAGGTTCATACCCTTCCAGACGCCCTGGCTGATCATGAAATCGGCCAGTTCGATCAGGCTCATTCCCCGGCTGCTCGATTGACGGCCGTCCACCGTGACAAAAATCAGTTTGCTGCTGTCGGCTGAAAACCCGACTCCGGTACGCGGGTGCAATTCGGTATGGAAGGTCGAGCCGCCGCCTTCCGCGTAATAACCCTCAACGGCATAGTTCTGCCCGTCCCGGACAATCGTCGGAAAACCGCCGATTGAGTACTTCATTTTGGGTATGGCCGTTGCCAACCCGATGTAAAAACGGATCGTGTCGCCCACCTCAATATTGTCTGCCAGAAAGGTGGAATCCGAACCTGCTCCCGACAATACGGATTTGCCGGGTAAAATCGCCATATTGCCGACGCCGGTTTCCTTCTTTTCGACGACGCACAGAATCGTATCATTGACAAACCATTCCCCGACAGGGGCGATCAGCACTTCAACGCCGCTCGCATTCGTGCCCGTCGAGCCACCGATGAATTTATTGTAGAGAATCATAGCATTCGTCGCGCGGCTGTGGTTCACTTCGGTGATCTCCGCAGCAGCGGCATTGTTCCCGATATATCCCGAAAAACGTGTGGTGCCGATCGACGGACGATTGCGGTAATCCAGGCAAAGCGACGGCCAGTAGATCGGATTGCTGGAAGTGATGTTTTCCAGTTTCAGGATCTCACCGTCAACCACCTGTGTGTTGATCGGAGCCGTATCAAAATAGTCGCCATTGATGCCGCCCACGACCCGGTGCCCGTCAAAACTCCGCTGAAGGATAATCTCACTCGTACGCTTTCCCGACCCGAGCCGGTCGCCGGCTTTGATAGACTCGACTTCGATAAACGGATTGCTCAGATCGATTTCCAGGACATTAAGCGTCCAGGGTTCCCGCGGTTCCAGGACCTTTTTATGGATCACGCCGGGCGCCACCTGCGTCGTTTGCGTGGTAATAAACAAATTCTGTGCAGAGAGATTCAGCCCCAGCAGAACCAGTACCATCGAAATCGATTTGATTTTTTTCACTGTTTATCCCCTCTGTTCCCTCTTATTTCAGCAACATCATTTTATATGTTTGAGAATATGTACTCGATTTCAGAATATACAAGTAGAGACCGCTGGCTAAATTGCTGCCATCGAAAACAACCTCATAATAACCGGTCGGCAGATTTTGATTCATTAGCACGGCCACTTCACTCCCAAGGATATCAAAGACCGTCAGATTTACAAAATCCCGGCACGGAATTTCAAAGCGAATGGCCGTCTGCGGATTGAAGGGATTGGGGAAATTCTGCGAAAGATTGTATCGATCCGGAACTTCTGCGGCATTCAGCGAAACGATCTGAGTGTAATTCGGATAGACGACCCGCAACTTGTCGAAATACAGACTGCCGGCGTTAACCGAATCGACATCCGCACTCGTGCCCAGTGCGACATAGAATCCGCGCACCCGGATTGGAAAATTGAACTGGGCGCTTTCTTCGAAAGCCAGTACCTTGGACGGACGCGCCTGCTTGCGAGTGAACGATGTATCGATGGCATATCCGCTGATCAGTACCCGGAACAGCTCATCATCGTTATCGCTGACCATGCCGTAGAGTTTATGCCGCGCACCGTTCGATTTGAACTCAAAATCAATCGACTCGGGCACTCCGTACACGGGAATGTCCGTCTCCAGCATAACAATATAATCGGTACCGGCCTGGCGTACAAAGGAGTAATCCAGTCGGAAGGCCCCCTGTCCTGAAGTCCGCGGATCGGTCACGACCTTCAAGACGGTCTGTTGCAGATCGATGTTCGTGCCGCTGACTGTCCAGCCGTCAGTTGACTCCAATTCATCCAGCAATTGCCAGTTGTCGCCAACCTCCACGTCAATCATCATGCTGTCAGCCAGTTCTCCCCAGGCTGCGATGACTTCGGTACTTCCTTCGCGAATCCCGGTCGCGAGGCCCTGCCCATCAACCGAGACGATGTCGGGATTGAGCGACTGCCACTGATAGGTATCCGACGGCAGGTCCGGCACCTTGCCGTATTCATCAACGACATTCAGATTGAGCTGCAGCGGTGTGAGCAGATCGATAACGACGTACTTGGGGCTGATCGTGAAACTGCTGATGCCTTTCAGGTGCACGAAAGCCGAATCGATAAACTTACCGTAATGTACGTACACAAAGCCGCTTTCGCCCTTTCCATCAGAAACGAAACGGCCGCTTGACGAAATGCTGCCCAGATTTTCATCGATGGAGTAGCTGACTTCGCCGGCATTCAAGGCGATGGGATTGTAATAGCGGTCCCAGCCGGTCACACTGAACTGCACGCTTTCACCGTCGTACAGTTCCGTTCTCCGCGGCCGGATTTTCAACCGGGAAAGGGTATCCTGCGGGGCGCTCGAAACTACCATGAGCGCGTTTGAGACGCTGCGTTCCCAGCCGTCGGAGGGCGTGTTTTCGACCAGATTCTGAACCACCATGGTCGTCGATCCGCCGCCGTCGAAATTGATCCCGTGATAAACGCCGATGCTCACCATAAATTCAGCCAGCTCGGGCAGGCTCATTCCGACGCTGCTGGCCTGCCGGCCGTCTACAGTGATCAGGTAGAGGATCGTGCTGTCGGCCGAAAAACCCGCGGCCGTGCGGGGATGAAGCTGATAAGTGTGACTCGGACCTCCCTCTTCGTTATAGCCCTGGTCAACGTAGCCTTTACCGTCTTTGACGATCCGCGGAAAACCGCCGATCAATTGCGTCAGCTTCGGCAGGGACGGGCTCAGATCGATCACGATCCGCAGCGTATCGCCAATCCGGAAATTGCTTGTCATAAAAGTCTGCGACAGGCCGTGTCCCGAAAGAACGCACTGCCCATCCGGTATGCTCATACTGCCTGCCCCAACAATCATCGTATCGATCACCGCCGTAACCGTATCGTTTACTATCCAATCCCCCAGCGGATGCAGCAGCGCTTCGGCGCCCCATTGGTTCGTGCCGGTCGAGGCGCCGGCGAAACGGTTATATAGAACCAGGTAATTTTCATAACGCGTGCTGTTGATCTGATTGATCGACTGGCTTAGGCCATTGGCGATCACAGTTCCGGAATAGGTGACCCGGCTGATTACCGGGTGATTTTCGAAATCAAAACCGAGCAGTGATTGGCTTCCCGGCCGCCGGAGCACCTCGCCGTTGATAACCTGGGCGTTGATCGGCACGCCGCTACCGGTATCGTAGAAATCGCCGTTCACGGCCCCGACAACCGTATGACCCGGCGTCGTGTAGCGCTTCGCCATCGAGCTGGTACCTTCCATCCCGATCCGGGCATCACGGGCCTTGACGGTTTCCATCTTAATAAAGGGATTCCGCAGATCCACCTCGAGCACCTTGATATCATAGGGCACTGTGGGAGCCAGGATTTGTTTGTAGATTACACCCGGTCCGACCGTATCCGTCGAAGTCGTGATAAATTCAACCTGGGCCTGCAGACCCAGTGAAGCGATGAAGAAAAACAGCACAAGCTTTCGCGTCATGAATTGCCTCTTTCAAATTGAATCATAATCTTGAAGATCACCCAACGGTAAATCTATCCATTTTTTCGCACCCAAAAAACAGCTTATTTGGGCACACGAGGCCCGGCGAATTAAGAATAATCCCTCGTAAAAGATGAAATTTAGAACGGTGCGCCGGACGGTATGTTCTGCAGTTGACGCATTCTCTTGCGGACGACATCGATATAAAATGAATTCGGGAATTTTTCCATCAGCTTCCCGTACCAGGAGTAGGCGCGCTGCGAGTCATTCCCCGCGAAAGCAACCTGCCCCAGCATGAAGGCGGCATCCTCGGCGTAGTCCGAACCGCCGTCGAAAATCTCTTCAACCAGCCGTTCCGCCTCCGCCCATTGTTGAAAATGCAGATCGATCTGGGCCGCGCGGAATTTCGCGGCTACGGCGATGGGAACCTGCGGATGGTTAAAGACCAGGAAACGGTAGATTTCAACCGCTTCCGAAAGTTTATTTTGCCGGAGCAGCAACTCACCGCGCACAAATTCCCGGAACGCCTTTTTAGCATCCTCATCCGCATCGCTGTAATTCACCTTGACGAAGTTCATGAATTCGAACACATCATTGAACTGCTCGTTCTCTGGTCCCAGCATAGCCAGCAGATCGGCGCCCAGCGCCGTGAGCGTATCGATATCGGCCATCAGGAAGGATGCCAACATTGTCTCGACGCGAAAACGCATCTCATATTGATTGCCCTCATACGCGTCGGCTTCCTTCGTGAGCATCCCGCGCGCGGCCGCCGGATCACCCCGGGCAACAAGCAACGCGCCCATCTGAATCTTACAGGCGATGCGCAGATCAAGGCTGCGGCTGATGCTGTAGGCCTGTTCGTAAAGCCGGTAAGCGCCGTCGAAATCTTTGGTGACCAGGTAGCGCAGGTTGGCCAGGCGATAGAGCGCCTGGTCCGAATAGGTGTTCCGGGGCAGGCGGCTGATCAGCGAATCGTAAATTGCGAATGCCCGCAGCATTTGCACATTCTCTTCGCCGATGTGGTAGATATAATCGAGGTGGAAAAGCGGATTCTGTGAGTAGAAAAAATCCCAGGCGGAAATACTTTGATCTTCCAGCGCGGATTTCTCGAATGTTTCAGCCAGACCCAGCAGCAGGCGCGGCGTAATATTCCCGAATTTGCCCGTCTCGATGATCTGTGTATAAAATCGCCGGGCGACATCGTACTCTTTGGCCTGCAGCAAATCCGCACCGAAATCCAGAGCGGCATTTCCATTGAATTCGGACAATTGCTCCACCGCCAGTATCTCCTCTTCGGCGGCTTCGTAGTGTTCGAATTTGAAGAGAAATTCAGCCCGCAGGCGATGCAGTTCAGGGTGTTTGTCATACAGAAGCAATTCCTTCACCAGCACCGAATCCACGGTTTGAAATACGCCTTCCTCGGGCGGGAATCGCAGAATTTGCGTCGCAGCCAGCTGGTAATTGAACGGGTTGCTGCGTGCAAACAGCAAATATTCCCGGGCGGAATCGGCGTACTTACCGCGCAGCATTTGATAATTCGCAAGTTCCAGCGCAAAAAGATCGTCCCTGGCGTGATATTGGCGTGCTTCTGCAATCAGAGCTTCGGCCCGGTCAAAGAGCCGCAGTGAGTACATGCCGTTGAACAACGTCCGATAAAAAGAGGGCAAACGGCCGAATTCATCCAATGCCTGCGTCCAGTAGGTAAAAGCCTGCGCCGTGTCGCCCTTGACATAGTACAATTTGCCAAGGTCCACCGCTGCCTGTTCGTTCTTCGGCAAGGCCCCGCGAAAACGCAGGATGGTATCCTCGAGTTTATCGTAGGCTTCCATCCTGAAAAGAATATCCGTATACGACTGGTAATAGTTGGAGTTGCCGGGGTCCTTTTGCGACAGGAATTCGTAGATACGCATAGCCTGTTCTATCTGCCCCTGGCGTTCCAGCCGTTGGGCGAGTACATATTTGCTCTGCAATTCCCGCCGGAGCAGTGCGTCCGCAGACGTCTCCTGCGCAATGCTCAATCTGCATAGCAGGATCGCCAGGCAGAGCATAACGTACATTTTAAAAGTCCGATTCCGCATTACTTTTCCAGTAATTTCGTCTTATTCCGGTTTGGACAACGCCTCGAAATACTTCCTGATTAATTCCTCGTACTCGTGCCGATATCCGTCTTTCAGCGCCTTCTCCAGGTTTTGCTGCAGAAGGGTGCGCCGCTCTCCCAGATTCGCGGGCAGTTCGCCCGGCGATGTGCGCCCAATGTCGCTTCCGCTGCGGCTGATGCGTTCTTCTTTATAATCCTGGGTGCGTAGCGATTTCTGGGCATCCAGCAGGCGCGATAGGATGTGCTGCTGACGCTCTATCGTCTGGCGCAAAACCCGGTTATTTTGCAGGTCTTTGATTACCTCTTCCATATCTTTGGCGATCCCGCCCAGGTCGCCGGTCTGCTTATTGCTGCCGCTCATCTCCTGCTGCAATTGCTCCAGCGACCTCCGCACCTGCTGCTGCCGGGCCGCCAAGCGCTGCATCGCCGCCTGTCCGCCAGGTCCGGAGGGTAACATCATGGTTTCACCGTTGATGCCCTTCTGCATCCCTGCCATGTTTTGCAGCTGTTTCAGATAACTTTCATAGCCCGATCCCGAACCGCCCTGCATCAAACTCTGCATTGAGTTCATCAATTCCAGGGCGGCGCTGTTCAGGGCCGCTCCGGCTTTCTGCCCCTCCGATGCCGCGGCGCTGACGTTGCGCTCTTCCATTTTGCGGATCGATTCGGTCATTTGTACCGACGCCCGGCCGAAATCCCGGCCGATGCGGGGCGTCACGCCGAAGGTCTTGTTGGAGAGGCTGATCAATTCATCGATGACCTTCGCCAGATTTCGGTAATTATTCTGCTGCTCCACCGCAACATCCATCAGCTGTTCGCTCTGATATGGCGTGTTCCTGATCTCTTGGTTGATAGTCTCCTGCTGTTTGGACAGTTGAATGGTCTTGCGAATTACCCGCTCAAAATCGGCGGCGACTTCCTGCATGGCTTCCTGGTTGAATTGGGATTGAAAAGCCTTCATCATCTGGGCCATTTGCTGGATATCCTTTGCGGCCGATGCCGCGGATTTCGAGGCCTTCGGCTGATTCCCCTGCTGAAGTTCCGAACCCGCCTGCTGCAATTGATCCGGCAGTCCCATCTGTTCCAGATCCGCTTTCAAAGCGTCGAACTCCCGTGACGGCATGAGCGGGAATTCGTGCATATCCCGGCTGGTCTGTTCCATGATGTCCGCCGCAATTTCCATGTCCCGCTTGATGCTCTTTTCATCTTTGGCCATTTCCGACAGCTTGTCGAAATCCTGCGCTTCAGTCCTGTCCAGTTCTTCACTTAAATTGTCCTGGCGATTGGCCAGATCGTCAAAACGCCGCGCAAGTTCATTGACTGTCTGCTCGATCTTGATGCGCTTGAAGAGTTCCAGCATCCGATCGAGTTCCTGCGCGAATTCATCGCGCGATGTCTTAAAACTATCGAGCGCCTCCTGCATCTTTTTCGGGTCCATCGTCTCGAGGGCTTTCTGGAGTTTTTCCATGGCGGCCCGCAACTCCGGAGTCAAAATATCCTGGAACGCCTCCTGCAATTGCGTATATTTCTGCAGGGTTTCCTCGTCGAAAAGCTGGTTGACCTGCGCCGATTGGATCATCTGCTCCAGGCGTTCACCGATCTTCTGCAATTTTTCGGCGGCTTCTCTGGTCTTCTTCAGTTCCTGCTCGAGCTGGGTCTTCTGTTCCCACTGCAGGTTCTGGTCCTTCAGCAGTTCGCGCGCAATTTCAGCCAGAATTTCCTTCGATTGTTCCAACTGCGCGAGGACTTCTTCGCCCTCTTCGGAAATCTCCTCCTGATCCCCGTTCAACCGGGTAAACAAATCGTTTAGAGATGGGAAGCGGGCCGTGATCCAGCGGCTGTCCGTTCGTTTGGGGCCTTTGATCACATCGTTATCATAGATTTCGACCCGGAACTGAACGACATCCTCGGGCATCAAGCCCAGATCGGCAATATTCCAGAGATGGTAAATTTCCTGGAGAGTGAGTTTATAATCCGGCAGGAGCAACTCTTCTTCGTGTTCTTCCGGCGCTTCGCTACTGTATTTTTTAACCAATTTGTAGCGAATTGCGGCCCTCGAGAAACCGTAATCATCGCTGATCCGCAGACCCAGCGGTATCTCCATAGACTCGTCCAGATCCAGGTCTTCCCTGGGCGAAGTCAGTACGATCACCGGGTAAGCGTCCGGATTGATGCGGATCGAATATTCGACGGGGTGCAGGTTGCCGATGCCTTTCTCGTCTTCGACATAAATCCGGAACACGTCTTCATCCATTATGGCAAAGCGCGCCTGCGCCAGACTGTTGGTGATGTCCAGTGCAAGTCGGCTGGCGCGGAACTGGACATACCCCCGGCTGACCGGTTTATTGATCGCGATCTGCAGCCGCGCCCGGGTGCCCGGCAGGGCATAGAATTCGGTGCTGTTCGATTCGACCAGCTGATCCGGCAAACCGGTGTAGTCCGGAAAGTCAAGCGCCGCCTTCATCTGCAGAATCTCCGGCCGGTTTATAATCCGAATGGTATCCGACCCGGAGCTGATTCTCTTCCAGGGGACAAACGGTGAGCGATTTTCCGCGTAGCCCTCATAGATCACATCGTTACGCAGCCCCTCCAGGCGAAAGGTCGTCCGGCCGAGGGAATCGAGATTCAGGATTTCATCCCGTGCATAATCTCCGAAATCCAAACGAAGATTGATTCTGTCCGGCAGACGGCCCTGGCAGGCCAATGCGATGGTCGTGGAATCTCCGCCCAGAATCCGGACCGAGCCGGTTTCTGAATAAATCGAAAAGGGCTGGGGTACGGCATATTTCCCGGCGGGATGGGTCATCCGTATCGCGGCTGCGCCGAAGTACCCCGGAAAAACGGTACAAAGAACCAAACTGGTGAGTACGATTGCTCCGAACAATCGTAGCGATTTTTTGATCTCCTCGATGGGTATCATCGTTTTAAAGGAGAGCGGCTCGATCTTCGCCGCGACATCGTCGAGTGTCCTGGCGACCAACGCAACCGAGAATCCGGATTCTCCGCGTACAACCATATCGCGCAGTTGCAGCGCGTTCAGGAGCGAATCGCCAACCTGCGTGAATTTCGCCTCGATCATTTTCGCCAGGCGAAGATCGCGAAATCCCTGCATCCGGTTCCTGAGGATCAGGGTAGCCAGCAATAGCGGCGTAATCAAAAAAATGAAACCAAAACCGAGGTAAAAGAAGAGTATCTGTCGTCGCACATCGCTGTCAAGGTAGCGAAATCCCTCCACCAGAATGATTAAAAACGCCGCTGCAAAGAGCAGCGTCCCGGCCCGCAGCAATCCCTTGATCAGAACATGGGCGGCAAACGACCTGCGCACCGCTGCCAGTTTGGCGGCGATTCTTTGCGACGCGTTTGTTATTTTGTCCTGAGCTGTCATTGAGTTAACACATATAGAACTATGTTGGCACCCATCTGCAGGGCTTTGCGATGCAATTCTTCCGGGTCACCGTGCACTTCGGGATCTTCCCAGCCGTCGCCCAGGTCGCATTCATAGCTGTAGAATACAACCAGGCGATCTTTATAAAATATGCCGAACCCCTGCGCCGGTTTGCCGTCGTGCTCGTGAATTTTTGGTAATCCGTTCGGGAAGTCGAACACAGTCTGAAAAATCGGGTGGTCGAACGGCAGTTCCACCAGGTCATTATTCGGAAAGATCCGCTTGATCTCACGCCTGAAAGACTGGTCTAAACCGTAATTATCGTCAACGTGCAGGAAACCGCCGGACTGCAGATGCTTGCGCAGGCGCAGCACTTCCTCGTCGCTGAAACGAATATTGCCATGCCCGGTCAAGTACAGGTAGGGATATGTAAAAAAATCCTTGTCCATTATTCCGACCCGCAGTTCCCCGGGATAGGCATCGACGAGTTTCTCCTTATTCAGGAAGACCAGCAGGTTGGGCAGCGAACTGGGATCGCTGTACCAATCGCCGCCCCCATCGTATTTCAGGCGCGCGATGCTGAATTTGCCGTAGAGCGAGGGATTCTCCGCCTGCAGCAAAACGCTGAACAGGATCATCATAAACAAGAGTTTGATGTAAGCGGCGGATATTTCAGCACGTTGTGAATGCATTCTGCCTTTCATGCTCCGTTTTATCCATTATACCTTTATCACCAGCTTTGGTTTCGTAATCAAAGACGCATCGCCAATATGCCTGCCGGCATGCGAATATAACTGATTTTTGAGCGAATATTAACGGTTTTTTGGAAGAAGGGTCACTGCCGCGGGTCACAATCGATAACTTCTGAGTCCCCAGCTCACCTCGCTAATGCAGACTTTAATAATCCCCACCATCGGGACGGCGAACAGCATTCCGATCACGCCGGCCAGATTCCCGCCGATGATAATTGCGACCACTACGGTCAGCGGGTGCATATTCACACTCTTCGATACAACCAGCGGCGAGACCAGGGAATTATCGATCGATTGAACGATCACGAAGACGATCCCAATCCAGAGCAGCACCATTCCTAGGTGAGGCGGGTTGTTGATGATCGCGATGGTCAGCGCCGGGACTGCCCCGACAATGGGCCCCAGGTACGGAATCAGGTTGGCGATGCCGGCTACCATCCCGATAAAAACAAAATAGGACACCGGATTGTCGAAGACCAAATTTATGATGAACAATCCGAGCGTGGCTAATAGGCCTACGATCAGGGCGTCGATCGCCTGTCCCTGGATATATTTGGACACCTGGTCGCCCAGTTTGTGCTGGATATTGAGGGCCAGTTCAAAATATTTATTCGGGACTTTGCAGATCAGGCCGCGCTTGAATTTGCGGTTATCCTTGATCAGAAAGAACGTTATGAAGGGCACGATCACCATCGATGCCAGAAAAGATCCGACGCTTTTGGAAAAAGAGGCCAAACTGCCCAGCAGCTTCAGTCCGATATCCTGGGCTTTTTTCATCAGGTTCTGGGCCAACTCGGGATTGTTGAATTTCTCCGCGAAAAAAATCTCCGCCTGCTTGCTCAAATCGGAAATCATGTTCGACTGTAGTTTGGAGGACAGTGATTCCACGGTCCGAATAAGGCCGGGAATAATCAGGCTTATGGAAAAGGCCAGAGTTCCCACAATAAACAACATCACAATCAGAATCGCCACTCCACGGTGAAGTCCGTGACGTTCCAGAAGGTTGACCAGCGGCGCTAACAGCACCGACAGCAGCAACGCGATAATAAACATGATCAGGACGTCTTTGACAAACGGAAAGACGATCTTCAGACCGAGAATCGCCAGGACGACAAGAAAAATGCGCCAGAAGGTATTCATTATCTTGGCGTAGAGCTGGTACGAGTAATTATCCACGCGAGGATTCCTCAACTTTCTTCTGCAATTCCGTCATTTGAAGGTTGGTACGGCGCAGCCGCTCTCCAACGATCTTGGCGAGAGCAAAGACAATCTTGATACCGGTCTTGGGTGTTCGGTAAAGAATATCCATCAGATCGGGCCGGAAGAACCCGAGAATATCGCAATCCTCGTTCGCAATCGCCGAAGCCGAACGCGGGGATTCATCCAGGAGCGCGAGGTCCCCGAAAAACGTACCGGCAACCAGATCGACGATGTGGTGTTTCTCCTCCTTGAGGTCCTCAATAATCGCGACCGATCCCGAGATGATGATATACATTCCCAGGCCGGGATCTCCCATGCGGAATACCGGCTCACCGGCTTTATAGGTTCTACGGTGGATGATTTTCGCGATCTCATCGAGTTCCTTTTGTTTCAGATCGGAGAAAATCGGAACACTCTTCAGCGCTTTGTTTATGGTCGTTGACTCATCTCTTTTCTTGAACTTTACTACATCCCAAATCGGATTTTTCATTCCAACCCCAATTTATTTTCAGGCGATATAATATAAATCGTAGAAGGAAGAATTCCAGCACAAATTTTAACGTCCGTTTTCTACCCTTGAAATTGTGACTGACATTACATAGCTTGGCTGGATTTATGAACAGGAACCGCCTACTCATAGCCATAATTCTGCTGCTGCTCTCCGCCCCGCACCAACTCCATGCCCAGGAAGAGGATCTGGACAAAAAAATCCAGTACCGTTCGGACGAGTTGGAGAAAATCCGCAAGGAGATCGAATCCTATAAACAGAACCTGAAACAGGTCGAGAGAAAAGAGCAGACGCTGCTAAACAATCTACAGGGAACGGAACATGAGATCAGCCTGACAAAAAAACTGGTGACGCAGCTGACCCGTGAACAGGCCCGCAAAGAGCAGGAAATCAAAAACTCAAAAAAATCAATCTTCGAACTCGAAGAAGATCTCAGCAGCCTGAAAGAGCGCTTCGCTCGTCGTCTGATTCACGTGCATAAGCGGGGTGACCTGAGCGATTGGGAATTGATCCTGACTTCCCGGTCGATCAACCAGGCTTTCTACCGCTACAAATATTTGCGCATCATCGCCGATATCGATAAGAGGAACGCGGAGGATATTCGTAAAACGATCCGGCGCATCGACGTCAAGAAGCAGCAGATGGAGGCCGGAGTCAGGGACATGTCCAATATCATTTCGGAAAAACAGGTTCAGCAATCCAAACTGACCAGTCAGAAAAAGACGCGTGAAAAGCAGTTGGAACAGGCCCGCGTGAGCAAGAGCAATCTCAGCGCACAGATCAAGGAAAAGGAGAAAGCCGCCAGCGAGGTCTCCCGCATGATAGCCAACCTGGAAAAACAGCGGGTTGAGCGGGATCAAAAATTGGCCCGGCAGCGCGCCAAGTCCGGCGTAACGGTCACGGATCCCTTCCGCCTCGCCCAGGGCAAACTGCTCTGGCCGACCGACGGCCAGGTGATCGCCAAATTTGGCCGCCAGAAGCATCCGACCTTAAATACGATCACTCAAAATACCGGAATCGACATCCGGGCACCCAAAGGCCGTGACGTCAAAACTGTAATGGACGGCATGGTTACGACGATTACTTACATCCGCGGTTTCGGCAATACCCTCATCATCGATCATGGCTCCGGTTTTTACACCGTTTATACGCATATCGAAGATGTTTTCGTTAACGAGGATGATTATGTCACTGCCGGCAGCGTTATCGCCAACGTCGGGGATACGGGCTCGCTCAATGGCAATATGCTGCATTTCGAAATCTGGAAAAACCGCACCGCCCTCAATCCCGAAGAATGGCTGACACGAAGATGACAAAATTATTTCCCCTGATTAATCAGGATTTCAACCGGCAGCTGCTGCTGAACGCCATCAACAACGAGCGTATTGCCAATGCCTACCTTTTTTACGGACCGGAAGGCAGCGGCCACGAGGGCTTTGCCCTGGAACTGGCGGCGATGCTGAACTGTACGCATCCCGCGGAACGCCCCTGTACACAGTGCGCCTCCTGTCACAAGACCAGGACCCTGGAACATGCCAACCTACAAATGGTATTCCCGCTCCCGATTCGCAATGTTTCGGGCTCCGATAGCGATCCTTTTAAGGGATTTTCACAGAGCGAAATGGAGGAAATCCAGGCCCAGATCCAGCAGAAAGCGATCAATCCTTACGAAAAAATCAGTATCCCGAACGCCAAACACATCTCCATCAGCCTGGTTCGGGATGTGAAGCGCAAAATCTACCTGACCGCGCAGGAACCGGGCTGGAAGGTCACGGTATTTTTCGATGCGCACCTGATGACCGAAGAAGCAGCCAACGCCTTTCTGAAAATCCTGGAAGAACCTCCGCCGAAATCAACCTTCATTCTGACGACTTCCCGGGCTGATACGCTCATTCCCACGATCCGCTCCCGCTGCCAGCCCGTCTTCTTCCCGCCTTTGCCGCAATTCGACGTTGAGAGGCGTCTGCAAGAGCAGGGCGTTCCGTCCGATCAGATCAAACTCATCGTCGGTTTAGCCGGTGGGGATATCGGCAAGGCTCTGCGCCTGGCGCAGGCGGAGCTGGACGAATTGAAACAACTGACGCTCGAAATCCTGCGTTCCATCGCCGTTTGGAATGTTGAAAAAATCTATGGCTTTACCGATACGCTGGCGAGTCTCTACCGCCAGGATCCGGAGCGATTCAGGCAGGTAATGCAGTCCGTTTCATTCTGGTTTCGCGATGCGATGATCCTGAAATTCAGCGCAGATGAAGATCACCTGATCCACCGCGACCTCAAAACCGAGATCGGAAAATTCGTAAAAGCCTTCCCCCTTTTCGACGGTTTTGAACTCTATTCCGCCGTCGAAAATTGTATTGATTTAGCTGAGCACAATGTCTATATTAATCTCGCTTTACAGAACATGTTCTTTCAGATGTATTCGCTAATTAAACCCAAAAAGAAATCTTCATAAATGGACCAAAATAGCAGTAAAAAAGACAGTCTTGTTAAAATAAAATTTAAGGGCTCGCGGCGGGAGTTCTTTCGTAATACGATGGAATTCCCGATTCAGGACGGCGATACGATGATCGTCGAAGCCGATCGCGGCGAAGACCTGGGCCGTGCCCGTATCAATCCCTGTAAAGCCCTGAGCACCGAAGACAGCAGCATTGCTCCGATCCTGCGCAAGGCAGATCGCGATGAGCTGTCCCAGGATAGCGAAAACCGGAGCCGCGAAGAGATCGCCCTCAAGTTTTGCATCCGCCGCATAAAAGACCTTAACCTGCCCATGAAACTGATCGATGTGGAGTACCGGCTCGATCGCAAAAAGATCATTTTCTACTTCACCGCCGACGATCGTATCGATTTCCGGGAGCTGGTCAAAATTCTTGCAGCCGAATATAAAACGCGCATCGAAATGCGCCAGATCAGCACGCGCGAAGAGACCAAAAAGATCGGCGGGGTCGGTTCCTGCGGCAAAACGCTCTGCTGCCAGAGTTTTCTGGACGATTTCGAACCGATCAGTACGCAGCTGGTGAAGGAACAGAATCTGCCCATGAATCCCTCCAAAATTTCCGGAACCTGTGGAAAACTGAAGTGCTGCTACCGCTACGAACATGACCTCTACGACGAGGTTCTGAGCCGCTATCCCGGCTACGGCTCCAGAGTGGAATATGAGGGTAAAACCGGCATCATCGAGAAAATCGACATCTTCCAGAAAGTCGTCACGATCCGCTTTTCCGAAGAGGATTTCGACGAGTACCCGCTCAGCTATTTCGACGATAAGATAAAACCGCTGAATTCCCAGACCTAAAAAAGAGACAAATTAAAGATGCAGGAACGCTTTTACGTTACGACCCCGATCTATTATGTGAACGACAAACCCCACATCGGGCATGCCTATACGACAATCCTGGCCGACGTGTTATCGCGTTTCCACCGCGCCAAGGGCGACGAAACGTTTTTTCTGACCGGCGTGGACGAACACGGCCAGAAGGTCCAGGAGGCCGCCCTTAAGAAGGGCATCGAGCCCCAGCAGCATTGCGACGAGATGGTCGTTCATTTTCAGCAAGCTTGGCAAAAGCTGGAAATTACCAACGATTTCTTCATCCGTACGACCGACGCCTTTCATAAAAAAGTCGTGCAGCAGGTGCTGCAGGATCTCTACGACAAAGACGAAATTTACGAGCATGAATACGGCGGGCATTATTGTGTCGGCTGCGAACGTTTTTATACCGTAAAAGAACTGGTGGACGGTATGTGTCCGCAGCATCTCAAGGCGCCCGAATACATCAAAGAGAAGAATTATTTCTTCCGCATGAGCAAATACCAGGGCTGGCTCATCGATTACATCAACAGCAATCCAGATTTCATCAAGCCGGAATCGCGGCGCAACGAAGTGCTCGGTTTTCTGAAAAATAAACTGGAAGACCTGTGCATCTCCCGCCCGAAATCGCGCCTTAAATGGGGCATCGAATTACCCTTTGACGACCGCTATGTCACCTATGTCTGGTTTGATGCCCTGCTGAACTACGTGACCGCGGTCGGCTATAAGCAGAACGACGAAAAGTTCAGCAAGTGGTGGCCGGCCGACTATCACCTGATCGGCAAGGACATCGTCACCACCCATTGCGTTTACTGGCCGACGATGCTCAAGGCGATCGGGCTGCCGCTGCCGAAGACGATCTTCGCCCACGGCTGGTGGCTGGTGGCCGAGACGAAAATGTCCAAATCGCTGCAAAACATCGTCAAGCCGCTCGATTTGATCGACGCCTATGGAGTCGATCCTGTCCGCTATTTCCTGATCCGCGATATGGTGCTCGGGCAGGATGCCAATTTTAGTGAAGAGATGTTTATCCGGCGCTACAATTCCGACCTGGCCAACGACTTCGGCAACCTGGTCAGCCGCATTTCCACGCTGATCCGCAAGAATTTCAATTCCGAGGTACCCGCCCCGATTAGCGTCGGAGAGGAAGAGCAAAGCATCCGCAGGGATGCTGAGACCCTGCCGGCGCGCGTGCATGCCATGATCGACAGTCTGGCGCTCAACGAGGCCATCGAGACGACGATCGCTTTCGTGCGTTCGCTTAACCGCTTCATGGAGCAGCGCGCCCCGTGGAAGCTGGTAAAAGAAGACAAGGCCGCCGCGGGGACGGTGCTGTACACGGCAGCCGAGGGTTTACGCATCGCCGCGCTGCTGCTCGCACCGGTCATGCCGGGAAAAATCGCCACAGTTTTAAAATCATTTCCGGTGAATGCCGACCAGGAGCATTGCTTCGATTGGGGCACGCTCCAACCCGGACGGAAGCTGGAATCGATTCCGCCGCTTTTCCCGCGTATCCAGGAAAAAGAGACTGCTCCGGTGCAACCCGAAGCGCAGAAGGAAGAACCCGAAAATCTCGTCACAATCGACGATTTCTTCAAATCCAAATTGCTGACCGCCAGGGTGCTGGAAGCGGAGAAGGTTCCCGATACGGCCAAATTGCTGAAACTGCAAATCGATACCGGCACCGAAAAACGCCAGATCGTGGCCGGAATCGCCGAACATTATCAGCCGGAGGAATTGATCGGTAAAACGATTGTGATCGTAGCGAACCTCCAGCCCGCGAAAATCCGCGGCCTGGAGAGTCGCGGGATGTTACTGGCCGCAAAGAAGGGCAAGAAACTCTCGCTGGTCACAGCGCTGGATGAAATCGAGCCGGGCGCATCCGTCGGATAAACGCGCATAATCCGATGTTTATCGATACCCACTGTCATCTGAACTACGCTCCCCTCTGGGAAAATATCGACCGTGTTCTCGATGAAGCCGCCGCGGTTGGCGTCGGGAAAATCCTCTGCATCGGTACGGACATTGAATCTTCACAGAAAGCCCTCCGGCTCGCCGAGAAATATCCGCAAATCTATGCCGCTGCCGGGGTCCACCCCAACGATTCCGCCCTTGTCAAAGCGGGCTGGCAGATGGAACTCCTGCAATTGTGCGGACATGAAAAAGTCGTCGCTGTAGGCGAGGTCGGCCTGGATTATTACCGGGACCATGCCGGCCCGGAGACGCAAATCCGTTGTTTCTCCGAGCAGATCGATCTCGCCAAAGAGCTGGGGCTGCCGCTGGTGATCCACAATCGCCGGGCGGATGAAGATGTGAAACTGGTCCTGATAGAACATCATTATACCAACGCCGTTCTGCACTGCTATTCCGGCGACGCGGAATACGCCCGCGCGATGATTGAACTGGGCCTGCATATTTCGTTTACCGGAAACGTCACCTACGGCAGCAGGAAGACCGAGCGGGCCGTTCAGGCTGTTCCCATCGACCGCCTGATGTTGGAAACCGACGCACCCTACATCACCCCCGTCCCGCACAAAGGCGAGAGTAACCAGCCGGCTTTTATCCCCCTCATCGCCGCCAAAGTCGCCGAATTAAAAGCCGTTTCTATAGCGGAAGTCGAAACAGCCACAACCGAAAACGCTATCCAATTTTTCCAACTTCCCCGATGATCCATTTTCCCAAAAAGCGCTGGGGCCAGAATTTTCTGATCGATCCCAACATCCTGCGCAAAATCCATCACTCGATCGGGATTCAGGCCGGCGAGATTATTATAGAAATCGGACCGGGCAAGGGAGCGCTGACGCAATTGCTCATCGGAAGCGGGGCCGAAATCCATGCCGTCGAAATCGATCCCGATCTGATACCCGATCTGCAGGCCCGGTTTGAAAATTCGGACAACTTCATACTGCACTACGCCGATGCGCTGAAATTCGATTTCAGCCGGTTCGGACGAAAGCTGCGAATCGTCGGCAATATCCCCTACAATATCACGAGTCCCCTGCTCTTTCGGCTGTTCGAATTCAACGAATTCATTTTCGATATCCATTTCCTGGTGCAGAAAGAACTCGGTAAAAGAATCACCGCACTGCCGAATTCCAGGGATTACGGTATTCTCGGCGTGCTTTCCCATTACTATGGTTCCCCGAAAATTCTTTTCGACGTCTCGCCACAGGTCTTCCGGCCGGTTCCCAGAGTCATCTCATCAGAGATATCGATTCGAATCGATCCCCTGGTTACCGACAAGGGCTTTCACCAACAGTATCATCTCGTCGTGAAAACCGCCTTCGGTAAACGGCGTAAAACGATGACCAACTCGCTCGAGGAACTTCTACCGGCCGACCGCTCCGGCTGCCCGCTTGACCTCGGACGCCGTCCCGAGACGCTGTCTCCCGAGGAATTTATCGCATTGACCAAATGGCTCTTCCCGGCCGGCTGAGCCGGTCTTTTCTCTTGGATTAATTCACGATTTCAGATAATTTTACAGGCTTTCTTACAGGGCCCCTAGCTCAACGGTTAGAGCACCGGACTCATAATCCGTCGGTTCGGGGTTCAAATCCCCGGGGGCCCACGCAAAATTAAGACCACTTAATTCACTAATATTCCAGCACTTACACATTTCTTGAAGACATAGGAAAGAGTCATTTCTTACTTTTTACAATTGACAAATAATAGCCAATAATTGCCTATTTTATCCTCGAAAACTGGATAATACATGGATACACTTTTGGGGGTAATTTTATGGCTACTTTTCAATTATTTCTTTTAACAAGAAGCTAAAAAAAGAACTAGTGTCATGTCACTTGTAATATGACGTAATTATCATTAACTTTACCATAAG
>CAZPRY010000005.1:0-66560 GCA_964589175.1 uncultured bacterium
CATAAATGAGAGTTATCAGAATGCCTTCAACCATGTGTAAGAACAACCTTTGGCAGAGGATAAGCATCGGGATCGGTCTGGCGTTGCTGCTTGGGCTGAGCAGTTGCAATGTCTCCGGGAAACGCGTTATTAAACTGGCGCATGCCCTGGACACCTCGCACCCGGTGCA
This sequence comes from uncultured bacterium, assembly GCA_964589175.1. GTDB lineage: Bacteria > Fidelibacterota > UBA2242 > UBA2242 > UBA2242 > CAZPRY01. Next base: position 170 of record CAZPRY010000005.1, read on the forward strand.
CGCGGCCATGGAATTTATGGCCCGGCAGGTCCGGGAAAAATCCGGCGGCAAGATCGAGATCAGCATCTATCCCAGTCAACAACTGGGTACCGAGAGCCAGTGCCTGGAACTGGTGCAGATCGGCGTGATCGGCATTACCAAAGTCTCCGCCGCGGTCATGGAGGGCATTGTCCCCGAATTCAAAGTACTGAGTTTGCCCTACATCTTCAGGGACAAAGCGCACTACTTCAAAGTGCTGGACGGCGAAATAGGGGAAGAACTGCTGGGGGCCGGAGAGGATTACTGGCTGCGTGGATTGTGTTATTATGACGCCGGGAGCCGCAGCTTCTACAGCCGGGACAAGATGATCAAAACTCCCGACGACCTGGCCGGGATGAAGATTCGGGTGATGCAGAGTAATACGGCAATCCAGATGGTCAAATACCTGGGTGGTTCGGCTACGCCGATCTCGTGGGGCGAATTGTACACCGCCCTGCAGGGGGGCGTGGTGGACGCGGCCGAGAACAATCCGCCGAGTTTCTATCTGTCACACCATTACGAGGTTTGTAAATACTATTCGCTTAACGAGCACGCCTCGATCCCCGATATTCTGGTGATCAGTTCGAGGTTATGGAGCGACCTGAATACGGTTGAGCGGAGATGGATTAAAGAGGCCGCCATTGAATCGGCCCTGTACCAGCGCGAGTTGTGGAAAGAATCGGAGAGGCACGCCCTGGAAGAATTGCAGAAAGCCGGCGTAGAGGTCTTTTACCCGGATAAAGAGCCCTTCATGAAACGGGTCGAAGCCATGTATGATAATTACAAAGACGACGAGAAAACGTACTCTCTGATCAGCAGAATAAGAACATCGAATAATTAGGGAATGAAGTATGAAAACAAGAGCGATAATTGACCGGGCTTTGGAAATCTTTCTGGTGACAATGATGGGCGTTCTGGTTCTGGATGTTCTCTGGCAGGTGATCTCCCGCTACCTGTTGAAATCCCCCAGTTCCTTCACAGATGAACTGGCCCGCTTCCTTTTGATCTGGATCGGCATCCTAGGAGCCGGCTATGTGACCGGAAAAAATATGCATCTGGCGATCGATGTTCTGATCAATAAATTCAATGAAAAATATAAAATCCTGATCCATTATTTTATTCACGGATCGATTGCGGTCTTTGCCCTGTTCATCATGGTCATCGGGGGCAGCAACCTGATCTACATTCTGCTGAAACTGGGCAATATTTCGGCAGCGCTTTCTGTTCCGATCGGGTACGTTTACGCCGTGATCCCGGCCAGTGGGATTTTGATTATTTACTACTCCATTTTTAATATGATCAGCGATGGTAAAAGCAGCAACGCGAACCTGTTAATCGATTAAAAGGGATTTTTATGGAAGCTCTTGGAATTGTAGTACTGGTGGTCAGTTTTTTGATTTTTCTCTCCCTGGGGGTGCCGGTGGCCTATGGTCTGGGATTATCAGCCGGGTTGACGTTGCTGGTCAGTGTGGACTCCCTGGCGACCTTTACGGCCCTGGCCCAGCGCATGGCTACCGGTCTGGATAGTTTTACGTTGCTGGCCATTCCGTTTTTCATCCTCGCGGGGCAATTGATGAATCGCGGCGGAATCGCGATCCGGCTGATTGCTTTCGCCAAGGTAATGGTCGGAAGATTTCCCGGCGGCCTGGCCTTTGTCAATATCGTGGCCAATATGCTGTTCGGGGCAATATCCGGGTCAGCCGGCGCCTCCGCGTCGGCGATTGGCGGTTTCATGACGCCCATCATGGAGAAGGAAGGCTATGATAAGCCGTTCAGCGCGGCGGTTAATATCACCTCGGCGACTACCGGGTTGATCATTCCGCCCAGCAACATTCTGATCGTCTATTCGCTGGCGAGCGGCGGTGTATCCATTGCGGCTTTGTTCATTGCCGGCTATATCCCGGGTATCCTGATCGGAGTCGCCCTGATGGTGGTTGCCGGCTATCACGCCCGCAAACTGCGGTTGAAGGTTGCGGAAAGAGTGCGATTGAAATATGCGTTGCTGAAATTTCTGGATGCGTTGCCCAGCCTGTTTTTGCTGGTGATAGTGATCGGTGGAATTATTGCGGGACTTTTTACGGCGACGGAAGCCTCGGTGATTGCGGTGCTCTACACCTTAATCCTATCTTTTATCTACGGAGAACTAAAATTTCGGGACCTTCCGGGTATATTTCTGCGCAGCATTGAAACGGTCTCGATCGTGATGCTGCTGATTGCGACCTCGATCGCCTTGTCCTGGGTGTTGTCGTTCGAGAATATTCCGCAGACCATCAGCGCGGCTTTGTTAAGTATCAGCAACAACAAATTCATCCTGTTTTTAATCATCAACCTGGTGCTGCTCTTCGTCGGTGTTTTCATGGATATGACTCCCGCGGTACTGATCTTCACGCCGATATTTCTGCCGGTGGTCATGAAATTCGGGGTTGATCCGATTCATTTCGGGATTGTCATGATTATGAATCTGTGCGTGGGCCTGTGCACGCCGCCGGTCGGCGCCGTCCTGTTCATCGGCTGCAGTGTCGCCAATGTCAGCATTGAAAAGGTCATTCGACCGCTCTTGCCGTTTTTCGCGGCCATGATTATTGCCTTACTGTTGGTAACCTATTTTCCGATCCTGAGTCTGTGGTTGCCGGGTTTGTTCGGATTTTAAAACCGGGGATGCGGGCTCTCGGGGAACAAAGTCCGGTTTGCCTAAAGTGATTCAAGTTGAGAAATTGTTTGGGTTTTCAAAAAGACTGAACATCCAACTTCGAGAGAAAGCATGAGACTAAAACATTTGTTCCGAATGATCCTTGCAGTATTGATGACCTTTCAAATTCTCGCTGCTGAAAACGGATACGTACCATCTCCTGAAAACCTGAAGAACCGCGAATGGTACCAGGATTCCAAATTTGGGCTTTTTGTTCACTGGGGAGTGTACAGCATTTTGGGCGACGGTGAATGGGCTTTGGAGATTCAAAAGATCGATAAGCAAGCCTACGAAAAACTGCCCACTTTCTTCAATCCCATCGATTTTAATCCCGCCGAATGGGTTGCGCTGGTCAAGGCGGCCGGTATGCAATACGTAACGATTACGACCCGTCACCACGACGGTTTCGCGATGTTCGACACGCAACAGTCCGACTGGGACATCGTTGACCGGACGCCTTATAAGAAAGACATCATCAGGATGCTGGCCGATGAATGCCACCGGCAGGGCATCAAGTTGTTTTTCTACTATTCACACGTCGATTGGTGCCATGATGACTATTACCCGCGCGGCTCCACGGGGCGCCATACAGGCCGGCCCGAGAGCGGTGACTGGAAAAAATACATCGATTTTATCAATGTCCAATTGACCGAGCTGCTGACCAATTACGGCGAAATCTCAGGCATCTGGTTTGACGGCTACTGGGATCGGCCGGACGCGGACTGGCAATTCGAGAAAACCTACCGGCTGATTCACGCACTCCAGCCGCAGTGCCTGATCGGCAACAATCATCACCAGGCAATCAAACCGGGCGAAGATTTCCAGACCTTCGAGAAGGACCTGCCCGGTCGCAACACGGCGGGCTACAGCGGCGAATCGGAAGTCGGCTCACTGCCGCTCGAAACCTGCGAAACGATGAACCATTCCTGGGGTTTCAACCTGCTGGATAACAACTTCAAATCCAGCCGGGAGCTGATTCAATACCTGGTAAAAACCGCCGGTAATAACGCCAATTTTCTGCTCAATGTCGGGCCGATGCCGAACGGTAAAATCCAGCCCGAATGCGTTGTACGACTCCGCGAAATCGGGCAATGGATCGAGAAAAACGGGGAGAGCATCTACGGCACGCGGGGCGGTCCGGTGCCGCCCCAACCCTGGGGTGTGACAACCCGAAAGGGGAACCGGGTATTTGTGCATGTTCTGAGCCCGGACGGCCCGAATATTCTGATACCCGACTTCGGTAAAAAGATCAAAAAGATTACACTGTTTGCCGACGGGACGAAGATCAAATTCAAGCAGGACGAATTCGGCATAACGATGCAGATCCCCGAAGGCAAAATCGACTCGACCGATATAATTCTGGTGATTGAAATTTAATATCCGTTCAAGGCAGGCCCAGGGCTTCATCAACCTGAATAGAGATTACCGAAGTAATTCTACACGTTGAATAATCATTTGGATCGATCACTGCGCCAACTGCATGACTTCGGCGCCCGCAAGCAGAATAAAACCGATGCCATGAACATCGTTTAACGGCGCCGGCCGATTGTAATAGAATTCCAGGTCGTCGCCGACGCCGGTTCCGGTACAAACGCCCTCGATCTGTCCATCCGGGCGGATTCGAGTCATGACACCCTGCCAGCCGCGTCCGGCAATGGCAGCGTAGCTCGGTTCCAGATAACCCCGATTCACAGCCCGGGCAACGACATAGGTGAAGATCGCACTGCAGGAAGTTTCCGGATAAGAATCCTTCATATCGAGCAGTTGGTGCCACAATCCTTCGGCGCTCTGGTACCGGGCGATTCCGAGGATATGTTTTTGGAGTAATCCCGAAAGTTCATCACGTTGAGGAAATTCAGCCGGCAGATGGTCGAGGAGATCAAGCTGGGCCAGCAGCGCCCAGCCATTCGCCCGGCCCCAGAAGGCCACACCCGATTGTTGGACATCGGAAAACCAGCAGTGGTACATCAATCCCTTTTCTTTATTGAACAGATATTTGTGAAAATTGATTACCTGTCTGGCGGCATCATCGAGATAGCGATTGTCGCCGGTCAGTTCACCCATCCGCGCCAGAAACGAAACACCCATGTAAAGATCATCCGCCCACAGCGTCCAGCGCAGCGGGAACGAGCGCACCAGCGTGCCGTCCGTCAATCGGCCTTGCCTGGTCAGAATATGATCCGCGACCTGATCGATGTACTCCCGGTAGCGTTCCTGCGGATCGTTGCGATAGACTTCAATGATGCTGGCACCCATCGCGCCGCCATCATCCAGCTCTTCCAGGATGAAGCGTTGTCCAAACGGATACTCCCACTTGCTCTCGCCGTTCCATCTTTCTTCAAAATACGGATAATGATCGAAAGCAAACGCGACATTCTTCGGGGCAAACTCCCGATATGCTTCTGTATCAAGTAAGTCGCCCAGTTTCAACATCGCCAGATTCAGAACGCCGTTCCAGTAGCGCCAGTCATTATAGGCGCTTTCCGGATGAAGCCGGGCATCGAGAGGAGCTGCTTCGGGATTCGTATAGATTTCGCCGCTGTTCTGATCGATAAACCTGAAAGTCGCATCCGCGAGAACTCCGTCGGCAACCAATCGCAATTTCTGCTCGGTCAGCAGTGCGTCCAGTGGGCTGTCTTGCTTTTCGCAGGAGCAGAAGATCAACAAAATCGAAAAGGAAGCGACGGAAATAAATCTATAAATCGAAAGGATCGACACATTCTTTGGCAGCACGAATTATTCTCCTCCGGCAGTTTTAATAATCGCGTCTAGCGCCGGTTTCGGTTGATAGTTATCGTCGAATAAAAGCGGGTAAGCGCTACGTCCCCGGACCGGCCAGTTATTGCGCCAGGATTGCCCGTCGTGAATTCCCCAGAGGGTTACCCGGCTGATCTGATCGCTGTGTTTACTAAAAATCCTGAAGAACTCAGCATAACGATTACTTTGAACCACCTGCATGGAATCCGGCAAGACTTCCGGGTAGGGATTCAGTTCCCTTAGCAACTCATAGTTAAGAGAAATATCGGCACCGGTATTCTGAGCCGGCAGCGGTAAAATATCCATATCCATTTCGGTGATTATCATCGGCAATCCCAGGCGGGCATAAGCCGTCATGGCGGCTTCCAGTTCATCGAGCGGCGGGTAATCCAGGCCCCAGTGCCCCTGCAGGCCGATCCCATGAATCGGAACGCCTTTCGACTGCAAGTAACGCACAAGCCGGACAACGGCATCCCGTTTGCCCGGGTACCACATATTATAATCATTGTAATAAAGTTCCGCACCGGGATCGGCTTCATGGGCCCACTCGAAGGCTTTCTGAATATACTCTTCGCCGATGATCTGCAGCCATTTACTCTGCCGCAGCTGGCCGTCATCCTCAAACGCTTCATTGACGACATCCCAGCCGTCGATGCGTCCTTTATAGCGCCCGACAACGGTGAAGATGTGCTCTTTCAAGCGTTGCAGCAGCGTCTCTTTGTCGACCGGATTGCCGGCCTCGTCTTCGAAAACCCAGTCCGGGGTCTGCTGGTGCCAGACCAGGGTATGACCGACGAGGAACATTCCCCGCTCTTCGCCGAATTCCACGAAAGCGTCGGCGGGCTGAAAATTATATTCCAACATTGCAGGATGGACCTTTTCCCATTTCAGGCAATTTTCCGGTGTCAGGCTGTTAAAATGTTTTTCGACAACCGCCGTCGCTCTGGCGTCGCGCCCCGTGAATTGATCTTCGTTTAGCGCCACACCGATATAAAAATCATCCTTGAATACATCCTTTAAGCCAGGCTGTTCGGATTTATCACAAGTACTGACCAGAACGATTAAAAAGAACACGGAAAGTAAAACAACGAACTTTGCATGAAAGGAATTTTTCATCACACCTCCCGGATTGTCAATTCAAATTATGCTTCATCTGTCACGCCTATTTCGGTGCATAGGGAAACGAAAGGTTTTGATAGTATTCCAGTGAGCGATCCGGAATCTCGAGGTCTTCGGGAATCGCCCGCCCGGAAAAAGTTTGGAAATAGAGCACGCAGGCATTTCGCCACCAGACGGCTTCCTTGGCCTGGATATTCAGCATACTTTGCACATGCCGGAAAATTTCATCGTCTGTCTTCCCTTGCAGGGAATTCCAGTCCGATTGCATTTTCCGGACGCTTTCCGCGCCGTTATAATAATGATAACAAAGCTCTTCCCAGAGCGTTTTACCGGACCTCATCCGGTAATCCCAATCCAGGTGATGAAACCAGAGCAGGTACTGGACGGGACATTTTTCTAATGAAGAAAACATCTCCGCCACCGGTGGATGATACTGGCTCAGCGCGTCGCTGCCGGTCACCGTCCTATCGAATCCGATTCCCATTTCATCGGCCTTGTGATAATAGACCGATGTCCAATCATCGCGGTGCTTGTCTTTGGTCCACGGCGCCGGGCCGTAATGATGATCCCAACCCATGATATGATGCAGCCCCAGGGGTGTCATGTAATTCACCGTATTCTCCCGGGATGCCATCATCATAGTTCGGATTTTTTCAACGATTTCAGAATCATTTGAAATGGTCATCCGGATCCACTCTTCCGCAATGTCCTGCGCAGACAAATCAAGATTCCAGGCTAATCGTCCGAAGGCGTACCAGTTCGCCTGCCCAAACAGGTGGCCGGTCCAGTTGCGGTCGGTGCCGGTATTGGCGACTCCGGCAATTCCGGAAATACTGTGATTGTCCAAAGAACCGTCAATCACCTTTCCGACTGAAGATCCTTTGCCGTTGGCGTAGGTATCCGCATCCAGCACCTCCTCGAATAGAGTACCCAGGTAGACCAGATGGGTACTGAATCCGAGATATTCCTGGGTGATCTGGAACTCCATCATCAAGGGCGTTTGCGGGATGCCCCCGAACATCGGATGAAAGGGCTCGCGGGGTTGAAAATCAATCGGGCCGTTTTTAACTTGCACCAGTACGTTGTCCCGGAATTTTCCTTCAAGTACTTTGAATTCATTATAGGCCTGCTTGGCGCGGTCCTCCTTGTTATCGGCGTCATAAACGAAGGCCCGCCACATGACCACGCCGTCATAAGGTTTCAAAGCATCCGCCAGCATATTGGCGCCGTCCGCATGGCTGCGCCCGTAGCGCTGCGGTCCCGGCTGCCCTTCGGAATTGGCTTTCACCAGGAATCCGCCAAAATCCGGAATCAGGGTATAGATTTCCGCTGCCTTCGCTTGCCACCATTTCTGCACCTGCTCGTCAAAGGGATCGGAGACTTCCAGACCGCCGATATCGATCGGCGCGCTGAACTTTATCGATAAGTAGACCTTCAATCCGTAAGGACGAAACGCGTCCGCCAGCGCAGCCACTTTTTCCAGATAGAGCGGCGTCAGGATCCGCGGATTGGCATTGACATTATTCAAGACCGTTCCGTTTATCCCGACCGAAGCATTCGCCCGCGCGTAATCGATGTAGTAATCGTGGATATAGTCCGGCAGTTTCTGCCAATCCCACAGTGAAAAACCAGCATAACCCCGTTCTACAACCCGGTCCAGGTTGTCCCAGTGATTCAGCAGCCGCAGCTGAATTTTGGGCCTTTCGACGATATCAAGCTGATCGATATTCTGCCCGGTTTGCAGCAACCGTAAAAAATGGAACACGCCATAAAGCACGCCGATATCTTCATTGGCTGCGATGACGATGACACTTTTTCCGTTAAGTGTTGCGCTCCGGATGATAAATCCTTTGGAGCCCAGATCCGCCAAGATCTCTTCCAATTTCAATTCAGCCAGTGCCGGGGTACGTTGATAAACTCCGGCAATCACCACGCCTTTTTTCAATTGATCGATTTGGGGAATAGTCCTTCCCAACAACCCATTCAACCCTGTCTCAAGTTCGGTTCTCGTAGCGGTTAAAGTCGGAGATTCGCCCGCGATCATCCAGCCTTTGATCGACTTTTGATAGGATTTCAGAGCTTGCGGATTCGAAACCTGGTCGTACTTTAACCAGAGCCGGTAGCCATCATCGCCGAATAAAGTGCTGGTGACGCCTATCATAAAAATGACAAAATATTGAACAATGATTCGCATTTCTAGTCCTTATTTAAGCAACATCATCTTTCTCGTTTGGGAATATTCACCGGCGTTGATTTGATAGAAATAAACACCGGAAGGCAAATCCCCTGCTTCCCAACCGATATGGTACTCGCCGGCGACCATTTTTTCGTTTACTAGTGTCGTGATCGCCTGCCCCAACAAATTAGAGACCGTAAGTGTCACCTGAAGCTCCATCGGCAGGTTGAAGGCGATTGTCGTTGAGGCGTTAAACGGATTGGGGTAGTTTTGACTCAGGCGAAAATCCAGCGGCAGAGGCGCTTTGTCATCGATGTTGACGATCGTTTCTCCCCCGACTCTTGCGTAACTGACACCGTCGTACCAGGTTCGGGCAATGTCGCCGACCAAGCTGCTTTGCGAGCCGGTGCGAATTGCTTCATCATCCACGGAGACTTCAAAAGTAAGATAGTCGGAGAGCTGAACGCGACCGAGGTAGGCCTGGTACAGGAAAGTGTTGCTGCCACTACTCAATACAAGCGTGGTATCATGCTCACCGTCCGTGACCTGCTTGCAGGCCATCTGTCGGAAAAACCGCATTTCACCGGCAAGCAGTCCCGCCTTGATTCTCCAATCCGCATCCGGATTCGCCCAGAAATTCACCCAGACATCATAGATACCGGCTTCCGAGACGGTTACTTGCGTGTTCAGACCGGGCGCATTTTCACCGCTGATTTCGGATGAGGTCAGAACGGAACCGCCGTTTCCGAAACCGGTGCGTTCATGCCACTGATTATCAGCGGGTCCTGCGTTGGCATCGGGTCCGGTGCTTGCCAGCGGTGCGCCGGTTGGAAACGTAGTGTTCGTTGCGTTTGCATCCACATAGTGCATCGGGCCGGTAGAATCCGCTGTCGATTCGATAATGCCCACTATCGCTGCGTCGAAACTCTGGGCAGTAATATAGGTTCCCCGGCACCAGAGCAAGACAACGTTATTCTCATCCCAAAGAGGCACGATGGGACGGACATTATCGCGAACAGAATTTTGGGTGATCGGCGTCCAGTTCCAGGATTCACCTTGATCGGTGGTCACTCCTTTGAAAATTTCGCGGACCCCAAGGTCCGAGTTATCGCGCGGATCGTCTGGAGTTGAAATATACAAGGTATTCGGATCGTTCGGACACAACGCCCCCAAACCAACATAATCCGCCTCGGGTGAATAAAATTTTAGGCCGGCTTTCCCGAGGTAAGTATAAGACCAACTATTTCCGTCGTAACGACAATAAATGAAAGCATGTTCCGGATTCACCCTGTTGTCAGGATATCCATAGCTGAGACTCTGATTGACTCTTGCAGTGACGATCGCCGCGATACTGCCATCCGCATATCTCATCAGATCGGCCTGCCAGCAGCGATACAGAGTATCCGCGCCGATGATGGTGCCGTTACCGAAGACTTTTGTGAAATCCCAGTAGGCCGGAATATCGGTTTCATCATAGATATCATCATCGACAAGTACGCCGTCCGATTTGTAGATTTTCCCCCCTAAAATGTATCCGTGATAGATGCTCGTCAGGGTATCGCGGGGATGCTGTTCGGTGAAAATAAAATCTATCCGGTCAACGCCATTTCCCCAATATTTATAATAGCCCTTATTGTATGAATTGCTCGAATTCGTAGTCAATTGTCCACCCCAGGACCAGGTATCGCCCCAATCATCAGAAACTATAAAATTAGGAGATCGATGATTGGCCCTCGAAAAATTGTACATCCGATTTTCGGCGGAAAGGTAATAGATATTGTTGTAGGCAATGGTATAATCTGTCCCTCCGGGTCTCTTGGTCCAATCGTAGGCCTGTTCAGGACTCCAGGCACTGCCATCAAAAATCCGATAGCGATTTTTATAATAATCATAATGTTCAGAATACATCGCCAGATATTTGCCATCCGGTCGGATAATAAATCCCGGGGCATTGTGGTCATCACAGCCCTTTTTCGCTAACCGGTACTGCTGCGGAGTCCTTGTTTCGATATCGAAAATTACCGCCTCGATTGCACCGTTGCGCGCCGATCCGCCTGCTCCGGACTGACTTGCATCGGAGCCGAGGATCAATTTACCATTTTCCATGTCCACCACTGCCCGCTCGTCCTGAAACCAGCACCAGAGACCGTTATCATTGAACTGGATAAGGTTGCCGTTCACCTGGTCACGCGCATTCTGCCCGAAGGCGCTGATTGTGATCAGGAGTATTACGCAGGTTGCCGGAAGAAGTCCTTTCTGGCGAAATTTTAAGATCATGATGATGTTCCTTTGTTTGGGCGATATAGTCGGATGAAATCAATCGAGACGTGTATGAAATGAGTTAGCTGATTTAATCAAAAATGACTGTCAGTTCAATGCCGATTGAAACGATTCAATTTTACGAACACGCCTCGACATTGTCAATGAATGATTCCTCCGCACTGCGGCGGGCCCGGAACCCAGAATCCCGGGAATTTGTTATTGGCTGAAAATCTGAAGTGGAGCGTTCTATTCTTCACTCAATGCGTCTGACGGCACGCTGCTGTCCGCGCAGACCGGCGTTTTGACAGTCCGGAAATTGTTGCCGGACAGCACGATATCGCGGCACCGGGAGCCGGCCAGATCCAGGTATTTTACGGTTCCCGGTACCGGATTGGCTCCGTGGACGAAGGCACTACCGACATTCTGGAGTTGGACGACCGGCGTATCGCCATGCGGGACAAGAGTTTTAACGCCATCGAGCTCCAGGTTCTCCACATTTTCAGCTTTCAGAACCGGACCCTTGAGGGTATTTATGCGCATGTCGTGAAATTCGATATTGGTCGCATTCCTGACCGAGAAGCCCTCCCGGGCATCAATCTTTATATTGGTGAAACTGACATCATCAATAGGCATCTCATCCAGACCAAGCAGCACACCGGCCCGATTCGTCTGGGTTGCAGTGACATCGCTGATATGAATATTACGAAACCGGGGAGTGCGTTCCGAAACCGGTTCATCAGGAGTTTCCAGGTACTCCATATTCAGGATGATGGCCTCCATCTGTATATCTTTCATGACGATATTGCTGATCCGAATTTCTTCCACCAGGCCGCCGCGTCCACGCATGGATTTGATGCGGATGCCGCGATCGGTGCCGTCGAAAATGCAGTTCGAAATGGTGACCTTGCGGACATCGCCGGACATCTCGCTGCCGATGACAACCCCGCCATGTCCGTTCAACATCGTACAGTTGCTGATCGTGATATTCTCGGCCGGCCGGGCAATCCGGCGTCCGTCTTCGTCCCGCCCGGATTTGAGCGTGATGCAATCATCGCCGACGCTGATATGGCAATTGGAGATATGTACGTTGCGGCAGGAACCGGGATTGATGCCGTCGGTATTATAGGAATCCGCGGGATTGAGGATGGTTACCCCGGTGACGGTCACATTATTGCAGAGTTCCGGATTGATTGTCCAGAAGGGTGAGTTGATGATCGTAACGTTTTCAATGCGTACGTTTTTACAGTCGTAAAATTGAATAAAAGGCGGTCTCAAAAAGTTGTTGTTGTCCCACATCCAGGTGTCGGGAATCAGCGTGTTGTTATTCAGTTCGCGGTGCATTTTCTGCCACTTGGACTGCGTGCGGACTTCGCCGTATTTTCGATTTTCATCTCTCAATTTGCCGTAGAATTCCCACCAGGCCTCGCCCTGCCCGTCGAGGGTACCGCGTCCCTGAATGGTCACATTTTCGATTTGATAGCCGTAAAACAGCGGTGAAAAGTTAATCCCGGTCGTACCTTCCCAGCGCGAGATTACCATCGGCAAATAATCATCGAAATCCTGGCTGAACTTCAACGTAGCGCCAGCATCCACAAAAACGGCAATATTGCTCTTGAAGTGGATGGGACCCGTGAGGTAAACGCCGGCCGGGAAGTAGATGGTTCCTCCACCGGATTCTGCCGCAGCTTCAATGGCCTTCCGGATCGCATCGGTATTTTTAGTCGTCCCATCGGCGATTGCACCGAAATCCAGGACATTTAAAGACTGGCGGGAGGATTGCGCCTGAAGACAGGCGAGGGATAGTAAAAGAACTGTAAAGAATAGTTCGAGCCGGCTGTTATGAAGTCTCTTCATAATCGTATATCTCCTTTTCTTGGAATGAAATAACCTGAATCTGGTCTGTTGTCTGCAGCGTTACATCTCTTATTCTTAAATGAGCGGGACAATCTCATTGCACGAAATCCCATCGGTTTGCTAGTGGTTTAGTACGTTGTCATCCGGGGCCCATTTTTTCTGCCATTCGGGATAATGTTTGGCCAGGATTTCCTCCGGCCAGTAGCCCAGCCAGCCGTAGTCGTTGCGTCGCTCGGATGAAATCTCCTCTAATTTTTCATAGATTTTGCCGTCACGGTCGCTGAAAAAAGGCCGATTCGATCCGATCCTGTAGAAGCGCGCCCACATTGAGGGAGCCTCCGGATCGGAAATCACCACTTTATTGAATCCCGCCGGACTGCTTGGGTCGGGTACCCGGATGACCCGGATACCTTCCAGCCGGACTTCATCCAGCCAGCACACCGCCCCCTGGACCGTGGCCACGATGGGCGGCGTGGGATTCTCGATTTCCATTAAAAACTGTACAATTCCGACCGTCTCTTTCCCGCTGAGTGAAGGTAATTCATAGCGGCGTGCGCCGACCGGTTTTAGGCTCTTTTCGTCATGCTGGGCGCACCAGGCGGTCAGCTGCCCATCGACCCGGATCTGAGTTTTTAAAGTGCAGTCGATACCTTTGTCCAGCGCCTGGCGGGCCAACCGGCAGCGGTTCTCGTCCACAAAGTCAAATTTATCGCGGTCCCGGACTATATCCCGCAGCAGACTCAGCACGCCGATCATGGCGTCGTCGTTAAAGGTGATGTGCGTGTAGTAACCGCTCCGCAGGGGATAGAACTGGGGCCAGCCGCCGTTGGCGTATTGGGCTTTGAGGAGATAATCCAATCCTTTCAGAAAAGCCAGCACATAGCGCTGATCTTTGTTCGCCCGGTATACCCTGGCAAGGTAACGCATCTGGGTATAGGTTGCCCCGTTATCAATGGTCGCCAGGGGCTCATTGATAAACTCGGCCAATTCCTTTTTTTCGGCATCCGTCAGATGGTGGAGAAGGTCGATATTCTTGGGCCAGCCGCCCGAACCGCGCTGATAGAGTAAAATATTATCGGCAACGTACAACGCCTCGTCCGATGAGTACCATTGCGGATCATGATTCAGCAATTCTTCCCATAAGTCTCCCTGGCTGGTTGGTTCCTCGACCCGGATGCCGGGATTGGCGGCCGCCGGGAGTTCTTGCTGCGCATTGATAAGGCTGGAAAACAGAAGCAGCAGCGAAAGCACCGGGGCCGATTTCACGAAAATCCGCCGAATATTTTGTCTGAAAGAAGGGTAGTTTGAAAACACTTTTCTGATCGACCTCAATAAATAAAATTACCTGATTGTAACGACGCTCTTATCGACATCCCCGGCAAATTTCAGGGGCGCTGGTGAAAACGACAGATCGGTCTCTTCAATCCGGATCGATTTCGTCTTTTCGCCGACGAGGCTGATAAAATTGGCTACATTCCGGGGAAAGGAGATGTTTTTCAGGATGAAGTCCGAACTCTGCTTCAGTAGAAAAACCGGGCCGCTGCGAGGAGCGATACCGACATTTTCGAGCGTGATTCCCTGAGCATAATCGGCTTCAAATCCCGTTTCCGCGGCGAAATAGGAATTGCGGATGCGGATATCCCGGATCGGCATCTCCGGTAAGCCGATCATGGAAGCGGCCTGTTTTGAACCGATTGAATAGACACTGTCAATATAAAAATTCTGGAAAATAGGAGTCGTGGCGCTCACGGGGCAATCATCGCCGTCCCGGCCCATGTTTTCATAGTAAGTATTGAAGAGCAGCGCCTCGTTGACGATATCCTTCATATAAATGTTACTGATAAAGATGTTATCTACCAGCCCGCCGCGATCCCGGGCGCTCTTGAAGCGCAGGCCGATATCGGTGCCGATGAAGTCGCAGTTGTCGACGTAAATGTTTCGGATGCCGCCGTCGGTGTTGCTGCCGATGACGAAACCGCCGTGACCGTGATAGGCAATGCAATCCCGCATGACGACATTTTGCAGAGCCGGACTCGTGACATCTTCTGCGCCGCTCGATTTCATGCAGTAGGCATCATCGCCGGCTGTAACCGTGCAGCGCTGGATCAGCACATTTTTGCAGGAACCGATATCGATGCCGTCGCCGTTCTGCGCCCACCACTCGTTGTTGACCTGCACGTTCCGGATGACGATGTCCGAGCACCATTCGGGGTGCAGGGTGAACTTTGGCGAGTTTTTAAGGGTGGGGCCGTCGATAAGGACATTTCTGCAATTCACCAGCAGGATCAGATCGGGACGCAGGAAGTCGCGTGCCGGGAGATAATCATCCAATGACAGTTCTTTTCGATCGCGGGATGACCCCAGGTTGCGCAGGAAGAGTTCGCCCTCCATGCCTTCTCGCGAAGGCCACCAAATTTCACCGCCCGGCTCCACAACTCCGCCGGAATTCAGGAGATTTCTCCACTGGGAAGCGGTGGTTTTAAAGCGCTTGACCGGACGCCAGGTTTCGCCCGAACCGTCCAGCATGCCCTCGCCCGTGATCGCGATATTTTCGAGATTGAAACCCGAAACAGGCGGGGCAGCTATCGGGCTTTTCCTGGGCGGATCGATGATCGGATAATCCTTGTGATCCGGACTGAAAACGACCAGCGCGCCTCTCTGAAGATTCAGGTTGACATTGCTTTGCAGTTGAATCGGCCCGCTCAGCCAGAGTCCGGATGGAATCACGACCGTTCCGCCGCCGGATTGTGAACAGGTTTGGATGGCCTTGTTGATGGCTTCGGTGTTCAGCGTCTGCCCATCGGCGACCGCCCCGAAATCGCGGATATTGAAAATCTTATCGGGAAATTCGGGCAGTTGAATTTCGGGCATCTCAAAGGGCAAATTTTGCAGGCATGCATGGACTTCGGCCTGAAGCGCTGCGCGTTCAGCGGACTGGGATCGGGCGAGTCCGACGAATGCCAGGGTGATCAGGCACATCGGGATGAGACGTTTAAATCCTGGTCTGTATTTTAGGCGTATCATGTGTTATCCTTATCGGTGCCTTTCATAACTGAATATGCAGTGCAGGTTAACGGAACGTTCCCGGAGTGATGCCGTCGTTCCGAGCAATTTTGCATCGTTAGCGATTGCCAACCCGGCCAGGTCCCGTTTTTCGATATGTTTATTCGTCGTAAATCTCAGCGTGTCCGAGCCGCGGCCGGATTGGTAGGTAAATGTTTTCCCGTTTGTTGATTTCAGCAGGGGTTGGCCGATGACGCTCACGATTTCAGTAAAATGTAAAAGGATATATTCTTTTTGAATTTCAAAATCGATAATGGCCGGGCCCTCAACCAATTCCGGATTCCAGCGCCCGCCGAAGGTCCAGACCGCCGTGATCGGCTCCGGATTCTGGGTGCCGTTGAGATTATCCTGAAACCACACAAAATCGCCACCGTCACTGTGGCAGTCTTGAAAATAATAGCGTTTACCCCAGTTGAAAGGGCGATTGCGGGTGTTATCCTCGTAGACGACCCGGTAGATCGGTTCATCCGCCATGTTGGCCGAGAAACGGCAGTTCAACAGGTAGAATTGGGCTTCGTAATGGTGGCGGCCCAGCCGAAAATCTTTGATCCCATCGAAACGGCAATTTTCCAGCACGAGTTTCTGATCGCGATTAAAACCGCCCGCGTGCCAGATGGCCGCCGTTTTTTTGACTTCGAAGAATTCCGAATCCCGGATATAACACCAGCCGCGCGGACAGACGAAATCGACCGCCCCTTCGAAACGACAATCGGCGTGGTAGTACATGCCTGTTTTATAATCCCAGAGCGCGACCGTGTCGCCGCCTTTGCCGAGCAGATTGCAGCAGTTGATGATCGTGCGCGTCCCGGTGCCGTAGACCGCGAAGGCGTGCGACCCGATTTCCGGCTGTGTGTTTTCAACGGTCAGGTTTTCCAGGACGATGTCATCGCCATGGAGGTTGATCACCGCCGGGCCAACGGAATCCTTGTTCTGAGTCCACGCCTCGCGTAACTGGTTGTAGCGGATGACGGTACTGTCCCGGCTTTCGCCTCTCAGCGTGATGTAATCCTGCTCGATGCGGATTTTTTCATTATAGACGCCGTTTTGAATGATGATCGTAGTCCGCTCGTAATTGAACATCGGCAGGGCGTCAACGGCTTCGGTCAGCGTGCGGAAGTCGCCGCCGCCGTTCCGATCAACTATGATCGTCGCCCTGTGTTCCGCCATCAGTATGCTTAGATCTAACAGCAGAACAATAAGGACTCCGGGAACGCTATTTTTCATGACCATCTTCAAAGCGATTATCTCATCGATCCTGTTTTTTCGTGTTTTGCATTTGGGAATCGAGCCACTGAAAAGCCTCCTCCTGCATCGCCAGCGAAAACTCATGCTTCACCGGCCAGAATTGGGTAACCAGTTTATCCCGGGCATTTTGCGAGGCCCAGACGGCCTGCATTTTTTCGAAGGCCTCGTTTACCGCCGCGACTGGCAGAAGGTGATCGTTTTCGCCGTTATAAAAAAGCATGGATTTAGGACAGGCGATGGCGGCCACGTCCGGGACATCCAGATAGTTGATCAGGCCGGGATGGGTGGTGGTGAAGGCCGACTGTCCGCGTGTCAGGTTATTGCCATCGACCATCAGCTCCTTCGTCGAAGCCATGCGGCAGATGCAAACCGCGGCCCGGATGTCGTCCGACATCGCGGCGATCTGCCAGGCGCGCCAGGCCCCCATCGATAATCCGATCGCCGCGATCCGCTGCGGATCGACTTCGGGGAGGGTTGCCAGGAAGCGCGCGGCATTAATATCTTCCCAAGCGATCAATCCGGCATACGACATCCCCAGGTTGAGCAGATTGGAGGCCAGCGCCTGCTGACCTTCGTAGCCGGCTCCGCTACGATCGCCCCAGTTCAGGGCATCGAAGGTCAGGCAGACGTAACCGCGGGCGGCGAGTTCGTCGCCGATAAATCTTCCGCCGTAAATTTTATCCTTCCACGCCTCGGCCGATTCAATTCTCTCGGATTTATCGTGGAAGGGACGGACCACTTTTTCCTTACCGATGTCGAATTTGGCGCCGTGATCGTGCAGCAGCAGCACGGCCGGGAAAGGACCGTCACCTTTGGGAATTAGCAGGTAGCCGGGCACCCGGCTGTCTCCGGAAATGTTGAACAAGGTTTTTTGGGCGAGGTAAGTGCCACGGTCTTCGCGGTCGATTATCTCGGGACTGAAGGGCGCTTCCGGCGGTTCGGTCAGAAACGACTTGCGCACGATTGTCCGGGCTTCGATGCGCCAGGCTTCGAAATCACTGAACGAGCCGGAAAGCCAGGAGAGGGGGAAAGTCATGCGCGCTTTGGCAGCCAGCAGGAATCCGGGCAGATTACCGGTCACACCGATCTGCGAATTGACGCTATCGACCTGACTGCTCTGCGCGAAGAGCAACCCCGCCAGCAGGCAGGCCATGAATATGATATTTGCGACGACTCGTTTTTGCATTATATGATGTTTTATTTAAGTAAAATCATTTTGCGGGAAGCATGGTAATTTCCTGCTTCCAGGCGATAGACATAGATACCGCTGGCGAAACCGGACGCATCGAAGAGCTGCGCATATTCGCCGGCGTTTTGATATTCATATACCAGCCGGGCGATTTCCTGGCCCGACAGGTCGTAGATTTTCAGTGTCACCCATCCATTTTCCGGGATGCAGTAGCGAATCAGCGTCACCGGGTTGAACGGATTGGGAAAATTCTGTGATAGTTCGAACGAAACGGGGCGGGAATGCGGCGTGGCTTCCCGGATGGCGGTGGCGATCTCACCCATTTTGCCGCTGCCGCAATACGTCATCAGCAGTGAGGGCATAGAGTTCGGATCATCCGGCTGGTAGTCGTAATAGTCCGATGGATTGAAGGCCGTACCGCGCGTTTCGGGTGCGCCGCTGTCCTCGTAAATATTGTTGATTTCGACGATGTCGCCGGGCTCGGAATCCCCGTAACCGGAATGCGTGGGGTGCCCGACTTTTCTGAAATAATTGGCCTCGACAAGCACATCGGCTTCCATGGTCGAGGCGATCCCGTATCCCATTTTCGACTGGGAATTGTCGTAAAAATTGTTGAATACGTGCACTTCGCCGAAGCGGACGCGGGGATGCCGCGAACCGGTATTGTCCCACCAATTGTGATGGTACGTGACTTTCAGGCGGCCGACATCTTCGTCGGCATTGCTATCCGAATGACCGAGCAATGCGGTCTTCTGGTGATTGTAAAAATGATTCCAGGATACGGTAACAAAACTGGCGCCGTGCTTGATGTCCAGTGTGCCGTCATGCCGGCTGCCGTTGGGGTCGCTGTCCGGCGAATCCGAAAAGGTGCAGTGATCGATCCAGACATGATGCGATAACGAATCGGTCACGTTGATGCAGTCATCGGGACAATCATTGAACTCGATGTTGCATACGATGATGTTATGACTGCGATAGATGTTCAGCCCGAAACCTTCGATACGGGCGTCATCGCCTTTGCCCAGGATCGTCAAATCATACGTTTCCTTCACATCCATCATCTCTTTGGAATCCCAGATCAACACGCCCTCAGCCAGCAGCACGCGCGGCGGAAAGTTCTTGTTGAAATGGGCATCGCGCCGGGTATCTAAAATCTGGAAGAGTTGTTCCCCGGTTGTGACGGTTGTGGTATCGCCGCCCTCGCCGCCATAGCAGCCGTTTTGTCCGAGCGCATCGACGGCCGCGAAACCGGTCGGGAAATCTTCGAACTGGTAGATAGTGGCGAATTCCATGATAAAAACGGCGGTAATCTGTTGAGCGGAATTCATCGTAACGGACAGCGGGTTCCCGGAACCGGAGGCATCGCCCAGCCATTCCTGGAATTGCCATCCTGAATCTGGAATCGCCGTCAATTCGACAATTGCCGCTTCATCAAAAAGAGTTCCGGGGGGAGTCGATTCAACATATCCTTCGCCGATGACATCGAGTGTGAGATTGTGTTGCACAATCCCCGGCGTTCCGCTGACATCGATCTTATCGATGTTGGGCCCGCCGTTCGAGGTCATACTGATAAATCTTACCCGGTTCTCCCCCCGGATTAAAAACACTCTTATGGAATCCAATCTCCAGCTTGTCCAGGCGCCGGTCGCGCGAAATTGCGGCTGCACCGCCACGACGGCACTATCGATCCAAACCTGCATCGTCCGGGCGTCACTGACGCCGTTGGCATAGCGGATATGGACCGTTTGGGTATCGTCGACGGCCATAAAGACCGCGAATTCAACGTAGCTGCCGGATTCGTTATCGAAATTCACATAACCCGTACCGGTATAGCCGACGTGTTCGCTCTCCGTTTTGGCCTTAAAGAATTCCGCATCTTCAGCCTGGTAGGATTTGCTGATTTGGGCGTTAATCTGAGTTGCTGCGGAGAGTAGCAGAACCGCGAGCATGAACACGATTAATCGCAACCGGCGCCTGTTTTTTCGCTGCATCATAGAGTCACGTACTCATTTCAAACATTGGATTTCATCATTTCACAATTACTTCAACAGAACCATTTTTTTGGCCTGAATAAAATCGCCGGCTTGCATGCGGTAGAAATAGATACCGCTCGCCAGACGGCTGGCGTCGAGCGTGATCGTGTAATGGCCGGCAGCCTGATTCTCATTGACCAGCGTCAAGACCCGCTCACCCAGCATGTTGTAGAGGCCGATCAGCACCTGGCCGGAGCCCGGCAGATCGTACTTGATCGTGGTGGTCGGATTGAACGGATTCGGATAGTTCTGGGCCAGCATGAAGCTGGTCGGAAGGGCCGTTTTGGAATCGTCGATCGCGACTGTCCAGTCATCGACTTTCAGATAATCCGGGATCGGAACGCCCTCGGAGGGAGCGTAGGCGCCGGACAGATCCAGGATGCACCAATCGACATAACCTCCAACTGTGGCGCTGCCGCCGTCGCCGATTTTAATGTAGTTCTCGGTGCTGCCTTCGGAGGCAACTCCACTGATCGCCGGGGTCGGATTTTCATCGACAAAGACGACGGTCGAATCCCCGTAAACGGCGACCCGGAAGGTATGCCAGGCATACAAATCCAGTTCTGTGTCGATGGCGTCCGTCGACTTTTCCAGCTTGAGTTGACTCAGGGCCGTGTACATACGCAGTTCATCCCGGACATTGGCGTTGGCGAAACGCCACTGCAGATCGAAGGACCGGTCGTAAACCGGATCGTTCTCACCCCTGATTCGGGTGATAAAGGTGAATTCGGTTCCGCCATAGGTTTCGTCGAAGTAGTAGCGATACATGCGGGTATAGCCGGCCGTAGGCTGCAGGTACTTCAGCACTTTATTACCGGGAATATCCGGGTCGTCGATGATTTCCTCGACAAAATCGGAACCCGGGGAATCCGAACTCAGGCTTGAAATATCGAGCGAATCACCTCCGCTTCCCGTTTCAGTAGGCAGAATGCTGGCATCATAGACCAGCCAGCCCGGTTTCACCGGTTTGATGTATTTGTCAACAATCAGTCCGTCTGGAATCGGTAAGCCCTCACCGGGAGCGTAGCCGCCGGAGATGTCCAGAATACACCAATCCAGATAGCCGCCGATGGCATCGCCGGAGCCGTCACCGATTTTGATGTACTTGTCGGTGGTGGCTTCCGCCGTGACGCCGCTCAGGAACGGTTCGGAATATTCATCGATGTAGACCGTGGCCATGTCTTTGTTCAGGACAACCCGGTAGGTATGAAAGGCATACAGGTCCATCTCGACTTTGACCGAGACATCGGCTTTTTCGAGTTCCAGCGTGCTGTCTTGGGCCCAGATGCGCAATTCATCGCGAACTCCGGCATTGCCGTTGCGCCAGTGCAGATCGAAGACGCGATCGTAGTTTGGATCGGCTTCGCCTTTCAGGCGGGCGATAAAGGTCAGCGAAGAGTCCGCAAAGCGCTCATCGAAATTATGACGGTACATTTTCTTGCCGTCTGGATGCAGGTATTTCAGCAACATATTGCCGCTGTTGTCCGGATCGTCTATAATCTCTTCGATCAGACCGGGACCGGGGGAATCGTCACTGACACCGGTCAGGTCGAGCACATCTCCGCCCGTGCCGGTTTCCGACGGAAGCACGGCGGCGTCGTAGATCAACCACTTGGGTACGATCGGTTCGGGGCCGTGATCCACATAAAGATCCTCCGGGATGGGCAACCCTTCCTCGGGCGCATACGCACCGGAAACGTCCAGGATGCACCAATCAAGGTAACCGCCGATCGCCTCGCCCGAACCGTCGCCGATCTTGATATACTGACTGGTAGCGGCTGAGGTCGTAATACCGCTGATGACCGGTTCGGGATTCTCATTCATGTAGACCGTCGCCAGATCGCCGGTCACGGCGATGCGGTAGGTATTCCAGGCGTACAGGTCCAGATCCAGCTTAATTTGCAGATCCACCTTCTCGAGTTCCAGGGTGCTGTCCGCCGCCCAGATGCGCAATTCGTCACGTGTTCCAGCATTGCCGTTCTGCCACTGCAGATCGAAGATGCGGTCGTAGGTGGGATCGTTTTCACCCTTGATTCGGACAATCATGGTAAAAGATGAATCGGTGTATTCTTCATCGAAATAGTGGCGGTACATCCGTTTGCCGTCAGGATGCAAATACTTGAAGACTTTATTGCCGCTGATATCGGGATCATCGACGATCTCTTCGATCATTCCGGTGCCCGGGGTATTGTCGCTCAAATTGCTGAGGTCGAGTGTATCTCCGCCGGAGGTGGTTTCCGTCGGCAGCACATTGGCGTCGTAGACCAGCCATTTGGGAATGACCGGTTCCGGGCCGCCGTCGACGTAGAGATTCGACGGGATCGGCAGACCTTCACCCGGAGCATAGGCACCTGACATGTCCAGGATACACCAATCCATATAGCCGCCGATGGCATCACCGGAACCGTCACCGATCTTCAAATATTTGTCCGATGTTGTATTGGCTGTCGTTGCTGAATGAACTGCAACCGGATTCTCATCGATGTATATCGTTGCCATATCACCATTCACAACAATTCGATAGGTGTGCCAGTCGGAAATTGCGACTCCCGGATCCACTTTAGCGCCATCATTGTCAAGTTCCAATAGATTATCCTGAGTCCAGAGCAGCAGCTTATCCCGGGAACCGGCATTACCGTTCCGCCATTCAAAATCGAAGGCACGGTCAAACACCGAACTTGTATCGCCCCTCACTCTGGTGACAATCGTAAAGGCTGAATCTGTGTAGCTGTCGGCAAAAAGATGCCTGAAGTTCGTTTTACCGTTGGGTTGCAGATACTTGAAAATCTTATTGCCGGAAATATCCGGATCATCAATGATTTCCTGTACCATATCCTCACCGGGTGAATCATCACTGACACTCGAAATATCCAGCTGATCGCCCTCTCCGGTCGTTGCGCCGGGCAGGACACTTCCGTCATAAACCTTCCAGGACGGTGGTAATGGTGCACCATCAACATACAGTTCCGCCGGTATCGGCAGACCTTCACCCGGAGCATAGGCCCCTGACATGTCCAGGATGCACCAATCCATACAGCCGCCGATGGCATCACCGGAACCGTCACCGATCTTCAAATATTTGTCCGATGTTGTATTGGCTGTCGTTGCTGAATGAACTGCAACCGGATTCTCATCGATGTATATCGTTGCCATATCACCATTCACAACAATTCGATAGGTGTGCCAGTCGGAAATTGCGACTCCCGGATCCACTTTAGCGCCATCATTGTCAAGTTCCAATAGATTATCCTGAGTCCAGAGCAGCAGCTTATCCCGGGAACCGGCATTACCGTTCCGCCATTCAAAATCGAAGGCACGGTCAAACACCGAACTTGTATCGCCCCTCACTCTGGTGACAATCGTAAAGGCTGAATCTGTGTAGCTGTCGGCAAAAAGATGCCTGAAGTTCGTTTTACCGTTGGGTTGCAGATACTTGAAAATCTTATTGCCGGAAATATCCGGATCATCAATGATTTCCTGTACCATATCTTCACCGGGTGAATCATCACTGACACTCGAAATATCCAGAGTGCCGCTGCTGCCGGTTTCCGCCGGCAGTACACTGGCGTCGTAAATTTGCCATCCCTGTGCATTGAGTGGCAAAGCGAACGCCAGGGAAAGGATGCAAAAAGCACCAAGAAGAGTTTCTTTTCTCATTTTTTCCTCCCTGAGTTTTGTTTACATGACAATTGTTTGTGTATTTTTCATTTCGTCAACATTACAACCGAAGACACTTCGAACCGGGCTTCGGCAGAACTCCGTTCAGGCCGATAGGGCCGGCATTGTCATTGTTAAAAACGTAGATTCTGTTTTCAATAAACGGCGGGAAGCCACTGC
This sequence comes from uncultured bacterium, assembly GCA_964589175.1. GTDB lineage: Bacteria > Fidelibacterota > UBA2242 > UBA2242 > UBA2242 > CAZPRY01. Next base: position 24,412 of record CAZPRY010000005.1, read on the forward strand.
TCCCCATTTATAAAAGAGCTTATTTTAAGAGAATCAGCTTCCTGGTCCGGATAAAATCGCCGGCTTCCAGGCGGTAGAAATACACCCCGCTGGGCAGTTGATCGGCCTGCATTGTGAAGCTGTAATGGCCGGCGCTCTGATTCCGGTCAACGATGGTCATGACCTTTTCACCGACTAAATTGTAAAGGGAAATAACCACGCTCACAGATTCCGGCAGATCATAACTTATCGTCGTCGTCGGATTGAACGGATTAGGAAAATTCTGGTACAGGGCATAGACGGCGGGGACTTGCCGGGAATTCTGCGCCGCATCGATTGCCGTGAATTCCGGAAGCGTCGGCATCCAGTCGAATCCCAGGTCGGGGTTGGAACTCTTGCTAAAGATGTTTTCGAGCGTGTACTCGGCCGCTTCCGGGTCTGTCAATTGCCGTGAAATGGCGATGCGCGCGGAAGTTTCGGAACCCGGGCCCGTGCAGAGGTATTCCGCATAAAGTGCGGGGACCACGTTCCAGGAGGACCAGCCGTCAGGATTCAGCGACGCCGGTTCCTCGCAGCGGATGAAGACCGTGCGGGGCGCCTGCTGCCAGGGCCGGCCCAGGATAAAACTGGTGATCGGTCGCCCGTCAAATCCGATCGAATCGGCGGTGATTTGGCAATCCCGGAACACATAACCGAAATTTGTTTCCGGTTCGGTGCTCGCCGCCGTCAGGGTACCGCCCTCGCGGTTGATATGAATTTCGCAATTGTCGAACACGACGATGTCACGCCCGAAGATGAAATCCACCGAACCTTCGATGTAGCAGTTTTTCATGTACACCCGGCCGGTGCCGCGTCCGCCCCAGGTATAGTAGGTATCCTGGTAGCCCAGCAGGCGGCAGTTGTAGTAGGTCTGCCGGTCGCCGTTGACGCGCAGCGCCACGCCCTGCTGATCGGCAAATGAGCCGTCGTTGACGACTGTATTGCGGAAGCTGATGTCCATTGCCGCAAAATCATCCGCGTCGATGGCGACGCTGTAGGACATCGAAGTGCCGCCGGCTTTCCCGGCGTAGTCGTCGTAGGTCAGGATGGTCGTTTCAGGATCTTCCCCGACCAGGATCACATTGGTCTTGTTGCGGTCCAGTAACAGCTTCTCGTAATATTCGCCCGCTTTTACAAAAATGGTGTAGGGCCCGGTATAGAAATCGGGTATGTCATCGAAGGCGGCCTGCACCGTTGTATAATCGCCGCTTCCGTCAAGCGCGACGATTTTTATGATCGCCGGGGCGGGCATCTGGGTAGTGAAGGAAACTTCGCTGCCGTACCCGGTGCCGCTGACGTTCGTGGCGTAGGCGCGCACGTAGTAGGTCGTATTTTCGGTCAATCCGGAAAGTGTACTCGTAAAATTGCCCAGACCGCTTCTGTTTTCGGTCTTCTCGTCGGCCACCGTGGGATTGCCGCCGGTATTCCAGCAGATACCGCGCACGTTGACGGTATCGCCGCCCCAGTCGCTGACTTCGCCGCCGCAAGCCGCTGTTTTAACCATAATGTTGGTAACAGAAGCGGTTTCGACAGCCGGCACGACGATGGAATTCAACGTTGTAAAACTGAGTTCCTCACCGTAAGCGGTTGCCGCCTCGTTGGTTGCATAGGCACGCAGGAAATAGGTCGAGCCCGGTATGAGGTTGGTAAGCTGGCTGGCAAACGAACCGGAACCCAAACCGTCTTCGGTCTTATCGTCGGAGATGGTAGGAGCGCCTGCTGTATTCCAGCAAACGCCCCGAACTGTGACGGGAGCGCCGCCATCTTCGGAGATGTTGCCGCCGCTACTGGCGAAAGTCGTGGAGATATAGCTTACTGCCGTGGTTGTGACGGTTGGAGGATCGATGATGATCGTTCCTTCGATCTCACCGCCGATCACCACATTTTTCAGACAGATATACTTGCCGGTGCGGACGGCGGGATCGTTATCCACCCAGGGGTAGACGCGCAGGTAAAAGGATTCGCCGGGATTCATAATAACTTCGGTAGCGGCCGCGATGGATACCAGTACATCGAGCGGCAGGTAATTATTGCCGGATGTATCCGGAGTGATGTACTCCAGCAGTGTGCTGCTCGCGAAAGTTGAGTCCGTTGAATAACAGATATCGGCCTTCATAGTGTTGAGGCTGGCGGCGGCAATACCCAGGGAGACGGAAGTAATCGTCAGTTTGTAATCCGCCTTGGGGGCGACCGCAAACTGGATGAAGACCGAATCGATCCGGGCGGTCTGATTGGCCGGCCATTCGTTCCCCAGAATCCGTACCCGCTGGCTGCCGTCGGGTCCGGTATACTTGTTGATTTCGGTATTATTCAGGAGTTCTTCTTCAGCGAGTACCTGGCCGCTGGTTGAAGCCGTTAGCCCGCTTCCGCCCGCGCCGGGATCGCTCAGTTCCCAGGAGGCCGAGGCCGAGTAGGATTTGGCCATTGTCGTTCCCGAGATCGTGGCGTCCCGGACATACAGATATTTGGAAGTTGACGGACTGCCGGTGTACCAGGGATAAATGCGGACGTAGAGCGTGTCGCCGTCGGGTATATCGGTATTCAGGCTAAAGGTGTAGAGCGAGTCGGAGTCTTTCAGAAGAGCGATTTCCGAATCATTCAGAAGAGTTGCGTTGGAAAAATCGGTATCAATGTCCCATTGCACATTGGCGCGCAGTTTGTCTGAGCCTTTGGCGCCTAGATAAATCGTGATCTCCCCGGTATGGAATTCGAAACCTGAATTCGGGTGGACGCCGAATTGCACCCAGCGGGTGTCTGACTGCGTCGTTTCATCGCCCCAACTTACGGCCGCGCCGTTTTCATAAGGCCACCAGCGCTGATCCGGCCCGGGTCCGTTGTTGTAGTCGCGGACTGCAAAGCCGGAACTGCCGGTTTCGTCCAGACCGGAAAGATTCCCGCCGCTGGCGGAAACGTGCTGGCTGTCCGGCGGAGCGCACTTCCAGTTTACCATGGCCGGTGTTTGGGCCGAAGTGGTTACAGTGAACATCAATCCGAAAGCCAAAGTCATCGCTGTTTTGATCATTTTTCGCATAACACCCTCTCAAATCGCATTTCGAATATAATTTTCTATCGGACTCTCCCGGCTTGCTCCAGCAGCCATTTGCATAAATTTTCGGCAGCGCTGTGATTCTCAAAATACGCGGGCAGTTTGCGGTTATCGATATATTCGTTATATAGCCAGGGATCGCCGACGGCACAGACCAAACCGTTGCCAAAGGCAGCGGAGGCGATGACTACATCGGCGGCGCTCACAAAAACCGGTATTGCCGGTTCTGTCAGACTGAGAGTTGAGATTTCCTTCATATATATTTTCGAGACGCCCCGGAAAAGCGGGTGATCCGGCAACTCGGTGAATCCGCCCATATCGTAATTTTTATCCTCGACCCGATTGCGGCTGATTTCATTGAAATGAATACCAAATTTTTCGGCCAGCGTGTTGAAGTGCTCAAATTCCGCGTTCCCGGCATCATTGCCCTGGAGCAACAGCACGCCACCGTTCTTCACCCAGGCGGCGATCGATTCCATGGCGGAAGCGTCGATGTAGTTTGGCGAGGGATTCTCTTTGGGCGTGTCGGGATCGACGATGATGTAGATGCTCAGTTTGGCGAGAATTTCAGGCGTCGGTGCTTTTTTTATTTCCGAAATAAACGCACCCTGATTCTCGAACAGGTTGCCCAATTCGTAAAATCCGGAGTTCTCGCGGTCTTCCCAGATATAGTGAAATTGCTCGGTCTTTTCCTCTTTATTGATATGGGATTCGTGATTATAAAAGTAATCCAGGCCGACGACTTTGCCGCTGGCGGCATCGCTAAATTGCGGCGCCGGTTGCAGGTATTTCGCGACCGGCAAATCGATCGCTTTCATTCCTTCGATCACCAATCCGGCGATTTGTATCGCTCCGTAGCGGTTGAAGTGAGTGTTGTCCGACTTGCCCTGCGGGAAGGCTTTATAAACGCCCTCCGGCGCGCGCAGAAACAGCGCCTCGGATTTTTCCGGCCCGAGGTCAGAGAGCAGTTGCAGGCTTTTGGCGTGCAGGTCGATTAGCGAAACCGCGTATTCCGTAGCCACCTCTTTGACGACGCCCGGATAGTCGCCGTGGCCGTCGATGAAGACACCGTCTTCGGAAAATTTCCGACGGCAGATCGGCGTTAGCAAAACCGGAACAGCACCCCGGGAACGGCTGTCCTCAACGTATTTGACCAAGTTCGCGCGATAGTTTGTATGCGGTGCGGCGAAGCGCGTCGTATCCGATTCTTTGGCGTCGTTGTGCCCGAACTGGATGAAGACATAATCGCCGGGTTTCAAATTCTTGCAGACCTTGTCCCAAAGGCCCTGCTTGATGAAACTCTTCGTACTGCGGCCGTTGCGCGCATAATTGATGATCGCAATATCCTGGCTGAAAAACAGGGGGAAGAGCTGGCCCCAACCGCGTTCCGGGTTGTCGTCCAGCGGCTTGTCGGCCATTGTCGAGTCGCCGATCAGGTGGATCGCCGGTTTGGGCGCTCCGGCATAAATCAACAAAAACAGGCATAACGAGATGAAAATCGCCCGGCCTGCTTTTTTAAGGATAATACTATTCGGTTTTAGGGTTTGGCGATTCGTCTGCATACTTCACTCAGTTCCGGGTACCGTTGATTTTCAAGTGAAAGAAATCGAAATCGGCGTAACCCGTCGATCCGGTGTCGGTTGGGATGGTGGCGAACAGGCCGATTTTCGCACCGACCCATTTGCCTTTGACGGCCTGGAATTCCGTTCCGGTGGGGATGAACTGTCTACCATCGAGGCTATAGGCGAATGTGCAAAGTGCGTCGGGACGGACGGTGACTTTCAGATATACACCGGGCGAATCGACAACAACCGTTCCGTTTACGATTTCCGGCTGGCCTTCGGCCGCCTGCCGGCATTCGATCTGGTTCAACCGGTATGCCGTTCCTTTCGGGGAAACGGTCAGAGCGGCGTAATCGCTGCCGAGCACGATCAGCCCGGTCCGGTCGTCTTCATTTTCGGGATGAAAGGAAACCCGCGTAACGGCCTCGAAGGCTTCGGCGGGAAATTTTTGAGCGATGATGTTGGGCAGGTCCCACAAGTTCCTGCCGTCTGCAACCGGATTGACAGAATACAGGCGCAGGCTGCCGCTGGCTGCATTCAGGGAATACCAGCTTTCCTTATAGTTCGCCTGCCACTGCCATTGCAATCCTAGTTTTTCGTCATCGAAATCATCGGAGGTCCGGATCGACATTTCCGGATGGAATGCGGCCACGTCCGGTTTTCGAAAGGCGGCCACCGGTTCGCCGATGCCGTTACCGTCGAAATCTTCACCGATTACCGGCCAGTCGTCCTGCCAGCGCATCGACTGCAAATGCACAATCCGGCCGTAAGCGTCCCGGTCTTGAAAATGCACAAACCAGGACTCGCCGGATTCCAGTTCGACCCAGGCGCCCTGGTGAGGACCGTTAGTGGCGGTGCCGCCCTGTTCCAGTACGATCTTATCTTCGTACGGACCGTAGATATTTTTTGAGCGCAGCACTGTCTGCCAGCCATTGCGCACCCCGCCGGCCGGCGCGAAGACATAATAATAACCGTTGCGTTTGTACAATTTCGGGCCTTCGATCGTCGGGTGCTTCGCATGCCCATCGAAGACGGTTTGGCCCTCATCCAGAATTTTGGTACCATCGGGGCTCATACGATGAATCGTCAGGATGCTGTTGAAACCGGCCCGGCTTTCAGCCCAGGCATGGACAAGATAAGCATTGCCGTCGTCGTCCCAAAAAGGACACGGATCGATCCAGCCTTTGGCCGCTTTTACCAGCGCCGGGGTTTTCCAGGGACCTTCCGGGTTTCGGGCTTTTACCATCAAGATTCCCAGGTCCGGATCACCATAGTAAATCCGGAATTCGCCGTTTTGAAAGCGAATACTGGGCGCCCAGATACCCTTACCGTGCTGCGGTTTTTCGAAAATTGGGTCGGGAAGGTTTTGAACGGCGTAAACGATGATTTCCCAATTCACAAGATCCCTGGAATGCAGAATCGGAAGCCCCGGTGTATGTGCAAAGCTGGAGGAAACCAGGTAAAAATCATCTCCAACCCGAATAACATCCGGATCGGAGTAATCCGCGAAAATAACGGGATTCATAAATGTTTCTCCATTTTCCGCTGATTCAGCGTCCGGCGGGCCGCTCGTTGCAGTTTGCAGAAAGAGGATTCCGGCCGCGATGACGACGGCCTTGAGCCGGGAGCAATGGAAAGGATAGATTTTTACCATATTCATCAAATATAACTCAATCGATATTGCGTGCCTGCATCGAAATCTGCCTGAGGCAGATTGGCGCTTGATTTAGAAAGCGATACCGACGGCGAGACGATTAACGCCATCAAAGATATCGAAATTGGAATAGGAGTAATCGAACTCGAAATGCTTTCCTCCGATGCTGGAGTTCACACCGAGGCCGGCGGACCAGGAGGCGATATCCTGGTTGGTCTGGTAGCCGCCGCGCAGGGCGACTTTATCGAACAGCTTGTACTCCAGCCCGATGTTCATGCGCTCCGAATAGTTATTCGGGTGTAGAAAGTCCACTGCCAGCATCAGCGCCTGGGTTCCCGAGCGCTTCGGCGCGACGATATCGAAAAGATCCAGAGCCACGCCCATTGTAAAGAGCACCGGCAGTTGTTCTTCGATCTCTTCCCGTTTGATATTGGTGGAAAAGTTGCGGATCGCCATTCCGAAGCGAATACTTCTCAAGCCGGTGAAGTATTTAACGCCGGCGTCGAATACCAGCTTGGTGGCGCTATTGTCCTTCATGCCGTTCGAGAGCAGGCTCTGACCCAGGTTCTGGCCGACCAGGCGCATATTGCCGCCGATCAGGAACTGGGTGCTGATGGCACGGCCGTAGGTCAGGCCGAACGAGTATGCACCGACATTGCTGATTTGGCCGTTGTCCTTGTAGCCCAGTGGGTACAACTCCCTCTCAGAGGCGGAAATCAGGCTTGTCCAGCGGATGCTGCCGTAGTCGACCGTGAGCACGCTCAGTCCGATCGAGCCGTATTTCCCGGCGTTCCAGGCCAGGGCGCCCGCCATGTAATTGATATCCGCGATCCATTGGGTCGCGTACATTTTCAGATCGAAGGTGTTGTCGGATTCGACGATTCCGGCCGGATTAAAAAAGATGCTTTCGGCGCCGTTGCCGACGGCACAAAAGGCCTCGCCCATGGCGCTGGCTTTGGGGGAGACGCTGACCGTCAGAAAATTCATGGTGCTCTGCGCGATTTTTTTCAGTCCTACCTGGGCATGTATTCTCGGAGCGATCATTGCCAGCACTCCCAGGACCAGCAGAAATGTATTGATGCGTTTCATCGGAATACTCTCCTTCATTAGTATTAGCGGACGACCACAAATTTCTGATAAGACATTTCGCCGCCCGGCTTCTGGAAAACGACAATGTAGATACCGCTGCTGATGACTTGCTGGTTGCGGGTTACCAGGTTCCAAATCTCGTATCCCGAACTCACCGGGCTGTCGTGTTCGATGGTCTGCACGAGGTCGCCGTACTCGGTATAAATCCGGATTGTCACCTTTCCGGGGAGGTTGAAAAACTGGATACCGCGCTGATCCGTCCATCCCTGGCCTTCGAGCAGGGGATCGTTGATATTATATGGATTAGGGACAATCGCGATTTTAACCAGATCGTCCTGGGAGAAGTGGGGCGGATTGATCCAGTAGACATTCGGATGCAGCACCCGGCTGCTGTAGATGATTTTACCGCGGGTAGTCGGGTCCGCATTCGGATCGTTATCCGCGATCCGGGCTTTGGCCTGCACATAATAGTAATATTGGGCCCCGATCAGAACGTCCCTGTCCACGTAGAGATGTTCCGCCGCCCGGTCGTCCGCATCCGATGAGTAAACGACCTGGTAGAAAACGGTATCCATGCTGGATAATCGCCGCATGATGCGGTAGCCGTCGAAATTGGACATGCTCTCGGCTTCCGGATCGGACCACTTAATTTCCACGCCCGTTCCCAGGCCGGTCATTTCGACGCTGGTCGGCGGCGGCGGCGCCTGGGGAATTTTATAGCCGCTGTCCAAGTTCCAATTGGCGCGCCGGGCGCTCTTCATCACCGAGTCGATGCCGGTACTGAGCCAGCGGTCCTTGCGCTTGTCCATCTCGGTGGCATCGAGCGGGAAAACGAAATCGGATGGGAAGAAACCGCTGCGTTCGTCCGGGAGGCCGGGCGGATCTTCCAGCGTGCCCTTACTCCACTTTTCACCGACCTCCTGGGCCATCGGCAGACTGAGCCCGGAATACCCGTTGGCCAGCACCAGGCGCAGCTTTTTACCGGGGGTGAAAGTGTAGGGCCCGAAACTGCACCACATCTTGGAATTGTTGGACGAGTGCGTGCCGGCGGGATGGGCGGCGTAGTCCGCGTTGGCCTGCTCGTCGCTGTTGCCGCCATGGAAAGTAGCGGGCCAAGTGATGCCGCTCATGGGGAAATAACCGGCATACTCTCCGCGGATGGCCCAGAAATTTTTGCTGCCGAATTCATCGCCTTCGTCATTGTAGGGAATCAGATTATCCTTGCCGATATAGGTGACTTTAGGTTGCAGGAAATCATCGCTATCCTCGGCCGGGTTGCTATAGGGTTCGGCGGAAGCATGCAGGATTGAGTACCAGATAAATTTGGCGTTGATCAGCCGCCCGCCCTGCGATGGAACCGGAGCGCCCATATTATCGCCGGGAACATCGGGGTCGTCGGCGCTGTACTCGTAGAAAACCCGCAGGCTGTCGCCCACCCGGCCGCCGTAGTAATGCTGCCAGGTCGTGGCCGTATTGAAACGCTCGCCCGCGCCCGGAGTAGGATTGGAGCCGTTGGATCGGAGTGTATTGGCACCGTTGTTTTGAACATTGATATAAAAGTCCTTGAGCGTATCGCCGCTGATGTTGGTGAATTCCACGTCCACGATGACATAATCGTCGTTCAGACTCTGGCTCCAGGAAAGGATTTTACGATGCAGCTCCACTCCCAGAATGTTCTCCGTGGTCACTTCGACGATCTGATCGCAGGTATAGTCGCCGAATTTGGTCGGGTCGACAATTCCGAAGCTTTCCAGCTGGACCGGATTGAATTCGATAACCTGCTGCGGGTAGGTGAAGCGAATGTAGTTGGTCAGGCGCTGAGTCACCTTGCCCTGCGGCATGAATTCGTTGGTCGGGCCATAGATCGCGGCGGTATGAAACGTGTCGATCGGGTCCACCCAGTTGGTGGTTACCAGGCGGAAGCCGGCCCCGGCCCAGGTGTCCAGCTCCTGGCCCCGCACGCCGAGAATATCGTAATCGTTGGGAAAGAAGCCCGCGCGGTAGTCGAAATTACCTTTGTCGCCGTTGGCTTTTACGCCGCACCAGATATGGCCCATTTTCACCAACGCGGTTTCCAGTTCGGGCTGGACCTGAGCGACGGAAGTGGTCAGTAGAGTCGGGATAATCAGAGCCAGAAATGCCCGGCCGATACTCGTGGCAGAGCGGCCATTACCCCTAACATTTCGTTTATTTTTCATTTGAGACTCCATCTATTTTCCTTACCGGAAGATTCTGATGCATTAGAAACTAAACCTCAAACCGAACCAGATATCGCGCGGTTCGCCGTACAGCCAAAACGGCAGGTTCGGATCGTTGATATAGTCTTTGTCTTCCGATCTCATGTCGCCGACCTTATCGTTACCCGGGATAAAATAGCCGGGATACTGCTCCCGATAGGCGTCATATTCCACGGAATCGTACATCGGTAAATGCAGCGAAGCCATATAATTGAAATAGTCACGCCAGTCTTCCAGATCGCCGTCGGCGCGTTCGAAGGGATACTCGCGGTACAGTAGACTGACTTTATAATTAAAGAGATTGCTGACGTCGACGAAGAAGGTGGACTCAATGCCCAGGATTTTGAATTTTTTCGTCAATTTCAGGTCGACCATGTGGTAAGACGGCCAGCGCATGTTGTCGCTGACATGCAGCCGGTTGGTCGGATTCCAGGTGAAGTATTTCCCGGCTTGCCACTCCCCGAAGAAGGTTACGCTCCAGTCGGCCAGCGGGTGAGCGCCCCACAGTGCGGGGCCCCATTTGCGGGGTGAGCGAAAGGTGATATTGCCGTTCACTCTAGGAACGGGCAGCGAGCGCGTTTCCTGGCCGGCATAAAGGCCTTCCCGGTCGTTGTTAATTGTTACGTCCGTGATTTCTTCCCGCCCGGTCAATCCGGATTTTTTTAATAAATAGTTGAAATTGACCCAACCGGTCAACCAGCTGTTATCCGATTTCGACAGGATGATTTCCAGCCCCTGGATATCCTGGTACTCGTTGTTGGTCCACAAGTTATAGTCGATGCCGGTCGCCGCCGTTTTATAGTTGACTTCACCATGCTGGCCGGTAACATCTTTCGAGTAGCCGGACACGCTCAGCATATAACCGTTGGCGAAATTGTAGTTCAGGCCCAGCTCGTAGGAAATGGTGCGGGGCGGATCGAGGTTGGGATTGGACATATCATACAGGCCGTTCTTCACATAACGGTAGCGATAAAGGTACATCGTATAATAGGGCGGGTTCGAGCGGAAATGACCGTAGTTAAAATAGAATTTGGATCGTTCCGTAACCGGGAAAGATAGCCCGATTCGCGGACTGACCGTGAAATGGTTCCTGATCGGCTGCAGAAATCCGGGATGCTCTTTGTCATAGGCCACCCAGGTATCCCAGATATAGGAACGCCCCTGCTCGAGGTAATTGAATAAAATGGAATCCTCTTCCACTTCCTGCGGGACAAAAGCCGCCATGGCGAAAGGATCTCCGGTGGGCCACTTACCGCCGCCGCCGTAATAATAATCGAAACGCAGGCCCAGGTTCGCGATGATGCCCTCATAGGAAATCTGATCCTGTAAATACAGGCCGGTCTGGCTGGGTGTGCGGTGATAATTGAATTCGTAGACATTGTAGTAATTTTCGTTCCATTTCTCCCACAATTTGTGGTTCAGATCGATGTAGTTGTATTCAAAGCCGCTTTTCAGATAATGATGCGTACCCACCTGGGAAGTAATGTCGAACTTGGCGCGGTACTGCCCGGTTTTAACATCGGTGTACAAATCGCCCTCTTTTCTCCTGAATCGGCGGCTGACATTGGGCAGGGCGTCATAGCTGGGATAGTTGTAGCCGTCCACGACATTGCTGCCGTATTGTAATTTTCCATAGGGCATTTCAGTTACGGGAAATGGACCGAAGCGGGTGACAATGGTGGAGTCGCGGGTGTTGCCGACATCCGAATGATCCTGGATAGTCAGGGCGCTCAGGGTCAATTCCCAGAAGGTGGAGCTGCTCAGGACATGATTGATCGTCACTCCGCCCATCAGGGTAGTCTGGTCCAGCAGCGGGAAAAACGGCTGGTCGTACCAGTATTCCGAATTTTTAGCGATGTATTTGATGTTGTCGATTGGCATGAATCCGCCTTCACGGCTGGCATCGGGGAAATCGCCCCAGGCCGGACGAATCGGACTGACTCCGATCTGGCGTTTGTGCAATCCGTTGAGGGTCAGGGTCAGGTTGTCCCGCGGCTGGGTTTTTATGGTTGCGAGGGTCGTATAGACCTCTTCACTGGAGCGTGTCACCGGCATGATATATTGCTGCTGCTTGGCGTTGTGAGAGATGTAGAAGGTGGCGTCCCCCAGGGCTTTACTGAGGAGGGGCAGGGGCCCGCCGAATCCGCCGTCGAAATTATAGTCGGGTTTCGAATCATCCATGCGATGTTCCCGGAAAAGTTTCTGCTGTTCGTCCGATACCGTGTAACCCAGCTCGGCCAGACCTTCATAATCCGGGACAGCCATATGCATCCAGCAGGCCAGCAGGTAGTAATCCAGCGGGGTGGCCTGGTTTTCGGGCGTTTTGCCGATGTTAAAATTTTGGGCAGAAGTGTTCCAGCCAACGAAGCGCGGATACTGCTGGCGCATATACGGATCGTCGGCCCAGGCCTCTTCGGTTCCACCGAACGCCACGGCCGGGTCAAGAAACGGCTTGAGCGCTTCATTGTCGGTATCGTAGAACGACTTGCCGAAACGCCGCAGGTGGGCCTGGTCCCGGGAGAGACTGAAAGTGCCGTGGTAACCGCTTTTCGTTCCGCTCTTGGTGGTGATATTGATCAGGCCGGAGCGGAAATTACCGTACTCCGCGTTGTATCCGCCGGAGAGTAGCGAGACCTGTTCGATGGCGCTGAGCGGCACACTGGTTTCGGCATTGCCCGCGGCCGCATTCATATACGAAAGACCGTTCAGCATCATACCGGTCTGGTCGGCCGAACCGCCGCGAATCGTCAGGTAACCGTTTTCTTCCGAAATGCCGGGGAGTTTGGTTAGAAAGGCGTTGATTTCGCGAATTCCGGTAGCGTCCTCCAACTGGACGCTGCTGACGACCATCTGCGTCGTGGAGACCTCTTTATGCAGCACGTGCTTCTTGGCGGTCACTTCCACGACACTGCCTTCGATCACGGTCTGGGTCAAGGAAAAGTCGATTTTGGAGACCAGGTCGGCCGATACCATGACATCGGTCATCACCAGCGCCTCGTAGCCCATCATAGAAGCCCGGACACGATAAGTACCCACGGGAACGTTGATTACGATGTACTGTCCGTTCTCATCGCAGGCGGCGCCCATGTCGGTTTCTTCGACGACGACATTGGCCCCGAGAAGTGGCATCCCGGTCTGAGCGTCCCGGACGATTCCGGCAATTCGGCTACGGGTCTGCGCCTGTAAGCCGGTGCTGCCGATCAAGCATAATGCGGTCAATATGCCAACAATGTGACCTGATGATAAACTTCTATATCGCATAGCCACTCCTTGATTAGCTCGTTTCTATGGATGTTGGGTTTCGTGCATTTGTCCCTTCGGAAAAGTCTTAACGGATTAAATTCATTTTTATCATTTTGCGGGTATCTCCGAAACGGAGTTCGCCCAAATAAATTCCTGCGGAAACCTCCTGCCCCCGGTTGTTTTTCCCGCTCCAGCGGATGCTGTGCGATCCCGCCGGGCGGTATTCACTCAGGAGCTCACTGACCAGGCGCCCGGTGATGTCGTAGATCCGGATGTCCACCTTCCCGGGCTCGGGAAGCGCGAACAGGATGGTCGTATTCGGGTTGAACGGATTTGGGTAATTCTGCATCACCTGGAAACCGGATGCTGTGGCCGGATATTCCGCGATGGCAGTCTGACCGGAGCCGATCATATCGTCCAGGTACTCTTCCAGCCGGGTGTAGCCGTCGGTGTTGACCAGGTTCCGGTCCGCGTCGTCGTTCGGATTCAGCCCGTGAGACAGTTCCCAGTAATCCGGCATACCGTCATGGTCGCTGTCGGCCGGGGCCGGGAGACTATGCAGCTCCGGCCACCCGCCCACATCGGCCTGGGAATCGATAATCCCGCGAACGACACTGGTATCGCTGAAGCCCTGTTTGATTTCGTAAAAGTAACCGTCGTAGGTCGCGGTCCCGCTGCGCACGTCGCCGATGACCCGCTCATCGACGGGATCGCGGAAGGGGTAATTCGCCCCGGCATCTTCCAGCACCAGGTAATAGGCATCTTCGGCGCTCTGAGACGTGATCGGGATGCAGGGGAAGGCGGAATCGGCCCGGACCGTAGTTCCGGTCGTGTAGCCCTGCACGCCGCCGGCCCAGTTGTCAGCCGTGATGGCGGGATAACTGGTGACGTAATTGCCTTCGATGAACCATTGGCTGTCTCTGTCCGAAATCTGAATAATCCGGTTGCGCACGCTGCTCTTGGTCGCCGGACCGGCTTTATAATAATTGGACACCATGTTGATCCGGCCGCCTTCGCCGCCATAAGCGCTGTTGAATCCCCAGTTATAAATGACGTTGTTACGGAAATCCACGTTGACGCAGGCCGGTGTTTCTCCGCCGGCGAAACGCGGATTGCGGCTCGAATGATGGGCCAGCAGATTGTGATGAAAAGTCACATCCCGGCCGCCCCAGATGCCGCCGTAGCCGTGCGCGCCTTTGGGGTGGTTGGACATGTAAAGACTTTCGGAGATCAGACACCACTGGACCGTCATGCTGTCGTTGCCGTAAAATGACATGGTCTCGTCTTCGCTCCAGCTGGCCGAACAGTGATCGATAATGATGTGACGGCGGTAGCGTCCCCAGATGGAGTCCGTGTCGACGCCGGTTTCATCGCCGAGCCGGAAACGCAGGTAGCGGATGACGACTTGAATCGCGTTGACGACGACTTCATAGCCCCGAAGACAGATTCCGTCGCCCGGGGCGGTCTGGCCGGCAATGGTAATGTAGGCGTTATTGATCTTGAGATCCGACTGTAGCTCGATCGTCCCGGAGACGCGGAAAACCACGGTGCGCGGCCCGTAGGCTGCCACGGCTTCCCGCAGACTGCCCGGCCCGCGGTCGTTTAAATTGGTGACTTCATAGACGGCGCCGCCGCGCCCGCCGATGGTATAGCACCCGCCGCCCTCGGCCGTCGGGAAGGCAAGTTGCCGCGCATCCAGGAGGGTAGAATTCATAATCAGGAAACCGAGCCAAACCAGAACAACGCCAGAAACCTTTCGAAACATACAGTTTTTCTCTTTCTCAATTTCGGATAAGCGGATTCAGGAATTCAGGATGCAAACTGCATCAGCACGATGCTGCGAATATCAGCTCAACCGGAATAGGATAAATAAGCGTCCCGCCGGACTCACATCATGAAAATTTCAAACAGCGGGACGCTTTGATAGCCGAACAGTTTTTCAAATAGGCAGATCGATACGTGCGAATTTTATTCGATGAACATCATCTTTTTCGTCAAAGTCTTTCCGGAAGATGTCAACCGGTAAAAGTAAATTCCCGAGCTGAGCTGCGCCGCATTGAAATCAAGGCGATACACCCCGGCATTCAGGTTTTTGTTCAGCAACACCGCGACCTCGTTGCCCAGCAGATCATAGACGGACAGAGTCGTCATCCCGGATTTCTCCAGGGAGAAGGCAATGTTCGTCGATGGATTAAACGGATTCGGATAATTCTGATTTAGCGAGAAGGTCGTTGGTGCGATTCCGCTTTCGGGTTCGAGCGCGACGGCGTTGCCGGCCCAGCGCGGATCGCCGATAGGACCACCGTCGGTGCCGAAAGTCAGCAACGGCGACTTCCAGGGTAGCGTGAAATCGCCGTTTTCGGGGTCGGCGAAGCCCGGATCGATGCGGATCGTGTCGGTAACCGTGTGCCCCCGGAAACCGATCTTGACAATATCCCAGAAACAGATGCTGGCGATGGTGGCCAGTGAATCGCCCACGGTGTCCTTGATATTGATAAAGACCTTATCCGTGGTGCCTTTAATCTGTTTGACAAAAATGGAATTTGCGACCGTCCAGGGATTCTGGAAGAAAGCCGGCTCTTTTTCCGCCAGCAGGATTTCCCGCTGATCTTCAGTGCCGATGTTGTACCAGGTCGTATGGTCGACAACAACCGTCGGTCCGGGTGCGGAGATGCCGCTCTCCACCGAACCGCAGATGCGGAAGCCGTAGCTGTTAATCGTATCAAAAGTCGAATTGGTGGCCGAGACGTAATTGGCGGCGCAGTACTTGTAATAGACTATCGTCCCGGTGGTTTTTATGATGGAATTATCAATCGTCGTCGAGTCCACGTTCACGTTGTATTTCATATCCGGATTGCCGGCGGAGATCACGTGTTGGGTCAGATCGTGGATGTAGCAATTTTCGATTGCGATCTTTTTGACATGGATTTCAGCCGGGAATTCGCCCATATAGAAGGTTGCCAAGTAAGTGGCGTTTACGGCGTCGTTCAGGGAACCGTCACACTCTAATCCTTTCAGAGTAAGCGAACCCTGTTCGCCGAGGCTGAAGAAAACCACGTTGTCATCATCGGTCGCGGTCGTCAGCAATTGCAGAATGGGTTTTTCGCCATCCTCGCTTTCAGCCTCAATGGTGATGCTCTTATTCTGAATCGTACCGAATTTATCGTTGGTGGCTTCGGTATATAGGCCTCCGGGGACGAGCTGCAGGACTTCTCCATCGACAGCGGATTCAATCGCCTGGTAAAGGGTCCCTTCACCCGGCGCGACATAAGTTTGGGAAATCAATAAACTACTGAAGGCCGCCAAAACACATAGAAGCAGTAACATTTTCTTCATGCCTATTCTCCTCATTTATGAATTCTCTAATCAAGGAATGACCGGGCTATTTTTATTTCTATCATCTGCCAATGAAAAGATAAGGGAGAGTAGCTGCCTTGTCAATCCGCTCAAGTTCAAAAATGGTTCAAATGCGTACCGGAAAATAAAAAAATATAACCCGCCGACAGGGTAAACTTAATCGAGCGAATATTTTCACGTTCAGGAATCGGATTAACGGCAGAGTTAAGCCGGAACTCCGGGCTGTTTGCCGTTCTGCTCGCGATATTCGGACGGAGTGACTCCATATTGGTGATGATAGCAGGTGCTGAAATATTTGGGATATTTGAAACCAACCTGGTAGGCAATCTCGCCGATCGTCAATTCTGTTTTGCGCAGCAGCTGGGCGGCTTTCTCCAGGCGGATGGTCCGGATGTACTCCCCGGGAGAATAGCCGGTCAGGGCTTTTAACTTCAGGAATAAATTGGTGCGGCTCAGCCCGGCTTCACTGGCCAGCTGTTTGATTTCCAGGTTCGGATCGTCGACATGTTCTTCGACAATTTCCCGGATTTTCATCAGAAATTTTTCATCGGTCGAGACGACGCTGATTTCATTCGGCTGCAGGATCAGTTCGCGCCGGTAGCGTTCGCGCAACTTTTCCCGGGAGCGCAGGATGTTCTTGATGCGGGCATCCAGGAAGCGGAAGTGAAACGGCTTTTCGATATAGTCGTCGGCACCCGTTTCGATGCCTTCAATCTTGTATTCGATGGCGGTTTTGGCCGTCAGCAGGATGATCGGAATGTGGCTCGTGGCGATGTCGTTTTTAAGCAGGCGGCATAAATCGAAGCCGTTGAGATTGGGCATCATCACGTCACTGATGACGATATCGGGGAGGAGTTTCCGGGCCTGCTCGAAACCTTCCTGGCCGTCCCGGGCTTCGGCAATCCGGTAGTGCCGGGCCAGCGTCTTCTGCATGTACGTGCGTAATTCCGTGTTGTCCTCGATAATCAGGATCAACGCGGTCTCCGATCGATTGTCGTCGCTCGCTAAATCCGGCTCCGGCTCCTGGGCCGGACTTCCCTCTTCGACCGGGAACTGCATCAGCGAGCGGAAGTGCAAGGTCTCCGCAATGCTGCTGAGAATTTCCTCCTCTTTCAAGTGCGCTTTTCCCAGCGGCAGGGTAATTTGGAAAAGGCTCCCCCGGTCTTCCAGGCTTTCCACGGAAATACGGCCGTGATGGAGTTCCACCAATTTTTTAGTTAAGGCCAGCCCCAGGCCGGAGCTGACCTGGTTCGGGTGATGCCCTTCCCGGGCATGATAGAACCGTTCGAAAATATGATCCATGTCGTCTTTACCGATCCCCATGCCGGTATCCTGCACTTCGATCGTGACCTCGGGATTGGCTGCTGTGAGAGGGTGAGAATCCAGAAGGTTGACAGAGATTCGACCGCTGTCGGGCGTGTATTTGAAAGCGTTATCGATGACGTTTACCAGAATCTCTTCCAGTTTTTCCCAATCGAACCACCCTTCGATCACCTCGGGAAGGGTGCTGAACCGGTATTCGATGTGATGCTTGCGGGCGCTTTCGCCGAATAACTCGAACACCTCTTTGACAAATTGAACCAGGTCACCCCGGGAAACCTTCAACTCCATCCGCCCCTGTTCCGCCCGGCGAAACGACAGCAGCTGGTGCATCAGGCGCAGCAGGTATTTCACATTGCGGTACATCAGGCGGAATTCATCTTGGAAAGGAACTCCCTTCTTAACCGAGTTCAGAATCTCCTCAAGCGGCGCCTGAATCAGGGTCAACGGCGTCTTGAATTCATGGGCGATATCCGTGAAGAACTGGAGTTTGAACTGGTTGATCTCCTTGACCTTCTCCTTTTCCATGCGTTCGATTTTCAGATCGTGTTTCATGCGGACCAGGCTCAGGATATAGGCGTTGACCCCATAAATCAGCCCGATCGCCAGCAGCCCGTATAAAACGTAAGCCCACCCGGTTTTCCAGAAGGGCGTGGGTATGATCAGGGTCAGCACGGCCCCCTGTTCGTTCCAGACGCCGTCGTTATTGGTGCCCTTGACGCGGAATTTATAGCGGCCCGGATCCAGGTTGGTATAGTTGGCGTAGCGGCGGGTTCCGGCGTAAATCCAATTGTTCTCGAATCCTTCGAGCATGTAGGCGAACTGGTTTTTTTCGGGGCGGGTGAAATCGAGGGCGGCAAACTCGAAGGATACCTGATTTTCGTTGTAGGCCAGGTGGATCGTATCCCGGCCGGAAGTATAGACATAGACGCTCTGGTTCAGCGGCTCGTTTAAAATTTTGACGTTGGTAATCACGATGGGCGGAATGTGGGGATTGGCCAGCTTCTCAATGTGATCCGGGTAGAAGGCGTTGAAGCCGTTGTTGCCGCCGAAAAACAGTTCGCCGGAGCGGCTTTTGAAACAGGAACGGATCCAGAACTGGTTGCCCTGCAGACCGTCATCCACATTATAATTGATAAATGTCTCCTCGGCAGTATTGAATTTTGAAAGACCGTTGGTAGTGCTCAGCCACAGATTTCCTCCGTCATCTTCCAGAATTCCCACGATCACATTGCTCGAAAGACCGTCGGCCTTGGTGTAACGCAAAAATCCTTGGCTGGTCGGCTGAAAACGGTTCAGTCCTTTGCGCGTGGCGACCCAGACGCGGCCGGCCTTGTCCTGGTAAAGGTACTGCACGAAGTTGTTGCTCAGGCTGTTCGATTTATCCGCATCGGAACGGTAATGCAGGTAGGCCCGGGTCTGCGGATGGTAGGTTACGAGCCCCGATCTCAGGTAACCGATCCAGAGCAGGCCGGTAGTATCGATCAGGAGTGTGACCACAACTTCATTGTCCAGCAGGCTGTTCTGCTCAAAATTCAGGGGAGTGAATTCGCCGCTTTTTTTATCGAATGAGATCAGGCCGCTGTTGGTTCCCAGCAGCAGGTATCCCGGTTTGTCTTCGAGAATCACATTGATGAAATTGTTGCCCGTGATGGGGGTTGTTTTGACGTAATAACGATGAAAGATGCCCTGGTCTTTGTGGAATTTGTTGAGGCCTTCTTTGGTTCCGATCCAGAGCACGCCTTCACTATCTTCGAAGATGCAGGTTACCTGGTTGCTGCTGAGACTGTACGGGCGGTCCTTCTCGGTTTTAAACTGGGCGTATGTCCCGTTTTTACGGGAAAACCGGGTGAGTCCGCCCCCTTCGGTCCCGATCCAGAGCACGCCGTCGGTATCTTCGAAAATGGATAAAATGGTGTTGTTGCTGAGGTCCTTGGGATCGCTGACCCGGTTTCCGTAAACCTGGAATTTTTGACGGTTTTTCACGAAAAAGTCGATACCGCTGCCATCCATGCCGATCCAGACCACCCCGGTGCGATCCTGGTAAATGCTGCGCACGCTGTTGCTGCTCAAACTCGATGGATCGCGCGGGTCGTTCTTGAAATGGCTGAAACCACCGGTGACTCTGTTAAAAAGGTTCAATCCCCCGTGCATGGTGCCGATCCAGAGGTTTTCTTCACGGTCCTCGAAGATGTCCTTAATCTCATCGCTGCTCAGGCTCTTGGGATTGCTCGGATCATTCTGATAACGCAGGAATTTTCGGGAACTCCGGTCGTACTTCCGTAGGCCGTTGTAACGGCTCCCGATCCAGATATCGCCGTAGCTGTCTTCGAAGAGCGTGCCGATTCTCTCGGCCCCGTTCGTGAAAGTCAGGTGCTCGATGCTCTGTTTTTCGCGATCGTAACGGTAAATGCAGTCCTGCGTACCTATCCAGAGGTCATATTCGCTGTCTTCCAAAAATTCGGTTACATTCTCGGTAAAGACTGGGCTGTTCGGATTACACGGTTCGATATGCACGGAGTTGAAGACCTGCTTTTGCCGGTCAAACTGAGTCAGCCCGGTGCGTGCTCCGATCCAGAGAATTCCGTTACTGTCTTCGAAAATCGTACGAACAAAATTATCGTTCAGGCTCTGCGAATTTCCGGGCTGGTGCGTCCACCGTGTAAAGCGTTCGGATTCATAGTCGAACAGGTTTAATCCTCCGCCTTCGGTGCCGATCCAGAGATTCCGAAACCGGTCTTCGACGATACATCTGATCCAGTTGGAGGAGATCGAAGTCGAATCGAAGATATCGTGGTCGAAAACGGTGAAGTTATAACCGTCGTAGCGGTTCAGCCCGTCCTGTGTCCCGAACCACAGGAATCCGTGACTATCCTGTAAAATGCAGTCGATGCGCCCGTCCGACAGCCCATTTTTAATGGTAATATGGTCAAAAACGATTTTTCCCTCCTGGGGGAAGAGCGGCGCTGCGGATAGCAGCAGGCAGAGCAGCAACGCGATAATCATAAAATGAATATAATCAGGCTTCTGCTAAATATAAAATATATATAATGCATTCGATTTCCAAAGGCGTACAGGCCCGTTCCTGTTTGGGTGAATTCAAGGTTATAATTGGAATCGGAGCATCTTTGCGGAAAAAACTGAAGGGCTGAAGCGCGTGGCCCAGCCCTTCGGTTCACTACAGTATCGGGTCGTAGATACCCTGATGCTTGCGTCTGGGTAGTTCATTTTGAAACGGATTTATCGTACTTCGTGGGGTAAAACCGATGTTCTTTCCACGAGATGAGATTTTAGGTCGATTTTCTGAATTGACGTTGATTTGTCACTGATCCGCGTTAAAAGCACTTTCAGACTTTCCTGCCCCATTTCATAAATCGGCTGATGCATGGTGGTCAGGGAGATCAGGTGTGAACAGGAGGGATGCAGATCATCATAGCCAACCAGTGAAATATGTTCGGGAATGGATACGCCCATGTCCTGGGCAATGGAATAAACCAGGTAGGCAATCCGGTCGTGCCCGGCAAGAATCGCCGTGACGCCGGATTCTTTGGACATCAGTGTACGTGCAGACTGAACGTAGTGTCTTTCGGCGAAAGGTCCGTTATGCAGCCGGATGATAGTCGGGTCCGGTGGAATTCCATTATCCAGCAGGGCTTTTTTATAGCCCTCCAGGCGAGAGCGCTCGGTGCTGAAAAGAGTGCTGAGTGTAATTCCGATCCGTTTGTGCCCTTTTTTTAGCAAATAGGCGGTCAGCTGATAGGCCCCTTCGAAGTTATCCGTGGTGACATGATCTACCTCGATATCCGCCACGGTGCGATCAGCCAGAACGACCGGGATTTTACGCGTGCGGAATTTTTCGATGATCATCCGGTTTTTCTCGTCCGAAGCTGCCGTCGGTACGAAAATCACTCCGCAGACGGAATTTGCGATCAGTCGGTCGGCATGGAAATCGGCCTTGACGAAGAGGTCGTCGGTATTACACAAAATTGTGCTGAGTTTGTTTTTGGCGGCCTCGTCTTCGATGCCGCGGGCCAGTTCGGGCGCGTAGCCGGCCCGGATATCCGGTACGAGCACTCCGACGATATCCTTGGCATTCGTCGCACCACTCCGGAATGTCACAAAAGTTCCCAGCCGGCGTTGACGGGTCACGTATCCCATATTCACCAGGTTAAAAATGGCCTGGCGAATTGTGGCGCGGGCCAGACCGGTGATTTGTACCAGTTCTTCTTCGGTCGGTATCTTATCACCGGACTTGAAGACGCCCTGCTCAATCTGTTCGCGAAGCCAGGTCTGGAGCTGGAAATACTGAGGGATGGGACTGTTGCGATCGATTATCATATTTGAAAAATTCTCTGCTTACTTATTTGTATATACAATCGCACCAAATCATCGTTTTTTCTGCAAGTACTTTTTCGACGGCAGATCGAGTTATCTTCATTTAATCAAAGATTTTTCCCGGGTTTAAAATCTGCTTGGGATCGAAGGCGCGCTTGATACGCTTCATCATTTCAATATTGATGTCCGGCAAAGCCAGGCTCATATATTTTTTGCGCTTGCTGCCGATTCCATGTTCACCGCTGATGGTGCCGCCCATGCTCAGGGTCAGTTGATACAATTCCAGACGGACCTGTTCCTGAACCTCCCGCCAGCGGTCGAAGTCCATCTCGGCTTTTTTGACGATGGTCGAATGAATATTGCCGTCGCCGGCGTGCCCGAAACAGGGAATCAGGACATCGTGTTTGCGGGCCACGGCCGCAATCCGGGGCAGAAGCTCGGGAATTTTGGCGATCGGTACCACCAGGTCTTCGGAACTCTTGATCGGGTAGAAGGTCTGAATTCCCTCGGGGACATTGCGTCGCACGGCCCAGACCCTTTCGGAGGTGGTCGGATTGTCGGCGACATAGACCTCGATGGCGCCCAGCTCCTGGCACATTTTGCCGATGATCTCGTATTCCCGCTCGAGATGGGCGTCGTCGTTTCCGTCGATCTCGATCAGGAGCATAGCGCTGACATCCTGTGAATAGAGGTGTTCGTTGAGATAGCGGCAGGCGGTTTCGACCGCCAGTTTGTCCATAAACTCAATCGCGGTGGGAACGATTTTCGATTTACTGATGAGCTGCGGCACGATCGACGTCGCGGTTTCAATATCCCGAAACAGGACCAGCAGATCGACTTTCCGTGACGGCAGCGGCAGCAATTTGATGAATATTTTGGTGAAAATTCCGAGGGTGCCTTCCGAGCCGACCATCAGGTGAATGAGGTCATATCCGACAACGTCTTTAACGCATTTGCCGCCCAACTGCATAATTTCGCCTTCCGGGGTTACGAGCTCCAGTCCGATGATATAGCGTCCGGTCACGCCGTATTTGACAGCGCGGCCGCCTCCTGCGTTTTCAGCCACATTCCCGCCGATAAAGCAGCTTTCCACGCTCATCGGATAGCCGGCGAAGAACAGCCCGTCTTCGGCCAGGGCGGCGTTGATATCGTTGGTGATTACACCCGGTTCGACGACGATGATCATATTCTCTTTGTCGATCTCCAGGATTTTATCCATGCGTTCCAGCGACAGTAAAATTCCGCCGAAGACCGGGACCGCTCCACAGGAGAGACCGCTGCCGGCGCCGCGAGGCGTGACCGGTACGTTTTCGCGGTTGGCCAGCTTCATGATCGCGGCTATTTCGGCGGCTGTGCGCGGTTTGACCACGACATCCGGCATGTGCTCATATTGCTTATCGACGACCTGATCGTGGGAATAGGGTTCGATTTTTTCGGGATCGTCGGAAATGACGAATTTTGCACCGATTATATTACGCAGTTCCGCGATGAGCTCGGGCGTGATGCGATTGTATGAAGTCTGTTCCACTATTTCTCCTCCGGGCGCGCCTGGGTCTGGCGATAGGCGTTTAATTTTTCATTCAGAATCGGTAGTACTTCGAAGATATCGGCGGCGATCCCATAGTCGGCTACCTGAAAGATTTGTGCGTCGGGATCGTTATTGATCGCGGCAATGTTTTCGGCCGTTTTGATGCCGGCGAGATGCTGGACCGAACCGGAAATACCGGCCGCCAGGTAGAATTTTGGACTGACGGTTTTGCCGCTCAGGCCGATTTGCTGCGGATAGCCGGCCCAGCCGAGATCAACAGCATCCCGTGTGGCGCCGACGGTGCCGCTAAGCAGGGCGGCCAATTTGTGCAACATTTTGAAATTTTCGTCCTTTTTGAAACCCTTGCCGCCGGCGACGATGATTTCGGCGTCCTGGATATTGCCGCCCTCCTCGGAATTCAGGCGGAATTCAACCCGGCGGATGCGGCTCTGCAGAAACTCGCCGGGAATTTCCTCGTAGAGAATCTCACCGGTTTTCTTTTCATCCGGCGCGAGCGGCTTATTGGAATGCGGCCGGACGGTGGCCATCTGCGGACGGCGGTCCGGTGTCTTGATCGTCGCCAGAATATTGCCGCCGATCGACGGCCGGGTCTGAATTAAATTGCCCGTGCTCTCCTCGATATCCAGTTCCGTGCAGTCGGCTGTCAGACCGGTGTGACATTGGACGGCTACGGCCGGGGCGACAGTCCGCCCGGTGGTGGTTGCGCTGGCAATCAGGATTTCGGGCTGGTGCTTCCGGACCAGAAAACGTAGTGCGCTGCAGTACGGCTCCGGTAAAAAATGTTCGAAAACAGGATCTTTGGCGACGATGACTTTATCTGCTCCATAGCGGAAAAGGCGCTGAAGTTCGCCGTCCTGAAAATCGCGACCCAGTAGCACGGCGACCAGTTGGCAATCGCGTTTATCGGCCAGCGCCCGTCCGCGCTTCAACAATTCGAAGGAGACGAGCTTCAGTTCTCCCTGTTCATGCTCTGCTAAAATCCAGACATCCCGGTATTCCATCATTTCATCCTTTATAAAATTTCTTTTTGCTTTAAAAAATCCATCAAACCGTCGACAGCCGACTCCAATTCGCGCTCGTCTTTGGGGGCGACAATCTTTCCGCGCCGGGCGACCTGCGGGGTTGAAATTTTGACGACCCGGGTCGGCGATCCTTTCAAACCGAGATATTCCGGACGGGCGTTGATTTCCTCCGGTCCCAGAATTTTCAGATCGCAGTCCCTGGCACGCAACTTTCCGTCCAGCGTGGGGAGCCGCGGAAAATTGATTTCCTTTACAACAGTTAGCAGGCAAGGGCGTTGGATATCGAGAATTTCGTAGCCGGTTTCAACCATTCTTTCAATCCGCAGAGTTTCGGAATTCACCTCGCGTATGGCACTGATGTAGGTCGTGAAAGGAATATCCAGCCAGGCGGCGATCCCGGGGCCGACCTGTCCCGTATCCCCGTCGGTGGCACGCTCACCACAAAGGATAAGATCGAAATTACCCATCTGCAGGATAGCCTGCGCCAGGACGTAGGAAGTAGCCCAGGTGTCGGCGCCGGCGAAGGCTTTATGGCTTAACAAAATACCGTCGTCACATCCCATCGCAATAGCTTCTTTCAGGGCCAGTCTGGCCTTGGCCGGGCCCATGGAAAGCGCGATGACTTCGCCGCCGTATTTTTCGCGCAGTTGCACAGCCGCCTCGATGGCATAGAGATCGAGAGGATTGACGATAGGCTCCACACCGTCACGGATCATGGTGCCTGTGACGGGATCCATTTTTACATTGCTGGTTTCCGGAACCTGTTTGACGGGTACGATGATTCTCACAGTTTTTCCTTGGTTAGCGGTTCGTTTGCCACCGGTATCGGCAAGCACGGCTACACCCCGAATGCCGGGCGGATGGGCTTTTTTCACTGTATTTCCGGCGATCAAGATATTCAGGGCTTAGTTTTCCGTATTTAATTGTCCAGACAATTATTCTGATAAAGAAAATGATTCGCAATTTTTCTTTTGGGGCTTGACGTAAAATTAGTGCTTTGCCGGAACAATGTCCAGAACTGGATGCGCGAGTCATGCAAAAAAAAACAGAGCCGCATCCATTTGAGGACAATGGACGGTTGAATGGGCGAACTTACCAGAAAAGGCTAGACGTTATACGTACTCGAGGCGGTGTCGCCGCCATGCCCGGTCCAGTTTGTGTGGAAAAACTCACCGCGTGGCCTATCAAGCCGTTCGTAGGTGTGGGCGCCGAAATAATCCCGCAGGGCCTGCAGGAGATTGGCCGAGAGCCGCTCGCTGCGGTAGCCGTCGTAGTAAGCCAGGGCGCTGCTGAAAGCCGGTACGGGCAATCCCATTTGCACGGCCGCCGCGATAACCTTGCGCCAGGCGTTTTGGTTTTTCTCGATGGCATTTTTGAAATAGTCATCCAGCAGGAGGTTCTGCAGGTCGGGTTTTTTATCGAAGGCCTCCTTGATCTTTCCCAAAAACTGCGCGCGGATAATGCAGCCGCCGCGCCACATCAGGGCGATTTCGCCATAATTCAAATCCCAGTGATATTCCCGGGCGGCGGCCCGCATGAGTTGAAAACCCTGGGCATATGAGCAAATCTTGGAGGCATAGAGCGCCCGGCGGATATCTTCGATGAATTCGGTCTTCTCGCCGCTGAATGCGCCCTGCGGGCCCTGCAAATGCCGTGAGGCTTCCACCCGTTCTTCCTTGATGGCGCTCATGGCCCGGGCCAGGACGGCTTCCACCACCGTGGGAGCCGGAACGCCCAGGTTCAGGGCTTCCTGGCTGGTCCAGCGCCCGGTGCCTTTCTGCCCGGCCGTATCCAGGATCACGTCCAACATGGGCTTGCCGGTCTCATCATCGATCTTTCCCATGATATCGGCCGTAATTTCGATCAGATAGCTATCCAGTTCGCCCCGGTTCCATTCCTGCAGAACCGGCTGCATCTCGGGCGGCGTCATTCCCAGGCCGTTCTTCATGATCCAGTAGGCTTCGCTGATCATCTGCATATCGCCGTATTCGATGCCGTTATGGACCATCTTGACAAAATGCCCGGCGCCGTTTTGGCCGACCCATTCGCAGCAGGGCGAGCCATCGTCTACTTTAGCGGCGATTTTCTGGAAGATGGGCTTGACGTGCGGCCACGCGGCGGGTGAACCACCCGGCATGATTGAAGGTCCGTTGAGGGCGCCCTCTTCACCTCCGGAGACGCCAGTACCGATGTAAGCCAGGCCTTGGCTTTCGGCATATGCCGTGCGGCGCATTGTATCGGGGAAATGACTGTTGCCGCCGTCGATGATGATATCGCCTTCTTCCAGGTGCGGCAGTAGTTTTTCGATATATTCGTCCACCGGTTTTCCGGCTTTGACCATCAGCATGATTTTGCGCGGTTTCCGAAGGCTGACGACGAGTTCTTCGATGCTGTGGCAGCCGGTGATGTTCTTGCCCTTGGCGCGCCCCAGAATAAAGCGATCCACTTTTTCCAGGGTCCGGTTATAGACGGAGACCGCGAATCCGTTTTTCTCCATGTTCAAAACAAGATTCTCTCCCATGACGGCAAGGCCGATCAGGCCGATATCATTTTTGTTCATAGTTTTATCCTTTGTTTTAGAATTATTTTAATTTTAGGAAATCATGGCGTTTTACCGACCCATTGCACAGGGCATCCGCCGTGTCGGTATCGTACTGATGAGAGTGAGCCGTCAGGCCGATCAACTCATTACCTGATACAAAGAAAGCATGGGCTATATCCGTAATCGTGACCAGGGAAACGGTCTTCATAATGCTCCGTTGTTCCGGTTTGAAACCGATAAAGTTACCGGTTAAGTAAAAATGCTGAACTCCGTGAAAAATGTCAAGGGTTATTTTACAATTTCAACGGGTCAATAGCAGAACGGCTATCAAATCCACCAGTCCGTGAAGGGCAGCAATCCTTCAGCCCGCGCCTCCGGGGAATATTTTTTAAATTTTTGAAAATGTTGGTATATTTATATCGATCGTATGAATAAACTTAGGATAATAAATCCATGATTCGTCCCAACCAGAAAAATCTGGCTCCGATCGCCATCACTTTCACCGCATCGCTGCTTTTGCTGTTTGCACGAATGTATAGTTATAATCTTTTCCACTCGTTGGTCGAACTCTGGTGTGTCGTCGTGGCGTTTGGTATTTTTATGGTTTTCTGGAATTCACAGAAATTCCTGCAGGACTCCTATTACCTGATCATCGGTGTGAGCTATTTTTTCATCGGCAGCCTGGATCTCATCCATACGCTGGCCTATAAAGGTATGGGTGTTCTGGGAACAAATGATCCGAATTATGCCACCCAACTCTGGATCGCTGCGCGGTATATGGAGAGTATCTCACTCCTGGCAGCGGCCTTTTTTCAAAAACGGAATTTTCGTGTTGGCTGGCTTATAGGATCGTACATCATCATTACGGCTGCAATTCTGCTGTCCGTTTTTTATAAACCGGTTTTTTCCGACTGTTATATCGAAGGGCAGGGGCTGACTTTTTTTAAGAAATTCAGTGAATTCGTAATCTCGGCCATTTTACTGACCGCGGCCGCAGCTCTTATACGACGTCGGAAACATTTCGACCGGATGACGTATCGACTGCTGCTGGCTTCCATGCTTTTGACGGTGTTTTCGGAGATCAGCTTTACGCTCTATCTGGGAGTGACCGATATTGCCAATATGATCGGTCATTTTTTGAAATTTATCTCATATGTTTTGATCTATGAGGCATTCATCAAAGCCGGTTTTTTACACCCGGTGGATCTCCTTTTTCAGAATTTGAAGCGTGAAGAGCAGGTGAAAGAGGAATTGATCCACGATCTGCAGGATGCCTTACACAAAGTAAAAACGCTCAGCGGTCTCCTGCCGATTTGTGCCAACTGTAAGAAAATCCGCGATGATAATGGCTACTGGCAGCAGGTGGAAGTTTATATCCGTGACCGGTCCGATGCCGAATTCAGCCACGGCATCTGTCCCGATTGTATGCAGAAACTCTATCCGGATTTTTGGGCATCACGGGATTCTGCCGTCGGCGCTCCTGTGCAGATCAAGCCGCAGTCAGGCGGCGACACGGGGGAGGAGAATGGCATTGAACAGTAGTTTGAAGGTTGCCTGGGTGGATGCCCGGAAGATCGGATTGAAGCCGAAGAGTACCAGCTGACCGTTGCCCTTCTTCAGCCAGGCGCCGACGGTGACATCCGCCAGTTTTTCCACATTTTCACAATACCCGCTCAACAGGATATCCCGTTCGGGAAAACGGACGATTACGCGCCGGTCCATGTCGAAATTCGGTATCGATGTAGCGAACAGCGGTCCGTTTCGGAAAAACACGCCGCAGGAAGTGGGCATTCCCAGGGTAAGCGGGTGATCTTTACGGAGTTCCACATTGAGGAGTGAACCGGGGCAGAACAGGCCCTCGGTTTTCAATTTTTCGCTAATGTCCTGGATCGGCAGCTGAAATTCCTCCGTCTCATCCTTGCCGTGTTTAAGCTCCTGCAAGGCAGTGAAGAGTCCCGTCGAATTTCCCCATGAGATGATCGTCCCGCCGTCGTCGATGAATTTCATCAGGTTATTCATACCCTCTTTCTCGATGCCCTTGGTATATTCCGGCGGATAGTTACTGAGGTAATACTGATCGTTGGATTTGTACTTGCCGCTGCGCAGAACGTCGTGGTACTGATCGGGAAAGATGATCATGTCGTAGTCTTTATTCAGGTTGGTAATGCGCAATTCGCCGGGTCGGATGATGCGGTAGGGCAGGCTGTAGCTGTCCAGAATATAGCGTGTCCATCCGGCGTCCAGGTCGTGAAAATAACTTTCCACGAGACCGATGCGGGGCACCGCTAGGATGCTTTTTTTGATATCCGTCTTCTCGGAGAGAAAGATCGGTGCAACGACCATTTGTTCCAGCAGCTGTTCCATTTTGGCGGGTTTTTTCCGGTCGCTATAAATGAGAAAACTCTTCTCTGGAATTCGTTTCTGGTCGATGATCAGGCTTTCTTCGAGACGATAAACATCCAGGCCGGATTTCATCGCTAGAAAGGCCGCTTTGTAGCTTTCGTTATTATTAATTGTAAATAGGGCAGCATCAATCTTCGCGGGGATTTTCCTCTGCAGCCTGAAATCCAACTCAAGTTTTTGCAGTAAATTCTCGAACTCTCCCGAACGGATATTGACGGTTTGGCAGTGCAGACTGCGATGCAGCGGCAGCGACCAGCTTGTGATATCATACGGTTGAATGATTTCACCGCCGGGCGTATAGTGCCGCACCGGAAAAATCTGCTTTTCCATCACCTCTTTGATAAAGGTCCTGTACGGCTGGGCCAGCGGGATAACAATATCGCCCTTTTGATACTCGAATTCGCCGAGACGGTAGGGACTGGTGAGCTGATAGACATCAACGCCGTGTTCACGCAGGAGATTCACGACAGGAACCAGTTCGCTCTGATCGTGTTGTTTGAGCGGCAAGATGAAGTAAATCGGCGCTTCCGTCCTGCCCTTTGCGACTTCCCGGACACAGAGGTCATTGCGGAATTTCAGGATGCTTTCCCGGTACAGCGAAGCGGTTTTCAGGAGGGAGAGGAGCGAGGCGCGTTCGTACTCCACAATGTTGGACAAACGCCACCAGCCGCCCGGCCAGGGCAGCGGCATATTGATGCTCTTTTTGTATTCGGATAAGCCCTTGCCGTAGCCGCGTAATTCGTTGGGTTCGATGAAGACCGGTGAGGCGATATTCACTCCGGCGCATTCCGTGAGTAGGCCGATGACGTTTTTCCAGATGCAGGTGGTTGTCGAGCCGGGCCAGTAATCGTCGAAAAGATAGTTGCGTGAGACTCCCGCCAGGCCGGCGGCGGTCATATCATTGATGATGTTAGAGCCGATAATACCGGTCCAGTTCCAGAGCCCGGCGTCGATATTTTCGGCGATCGGATCGTGGGAAGGCGGCACGTAATAGCGGGCCGATCCCGATCCCATCTGGTGTTTTTCGATCAAAATCTGCGGAAACCACTCAGTGCTGAATAGTTTAGAAATGGCCCGGTTATCGGCCTGGCTCAGGGTGATAAAATCACGATTGTTGTCATGCCCGGTGTATTTGTGGTAGATGCCGGGCATCCCGCAGCCTTCGTATCTCGTGTCTTTGTATTTCTTGTAGTGCTCGACGACCATGTCCATACCGTCGGGATTATGGCATGGTACGAGCATGAAGACAACATCCTCCATTTGGGATAATGTCCGGGGATCCGCGGTCGTGACCAATTCATGGGCGATGATGGGTGCGGCCTGGGACGGACCGATTTCGGTGGAGTGCATTGAGAGCGTGATCATGACGAATACCCTGGCGTCCCGGATCAGCACCTCCCGCTCGGAATCGGGGATATCCGGGTCGAGGGCCAGCCGGCGGTTGCTTTCCCGCAGGACGATCAGGTTGCGGATATTATTCGGTGTGGAAATGAAAGCTACATACATGGGTTTATCCATGGGCGAACGGCCGAATTCGAAGAGCTGCAGCCGGTCGGAGGCTTCATCCAATTTCTGGAAGTACTGGATCAGATTCTCATAGTCGAAAAGCATACGGTCCGTGCCGGGTACAAAACCAAAATGTTCTTCCGGCGTGGGAATCGTCGTTCCGGCCTGGGCGAACGCGGCCGCAGGTGGATTCAGGCAGCCCAGTAGAAGCCCAAGGAAGAGGGTCGTCAGGTGGATCGATTTTTTCATCTAAAACCTCATTTCGACCTGCAAGCCCATGCCAGTCGGAACCGATCTCAAACCGGGATGGGTGCTCTTTTTCTTAAATCTATCCGGGAATCCGGTTTTTGCAAATCAAATTTAGAATAATTTTTGGAAACGCCGTACAGCATCAATGGATTGAATGATGGAAATCCCTAAAAAGATTCCGTACGGATGTAAAAAGTTGCTTTCAGAGGTTTTCGTGTGAAGCGGTTTTCAACCGGATAATCTGCTTCCCACCAGTCAGTCGTTGAGTAATTCGCTGACGGTCCGGAGAAACTCGTTGAAATGCTATGGTTTGCGGATGGAGTTGTAGCGGTGGATTTTCCTGGATGAGTCGAGCATGTGAAAATCCGGCTGCCGCGGTTGTTTCGGGAGTTGCGCTATATCTTGATTCAGATTGCGCATAATTGTCTACCTGGCTATTTTCATGCCGCTCGGTGATCGGGTTTTGAATTTTTGCAGGATCTCCGGGATATCCTCGAAATTCTGCGCCAGGTCGATGAAATAATCCGAACCGGCTTCGGTCAGTAAATTCTGGTAGACCGGATCCGAAAACTCGACCAACGAGATGATTTGACACTTCGGCGAAATGGTTTTCAGAACACGAATAGTCTCCAGGATACTGCCACGCAGGAAGTAAGTGTTGAGGATGATGATTTCCGGTTTCATTCGATACGCATCGATCAGGATGTTGTCTAAGGAACTGATACGCCGGATTTCATCGACATGGTCGGTGGCATGACCGATCAACCTTTTAACCCGCTCGTATGTGATTTCCGATTCATCGAAGAGGAGAATTTTCATCTTGGTTTCCTTGGTATAAGGCAGAAGTGGGTTTACGTAACTAATTTCGGCCGTGTTGTTGATCATGTCAATTTCCCTTCACTATTCACCTTTAATATAGGAAGAGGTTGTATCTACCGCTATCGCCATATCGATGAAGCTTGTGTCGAAAAAAGAGGACTCTTGTCGAATTTCTTCGACAAGAGCGGCCTGTGCTTTATTACGGAACAGGCGTGGGATGAAGGGGGTAATCATAGCGGTGTTACTGATAACGTACGGAGGGTTTCAATAGCGGATTCAAATTCAGTGGTTTTATCATAAAAATGGACGACACCGTAATGTTGTGCCATTTCACGAAATGGTGGGGCGGGATAATTGGTGATCATGAGGACTTCCGGCTTGTAGCTGCTGCTACGAATTTGCTCCAGAACATTGAAGCCGTTCCCATCCGGGAGTTCCACATCCAGCAGGATGCAGTCCGGGTGGTTGCTTTCGATAAAGGCCACCGCATCCCGAACGGACGCGGCCTCACCGATGACGGTGGTGTGGGGCAACGACCCGAGCAGGCGTTTAAAACTTTTTCGGAACTGGGCAGAATCATCGATAATATACAGTTTTAGCATTCGAACCTCGTTATGTGAATTCTAGAGATTCCGAAGCAAAGCTGCTATCAGTGAAAGGATGTATTTGGTGTCGCTGTCTGCATGAAGCGAATGTAGCGGTGCAGCTATACGGGATATTTGCGGCAATAACAAAATGCGGTGACTGGGGAAAGTAGGCAGGTTCCGGAGCTTAGTCGATCAGTCCGTTGTTGACGGCATAGAGGATCATTTCAGCTGTTGAGTGGACATGCAGCTTTTCGGCAATCCGCTGCCGGTAGGTACTGACCGTGCTGGGACTGAGGGAGAGAGTTGTCGCGATGTCTCCGATGGATCTGCCTTTGGCCAGCATATGCAGTACCTGGAATTCGCGATCGGAGAGGGATTCATGCGGTAATTGGTCCTTCCGGCCGCCGAGGTTGGCCGCCAGCTGTTCGGCGACGTTCTGGCTGATGTAGAGACGGCCGTCAATGATTTTGCGAATCGCGCGGATTAATTCTTCCGGGGCCGTTTCCTTGGTCAGATAGCCGGAGGCGCCGGCTTTAAGGGCGCGCAGGGCATAGCTTTCTTCATCATGCATGCTCAGGATCAGGACTTTGATATCCGGAAAGCGCAACCGGATGTCGCCCAGCAGGTCCAGACCGCTTTTACCGGGCATCGTAATGTCCAGTACGATAATATCACAACATTGATGTTCGAGGTACTCGAGAGCTTCGAAAGCATCCTTGGCTTCACCGACGACAAGCATGTCGGATTCGGAACTCAGGATTTTTTTAAACCCTTCCCGGATTAGGATGTGATCATCGGCAATGAGGACTTTGATCATGATTGGCTGTATATTTACGAAAATGCTTTTAAAGAATCAATCATTTTTCATTTTCCGTAAAAAGTTTAATCCAGCGGCAACCTGAGAATAAGTTCCGTACCCCGACCCGGCTGGCTGTGGATCGCGAGTTCGCCGCCCAGTAAAATCGCGCGCTCTTTCATTCCGATAATGCCGAAGCTGTCGCTTCGGTTCTGGACTTCCGGATTCATTCCCTTGCCGTCGTCCGAAATCGAAAGAATCAGGATGCTCTGAGACACGCTGAGCCGGATCTCGGCCCGGCTGGCCCGGGCATGGCGGGAAATGTTGGACAGGGCTTCCTGAAAAATGCGGTAGATCGCCAGTGAAGAATCAGTCGGGATCTCGGAGAGAGTCTTCGGGTATGAAAAATGAACAGCCGTTCCGGCGGTGGTTCCGAAATCTGCAGAATAACGCCGCATGGCCTCGATTAAGCCCAGGGTTTCAAGTGTCTCGGGCCTCAACCGGTGAATCAGGGCTCTGATCTGCCGGATGGTCGAATCGATTAATTCCTTCATCGCCTGGATATCGGCGCTGGCGCGTTGCATATCGTCGGGCTGTAATTTTCCGGCGAATTCCTTAGCGAAAATGGACAGGTCGATTTTAAGGGCGGTCATGATCTGGGCGATTTCATCGTGGATTTCGCGCGCGATGGCCTTGCGTTCATCTTCCCGTACGGTCTGAAGGTGACCGGCCAGGGCGCGTAGGCGTCTTTCGGAATCCTGTAATTTCTCAAGGGACCGGGATCGCTCGGTGATATCCTGAACCGTGGAAATCATCAGGTTCTGCTCGGGAAGGGGAATATTCTTGGCCGCAATTATCGCCAGGCTGCCGTTCTGGCGAGTCACTTTAAAACCTTCCCACTGCATCCGTTGGGGATCGCCGGATCGAATATCAGCCATGACCCGGGTTTGCAGTTTTTTGCGATATTCCGGGTCCGGATAAACATACTTGAAGAAGTTCTCAACATCTTTAATAATTTCTCCCGGCCAGCCGTAAATTTTTTCAAATTGTTCGTTCATATAAGTCGCAGCGCCCGAGTCGATATTATTCACCGCCAGCCCGATGGGCAGATTATCGAGAATCGTCTGAATATATTCGTTGCGTTTTTTTAGATTATCTTCATTCTGTTTCCGTTCCGTAATATCCTGTATAGTGCCGACTACTTTGATGATTTTGTCTTCCTCGTACACCGGCTGTCCGGAGGTACGGATCCAGATTTTCCGGCCCCTGGCTGTTTTGAAGGGGAATTCCAGATCGTACGGCGTTCCTTCCCGGCAACATTTTTCAAAAGCCTGCCGGATTGCCTCGCGATCTTCGGGATGGTAGCATTCAATACTGCGTGTAATATGTTCCTGGGAACCCGGAGGGAACTGGTTTTTATCATATTCATGAATGCGATAGGTTTCGTCGGTCCAGAATATTTTCCGGGATTCCACGTCATATTCCCAGCCGCCAACCTTAGCGATTTTCTGGGAAGCGGCCAGCATGGATTCGCTCTGCTGCAGCGCGAGTTTGGCCAGATGCTGTTTGCTGATGTCCTGGAAAACCACCGCGAATTTAAGTGGTTCTGGAGAATAGGCGATTCCTTCGTAGTAGTGATTCAGTTCGGCTGAAAAATTCTGGAACGATCGCGGGTTACCACTCAGGGCAACTTCCCCGTAGAGCTCGATCCAGTAAGGCTCGGTGCCCGGCAGGATTTCCAGTACGGTTTTATCGATGATCTGATCCCGGCGGAGTCCGGTAAGTTTTTCGAAGGCGGGATTGACCGTGATAAAGCGATAATCGACCGGCTTGCCGCTGTCATCCAGAATGATCTCATGCAGGGCAAAGGCGTCCAGCATCGTGTCAAAGAGTTGGCGGTACTGTTTTTCACTGTTTTTCAGGGCGATCTCGAAGACCTTGATATCGGAGATATCCCGGGTTGTGGCCAAAATCAGCCGATTGCCATCTTTATCCAGAAAGGACTTTGATAGAGTCTGGACCCACCGGTAGCGGCCATCTTTCTGATGGATGCGGTAATCGATCGGGGCGGATTTCCCGGTTCCGGATAGATTCCCAGCGTGATGCTTTTGAATAACGGGAATATCGTCTGGGTGGAAGAATTCATAACTGTCCCGGCCGATCAATTCTTTGGAGGAAAATCCCGTGATGTGCTGACTGGCCGGTGAAGCATAGATATATTTGCCTTCCTGATCATGCAATGAGATCATATCGTGAGAATTGTCAGCCAAGAGCCGGTAGCGCTCCTCGCTTTCCCGAATGGATTCCTCCATGCCTTTGCGCTCGCTGATATCGACATTGGTTCCCACGATGCGTAGCGGTTTCCCGTCCGGAGCGCGTTTAACGACTTTGCTGCGGGACAGGATCCAGCGCCATTCGTCATTCTTGGCTCTGAACCGAAGTTCCTCCGAGGAATGCTGCTTTTCACCGACGATCGATTCACTCAACTGGATGGCCGATTTTTGGCGGTCATCCGGATGCAGAAGATCGAAATAACTTGTCAGAGACTGGGGAAATTCGTGTGGTTCATATCCCAACATGGTGAAGAAGGTTGGATTGAAGTAAACGGTTTTTCCTTCGAGGTTCCAGTCGAAGATTCCGTCATTTGTGGCTTCGGTGACCAAGCGGAGACGTTCTTCGCTCTCCCGTAATTTCATTTCGGTATGCATTCGGTCTTTTATATCATAGGTCATCAGGAGCAGATGCTTGGCCCCTTTGTAGCGAACGGGAGTCATCAGGGCTTCGTACCAGACTTCCGTACCGAGTGTATTGATGGCATGCACTTCCTTCCTGATCGGATCTCCGCTATTCAGGGCTTCTTCGGCTGCATCCAGCATCCCGGTCTTTTTCCATGATTCCAGTTCACGGAAGTTCAGACTGATCAGTTTTTCATAATCGCCACCGCCCAGGGCAACTCCCGCCTGATTGACCAGGATCGTTTGACCAGCTTCCTTGTACATCCAGATGCCCACCGGGGACGTTTCGATAATCATCTGATTTAGATTGTAAGCATCCTGGAATTGCTGTTCCGCCAGCCTGCGCGCCTCGGATTCCGTGGAAAGGTCTTTGAGTATATTCAGCGTTGAGTTACGGCTTGCGATCAGTTCTTGCTCTGCCCGTTTTTGTTCCATGATATCTACGATGGAGGCAATCGCGTAGAGCGGTTTTCCGGCGTCGTCGCGGATCGTATTGGAATACAAATGAATCCAGACGGGATGTCCGTCTTTATGGATGCAGCGCTTTTCGAAGTCGAAATTATCACGTTTCCCGGACGCGACATCGTTAAAGAATTTTTCATCAAGGGGCAGATCCTCCGCTAAGGTAATGTTGCGAATGTTCCGACCAATCAATTCATCCCGGTGATACCCGAGAATTTCACAGAAGCGCTGATTGGGATTAATAAACATTCCGTCCGGTCCGATCTCGGCGATCCCGACGGCGGCCTGGTTGAAGATCGTATTTATGCGCTGTTCGCTGCGCGTTAATTTTTCTTCGGCTTTGATCGTCGCGCTGATATCTTCGATAGTGGCCGCCACGGCCTGGAAATTCCCCGCTTGGTCCAGGATGGGGGCCGCGTTTATGGACAGGTATACGATCTTACCGTCCGGCCACCGGATCGCATGACGGATGTCCGTCACCGCTTTCCGGGTTTGACTTACCAGAGCGAAGGGAAGTTTCTCGGCGGGGAACTCGCCTCCCTTGAGGTCCGTGATGGTCCACAGGGGATCGTTATACTTTCGCGAAGTGATTTCATCCTTCTGCAGTCCCAGTATTTTTTCGGCCCGAAGGTTGGCATAGACAATTTTACCGGACGGATTTAAGATGGTCATTCCGGCCCTAGTCGTATCGCTCAGGCTTTCGAGCACCTGTTCAGCCGTGATGTTAATGTGTAGCAAGGGATTGAATTTCTGCATGAATACACCTCTGAGAATGGTAAAGGGATTCTATGGATTAAAGTAAATCTTTGGGAGAGCGGACGGATAAAACGGCCCGAACCAATCCGATTTTTGAGATGACATACTCTTTCATTACGCAGCAAAGGTTAGGATTATTTTAAGTACGGATTAGTCAATTCGCAAGTAAAGTCTTGGGCGGATTCTGTACTTCTGCCGCATTTGAAGGCTATGATTCATCTTGATATTTGCCATATCGGATGTAAATTATCACGAAAAGGGGAGCGATCAGAACGTTACAGCGGCCGATTATCCGATCCGTGGAAGCACCGGACCGCAGGCCGGCCGGCATAGCAACCGAAGCCCGGGAGTGGAATGGGTTCGATTAAACCACGACGAACGTTTTGCGATCTGATCGTCATCCTGTTATGCTGGATGCTGCCTGGATGTAATCCGACGGGTCCCGCCGAGACGCCGGATGAAGCGGATACCGAAATGATTTTCGTGCATGTTCCCGCGGGAAAATTCAGAGCCGGGATGTACGCCCGCGAAGATTCGCTCGATCATGCTTTCGAAATCGCCAAGTACGAAGTGACCAATGTCCAGTATACGCTGTTCCTGGAGCAGGCCTATGCCCGGGGCGAGATCAGCGTCGAGGATACGGTCGTGACCGGCTATTACGCCGGGGATGAACACTGGCCTGCCGGAGACCGTATTTTCAAAATCGTGAATACGCCGCAGAGCGGGATTCACTTCGCGAACGGCAAATTTCATGCGGATGAGCGATTGGCCAATCATCCCGTTGCGCTGGTTACATGGTACGGCGCGGAGGCGTTTGCCGGTTTTTACGGTTTCCGGCTTCCGCTGGAAAACGAGTGGGAAAAGGCCGCGCGCGGCAATTCGACGCGAGACTACCCCTGGGGCAATACGATCAGCGGACAGAGAGCCAATTATTTCGACAGCGGCGACCCGTTCGACAACGGCAGTAGTCCGGTAGGATATTATAACGGGGATGAGCACGACGGTTTTCAGACCCTGGATGGCGCCTCACCCTTCGGGGCCTATGATATGGCCGGGAATGTCTGGGAGTGGCTCGGCGAATTTGCAGGTACATCGTCGTACCGTATTATTAAAAGCGGATCGTGGGCCGGGGCCGGCGGGCGGCTGCGCTGCTGGGATAAAAGTCTTCATTTTCCCGACGAAAAATATACATCGTTCGGTTTCCGGGTCGTGAGGATACCCTAGCGATCCGTACTCAGTGATCTTCGTTTCTTCTCTTCAGGATGTTCTCATATTGATCCGGGTAAAGTTTTTGGAGGCATTCCTGACACAATCCGTGCGTAAATTTAGCGTCCGAATGTTGGCTGAGATAGGCCTCCACTTCCTGCCAGTAGCCGCGATCGTCGCGGATCTTTTTACAGGAAGCGCAGATCGGGATCAGGCCGTTGAGCGTTTTCACTTTATTGAGCGCATTCTGCAGTTCCGCGATCATCGCTTTACGTTCTTCGGAAAGACGAATCTGCGCGGTCGCATCGCTGATGATGAGCAGATCACCGATGAATGTACCCTTGTTGTCGGGGATTGCAGCCCCGATGACTTTCCCGACGCCGGTTTTCCCATCCTTGTTGATAAAATCCAGCAGGTAGGGTTTTAATTTCCGGCCTTGCATGCGTTTGGAAAATTTCTCATGAAGGATCCTGCTACTCTTCGGGGTGAGGAAAGGTAAGTCGGCCAGAAGAGTCCCGATGATTTTCTGCGGCTGCAGGCCGAACCAGGCGGTGACCCGGCGATTGATGTCGATGATATATCCTTCTCCGTCAACCAGAATGATAAGCTCGGGAGAATGTTCGAAAATCATTCTATATTTGACGAGGCTTTCGTCGATTCGATTTATTTTGGATAAGCGCTTTTGGGACGAAGAGGTCATTCACACACTCTCAATAGGTTAATGGAAACGGGGCTTAATTCGCTAATAGCCTTTTTTACAGTTCTCGGAAGCTTGGAGTAAAAAAGATCTGTCGAGTTACAACAATGGGAAGCGTTGGCGGATTATCGATTGATCAGGGAGGCGTAGTAACGAAACGGTAACACCTGTCAGGTTTAAACGATTTCTCAGTCACTTCGTTCCTTCGAAATGACGATATCGGATAGGGTATTTCTCTCTATAGGCAAACCGTGATGAAGTTTGAGCGGGCTACAAACCTTGATATCTAGCACTTTCCCTGCCATTACTTATACAAAATGTTAGGCATAGTTTTTTTTAAATTTCTCAACTAGTTCTTTTTTCTCTAAAACAGGCAATACTTGTTTAATATTACTTTTTAAAGTATACTTTCCTTCCAATTCTATTATATCCATAGGAGAAACTGAGAATGTATAAGATTGATTTTCTATAAGAAGAATGTCTGAATCAAAAACATTTCCATTCTTTAAAACCTTATTAATTAAAGTTGTTTCTTGCTCCAACTCGGCAATAATTACTTCATAAACTCCATCAGGTATTGTAAATATTTCTTTTTGTAAATGATTAGGAAGCACATTAAAAATTTCACCTTGATATTTAAATTTTTCATTTGTTACATAAAATAGGTGAGGACAACTTCCACATTGCCAATATCTGTTTATCCAGTAAAGAGAATCAAAGGAAAAATCATGAGTTTTTAATGATATTTTCCGTTCTTTATATATTGCGTTTATTTCTTTAGGACTTATACTTGGGCCAATATATTCAATCTTATGGCCTTTGTCCATTTTACCAATATGTAACTCTTGAACTTGTTCAGGAACATAAGTCGAAGTAACAATGTCTTTTTCTAACTCTTGAATCTCTTTAAATTCGCTTAAAAATAATCCTATAGGAATTATAACATTTTGATTTGGCTCAATTATAAAATTAGGAAGCTTTGTAGTGTGATTTATTTCTGATTTAGATTGTGCGCTATATAATACTACATCGTTATCGAAAGAATTAATAGTTTCTAGTTTAATTGGAGCATTTGAAATGTTTTTTACGATTAGAAACTGCGCATAAAATGGTCTTAAATAAAAAACTTCTTGGAAGTTCCCTCCACCTGCACATTCCCCTTCATAGCAAGTATTTATTTTACTAATCCTATTTTCTGGAATATTATTGTTGAGAAGAAATTGAGAAATATTATCAGATTTTAATACAGTTCTAATTTCATCTTTTGTTGGAATTCGTTCGTGGTAAAAGAACCTATATTCTCCTTTTTCAAAAGGTAATACTATAGCATCTTTATGATTGTCTACATATTCTTGTTCCTTGATATTTAATACCTTTTCAACATCTGTATGGCGGTATGATTGCCCATTTATTAGTGAACGAAGGAACTTTAGAGTATTATTTTCGAATAGAAGCGGATTTTCAAATGGAAAATTTGACAAGTCATTTTGAGATATTTCTTTAATGAAATTAAATTCATTTGTAATTAAATACTTGGCACTTAATATTTCACTTTCAAGAATAGTAACTTCAGGTATTATTTTTCTATCAATAACATATTCAATATCTTTAATTTTTAATTTCCTAATTTCTGAGGAAAGTTTTTTATTACCCCAAGTTTCAATGATTAGGCTCGGAAATCGCTTTCTTAATCCATCTACAAAGTGTTCAATTTCACCAATTAATGTGTCATTTGTTATATAGATGAATTTTGTTACATCTTCCCATTTTTCAAGACAACCTTTTAAATCACTTTCTATTTTATTTTTTGTCTGTTTAGAACTTTCACCTCTTGTAGCATGAGCTTGAAAAAATATTCTTGAAATAGTGCAATATCCATCGTTTTTCATGTCTCCATTTCTACCTCCTGCTCGTACTGGCGTGTAGTCATTCGGGTATAAAGTCAATAATAACCTATCACAGAAATCTTGAAAATTATAATAATAGATGGACTTTATGTAGTCATCAATAATCTTGGGATCATAGTTCATTGCGATATCCTTTTAAAATTATGCCTAACGTCTGTGTATATTCATTGTTGTTATACTGCCAAATTGGAGGGATAACAACAATTATTTATATGTTTCTTTTATCGGCATTTTTCATCTTTACACATAACATATATTTATCCTGCACATTCATGTCTATAAGAGGTTTCTCTATATAAAAGTTTCCCTTATTCCTCCGTAATCATTTCTGGTCATACTGTACATCCGCCTCCGGGAGACTCCAGAGGGCTTGCTTTCGCATAGGATCGCGCCTCTCATCTGGAAATGCGTTCAGATCGTTCCGCGAGCTGCATTTGTCGGGTCGAAACCGGCAGTTGAATTATCGAAACCGACAATCGATAAGTCAGCGCAAGCATTTGCTTTCATGAAACCAATGATTGGAGAGTTAATACCGGCGTTTGACAGATTAAAACAGGTAAGCAAGAACTTGAAACCAACAAACGGAAGGAACAAACCACTGTTTGGGTTCTCAAAACACATAATTGAAAACGCGAAACCAATGATTGGTTTCGTGCCGCCATCGATGGATCGATGGATGACGCGCATGGGATGATTTTTTGCAATGATTTTATAATGGATGATTTGGATTGTAAGATGAGGGGAGGATGTTCCTCGAGAAGATTTCCTCTTTTGCAGAGAAATGCGGTAAAAACTGAGGCAGGTGTCGGATTGTCAAAAGCGCCGCTTTAGTCATCATGTCAAAGAGCCTGTATCATTTCGTGTGCTGTTCGAATGATACGAATTCATTAATGCTTTGAGCATATTTATTCAGAATAAATGGTATTGTCAACAGAAATTTGTACCCGCGGCTCCCGCCGCGGCCGGCGGGCGACCTAATAGATCGGATGCAATCAAGAGTGATTGCATTACGTTGTAGCTGTTGGCTTTAGCGATTTCTCAGTCACTTCGTT
>CAZPRY010000005.1:66660-152632 GCA_964589175.1 uncultured bacterium
ACTTATTTCAGCAGAAGGCACTTTTTACGTTCCAGGTTGCTCCCGGTACGCAGCTCAAACAAATAGACCCCGGAACTTAAATCCCCGGCATTCCAGCGAATGCGGTGGTCGCCGGCCTGGAAATCGGCTTTCACCAGGGTTTCCACCAACTCGCCGCGCAGGTTGTAGATATTGAGTTCCACGTGTTCAGTCTGCGGAAGCTGAAAGGCGATGGTGGTTTCGGGATTGAACGGATTGGGATAGTTCTGCGCCAGGAAAAACGCGGCCGGTTTGGATGAAGAACCCTCGATGGCGCTCTCCTGCGCGAAATAGTCCAGGATATGTTTAAAGAGCAGAGCACGACCTTCGTCAGGGTAGATAGTCGCCAATGGGATCGAGGTGACGAATACTTTGGCCGGCTGCGTCCCGTTGGGGACCAGGCCGCTGAAACAGACCGCCGCAACGCCCTCACTGGTGTCGACGTCGGTGAAGGCCAGGCAGGGCAGTCCGCCGTTCACGGCGCGCAGAGCATTGGGACGGCTGACGTTGTAAAGACCATGAGTGCCGTCATCGAAGTTGAAGGACGCCGCTCCGAATGGCCAGTCGGGCATGAATTCAATCCCGTAATATGTCGATGTCTTTTTCAGCGGCGAGCGCTCGACGTAGTCGAATTTAAGATAATTGGCGGCGAACTCTTTGTCCGTAGCGCTGCCGCGGCGAACCAGGTCATAGCCGATATCAACCGCCGAGACCATCAATTTTCCGCCGTTTTCCAGATAATTGCCCAATATAACCTGTTCATCGGTGCTGACGGTTTCGGTCTGGTACAGATCAGTCCCGGCAAACAGATCGATGATCGGGTAATCCTCCGGATGCAGCATATCCGTCAGGAGGGTATTGTTGCTGGCTGAAGCAACCCTGATGCCGTTTTTATGGAAGGCAATCGCGTGTTCCCGGATGAATTCACCCGAATTGAAAATTACTTCTTCGTCGAAGCCGTTGACGATCAGAACTTCCGGTGCACCCGGACCGGCTGTGGCGGCCAGCAATTCGGATAGGGCGGATTTACCCCAGGGACTGATGGCCTGCATGCGGAAGAAATACAGGGAATCGGACTGCAGGCTGGAGAGGTCGATGACATTGTCCGTAGTCACAATCGTATCCGGGAAACTGAGTCCATCTGTGCTCACATAGAGCCGGTACTCTTCACCGTGCGGGACGGGCTCGAAATTGAAGGTCAGATTGCCGTTGGCAGCATTGTGCGTAGTCAGTGTTTCGATATTCTCAGGCGGCAATTTCTGGATGTATTGCGTGTAAGCGCGCGGACCGTAATACTCATAACCGACACCTTCATAGGAAGTTCCGGAAGCGATGGTCTGGATATAGCCGTTGCGTTCGACCTGGACCGTATGCAGAATAGCCTGGGTGGGATTTTCTTTGAGGCGAAACTGGATGCGGCCGTCGAGAGCGAAGAAATTTAAAAATTCGGAGTTGCTCTCTCTCGTGAATGTGAAATATTCGGCTAGTTTCTTCTGCATGAGTTTGCTGCGATACCAGGTCCCGCCGGTGGCGCTGACGACCGGCTGCCCAAGGTAGAGCGCCACGCTGTCGTTATAGGCGATGGCGCACAGGTAATGGTCGTCGGAACGCCCCAACCATTCGGCTAGTTTTTCGCCGTGCCGGAGGGTATTGGTATAGTTGTACTCGCTGTCCAGGAATGCAATTCGGTCGATGTAATCCGGGATGGAGTCGAGGGTGTTTAAAAATGTAAAAGTCAGGGCCCCGCCGCCGCTGTGTCCGTCGAGGACTACCGTATGAGGATAGTCGCTAAAGATATTACGGACACGATTGATCAGGGTATCAATCAGCACGCCGGAATTACTATGGCCGGAACACCAGGCCGGCCAGCTGTTGGCATCGTTGCCCAGGTAGATGGTCACGATGTTGCGGTCCGGTATCAGTTCGCGCAGAAAGCGCGTCTGGGCGCCGATATGCTGAATTTCAAAATGCCAGTCTTCGGTCTCCGAAGCCTCTTTGCCTATGGTCCATTCGATCGTATTGCCGTTCGGCAGGGCGAAAAAAACCAGGCTGGTAGGCCGGTCCGCCCGCATTGAATCGGGACAGGGAGCGTTGATGTGAATCGTGACATCGCTCAGATAGCGGATCGTGCTGAGTTGTTCGTTAAAATATTTGCTGCTCGAAAAGCCCGGCAGAACGCCGGTCTGTCCCCAAAGGATCTGTCCGCAAAGGACCAGGAATACCAACCCAATACTCACTCTAACGCCTGCTCGCTTGATCATCGTCGTTCTCCCAATTAAGGCTTGTTATGCAATTACGGTTTCCGCCCCGTAGCGCGCCCAAATTAGCGTTTTTTAGAAACTCCAAAAAGGGATAATTGCAGCGACTTTGCTGATGATATCGAT
Source organism: uncultured bacterium (assembly GCA_964589175.1). GTDB lineage: Bacteria > Fidelibacterota > UBA2242 > UBA2242 > UBA2242 > CAZPRY01. The sequence goes on from CAZPRY010000005.1 coordinate 69,063, forward strand.
GATATCAATACTCAAAACCGGACCACGCGGTGATGAATCCCGCCTTCCGTCTGCCGCATAACGGTTTTACGGATTGAGCGGATCGTTGGAACCGGCAATCAGACGCTTCCTGGTTTTCAGGGCTTCGCGGTAGAGGGCTTCGCTTGGCTGGGAAATTTCCATGATTTCGTCACAGACCGTTATCAAATCACTGCGATTATGCGAAAAGGCAAACCATCCGAGCGCCTCCAGGGCGTTGATGCGTAAGGTCATGTCATCCGTATCGCGCTTAATCAGTTGGATCAGTTCAGGCAGGAGCAGCTGGTCCTGGTAATTGCGAAATTTACGCACCGCATTCAGACGTTTTTTAAAGATTAACGAATCGGAGCGCAGCTGGGGAATCAGCTCCTCCGCATATTCACGCCGGCTCGATTCAAAACTGAGGCCCGCGATGCGTTTTTTGGTTTCTCTGAAATCGGACTGCGGGAGAGCGTCCAGGATGAGATTCATTTTTTCATAGGCGAGTGGCGGGTCGATCTTTTCCATGGCGCCCTTGGCCTGGTAACTGACGCGGTCCGACTGATCGAAAACATTCTTTTGCGCCAGAAAAGGCAGATAATCGGCCCGGCCGACAACGCCCATCCAGGTTACCGTCACCCGGCGGATCAGTTCGTAGGGATCGTTGATCGATTCGAAGAGAATGTTCTCGAAAGCTGGCGTGCGCAATTCCGCCAAAGCCCTGATTACCTGCAACCGTACGTTAAAGGACGGGTCCGCATGATAGAGCGCCACGAGTTGATTTTCGAAATTAGCCCCTTCGATCAGCGATAGTTGCCGGACGGCCAGGGCGCGCAGGGTCGGATCTTCATTTTTAAGTAGTTTTTGCCAGGCTTTCGCGTCACCGGCCTGCGTTGTGAGCATGCGGTTCAGATCGTACTTTGCCGTGTTTTTGAAATGAAAGGTCGGATCGCCGATGATGTGATTTTCCAGGTCGTTGCGGAATTTGTGCCAATTGCCCAGGCGGATGCCGTCATTGAAAAGTCCCAGAAATTCATCCGGCAGAATATCCTGTTTGACGTTGACGGAGTTGGCCACGCCGGCGACGACGCTGCCGTCACCGAAGACATACGAACCGGCGATATATTCCGGATTGATAAACGAGCCGGTGAAGCACTGGTCGAATATTATGACTTCCGCGCGCGGCGAAATTTGTTTGATGTCGTCGATATAAATATCCTGTTTGGCGTAAAGCAGCGAGTCGGCCAGGATGACCGAATCGGCTTCGATGCCCTCGAACCATTCGTCCGGTAGCGTGTAGGATTCCTGGTAATAGGCTTTGGCCTCTTCAAAGGTTTTTTCCCGGCGCATGGCCTGACGGATTTTACTGCGTAGAAAAAGTTTGATGGCGCTGATGTTGCGGTCGATATTGCCGCCTGCGTCGGGCAGGCCCAGCAGGTACTGGGTGTCCGTGCCGCCGTGGGCATGGAAAACCGCGAGATCGAGTTCCTCGCGCTGCAGTTCTTCGAGGAGATAGGCTTTAATATCGTCGCTCATCGTGAAGTGCAGGTTTTTAAGGCGGCCGTTCTGCCTGTAAAGCTGCGGGAAGTGTTCGCGGAGGGATAGCAGCTGGCCTTCCCAGGCGCTGAGCGCTTCGGAAACATAGCCGTGCCCGAGAAAGGTGAGTACATCATCCAGTTCCCGGGCTTCCTGCTTTTGGGTGGCGATGCGGTTCAGGTAATCGCGCAGAATGCCGTAGCGTTCAGCGCCTTCGCCGGGGACTTTCATGCGGGCGGAATAAATATCGCGCCGAATCTTCTGCGGGGAATCGGCCGTCAGGGAATAGTAAAACAGGAGCGGATTCGCGGTGTCCTGTTCGAGAAACTCGAACTGCAGATCGAAATCATCGTAGAAACGGTCGGAAGGGATTGAGGAGCGGATGAAAGGGAAGCGCTCCTGGTCCATTTTAAAGGCCGAGCTGAGATGCTGGGCGTCGCGCAGCATGGCAATCGGAATGTCCCCGACAAAAACCACGCCTTCGAGCGCCGGCTTGTTGTGGGCCAGTTTGAGAATTTCGGCTTTGACTTCATCGGGCGATTGCCAGGTGCTGTGGATAATCCAGGTCGCCAGGCCGTCCCGTTCGACGGCGTCGCGGTAGTTAAGGATGGCGCCCTGAACATTCTCGAAGCTTGCAGCATCGGTAAAGATTGCAAAGCATGTTGGTGATTTGATCGTTGGCGCGAGGATCTGGGCCGCAGCAGCGATATTAAATAGAAAGACTGCTGCGATAAATAATTTGTAGAAACCTTTTTGCATGTTTTCTCCTGATATTACCCTATTGGATGAAATTGAAAAAAAATGTTACAAAACGATTAATGTGAGGTCGGGAACTGATCGATCGTTAGTTTCAGCGATAAAAAATTGCGATCTTTGTCGGACAGGTCTGCGCCCGTTGCCTGAATCCGGCTCCAGCGGCTTTCCAGGGCATAGTGTGTTCCGGCGGCGCTTTTCCAGGTCAGGGTTGCCTGCAGCCACAGTTCGCTTTTGTCAGCCGCGAGATACTCCGCCTCGGCTTTCGAAATCGCGTCGTAATAAAAGCCGTTAAGAGCGAGGAAGGTCTCGGGATCGCCGATGGTCAAGGTCTCGAGGCCCACGCCCAATACAGCGCTTAGCCGTCCCAATCCCGGCAGTGACGATGTTATGTGATAACCTAGGATAGAACTGGGCACGTACTGCAGGATACCGTTGAATTTGTCGATGCGTTTGTAGGTTTGCGAAGTGAAATGCCAGCCCGGTGAGACGCTGCCGTCCGGCGCAAACTGATAAACCAGATCGAAACCGCCGCCCAGCATCTGCGTGCGGAACTCATAAATTTCGGCGTTGAAATCAGGGTGATCGCCCTGCTGCTGGTTCAGGTTGCCGGTTGAGTGGATGTCCAGGCCGAGTTTGGGATGGACCGGCAGCAGGATGTCCAGCTTGTAGAAATACTTTTGAATAAACCAGTCGCCCTGGGCGATGGGATAACTACCGCCGTCTTCGTTGCACGCCCGGGCGGATTCCATCCCGGCCGAAACCCGGATCAGGCGCGCCAGGATTTGGTTGAGGGTCGCATCGAGGGTCAGGCGTACCCCTTGCAGCGCGAGCAGGCGCTCTTCGCTGGTCACACCGTGCAGGATAATCGGATTGTCCAGGCCGCGGATTTTAAAGAATACCGGCGTTTTATCCTGGTCGAGGCTGTATTTGCCGGTCTTCATGATTTCCTGAAAGTCGAAATAATTGAGCGTCAGGCCGGTTCGGATACGGGAAGAGAAGGTGTAGCCCAGGCCGCTGCTGAGAGTCAGATCGCGATTGTGAACGATCGGTTTCGGGAAAGTCTGTTTGACGCTTTCATCCACATTGTAAAAAACCGAGACGCCCCAATCAAGTTTTTCGGGAATCAGCGCATGCGCATAATTGAGTTCCCAGAAGAGGCCGTTCAGGCTGACATCTCCGACGGAACTGTCGGCCAGCAGAAACGGGTTACCGGTGTAGGGTGCGCCGTTGTGAACCCACATTTTATCGCTGAGCAGGTAGTTGCGGTAGCTGAAATTGCCGGCGAAGACGCCCCGCTGGCTGATCATCTTGTTGCCCGAAACGCTGGCGATCGATTGGCTAAGCCGCTGCGGTTCAAAAGGCAGTTTGAGCGATCCGGATTGATTGACGTAATCGACGGCATAACGGAGGTGGTTCGGATACTCGGAATGCATCAACCAGGCGGGATTGCCGTCTGCGCGCAGCTCGCTTGTCGGAATGCCGAGGTAGTAGTCCACCGGATTGCGCGCTGCGTAACCGGGTATTTCCGTGGCGCAGAGCAAGCCGCCCGCCGCAAGAAGCAAGACGACGCTTTTGCGCAGCAGGCTGACGGATTTACGAAATGCCGTAGTGCTCATCATTCTTCCGTACCCGAGATCCAGCCCGGAGTGGGCGTGTTCAGCACCTGAAAATCGATGCTGCTGTTGTTATTGTCCATCAAAATAGGCCGGCTGCCTTTGTAAAAATCGATTCTCCGCTCGACGGATTTGCCTTTGTACATATCGATCCCGCCGGTCATTCCCGCATCGATGGAAGGATCGAGACGCTTGTACTCGACTTCCGTAAGGTTGTCGCGATAATCCACGCCGTCGAGGATTGCCGATTTCGGCAGGAGTATTTCATTAAAGGTATCATAGCCGTAAGCATAGGGATCTTTTACTTTTACCAGAACGATCGCGTCGCTCATAACCGAATAGAGAAAATCCACGCCGTATTTATGATGCAGCTGAATCATGTTGGTCACCTCGGGATTGTCCACATCCCCGGTACTCTTGACGTAATATTCGAAATCGGCCCCGCTCAGGTCCAGGCTGCTCTTGTTGTACTCCGCGTGATTGGTGGCGTCCTGGGCCACAATGACAAATTCGCCGGGCGCCAGGGGATAATCCTTGCCGCTGCCGGGAAACATATAGGCATGAACCGAGTGAGTAAAATCGTCTTCATACGAGCCGTGGGCAGCATCGGCGATAATCAGGCTGTCGAGATACAGGGTCGAATCGCTGTTATTGTATATTTCCGTGAATTGGTCGTGGAAGTAATAAGGGATTGGGTCCGCCGGAGAACCGTTGTAATAGATTTCACTGATCAGCAACTGTCCGAGCACGGTTGGTTCCATGTAGATAGTCACGAAAGCCGCTTCTCCGTAGACTTCCACGTTCTGCAATTGACCGTTCATGACCTTTTCGAGCCGGACCCCGTCCTGGATCTGAACGATGCGCCTGGTGGCCGAGATGTTGTAGACATCCGGTAGAATCTCCGGGAAAAGCGCCAAGCCGCCGGTATTGGAGAGTGCCTCGAAAAAGAGCTGAAACGAGATGGAGTTGACAAAGACCGCGACGCTGTCGATCATTTGCGAGCCGGAAATTTCTTCCGAGAAACCGGTGGTATCCATCACCGTGACGGTCAGGTCCAGCCGCATGGACTGCGGGGCTTCGATCGTTTCCGAGCAGGTGCAGAGCAGCAGCGATATACCCGCCAGGAGGCCGATCAGGGTTCGCATGTTTGGTGTTTTTTGATTCATCGTCTATTTGAAAAAATCGTTGATCACACCGCTGTACTCGACGCCGAAGAAAAGATCCGGATTCAGACGCTGGTAGGAGACGGTTCCGGCTGAAACCCTCTGGCGCTGATAGAGCGGGTGCGAATTGAAAATATTGTTGACGAAAAAGGATATTTCCGAGCCCTTGAAGAGCGCTTTACTGACGCGCAGGTTGAAGAGCCAGACGTTTTTCTGGTTCTCGCTATTGTACCAGTAATCATCATAAAGCCGTTTGTAGGACGAAGGCATATCCGGAGTGCGTTCGCTTTCGTCGAAGTAGACGGAAACGCCGTTATCGGTGATGTAACCGACTGCCAGGGAATCTTCCAGCCCGGAATAGAGGCTCTTATCGAGAACTACCTGCTGGGCTTCCAGAGTGACCCAGGCGCCCAGTTGCTTGATTGTGAATTCCAGTTTGTAATTGATCAGAAAGCTTTCGGATTTCATCTCGACACGGTTCCAGAAGGGCAGTACATCGCGGTTCAGCTCGGAACTGTGCAGATAGGCGGAACTGAAGTCGAAACCGCGGGTCTGGCTCTCGGTGGCATTATAAGCCGCTTCCAGCCGCAGGCGCATACTGAGCGGCGAGAAGCTCTTGGTCTGAATCGAAAACTCGAATCCCCTGCTTTGCGAATTCTGGGAATTCTCGAAAATCGAATAGGTCGTGTAGACCGAATCACGGATCGTTTTCCCTTCGATGCCGGGCCAGTCGGGATAATCGTATTTATAGAGGAAGATCGGTTCGATCCGCGTCGAAGCGAATCCACCGAAGAGGCTGCTGGAATAGGCCGTGGCGGTGAAACCGAGTTTCCCGATTTTCTGATCGTAGCTGATTTCACGCTTGATCTGCTGCGTTCCCTGCAGGTCGGGATTTTGGCGATCGAAAATGTAGGTCGATACGATCACCTGGCGCAGTGAATCGATGTTGTGATAGATATTCACGTCATCCAGATCGAAATAGAGCCGGTTGGGATACAGCATGCTCAGCGACGGCGATTTGGAGGTCGTTCCGTAACCGATCCGCAATTGCGAGTTTTCGGACGGCGTAATGACCAGGTTCAGGCGCGGGTTCAGAAAAGCGCCGTGATTGGCGGGCGACAGGCCATCGCCGCTGCCGTATCTTTCATAGCGGAAACCGAGATTCAACTGGTAGGGTTTCCAGAGCGTACCGGAGATTTTATCCTCGAGGTAAAGGCTCGTGATCAACAGGGCCGGGATATCGTTGTAGCTGCGTGGGCGGTCGCGGAAAGAACTGTTGCTTCCGGGCGGATAGCCCGGATTGAAGACGCGGCCCGGTCCGTTGTTGGACTCGCTGCGGTAGGCGAGGCCCGAAGATACGTTGTGTTTCATCGCGAGCAAACTAAAATCGGACTGGTAATCGAGGCTGGCGGTCTGGGTCAGGGCTTTTCCTTTTACCCAGAGTTCGGACATGTAATTCTGAATGTAGAGCCCTTCCTGGGTGCCTTCTGCCATGCGGTCGGTGATGTAGGTGATGTCGCCCGAGACGAGCTGCCGGCCGAATGAGTTCTGCCGGTTCAGGTTGTAGGTGTAGGCAAATTCGAGCTTCTGATGCGGAGTCAGGATGAACCGGCTGTTGTGATTGTAGCGAATGACAAAATCGCGATTGTATTTTTCGGAGAGGGTTAAATCCCCTTCGCGCAGCCCCTGCTCGTCGAAAGTCCGCGTATAGTAGAAGCGGTTCTGCATCGAGTAGAGATTCTTGAACAGGCGCGTGCTGTGTGAAATTTGCCCGGCGATACGGGTATAGTCGAAATCGTCGATACGGATGTCGCGCAGGCTGTTGGCGTAGTTCAGGTTATAATTGAGGTATTGTTCGAAAATTTTGAATCCGCCGTGGTAGTTCAACTCTTTATTCTGGAGGTTATATTTGTATTTGATGCGATGCTGGATCGATTCGGTTTTAGTTTTGACATTGATGATACCGGAAGTAAGATCGCCGTATTTGGCCGAGGGGATACCGCGGATCACCTCGACCTCTTCGATATTGTCGGCCGGTACCTGGCGCAGATCGATTCCCGAATTGGCGGTGGTGCGCGTGACCGTTCCGGAGTTGGCTTTGGTGTCGATCTGCATGTTGGCGTTATTGTTGACGGCGACACCGTCGATAATTACCTGCGTGCCGAAGTAGGCGTTACGATCAGCGGTATCGTCAGTTGTGCCGGTGCGGATGCTCACCTGTTTGACATCCTGGAGGCCGGGATTATCGAAGCGCTGCCCGGGAACCAGTTTGAGCACATCGCTCAGGCTGGAGGCCTGGATATGATCGATTTCCCCGGCGGAGATCCGGGTGGTCGTGGTGGCGTCCGAGGGGAGTAACTCCTTTTCGGCGTAGACCACGATGCCGCCGATTTCGAAGAATTCGATCTTGAGGCGGTAGGTTTTTTCAAGCGGCTTGTCTTCGTCGAGTTCGATCTTTTCCTGCACTTTGGCGTAGCCGATGAAAGTGATCTCCATATCGTAGGAACCGGCCGGCGCGAGGATCAGAAATTGCCCCTTCTGATCGGTAGCGGCCCCCAGCGAACTGCCCTTCAGGATGATGTTGGCACCCTGCAGCGGATCGCCGCTTTCATCCAGGACCTGCCCTTTAAAAAGCGCGTCCTTGCCCCACAGCGGGTGAAACAGCCCGCTTAGGAGGATCAGAACAGCCAGTGTCGAAAGCAACGAATATTTTTTCAGCATAAACAGACTTAAAATTGCCCCCCGAAATTAACACATCTTAGCGAATAAAAGTCAACCTTTTATGATGTCGCTTTGCGGCAGAATTATTCGGTGATCGCGATCGCCGGGTCGCCGAAGCGTAGCGGATTCTCCTTTTCATAGGTTGTGCCGTCACTGCGCATTACCTGGAACATCGGAGCCGTAAGCCGGGTGTAAATTTCATCGGTCGCGATCTGCGTAGGATCGTAAAACACCTGCAGCACCGGTTTTTTATTATAAAGCGTATGGACCCTGACGATGCCGTCATTAAAGGAGAGGTGGCTGCTCAGGTAGCGCAGGGCCAGGCGCACCGCGCGGTCCTCGGCGTCCGGCAGGCCGATCTCATAGATTTTCAGATCAGCACTGTCATAAGAGCTGTACTTGTTGAATTTCTGATCGTAGCCGCTGAAGAAATCGACCATGAAGGCGTCGGCGCCCGTTTTGCCGATCAAAGCGCCACTGCTGTTGCATTCGAAGTCGACTTTGATGGTTTCGGCCTCGTTACCCTCCCCGGTCCGGTAGGATTTCTGCTCGATAATTTTCATGATTTCGTCGGGATTAGTACCGTCTGCCAGGTAATAGATATTGACCAGAACCGGTTCTCCGAAACTGGTCTCGAGACCGTAAATATGCGGATTCTGCCCGAGCATGCGGACAAGCTGGGCATTGTCGTAGAGGTCCCACAGCCCATCGACACCGATCTGGAAAATCGACAGAGAATCGCTGCCCGGGTCGATATCGCGTACCTTGTATTGGCTGGGGCGGAAGATCGCCTCTTTAACACCGGTCTCATCCAGCAAACTGCTGTCGTAATATACCGTTACACGGTGCGATTTTACATAGGTATCCAGTCCGACGATGCCCTTCTTGTGCGAGATCTGATTCTGCAAAGACTTCGAACTGCCAAAGCATTTTACCGTCTTCAGACCGGTCATCTCAAACTTTGCCAGAGACTCAACCTCGTTGAAGTTGCCCCAGCGTTCGGAGAGCGTTTTGAACTCATAGGTTTTACTCAGCAGCATAGCACCGATGATGAGCATGATAATAGCTACCGGAGGCAGCCAGGTCAGATGTTTCTTGTAAAGGTGAATGCTGTCTTCGGTTTTGCAGCTTTTTACGCAGTCCAGGCAGAGCGTGCAATCGGGATGGGTCACTTTTTCGTAGCTGCTGACCTCGATTCCCTGCGGGCAGGCGCGGTTACAGAGCGAGCAGGCGATGCATTTATCATGGTCGACCCGGATGGAGATCGGCGTGAGAGTATAAAATTTATAGCGAAAGATTTCGGTAAAAGCGCCGGAAACACACAGGGCGAGGATCAGCCAGAGGATGGGCAGGTCCCAACCGATCAGGCGCACCAGGAGGTAGACAACGACGATCGGAGCGCTGATCAGGATATTCGAAATGATATTGCTGAGGGCCGAAAGCGGACAGGCGTATTTGCACCAGAAGAAGCGGATGAAAATCGACAGAATGACGACGGCAAAGATCGAGGTGATGCCCCACAACAGGATTGTATCGCTGCCGAATCCGGTCAAGGTGGCGTAGTAAGGATCGAACTTCTTGCACCACAACTCACTGGATGTAATAGTGAAATAGGCGGCGAAAAAGAGCAAGACGTACTTGCCGACGCGCAGAACCCGGTCGGCGATGCCGCTCAGGGTGATATCGATTTTCAGTCTTTTACCGATCAGCCTGCGCAGCCATTCGATTACCGTGCCGATCGGGCAGAGGTACCCGCAAAAAAGTTTGCCGAGCAGGATGATGCCGACCAGCAGGGCCAGACCCATGAAGGCCTGGTTTTCACTCATGCTGCAGGACATCGAGCCGAGCCAGGTTTTGCTGCCCAGCGATAAAAGCCCGCCGAACGGGCAGTAGGCTTCGTAATCGGGAGTGTAGGTTTTACTGATCCAGCCGATCAGCACGACCATCAGAATCAGAATCAGAATTGCCGCCTGGAATATGCGTTTGGTTTTGTTGTGCAAAAACTTTTCGATCATGACCATTCACCTTTCGAGGTATCGAAAATTAAAGAAAAATATAGGAGTGACAGCCGTCTTAACGTCTGTAAAAAATACTCAAACCGGCTTGCTGAATATTCTGGTCTCCGTCTTTGGGAGACCAGCAGGCGTACTGCAATCCCACACCAAGAGTTCCCCACTCGGTCAGCCGGTCGAATCCCAGGTACAGGGCCGCGTTGGAGAACTGTTCCGTATTCCAGTAGAAATAGGGATTCTGCTGCGCAAATGAGGCCCCGAACTGCAGGTTCAGGATCGGGTTAATGCGGGCTTCCATTTCGACGAAAGCACCCCAGTTCAGGCGGTCCTCTTCATATTCGAAGGGGATGACATACTCAGCGTAGTTACCGGTAATCTGTTCCATGGAAACACCGGTCTGGAGAGATAACTTTTGTGACCAGGATTTGAAGAAACTGAGGCCGAAATTGTTGCTCGTGGCGTCTCTCTCGATGATTAAGATATCATAGCTGCCCGAGCGGGCCCAATCTTCCAGCAGCGCCAGTTTATGCGAAAGCTGCAATCCGTAACTCTTGCCCTGCGGATAGAAGGACAGGGCCGAATGGATGCCGTTGGTATTTCGAACCCAGTAACCGCGATCCTGGGGGGTCGTTGTACTGCCGACTTCCACGGTCGATTCCCGTCCGGAAGCCAGGAAGGCGATCTGCAGGTCGAGACCCGGCGTAAAAAGATCCTTCTTCTCCAGCTGGGCGCTGGCCGAATAGCGATTCGTATAATCCGTTTTATTGTTGGAACTGCGCGGATTTTCGGTACGAAACACATGATACCCGAAGAAGGTTTTCACGATGGCATCCTGCAGTTCTTTGACGGCTTCATACTTGCTCTGCACACTGCCGTATTCGCCGTAAAGTCCGACGACGGTTTTGTGATCTTCCGTATAATAGGCAAGCCCTGTTCTGAGGGACGCGTCACGAACGATGGTCTCGCAGCGGGTATAAACGTCCTTGAGTCCGCGTTCGATTTTATAATCCGTCTCGATACCGAATCCGAGGTGCTTGCCCAGCTGCCGGTCGTACAGAAACCAGAGTTGCGGCCCTTCGTATTTCGTATCGCCGCGGGTGGTATCCGTGAAGGCGAAGTAGTGCTCGTAAAAATCCTTTTCGAGCGAGCGCGCCATGCCGGTCTTGTTATCGCGCTGATAAGCGACGGACGCGGCAAAAGAGGCTTTCGAATTCAGAACGTAGTAATTCTTGAACAGGAAATCATAATTCTGTTCCGATTTGGGATCGTATTCACGCCGGAATTCGTTGAGTTTATCGTTGGCGGATATGCTGTAGTAACTGAAATTCTCGGTAAAAGACAAATGGTATAAGGCGGGATTCAGGCTAAACAGGTAGCTGTTCGCCGGTTTTCCGAATTCCTGGTCGAGGTTCAGAAAAGAGAAACTATGCGTCTCCTGCGCCCATGATTTCCCGCCCAGGAATATAAGCGATGAACACGCGATGATCGCGAAGAATTGCTGCATAGCTTTACCCGCTTTGGGGGATTGTTGAATGGCTTTATTCATGTTGATATCCCGGTGTTGGATAAGAGATAATCTCGAAATCCAGGGTTGAATTGTTGGTGTCGAATCCGGGGGCGATCCGCTCCAGCGAGTTCGAGCTGTATTTGGACTGACCGACGCCGCCGAATCCTCTGTCCAGGCTGGATTCGATTTCCTTGATATGGGTTGCGCTGGAGCTGTACTCCACGCAATCAACCACGCTGTTGATGTCAACGCCGTCGAGATAGTTGAGGTCACTGCCGTCTGCCAGGATAATCACGTCGCCGGTCAAGCCGCACAAGAAGTCAAGGTGGTTGCCGACTTTAAGGTTTTCCAGGTTGGGGACATCGGGATTGTCCCAATCGCCGTAATCGGCGCTGTTGCGGAATTCAAAGTCGGCACCGGTGAGATCGACGCTGGCAGGGATGACCTGAGTATGATCGTAAGCATCGAGAGCTACGACAATGAATTGACCCGGCGCCACGGGATATTCCCGGCCTCCCAGCGGTTCACCGGGAAATTGAAAGATATAAGTAACATTTGCCAGGTAAGTACCCATGCGGCACATGATCATACCGTCCAGAAAGAGCGTATCATTCGAGGAGTTATATAATTCGAAATATAGATCGTAAAAATAAAAAAAGTTATTCGGGGGACCGGCCGTGTAGAGTTCGTTGATTTTAAGACCCGGCTGGGTTCCCGAAGCGATCGTCCGGATCGTATCGACGATACTTCCGTCTTCATCCGGTGCGATGATTTTGGTGCCGAATACCTGGAGCGTGTCGTACTTAGATGGATCGATAGGAGACGGGAGCACGACTTCTGATTTTACGTTGACCTGAAACGAGGCCCAGGGAAGCCCTACAAACACGACCATACCGTCTAAATCGGTCGAATCCTCATAACTGCTGATGCCGTAGTCGTCGGTGCGCAGGCGGACGGCCACATTGGGTATGGACTGATCTTCGAAAACGACGAAGAGCGTGGCGCTCATCGAACTGTCGAGTTCGGTCGGTTTCGATTGGAAACAGGAGTTCTGCAGGCACAGAATACCTAGCAGAGAAAGCCATAAAATTTGTTTTTTACTTACCATTGGGTACTCACCTCCAGACCGTAGTAGATCGGCGGGTTTTGTTCAGACCAGCTGGCGCCCTGAATAAAGGGATTCTTCCATAACGCCCGGTCATCGAACAGATTGTTGATGTAGAGCGACAATTCCGTATTCCGGGCGATGGACTTGGTGATGCGCAGGTTGATCAGCATCCGGCCGCCGCGTTTATCGAGTTCTTTTTCGTACCATTCCGTCATGGTCTGGTAGAATAATTTCGGTTCGTCAAAGCCTTCCACTACTTTGTATTTCGAATTGCTATGGTAGACTTCTTTATGGTTCTCCAGCGGGATCTGCTGGATCTCCAGGGTGATCCAGGCTCCCAGGCGCTGGTTAATATAATTCAATTGGTAATCGATAATCACCTTTTCGTACCAATTGGAAGACGGTTGGTACCAGATGTTCTCCCAGGTTGTATCGGGGCTGCTGTCAAAAGCCAGCCCTCTGCGGCCGCTTTCGCTGAACCGATAGGTAACATTCATGCGGTACTGAAAATGACTGAAACGTTTCGTCCTCAGGGTAAATTCCACTCCGCTCGAATTCTGCCAGCCGCGGTTATCTTTGATGGAATAGGTGTTTGATGTAATCGTATCGGGATTGACGCTGTAGCCAAACGGGTAGGAAATCCCGACCGGCCGGTCTTTGGAAGTCGAATAGTAGCCGGTCAGGGAGAAGCCGATAACGTCCATCGGTTTGTAATCGAAGGACAGTTCGTATTTGTTGCTGGTGTAGGTCTGGAGTTCCGGATTGTACTGCGCCATGGGTTCCTCGATCAGCACGTTGTCTACCAGGTATTTGACAATTTTAGGCGTATCGAACATATACCCGAGGGAGACCGCCTTGGCGCTTTTACCGGCGCCGACACGAACCCGGAATTTTTCGCTGAAGAAATATTGCAGGTTCATACGAGGCGAAAAAAACTCGCCGTGATCGGTATCCAGGAGATAACCTTTGCTTGAGCCGGGACCGGTCGGATTGAAGGCGTCGTAGCGGAGTCCGAAAATCAGGTTGTATTTTTTACCCAGAAAGTGGCCTTTCAGATCGTCTTCGGCGTAGAGGCTGAACTGGGTCATTTCCGGGAAATCGTCAAAAGCGTAGGACTGTTCCGAAGAGTGAACACCATAGTAATTCCAGACGGGGTCGATGATCAAACCATCACCTTTATTTTTCTGGTAATCGAAGTCGATTCCGGTTAAGATCTCGTGGGTGGTATTGTGCAGGCGGATAACTTTATTGCGTTTTACCCGCGCGTTGAAATCCCACTCGTCGCCGATCTCCTTATATTTGCCGAAATATCCGGGGTATAGTGAATCGTTGTAAAAAAGCTGTTCGGCCACCCATTTTTGCTTGTAAGCGTTCTTTCGATTGAGGTTGAATCCAATAAAACCGGTGATGATGTCATCTTTATCCCGGGCATAATCGAGATTCAAATTCGCGGTTGCGAGATAACCATTGTTGGTGCTGCTCATCTTGGTGACATCGGTGGGTCTTTCGTTGTCGATCATTTTGGTGAAACTTCCGCGCAGTTCCGTGTTGAGTTTGTTGTCGAGGAAATCGCGGGCATAGGTGGCGTTGGCGTGCAGGCGGTGATACTCATCGCCGTCTTTGCGCAGGTCGCGTTCGCTGTAGCCGTAATTCAAATGGTAATCCAGCAGTGATTTTTTAAAGCGAAAACCGTGACTGAAGCTGGCGGTCTTGGTATCGGGATTAATTTTGGCTTTCAGCTTCGGGCTGACAATGCCGGTCTTGGTTTCGACTTTAATGATACCATTCGAGAAGTTACCGTATTCGACCGAGGGAATGCCGGTGATGACTTCGATCGATTTGATGTTATCGGCCGGGATAGTGCGCAGATCGATGCCCGATTCACCCGAGCTGCTGTAAACCTTCGTCGTCATGTTAGCTTCGTTGGCGAGACGGTTGCCATCGATTATTATTACGCTGCCAAATGTCTCCAAAGCATCGGGTGTGTTGCCGCCCAAGGAGATAGTGCGCAAGCCGACTTTGGTCGCCTCTGCGAGACCCGGATTCTGGGATTTTTCGATGCCGGGTACGAGAGCCAGCACGTCACCCAGGTTGGTGGCCTGCATGTGTTCGATTTCGCCGGACTCGATTCTGCGAACGGTGATCGGTTCCTCGGGAATCAGTTCCCGCTGCTCGGAACAGACCTCGATGCCGCCCAGCATGAAACAGTAATCGTCGGACGACTTGCCTTCCTGACGGAGCAGTTTAATCGTAATCGAATAATTGCGATCACCCTCTACTTTGAGGTCGAACAGGACATTCTTGAAGTAGCCGGTCTTGCCCGCCTCGATATTGTAGACACCGCTGCGCACATCGCTGAGGATGAAACGGCCGTCCTTCTCGGAGGTGGTTGTCACCCCGAAATTTTCGTCACCCGGTTTCTGCAGGATGATCAGAGCGCCTTCGATAACGATCTTCTGCATCTGATCCTGCACGGCGCCAGTGATGGTGGCGGCGGACCCGATGGAGATCCCCAGAATAATGAGGGATGCAATCAGGATAATTCTTTTCATGGAATGACATCCTTATCTATATAAACTTGGCTGAATTTCCGGAGGCGGTGCTCATTTGAATTCATCCAGCGCGTCCGGCGCCAGATCGCCGGAGACCGCGATAACGTAATTCTGCGTATCCAGGAGCTTCCGGGCGACACGCTGTAAATCTTCCCGGGTGACGGCCATGATTTGGGCTTTGCGCTGGTCGAAGGTATCGAGCGGCTGATCCGC
The DNA here is from genome assembly GCA_964589175.1 of uncultured bacterium. GTDB lineage: Bacteria > Fidelibacterota > UBA2242 > UBA2242 > UBA2242 > CAZPRY01. The sequence goes on from CAZPRY010000005.1 coordinate 84,241, forward strand.
GGCCAGCATTTCAAACACCTGGCTGCCGACATCATCGGCGCTGCGCACGTAGAGCGGCAACAGGCCGATTTTGCGCGCCTTAGCTTTGTTCAGTTCTTCATCCGTAACAAGTTCGTTCTGGATGAGTTCGATCTCCTTGAACATGCCGCGAATCATCTTGACCGCGTTGGCTTTATCCGTGTTGGTGCGGATGTTCCAGTAACCGCCGTGGGCGCGAATCCAGAGATTGCTTTTAATGCCGTAGCTGAGGCCCTGCTGGTCGCGTAGTTTGACGCCCATGCGTGAAGTCAGCGAACTGCCGCAGAGGATGTTTTCGAGCAATTCAAGGGGAATCAGGTCGGGATCGTTTTCGCAGATACCGCCCGGCTGGGTGTTGAAGCCGATATCGATGCGGCACTGTTTGTATTCGGGATTGCTGTAAACGATCACGGTTTTGCCTTCGACGGGTGGAATCGCGCTGAAATCCAGATATTCGGAGCCGGAGGGATGCTGCCAGCTGCCCAGCGTGGCGTCCAGTTTGGTTTTAAGCCACTCCTTGTCGAAATCGCCAACGACGATCAGTTTCATCTTATCGGGACTGTAGTATTTTTCATAGAAGGCCACGAGGTCGTCGCGGGTCAGGTTCTGCAGCACTTCGACCTCCCCGGAATGCGAGACGGAATACTGATGCCCGGCGAAGACCGTATTGAACATATCGTAAAAGGCTTTCATCGTGTCCGTTTTCTTGAAATTCCTGGCTTTGGTCACCATGATCGGGCGGATCTTTTCGAGCTGGTCATCGGCGAATGAGGGTTCGGCCAGGGTCTCGTAGGCGCAGTTGAGCATCTTGTCGATGTCCTGCTTGAGGCAGTAGCCCTGAAAAGAGACGCGATCCCAGGATTGCGACACGCCGAACTGGTAAGGAGTAAACGATTTTTCCTCGACGATGTCGTTAAACTCGTGTTTGAGAGTGCCGCGGTGCAGCATATTGTTGGTCATCTGCCGGAGGCCGGGGCGTTCCCAGTTTTCGGGAAGTCGGCCCGTTTTGAAAAAACCCATCAGGTAGATAGTCGGGAAATCATGGCTCTCGATCAGGTAGACCGGCACGTTGTTCTTTAAAACCAGCGAATCGATCTGGGGGGCGATCGGATTGGGCGGCAGGATATCTTTGAGCGAGGGCTTATAGAGTTCGCGCACATCTTCTTTGACGAACAGTTTTTTGAGCCAGCTGCGCTGAGCCTTGACGGCCATTAGCTCTTCCACATCGAGCGTATCCAGTTCGGCGGATTCGCCCGGCTCGGATTCCGCGACCTCCGCTTCTGCAGCCGTTGTTATCGTCTGAGCGGAATCGCGTTCCGCCGGACGGGAATAGCACACGACCAGGTTTTCGGGTCTGAGGTACTGCTTCACGACCCGCATGATGTCGTCTTTGCCGACGGCGAGAATCATTTCGCTCCATTTGTTGATGTATCGCCAGCCGATGTAATTGTCGTAGGTGCCCAGCGTACCGCCGATCGAACTGGCATACTGGCCCTCGGTCAGATCAGCAAATACCAGTTTGTTCTTGATTTTCTGGAGATCGTAGTCCGATACGGGGTAGTCGGCGATGCTGTCGATTTCTTCCCAAATGCATTTTTCAACAGCGGCCATTTCCACATCATCAAGCAGCGAGGCCGAGATGCTGAAGTTTGTGGGGTCCTTAGAGAAACGCAGGCCGCCGCCTACGCTTTGGCAGAGTTTCTCATCGCGCACCAGCCTTTTATTCAGGCGGGAAGTGGAGCTCTTCGAGGCCAGAATCGAACCGGTCACGCTTAGGGCGGCGCCATCCGCGGTGAAGCGTTCCGGCGCGGCGAAGTACATCTGGAGCGAGGGCGAGGTGATATCCGAATGCGAGAACTCCAGGATTTTTTTGCCGTTTTGGGCGACGCGATAGAATTTCTTGTCCTTCAGTTCCGGTCCGCGCGGAATTTTGCCGAAATATTTATTGACGGTTTTCAGGATTTCGTCGGTATTGAAATCCCCAACCAGCACGAGGGTCGCATTGTTGGGAGTATAGTATTTTTGGTAGTAGGCATAGGCCTGGTCACGATCGATCTGTTCCAGGTCTTCCATCCAGCCGATCACGGGATTGCGGTAGGGATGCGCCTTGTACAACAGCGTATTGAGTTCCTCGCGGCGGAGTCCCTGGGCGCTGTTGTCGGTGCGCTGTTTGCGCTCTTCCATAATCACATTGATCTCGGAACCGAATTCCTTCGGGTCGAATTTGCACTTGTGCATGCGTTCGGACTCGATATCGAAAGCCAGTCCGATCTTGTTCTTGGGGAGCAGCTCATAGTACACCGTGATATCATCCGACGTGAAGGCGTTGAATACGCCGCCGTTGGCCGAAATCAGCTCCGAAATGGTGCCTTTGGGAAAGCGTTTAGTACCTTTGAACATCATGTGTTCGACGATGTGCGAAATGCCGGTTTGGCCATATTCCTCGTATTTCGAACCGACATTATAGGTAAGACGGGAATATATCACAGGAGCATTGTGAATTTCGTAGGTGATCACTTTCAGACCGTTGCCGAGCCAGCTTTCATGGACTTTGGACTCGTCAATCGGGAAAGCGAAGTTGAAAAAAACGATGAGTAAACAGGATAAAGTAAAAAGACGCCTGGTCAATTTCATGTCGGAAATTCCTCTGAAAAAATATTTATCAATTAATAAAACACACCCCGCGGAATATAAAAATGAATTGTAATGTAATCAAGATATTACTATTTTCACGCCTTGTCAGCGACAAGCGCTTGGGTTTAAAACAGAACGTGAATTAGAATGAAGGTTGAAACGTGGAAAATGTAATCGAATGCATTAATCTGACACATAAGTACGGTAACAAACTTGTGTATGAGAATATGAATTTTACGGTGCAGAAAGGCAGGATTTTCGGTCTGCTCGGTAAAAACGGGATGGGTAAGACCACCTCGATCAATATCCTGATGGGATTTCTGCGGCCGACGTCCGGACGCTGCATGATCCTGGGAGATGAATCGCATAAACTTACGCCCCGGGTTCGGGCGCGCATCGGTCTTCTGCACGAAGGTCACGTTACCTATGATTTCATGAACGTGACCCAGATTGAGAAATTCTACTCGCGTTTCTTCCCGAACTGGAAGAAGGAGTTTTACTACGACCTTGTGGACCGGATGCATGTTCCGCACCAGCAGGTGATTTCGCATATGTCCTGCGGCCAGCGTTCCCAGGTGGCGCTCGGCCTGATCCTGGCGCAGAACCCGGAGCTGATGATTCTGGATGATTACTCGATGGGGCTGGACGCCGGCTACCGAATGCTCTTCATGGATTTTCTCACCGATTATGTGCGGGCCTACAACAAGACCGTTTTCATGACGTCGCATATCATTCAGGATATGGAGAAAGTCATCGATGACGCGATCATCATGGGCTATCAGAAATTGCTCCTGCAGGCGCCGTTGAAAGAGTTCATGCGCACCTTCCATCGCTACATTTTCGAGACGCCCTATCCGGAAAAGATTACGTTTCAGGAAGAGGGGGTCAAAAACACCGAAGTTATTCGTAATCACATGACCGTCTACACCTTTTGCGAGCGCGCGGAGCTGGAGAATATTCTGTCCGCGAAGGGCGTCGAATACAAGGATCTCGCTGAAGAGTCCATGACTTTGGAAGAAGCATTCATTGGTTTAACCGGAAAATATTAGAAGGACAGTATGATCAAAGCAATATTTTATAAGGAATGGCTGAAAATCCGCTGGGCGTTCATCGCTCTGGTACTGGCCTCGATTTTTGCGATTATCTACATCTGTCTGGATGTGCGCCAGAGTTTCGAAATGAGCGGAGCGCTGCGCAACTGGTTGCAGGTCGTTTTGCGCAAGAATATGTACTATTCGGCATTCAGGTATATTCCGGCCGTCTCCGGTATCGTGATCGGGATCTTTCAATTTGTACCTGAAGTCTCCAAGAAGCGTTTGAGGCTGGCTTTTCATCTGCCGGTGGACGAACGCAAATCGCTTTTCCTGATGGAACTGGTCGGCATCACTGCCAACCTCATCGTTTACCTTTTATTGGCGATCGGCCTGCTCGGATTCAGCCGCATGTACTTTCCGGCTGAGATCGTAAACAGCACCTTCATTACGATCCTGCCCTGGATTCTGGCCGGTTTTGTCGGTTATATGGCAACAGCCATGATTGCCCTGGAACCGTCTTTACTGCTGCGCATCGTCTATGCAGTCGTTTCTTACGGTTTCATGCAACTCCTGTATGCCGGGACATTTCTGAATCAATTTCAACATTCCATCGGGAAATACGGAATTGTAACGGCGATTTACCTGTTGACCGTTTTGTTTCCGGGATACCGTTTTCGAAGAGGGGCCAAATAATGTTAAATAAAATATCGAGATACGCGATCATTGTGATCCTCGTTGTGGTGGCAGCCGTCTTTCTGCCGCGTTTCTACTGGAAAGCCTTGGGCAAGAGCACCTCCCGGCCGACCGTGTATTATAGCCCGGTGCTGGACGACTTCGTCTACAGCCAGACGGGCGCTTCCGGCGTTATGGAATATCAGGATCTCAGCGGCGGGAGCTACACCATCAAAGAATACCAGCAACTCTTGCCCTTTCTATATGCGCGCAATCTGGAAAAATGGGGCGTTCTGCCCGAATCCATTAAAGGCCTTCCGGTCACGGTCCATTTTATTCAAAAGAATTTGCAGTATTCCCGGCTGCGTCCCTACGAACTGAACGATCCGGGCGTAGCGCTCTACCCGCTTTTTGAGTCGGAGTCCGATTTCACGACGCTGGAATACCCAAACGAGCTGTTTCGCATCCGGGAGCGGATGGAATTTATCACCGCCGCGACCAATACGGTTGACGAGAGGCTGAGCGTTCTGTTTACGGAAAAGTTGGAGAGTCTCGGTTTTCAGTTTCCGGCGCGGATGATTGCCGGCAACCCGACGAACATGAAGCCTTTCGATGAAGGCTATTTTATCCTGGATTCCCAAAACGATCTTTTCCACGTAAAAATGGCCAAAGGTCAGCCCTATTGTGTGCCGATCCCGAAGCCCGCAGATATGGATATCCGCTATATCTCGGTGACGGAGAATCCGCGCCGCGAGTTCTACGGATTGATCCTGACGCAGGCGGATGAAGTCTACCTGATTATGTATGATGCTTATCGACTGGTGAAATTACCGCTGGTTGATTTCGATCCGGACGAAATGTCTTTCGGGCTCCTGATCGACCCGCTCAACAGCACGATTCAGTATTCCGGCAAAGGTACTGTTAAGACGCTGGTTACCGACCGCGCCTACAATGTCTTAGCCGAAAATGTCATGCACTGGGTGACCAATGAGGAAAAAGCGGTCGGCAGGATTGAGAAGTATCTCTTTCCGTTCTGTCTGAATACGCGCGTCGGCAACAGCCGTTTCCTCCATTTGGATTTTGAATACTACGGACCGCACTCGCTGTTCGGCGTGTTGTTTTTCCTGCTCCTGTTTGTCGGTATAAAATATTATCGCAAGGAGAAAATCGGCGCCGATTGGTTCGATCTGGTTGTCGTTGCGTCGACAGGGATTTACGGTTTCCTGGCTGTATTGTTGGTGAAAACGGAACCCTGGGACTGATCTATAGACGTTTTCTGACTTTGGGGTGGTGAGTAGCTTGCCACCCCTTTTTTATATTGATGGAATGTTGCCGGTTCTGCGGGAATATGCAAGTCCCCGGCAGCTGCCCGGCATCCATACTTCAGCGCTCCGACATTTCACCACTCCAACAATCCTTTACTTTAAAGCTCCATTCCTCCATCTCTTCCATGTAAAGTAAAAAGCCCGGCGATTGCCGGGCCTTTGGGTATGTTTGGTAAATGATTTGCGAAGGGCTTAGTGGGCCAGTTTTTCCTTCAGGATGCCGACCACGTTGTCCTTGGGAATGCGGATCTGCTCCAGCGTATCGCGGTCGCGCAGCGTGACCGTGCCGTCTTCCATGGTTTGCGAGTCGACCGTAATGCCGAACGGTGTTCCGGCTTCATCCTGACGGCGGTAGCGGCGTCCGATGGAACCGCCGGCGTCGTAGAGCGCCGCCATGTTGCGCTTCACGTCTTCGAAAATGCTGCGGGCTGTCTCCGGCATATTGTCGCGGTTGACGAGCGGCAGGACCGCTGCTTTGATTGGTGCGACCCTCGGATCGAGCCGCAGCACGACGCGGTCATGCTCCTCATCTTCCCAGTAAGCGTCCGTCAGGACGGTCAGGATCGTGCGATCCACGCCGGCCGAACTCTCGACCACCGCCGGGACGATATGCTCGTTTTTTTCGCTGTCGAAATAGCTCAGTTTTTTGCCGCTGGCCTGAATGTGCTGATCGAGATCGAAGGTCTGCCGGTCGGCGATGCCTTCCAGTTCGGACCACCCGAAGGCGAAGCGGTATTCCACATCCGTACAGGCCCGTGCATAGTGGGCCAGTTCGTCATGCGTATGCGGGCGCAGGCGCAGGTTATCCTCCCGGATGCCGATTTTTTTATACCAGTTGAAACGTTCCTGAACCCAGTACTCGTGCCATTTTTCGCTCTCTTCTTTCTTAACGAAAAATTCCAATTCCATCTGCTCGAACTCGCGCGAGCGGAAGATGAAATTGCCGGTCGTGATCTCGTTGCGAAAGGCTTTGCCGATCTGGCCGATACCAAAGGGCAACTTGCCGCGTGCGGCGGTCATGACATTATCGAAATTGACGAAAATTCCCTGGGCAGTCTCGGGGCGCAGGTAGACCTCGGAGGCTGAATCCTCGCTGGGTCCGAAATGGGTTTTGAACATCAGGTTGAACTGTTTGGCATTGGAAAGTTCGGGACTGCCGCAATTGGGGCAGTTAATCTTTTCGACGTTTACGGATTTAAGCGCTTTACAATGCGGGCAATCTGAGTCCTTATATTGTGACAAATCCTCTGCGTAAATACCTGCTTCAAAAAGCGCAATTGCTCTAGGGTAATTACGTCCAGGTGGATAATTTGTAAAAAGACTTCTAAATTGATTTTCTGTTTCGACGAAACCATTCGAGACCTTAAACTTGAAATCGCAATTGGTGCACTTGAAATAGGTCGGGGCCTTGTCTTCGCGGAAACGGGTTTTGCACTGTTTGCAGTCGATCAACGGATCATGGAAGTTTGCGACGTGACCCGAGGCGACCCAGACGTTGGGATGCATCAGGATGCCGGCATCCATACCGACGACATTTTCGCGGCTGGTGATCATATCCTGCCACCAGAGATCTTTGATGTTGCGTTTCAGTTCGACGCCCAGCGGGCCGTAATCCCAGCAGCTGTTCAGGCCGCCGTAGATTTCGCTGGATTGAAAGATAAATCCGCGGCGTTTACTCAGAGAAACCAGTTTCTCCATCTGTATATTGCGATTGTTTTTCGACATTCTGTGCTAATCCTCTGCTTGGTTAAAAATCCCGCTAATATAATGAATGCAGGCTGCTAAATACTAACAGAGATTTGATGGGGCGCTGCAGCCGGTCTAGACTCCGTCCGGGAACTCGGTCTTGCACTGCGGACATATATTCACAATGTTCTTCGATTTGTTCGTCTTGCGCTCCAGGATCGGGTGTCCGCAGCTCTCGCATTTTTTGTCCACCGGCTCGTTCCAGGAGGCGAATTTGCAATTGGGATAATTGCTGCAGCCGTAGAAGATCTTGCCCCGTTTGGTGTGTTTTTCGACGATTTTGCCGCCACAATCGGGCTCCGGGCAGCTGATGTTCATCGTGAAGGGCTCGGTCGTCTTGCATTTCGGATAGCCGGAGCAGGCCCAGAATTTACCGAAACGACCCTGCTTGACGACCATTGGGCTGCCGCAGTTCGGGCAGCTTTTATCCTCCCTGGCCGGTTCATCATCGCCGTCCAGAGTGCGGGTGTTGCGGCATTCCGGGAATCCGGAGCAGGCCATGAAGCGTCCGTTCTTGCTCCATTTGATGACCATGGGCGATCCGCACTGTTCACAGATTTCGTCTGTTTTTTCCTGGATGCTGTCTTTGATTTCCTTGCGGCGGGCGTCCATCTGATCCAGCGATTTTTTAAAAGGTGGATAAAAATCGTTCAGGACCGTCAGCCAGTCCTTGCGATTGGCTTCGATGCTATCCAGGTCGTCTTCCATTTGGGACGTGAATTTGATGTTGAAAATATCCGGCATCCCGTTAACCAGAATTTTGTTGGTTGTCTTGCCCAGTTCCGTCGGACTGAGCTGATTGATTTTCTTCTCGATATATTTTCGGTCGATGATGGTCGACACAATCGTTGCGTAGGTGCTGGGCCGCCCGATTCCAAGGCTGTCCAGCTCTTTGATCAGGGTGCCTTCGGTGAAGCGTACCGGCGGTTCGGTGAATTTTTGTTCGGGCCGCAGCCGGAGCAGCTCCAGAGGATCGCCCGCTTCGAGTTTGCGCGGCAGTTTGTCGCTATTGTCGCTGGTCTCCTGGTCCCCTTTCCAGGTACGCAGGAAGCCGTCGAAGATGAGTGTTGTACCGACGGTCCGGAAGAGGTACTCGCCGGCGCTGACATCAATGGTTTTCTGGGAGTAAACGGCCGGCTCCATCTGGCAGGCGGTAAAACGGTTCCAGATCAGGCTATAGAGTTTCAGCTGCTCCTTGGACAGGTAGGCGGCAATTTTATCGGGCGGCAGATCGATACGCGTGGGGCGAATCCCTTCGTGAGCGTCCTGCACGTTTTTCTTTTTAGTCTGGAAATGGCGCGCTTTCGCGGGCAGGTAATCCTGGCCGAAAGCCCCGGCGATGTAATCCCGGATGCCGTTCACGGCTTCGTTCGAGATGCGCACCGAATCAGTACGCATGTAAGTGATCAGACCGGCCGGGTCGCCTTCGATATCGATACCCTCGTACAGTTGCTGGGCAATTCGCATGGTGCGGGTCGCGGTAAACTTGAAGCGGCGCGTGCTTTCCTGCTGCAGGGTGCTGGTGGTGAACGGCGGAGCGGGCGATTTCCTGACCTCCTTGACCTGGAGGGCGTCGACCCGGTAATCGGCGTTTTGCAGTGCGGCCAGATGGCCCTGCATGGCCTCCCGATCGGGGATCGAAGCCTTGCGATTACGGATCTTGAGGCATTTGGCCGTGAATTCCTCATCACCGCCGGTCTTCAGATCGGCGAAAATATCCCAGAATTCAACGGGCTTGAAAATTTCGATTTCCTCTTCACGCTCACAGATAATGCGCACGGCAACCGATTGAACGCGCCCGGCGCTTAATCCGCGAAAGACGGTGCGCCACAGGATCGGGCTGACCTGGTAACCGACCAGGCGATCCAGAATCCGGCGGGCCTGCTGGGCGTTCACCAGGCTGGTATCGATTTTGCGCGGGTGCGCGATGCCGTACTGAATGCCGCTGCGCGTGATCTCGTTGAACAGCACGCGTTCGATGCTCTTCTCGTCCGCCTTCAACAGGTTGGCGATATGCCAGGCAATCGCTTCGCCCTCGCGGTCCGGGTCCGGAGCCAGGTAAATTTTGGAGGCCTCTTTGGCGGCCGCCTTGAGTTGCTGTATGATCTTGGTCTTGCCCTGGATGGTCACATATTTGGGAGTAAAGTTCTTTTCGATGTCGACGCCGAGCTCTTTCTGCGGCAGATCGCGAACATGTCCGACCGAAGCCACGACCTGAAAATCCTTGCCCAGGAATTTCTTGATGGTGCGGGCCTTGGAGGGCGATTCTACGATCAGTAAATATTTGCTCATAATTTCTCCTTTGCGGCCGAAAATTTACGAAGATAGTCGCTAATTGCAATATTTTAATCGGCGTTCCCTCGGCAAAACGAAAACCGGGTGCGGCTTTCTGAGCGGATTTTAGGGCAAGCGCTCAGAGCAAAACGCTGTTCGTGAGACATTCGGGAAAGCGCAAATATGGGGATTTTGGGCTAGAATTCCTTTTTAGTGCTGTTGCTGAACGAGAGCGCAAAGCGGATTCCGTAGTTGTTCTTGGCCCGGTTCCAGTTCGAATAGATATCGAGGCCGAAAGCTACATCGGGCAGGGGCGGCGGGCGGAAGATAACCTGTAAATTCGTCCAAATCCCCATTCCCGATGTTTCGCTCCATTGATTGATAATATTCGGAATCGGGGGATTCTTGATCTTTCCGGAATTAAAGGATGGGCCGATGAACAGGGCTTCTAAAAAATATTTTCCCGCGTGGCGAGCGCCGGTCGAAACGCTCAGGGTGTTGAGATAGTATTTGTGCTGACTGAAATCGCCGTTGGTTACGGAGAGCGCGACCTGAAAAAAGTGCTTGCGGCCGAAATTGTGACTGATGCCGCCGTTCCAGCCCGGTCCCTGTTTGGTAATCGTATAGCCGACGCCGCCGGCGATATTGGTCCATTCCTCCCGCTCGAAATTGATCAGCCTGGCATCGAGTTCCGCTACCGAAAGAGCGAGAAGCATGCTATAAATCAGCACTATCCTGACACTACTCATTCCGCACCCTGTTCATAACTTTTTAAACCCGTCGCTTTCTCACCGTAGTCTTTTTCAAGACTGGTTGGATATCTTATCAAAATATGTTCCAAGCGGTAAAATGCAAATTATTCAATAATTTAAAAAATAAAATCTGAGCTAGCTCGTGTAATTGTTATACGAATCCGTATAGGAATTATACGCTGTCGGGCAATAGTCGATCAGAGATTTGCGATATGAGCGGCGACTTCGCTCCAGAGTCGCCGGTAAGCCTGCGCAGGGGCGGATTGGGCCGCGAAAACCATGACCGGCTTGCGGTGCACGCCCATTTTTTCGACGATGGCGGAATAGGGGATCTGGCTGCTGAAAATTCCGTCCATCCGGAGGGGCAGGTCTTCCATAATCTGGCGGTGCATCGATTTGCGTTTTTCGACCATGCAGAAAAAGCTGCGGATTTTGGTTTCATCAAGCTGGTTGTCCCGGAAAAACTGCAGCAGTTTCTCGAGCGTAATCACGGACAGAGTGGTGGGTACCAATGGCAAAAGGATCAAATCGGCAGCAAAGAAAACATTTTCGGAGGCTAGGGTAATATTCGGCGGACAGTCCAGAAATACGATATCGTATTCGCTTTTGAATGGCCTGAGCACCTCTTTGAGACGCTGGCGCGAGCGTTTGCGGTCATCCAGCAGGATGTCCAGATTGCGGTAAGAGAAGCTGGCGGGCAGCAGGTCGAGGTTGCTATAGTCCGTGCCCTTGATCCGTTTATCGATCTTCTGACCGCCCTTGATCAGGGCCTTACCGCTGAGTTTTTTGGGCGTGCGGATTCGGAAATAATAGGTCGAGGAACCCTGGGGATCCAGGTCGACGAGCAAGCTGCGGTTACCGTCGCGTCCGGAGAGGTAGGCCAGGTTGACGGCTGTTGCGGTTTTGCCCACGCCGCCTTTCATGTTGTAAACTGCAATGATCTTCAATTTGACGATTCCTTTCGCCTGTTTTTTTCGAAAAGATGCCGGAAAAGAGCTGTGTTTTCAGGTGACATGAATTTACGGAATTCCCGGGCAAAATTCTCCCGGACGCTGTTTTGCCGGTCGTGCAGGTGGCAAACCAGGCCGCCGATCGCCGCGGCCAGCGCGATGGTTTCTTCCTTTTCGGCGGGCATTGCCCGCAAAAATGCGGAGAGGTAATTTTGCTGAACAGCCAGATCGTTATATTCACCCAGGTTGTCCTGCACGCGTTTTAAATCACCGATCAGATGCTGAATGTCCCCGGCGGGGAAGAGCGCCTGGAAAAACTCAAGCAGGTAGCGTAAAATTTTGCATTCGATCCGCAGGCGGTGGAACTGCGCGTCACTTGCCCGCTCGTCAATCCGCCGGCCTGTATTTTTAATTTGACGGTAGCTTTTAGCGATGTTACGCTGAGCGAGAGAGAGGATCGGCTTCCCCGAATTCGGGGTCTCTTCATATTCATCGGCTTGTGTCGGATCGAGAAAATTCTTCCAATTCCGCAGCATATGACGGCAGGAAGCGGAGCGTAGCGCTTTGACGAGCCGGCGATGCGCTTTTCCACGTTCCCGGCGCAACTGCCGAAACAGCGGATCGAGGCCGCTCCACAGGGCGGGCGGGAGTATGTCGCAGTAGATTTTTTCTTTGAGCAGATAGACATCCAGGTCGCGCTGCGGATTGCTCAGCCGGCCGAGATGGGAGAGGTCACCGCGCAATTTCTCGGTAATTTCGGGCGGGAAAATGTCCTTCATCTGGCTGAGAAACGAACGGGATTTGCGGATCGCAATTCGGAAATAGTGCAGGAACTCCGTGTCGATGTCTTCGATGACGCCTTTTTCGTTGCTTTGGACGATTTCGAACAGCCCGGACAGGATGATCAGCGCCGCCTGCCGGCCGGTCATCTCCGGCGCTACGGTATTGTAAAATTTATGGCAGTTTTCCCCAATCCGGATACCCTGGGCGCCGGCGATCTGAACAATCAGAGGCGTGCTGTCTTCGACCAGGTTCAGAGACGCCAGAAAATCCCGGAACCGGGCCAAATCGCGATGATATCCCCTGACCGGCTGCAGGCGCAGGGCGCGGAAGCTTCGGTGCGGTTCACCGTCCCGGGCATGCCTGATTGTTTCCAGGAAAATCTGCAAAACCGTTTTTTCGTCGGCATTCAGTACGGCGTATCCGTCGATGCGGCTGCGCAGGGACAGGTAAGGGATGAGGGCTCGCGGGCCCGTATATTTTTCCAGAATAGTGCGGATACGGGCGTCTTCGAAATCGCGGGCGAAGCGCGGTGTTCCCGACGAAGGCAGCGGCCATTCGAGTAGCGTTTTTTCCGGGTCTACCCGCCGGAGTATGAATGATGACGGGCTTTGATACAGAACGGCATTGCCGCAGAAGAGCCGCCAGTCGAAGGTATCCAGGCAATTCAGGCGCAGGTTCTGAGACGGCAGTTTCCGCAAGCGAAAAGTGCGCGCGGTTTGATCGAGAAGATCACTGAAGGACAGGTCTTCCGGGAGGCTGTAGCGTATCGGGCTTTCCATGGAAACTCCGACTCGTTCACATGAATTTGGGCGAAACCAAATATAAAAAAGTGCGACGATCTATGTAACGCTATCTATTCGGCGCGATGCCCGGGACCGTGAAGTTCCTTCAGAAAATCGTAGATCTGCCACTGGGCCCGGTTTTTCTGATGATTGCCGTTCGGCCGGATATGATTGTTGAGAGACTTGTTCAGGATTCTGGATTTGGTATTGTCCCGCCACTGGATTTCCATGAAGGTGCTCAATTCCTCCTGGATCGATTTATCGTAAATCGGGCAAGTCACTTCCACCCGGCGATCGATGTTACGCTGCATCAAGTCAGCCGAGGTGATAAAATACTTTGGGTTGCCGTTATTGCAGAAGATGAAAATCCGCGAATGCTCCAGGAATTTGTCCACAAGGCCGTAGGCTTCGATATGCTCGCTGATTCCGGGCAGTCCGGTCACCAGCGAGATCATCCCGCGCACCAGCAGGCGGATTTTCACGCCGGCCTCGTTGGCGGTGTACAGCAGATTGATGACTTTGAAGTCGACCAGGTTGTTGAGCTTGATGAAGATATAGGCCGGTTTGCCTTCCTTGACGTTTTTAATTTCATTCCTGATCAGCAGGTTTATTTTTTTGCGCAGGTCGAACGGGGAGACAATCAGATGCTTGAAGGATGTCTGGTAATAGTTGTTCTCGAAGAAATCGAAGACGTTTTTGACTTCCATGGTAATGCGTTTGTCGGCCGTGAACAGGCTGTGATCACTATAGATACGCGCCGTGTCTTCGTTGAAATTGCCGGTCGCGACGATGGCGAAAAGTTCGGCTCCGCCCGGTCTGCGGCGCGTGATCAGGCATAATTTCGCATGCACTTTGAGACCCGGCACGCCGTAAATCACCCGTACGCCTTCCTCCTGAAGTTTCTGAGCCCAGTAAATGTTGGCGGCTTCATCGAAACGGGCCTGCAGTTCGAGGATCACCACGACTGTTTTGCCGTTCTTGACCGCGTTGATCAGGGCATTGATCACACTCGAATCGCGCGCCACCCGGTAAAGGGTGATTTTGATCGATTTGACTTTCGGATCGATGGACGCTTCCCGCAGCAGGTCGATGACATGATTGAAGGTGTGGTAGGGGTAATGTAACAGAATATCCTTCTTGCGAACGATCTGGAAGAAGCTTTTTTGCTGGTCCACCTCGTGGTGTGGAATATTCTGAAAATCCGGATATTTTAACTGGGTCTGTCCGAAATCGGGGAATTTGATAAAATCCTTGAAATTATGATAACGGGTTCCGGGAATCAGGGTGCCGATTTTGCTCAGTTTTAGTTTCTTGATAAACAGTTTTAAGAACGGTTCCGGAATTCTTTCATCGTAAATGAAGCGGACCGGATTACCCTCTTTGCGCTGCTTCAGGCTATGGGAAAGTTTGTTGATATAGCTCTGGGACAGGTCGTCGCCGATGTCCAGTTCCGCATCGCGCGACAATTTAACGGTATAGGCCTGGAATCTATCGTAGGGCAGGAGCGAGAAAATGGCCCGCAGGTTGAAGCGAATGACGTCATCCAGCAGAATCACGGAGCGTTTCTCGCCGGTTTGCGGCAGGATCACGAAACGCGGGAGGACATCGCTGGGAATTTCGATGAGCGCACTCTTGGTCGGACGGGAACCGGTCCGGGATTTAAGCGAGACGGCCAGGTAAATGGAATCGTCCCGCATATCCGGAATTTTCTCGACCTGATCGATCATGATCGGGATCAATTTCGGGCGAACCGTTTTATTGAAATAATTCCGGACATAATCCTGCTGCTCGGGACTCAAACCGGTCTCATCGACGATAAAGATGTTTTTCTCGGCCAGGTCCCGGATCAGGCCGAGGTAGACTTCATCGAATTCCCGGTTCAGAACCAGCACGGATTTTTGGACTTGCTTCAGTACGATTTTGGGATCATAGCCGAGAATCTTGCGGGCGTCCTGGCCGAGCAGGGCAAGGCGGTTGAGGGTCGCTACCCGGACGCGGAAGAATTCATCCAGGTTGGAAGAGTAGATCCCGAGAAATTTGACCCGTTCGAAAAGCGGAACGGATGGATCCGCGGCTTCCTGCAGTACACGCGCATTGAAGGAAAGCCAGCTCAGCTCTTTGGGGCGGTAATTCATCTAAAAATTAAACCTCTATTCCGAATGCCGGAATATTTTTACCGACCTGTACAATAATTCAAATGGTCGTAAATGTAAAGGAAAATCTGGAATCCTTTTTCTTTTTAACCGGTTTTTAGTCGGTTTTCAGGCGCAGCAATTTTTCGCGCAGCAGCATATTGGCGTGGGCTTTGGCAGTATCCATGAATTTTGCCGCGATTTTATCGGCGGCCTTGCCGATACTCTTTTTCATATCCGTAGAAATTTCGGTCGTATGCTTTTCCAGGAAGGCCTGCACATTTTGGGCGATTTCGGCGCTGAACTCCTTCCGGATCGCGCCGCGCAGATCCTCGACGGCCAGGTGAGCGGTCGGAAATTCAAAGAGCTGCAGTTGCATCGTTTGAGGCTGGATTCCCTTCCAGCTGCCTTCGAAAGCCAGACCCACGATTCCGGCCGTGGGCAGATCAGTGAAAATGGCCGGGCAGAGGTAGACGGCGAAATCGGTCATGAATGGATTATGGCCGAAGATCATGAGGGTTTCGATTTCTTCGGGCAGTTTGCGGATGATTTGCAGCATGGCCGGGATATCCGGGTCTTCATACAGCATCTCCTCGATCCCGATGGCGTTGAGATCGTAATTTCCCTGCCGGGCAAAGATTTCGGCGGTTTGCAGTGCGCGGGGAGCGTGGCTGGAAATTAAGCGGGAACGCTGCCAATCCGATTTGCCCGGAAAGCCGGCGCAGAAAAGCGCGTCGGCCTCGCCCCGTGCGGTCAATTTCCGTTCAAAATCGATCTGGGAGAAATTGCGTTTTTCGGCTTTCGCGTGCCGGACCAGGAAGATTTTTTTCATCACTCCTCCGTTCCCGTTTGGGAATCGAATAATTGCGGAAGGCGGCGGATCACGTTATACTGCAAGATTCTGCAGGTATTGATCATTTCTCGGTTTGTGTTCCCCAGACTGTGTTTTTGAAAGCCCACATGGCCGCCCCCAGGATGATGGCGTCATCGCCCAGTTTGGCTTCCACGATTTTGACCCCTTTCAGCGAGTTCTCCAGCGCGCGTTTCTGGGCGATCGCGATGATCCGCGGCAGCAGGAAATCACCCACGGCTTCCATGATACCGCCCCCCAGGACGATATATTCAGGACCGAGAATGTGGGCGATGTTCGCGACGCCGATTCCCACATATTCGGCTGTTTCGCTCAGTACCTTTTCGACGACGGCATCGCCTTTTTTCAGGGCTTTTTTCAGAACGCTGGATTTCAGCTGGTTCCAATTGCCGTGGATCAGTTGCGGCACCACGCTCGGTTTGCCCTGGGCGATCAGGCTTTTAATTCGTTTCATAATCGCGATCCGGCCGGCGTAGGCCTCCAGGGTACCCTGCGGAGCCGTTTTCAGGGGATGCTTACGCCCCTTGAAATTGAGGGTCGTATGTCCGATTTCTCCGGCGGTTTTGGTAAAACCGTGGTAAATATCGTTATTGAGGATAATCCCGCCGCCGATTCCGGTTCCCAGGAAAATGCCGACGACATCGCGCGAGCCCTGCGCCGCTCCGATTGCCGCCTCGCCGAAGGTTCCGATATTGACGTCATTATCCATGCAAACAGGTAAATGATAGCTTGCTTCGAGGGGCTGCTTCAGGTCCAGTCCATTCAGGACGTTCAGATTGGGGGCCTGCAGGATGATGCCGGCATCGGGGTCAATCAGGCCGGCGGCTCCGATGCCGATGGCGCAGACTTCCGACAGATTTTGCCCGCTTTCCGCCAGTAATTTGTCGATGGCTTTGCAGAATAGTTTGACAAGATCGCCGGGTTTCTTTAGATTGGTCGGAAGTTTCACCCGGTTCAGGATGGTTCCATTGCGATCGATGATTGCGGCCAGCAGTTTGGTGCCACCCAGATCGATCCCTATCGCGAAATTTTGATTTGGTGTCATATCATTTCCTTGCTATTTTCCGGAATACGGGTCTATTCAACACCGGTTGTTTGCTTGACTTGTTTGACAGATGAATTTAGGCGAATGCGCCTTTTTATCCAAATGTCACGCTGCGGAATCACGGCGTCGCCGGGCCGCAAGTGATGGGCTGAAGACGGTCATTCCTCAAGGGATTAAGAGAGTACTCGCCGCGTTTTTGTATAATTGGGATAGATTTTCCGGTGAGATTGATTTGTGTAAATTTTCAGTAAAGAAAGTGCCCACGGTCCGAAAAGACCTGAATAATGAGAGAAATTTTTGTAACTTCGCCCGAGATGAAAGCAGTCAATACGAAGTAAAAATGGAATGCCCGTATGGATGATAAGTATAAATCTTATGCAAGCGGAATGCTCAAAGTCGCAGCTCTTCTGGGACTGATTTATGTCTTTCTGCTGAGTATCACCCTGATCGGCTCTTCTTTTAAATTGATGGGTAAAGGGACCGCCGAATCCATCATGCAGACGGTGTCCAATCCTCTTCTCGGGCTTTTTGTCGGTATTTTCTCGACCAGCCTGGTACAGAGCTCTTCGCTGACCACTTCACTGGTGGTCAGCCTGGTAGCTGCCCGGGTTCTCACTATTCCGCTGGCGATACCGATTGTCATGGGCGCGAATATCGGAACGAGCGTCACCAACCTGCTTGTTTCACTGGGGCATATCCGGCGGACCGAGGAGTTCGAGCGGGCCTTCGCGGCGAGCATCGTGCATGATTTCTTCAATGTGCTTTCGGTTATCGTGTTATTTCCGTTGCAGTATTTTTTCAACATAATCGGTGTCGTCGCCAGCGCCGGCGCCGGTATTTTTGTGAATCTGGGGGGATTGAAAGTCGTTAATCCGCTGAATGCCATTCTCAAACCGGTCGCCCACTTTATCCTCGGTTTCTTTCCGAATCACCCCTGGATCGGAGTCGTGATAGCGTTTTTGCTCCTTTTTCTGGCATTGCGATATATCGTACTGGTGATGAAATTGCTGGTTCTGGAAAAAATCGAGGCTTTTTTCGACAGGTATATTTTCAAGACAACCCTGCGGGCGCTCCTGTTGGGAACCCTGTTTACCGCTCTTGTTCAGAGCAGCTCTATCACGACATCGCTGGTTGTCCCGCTGGCGGCCGCCGGCGTGGTCAGCCTGAAGAAAATCTACCCGTTTGACCTGGGAGCGAATGTCGGCACGACGATCACGGCGTTCCTGGCTTCCCTGGCGACGGGCGATTCCGGCGCCGTGACGATTGCATTTTGCCACCTCACTTTTAATTTATTTGGGATTGCAATTTTTCTTCCGTTGAAGCAAATTCCAATCCGAATGGCGACGGTCTTCGCGAGATGGTCGGCCAGGTACCGCTTTGTGCCGGTTTTATACATCGTGGTAATGTTCTTTTTAATACCGCTGTTAGTCATCACACTCATGAGGTAGATATGTTAAAGGAGTTTTTACAGGTCTGGAGAAAGAAAGATCTCTCCCGGGAAGCGCTGGATGAAGCCCTCACGATGCTGCGCCATGATCAGGAGATGTTTCTGGAATCGCAGCGGACGCTCCGGGAGGGCGACGGGCCCGATTTTCAGATCGATATTTATAAACAGGATAAATTGGTCAACAAAGCGGAGCGCGAGGTGAGGCGCAAAGTGCTGCAGCACCTCATCATTTCGGATAAATGCGACATTAATGCCGGATTGACCCTGGCCAGCGTGGTGATCGATATCGAGCGCATCGGGGATTATACCAAAAACATCGCCGATCTGGTGCAATTGAGAGGTAAAAAACTCTCCGCCGGCGAGTTTGAAGAAGATGTTACCGGGATTGAAAACCAGATTAAAGAATTTTTCAAGGATACGATTGAGGCCTTCCCGACCTCCGAGGCTGAAATAGCACGAAAAGTCGTCAACGCGTATAAGCCGCTTTCAGCGACAACGGCCAAACTGAATGAATTGCTGGTGAAAGGTCAGAGCAGTCTGAACGCCGCCGATGCGGTGGCGCTCTCGCTCTATATTCGCTTTTTAAAACGCGTCGCAGCCCATCTTTATAATGTATGCACGAGCATTGTGAATCCGTTTCCGCGCATCGGTTATAAGGAAAAGAAGACCGGGATTTAATCAGGACAACCAGAACTATAGAACAGGTGGAAGTGTGTCAAAGGGTGTTACCAAGCAGACCGAAGATTATGCCAAATGGTATACGGATGTTGTCTTAAAGGGTGAACTGGCCGATTATGGCCCGGTGAAAGGGACCATGGTGATCCGGCCGTACGGCTATGCCTTGTGGGAAAATATCCGCGATATAGCCGATCGCATGTTCAAGGAAACCGGGCATGTCAACGCCTATTTTCCGATGTTCATCCCGAAATCGTTCATGAGCCGCGAGGCCGCCCATGTCGAGGGTTTTGCCAAGGAATGCGCCGTCGTGACCCATTATCGCCTGAAACAGAATCCGCATGGCGAGGGCGTCATAGTCGATCCGGACGCCAAACTGGAAGAAGAACTGATCATCCGGCCGACCTCCGAGACGATCATCTGGTCGATGTACAAGAAGTGGATCAATTCCTACCGCGATCTGCCGCTGCTGATCAACCAGTGGGCCAACATCGTGCGCTGGGAAATGCGCACGCGCCTGTTTCTGCGCACAACCGAATTCCTGTGGCAGGAAGGCCATACGGCCCACGCCAGCGCCGGGGAGGCGGAGGAGGAGGCCCTGCGGATGATCGATGTCTACCGGCAGATTGCAGAGGATTACCTGGCGATTCCGGTTTATGTCGGCCAGAAGACGGAGGCAGAAAAATTCGCCGGCGCAGTGCGGACTTACGCGATCGAGGCCATGATGGGCGACATGAAAGCCCTGCAGGCCGGCACATCACACTATCTCGGTCAGAATTTCGCCAAGGCCTTTGATGTTACTTTTCTGAATAAAGAAAATCAGCAGGAATATGTCTACGCCACCAGCTGGGGCGTCAGCACACGTCTGGTGGGCGCCGTCATCATGGCGCACGGCGACGACAAGGGAATGATCATGCCGCCTAAGGTTGCCCCCTACCAGGTTGTGATCGTGCCCATCTGGCGCAGCGACGACCAGAAAAGCGCCGGGTTGGCGAAAGTCGCTGAAATCAGCGCCGATCTGCAAAAGGCGGGCGTTCGCCTTTTCGTCGATGATAACGAGCAGGTTTCACCGGGCTGGAAGTTCAACCAGTGGGAGATGAAGGGCGTGCCGCTGCGCATGGAAATCGGCCCGAAAGATCTGGAAAAAGAGCAGGCCGTGCTCGTACGCCGGGATAACGGCGAAAAGCAATTCATCGCTTTCGCTCAGCTGGTGACGACCGCCGTTGAAATGCTGGAGACGCTGCAGAGCGATATGTTCAAGCGTGCGCTGGAATTCCGCAACCGCAATACGTTCGAAGTCAAAAGTTACGACGAACTCAAAGAAGTCGTCGATAAAGGCGGATTCGCCAGCGGCTGGTGGGCCGGCAGCAGCGCAGACGAGGAACTGATCCAGACCGAGACTAAAGCTACGGTGCGCTGCATACCTTTCGAACAACCCGGCGGAACCGGGAAATGCCTCTATACCGGGAAGCCGGCGGATAAGATCGCCATTTTTGGTAAAGCCTATTAAACCGACGTCTCAGAGCGGAAACGCGCAGCTCGTTTCGGCCCGGAGACGGTGACTGTGGTTATCACGTCAGTCAACTAATTCATGGCATTGATCAATACAGCAGCGCTGGTTCTTAAGAATGTGCCTTTCCAGGAGACCAGCAGTATTGTGCGGTTTTTTACGCGCTCGCAGGGGAAAATTTCCGTCATCGCCAAAGGCGCACGCCGCCTGAAGAGCGCCTTTCGCGGCTATCTCGAACCCCTGAACCTCGTCGAGTTAATCTACTACTACAAACCCACCCGCGAAATCCAGACGCTCAGTAAAATCGAATTGATCCAGGCCCTTTTCAGAAATGTCAGCGAATTTACGGACAGTATGTATGCCATGGCCGTGATCGAGTGCATCGACAAATTCGTGATTGATCACCATCGCGATGAGGCCGTCTTTGACCACGCGGTTGAGGTACTGCGCTGCATGGACGGCCAGCCCGGGCATCTGCATGCCCCCCTGCTTTATTTTTTAAGCGGCATGACTCAATTGCTGGGTTACGGATTGAGCCTTGAAAAGTGCGGTATCTGTAACCGGCCGCTGAGGAAGGCCATCTATAATTCTGCGTCGGGACAGCTGCTCTGCGAAGATTGCGGACATTACGCCGAACATTTTCAGACGCTGGGAGTTGAAGACACAGAAACACTCAGAAAATTGAACCGTATGCAAACGATTAGCGACCTGTCAACTTTGACCATAGATGAACATGATTTCAAAATTGTGCGTTTTCTCGTATATTACATCGCGCAACATCTCGAAATTCGCAGTAAGGTGAAAAGCATTGAAATGCTGATGAACATGCGTTCGGTCGACGGGGACCAGGAATAAGGATTGATTCGCCGATGAACGATAACAGGTACTCCAATTCAGGCTACGGCAACTATTACGTGCGTCCGCGTCTGTTTAAAGGTGCGCTCCGCAACATCATCATCGCCAATGTCGCCGTTTTTGTTTTCATGATGCTTTTTCAGCTTCAGGGCACTTTTAATAAGTTTTTCGGGCTGGTGCCCAGTTTTGTGTGGGGACGCGGCTACGTCTGGCAATTGTTCACCTATATGTTCATCCACGGCGGTTTTGGGCATATCTTTTTCAATATGTTCGCGCTCTGGATGTTCGGCATGGAGTTGGAAAACCGTTGGGGCCGAAAAGAGTTTTACCGCTACTATTTCCTGACGGGAATCGGTTCCGGCCTGATTACGATGCTGTTCAGCTGGAATTCCAGTATTCCTGTGGTTGGCGCCAGCGGCGCGATCTATGCGATCCTGCTGGCCTTCGGGATGATGTTTCCCGAACGGCTGATTTACTTCTATTTTCTGATTCCGATCAAGGCCAAATATTTCGTGATGATCATGGGTGCGATCACCTTCATCTCCACTTTCAATTCCGGCGGCGGCAACATCAGCCATCTGACCCATCTGGGGGGGCTACTGATCGGTTTCCTCTATCTGAAACGCTATGATCTCATGCGCTCGCTGAATCTCACAATCCATCTGCCGAAGATCCGTATGAAGAATCCCTTCAAGCGATTTGTCCGGCGCGTACCGAAGCAGGATGTGGATATTCGTTCGCGCTACGACGCGGATATTACCCTGAAAGAGGAAGTGGATCGCATTCTGGATAAAATCAATAAGACCGGCTACGACAGCCTGGACGAGAACGAAAAACGCACCCTGCTGCTCGCCAGCCAGTATTTCGCCAACCGGGATAAGCACCGCGATTAAGCGGCCGGTTTCTCCATTTTTTCGATAAAGTCATAAATCATACCCCAGCGCAGACCGCGGTCGGAGACGAAGATTTGCTCCAGGCCGAACTTCTGCATTACGCTGAGCGCGATCAGGGCGCCCATGGGGATGATGTCGGCCCGTTTGGGATGCAGACCGGTGATGCTTTTGCGGGCTTCGAGCGGTCGGGAGCGAAAAAGATTGAAGAGTTTTTTGACGTCCCGAATGGTGAGGACCGATTTATGGATTTTAGTTGAATCGTAGGAAAAGAGCTGCAGGTTGACGGCCTGGAGCGTCGTGATCGTACCGCCGCAGCCGATGCCGGTCGCCTTGCCGGGTAGGATTTCGCTGCCGGGCAAACTGCCCAGAACGGCTTCCCGGGCGGTTTCGGCTTCAGCTTCGGTCATCGGATCGCCGCTGACGAACGCATCCGTGAAGCGTACGGCCCCGACGTTGTGACTCTGCATGTAGCGGATCTTCGATCCATTGTAAGCGATCAATTCGGTGCTGCCGCCGCCGATGTCGAAAACCAGCACATCGCCGTCGATTGCGGGGAATTCATGCCGCGTGGCCACCTGCACATAGCGGGCCTCTTCTTCCCCGGAAATGATTTGCGGCTGCAATTGAATTGTGTGCGTTACGGATTCCATAAATTCGGCCGAATTCCGGGCATCCCGCAGGGCGCTTGTGGCCCCGGCGAGGACCTGCGCTACTTCGAATTGGTCGATGACGGTTTTGTATTCCTGCAGGGTTTGCAGCGTACGGGCTGCGGCTTCGGGCTGGATCATCCCGGTCTGCCCGACTCTGTAGCCGATGCGTGTGATCGTGCTGCGCTGAAAAAGTGGAATCAGTGCTCCGCCGCTCGTTTTTTCGAGGATCAGCAGGATAACCGAATTGGTGCCCAGATCGATAGCGGCGATTTTCATAGTTTACCCGTATAAAATATCGGACAATTCGAAGGCATTCTCCGGCGCGTGTCCGTGATGGCAATTGTTGAAAAACAGGTAGAGTTTTTTGACCTGCGTGAGAATCCGGTAGATGCGGCTTTTCCAGTCTTCCAGCTCGCTTTTGGAGTAACGGTAATCGTAGCGATTGCCCTTGCTCTGGTCCCACCAGGTTTCGCTGTTACGGCCGTGAAAGCGCACGTAGCCGGTGTCGGACGTGACGATTTCCTGCGGCGGCAGCATATGACCCAGGGGCGGTTCGTCCACGCAGACGTAACCGATGGCGTGGTCGCTCAGCATGCGGGACACCTCCGGCAGCGCCCAACTGTCATGCCGGAATTCAACGAAGAGCGGGTCATCTTTAAGCAGTTGGCGCGTTTCGATCAGGTGCTTGCGATTCGGCGTGGTGTTTTGAAAACCGTATGGAAATTGGGCCAGGAAACCGGAGAGTTTGCGGGATTCACGCAGCGGCATAACCGCTTCCAGTAACAGCCGGCAAGCCTCCGCATTCTCTTTGCGCGTATGCGTCGTTTCTTTGTTGACTTTGACGATAAAATCGAAATTGTCCGGCGTCTTCTCGGCCATGTGGTAAAACACAGCCGGGTGCGGAATCCGGTAATAGGTGCTGTTGACTTCGACCGTCGAAAATTTCTGGGCGTAAAAATTCAGCATTTGCCCTTTTTCGATGCCGGGCGGGTAAAAAGGGCCGATCCAGTCCTGAAAACTGTAGCCCGAAGTTCCGAGGCGAATTTTATCTGTTTCGATCATCGTGTATAGCCCGGGATAATCCGTGTAAGAGCGCCGACGCCATGAGTAATTTCACGATTCCGTTGGATAAAGGAAACGGAATTATGCGGTAAACGGCCAGCATCAGGATTCGGAATACCCGATTCTTGAGGATGAAACCGGCGGCCAGTTTAAAGGGATTATAAAACTGTTCGGGAAAAATGGCCCGGCAATCCAGAAAGTTAGCGCCATAGAGTGAGATGAGGCCGGGGTGTTTGCGCAGGAGGTACGGAACGACCGTCCGCCCGAAATTTTCGATATTCTCAAGCGCGGTCTCGATGGGGCGGTAATGGTGATGAATGGCCCGGATTTCCGATGCATAAAAGAATCTTCCCCGGAAATGTTTGCTGAGCCGGTAGGAGAACTCGGTATCCTCGCCGCCGTAGACTTTGATCTTTTCATCGAAAAGCGGAACTTTGTTGAGAGCGCTCCTCTTCAGCGAAGTGTTGTTGAACAGAAAGGCCCGAAACGGGAGCGGCTGCCCGGTGGGAATTTTCTGGGCGCCGCGCGGGGCTTCGTAGAGGTAACGCTGGTATTTGTCGACGGGAGTCTCCGGCGCCGGAGCGGTAGAGCCAAGCACGCCGATTACATTTTTAGGATGATGGCGTGCGGCGATTTTTTCAAGGTAATCGGTTGTCACCTCCAGGTCGCTGTCCAGGAAAACCAGGATATCGCCCCGCGCTTCACGGATACCGCTGTTACGCGCCGCCGCCAGTCCGCGATTGCGGTCGTGTTCGATAATGCGGGTGTTGACGGGCAGTTCAAGGGTTTGCAGCGTCGGCCGGAATTCATCCGTGGACCCGTCGTTGACAATCAGCAATTCAAATCTGGTAGCCGGATAGGTCTGCCGCGTGAACGGTAAAAGGCAATAATGGAGCATGTTGGCGGAATTGTACACCGGGATGATGATGGAGATGAAGGGCTGATTCTTGCTCATATTTCCGACTGTAAAATGTTTTCGAGTTGATCGATGATGCCCGGCCAATCATATTCTTTCACGGTTTTCAGTCCCTCATCCCGCAGACGCGCCCGCAATGCGCCGTCATGAAGAAGGGTCTGCAAAGCTGCCTGGCTGGCGTCAAGATCTCCGATGGGAACAAGCAGCGCGTTGCTCTCATGCTGCAGAAATTCCTGCACGCCGCGATTCCGCCAGGCGACGACGCTGCAGCCGCAGGCCATGGCCTCCATGACCGGCAGGCCCCAGCCTTCCCAGCGGCTGGTATGCAGCAGGATTTTGGCGGAATTGTAGAGCTCGCGCAGTTCGGCAACCGAAGGCCGGATTCTCAGTTCGATCCATTTCGGGAAGCGATGAACCGGCTGACGCGCGGCGACTATGACAACCCTGCATTCGGGGTAATTTCGTTTAAGAGAGCGTAGAATATTCAGCCCCGCGCGCGCGCCTTTGATGCGATGGGGATGGTACAGGAAGATCACGTCGAACGGGCGGGCTTGGTTTGTTTCGGTGAGATAAAATTCATCCGGGTCGATAGCGTTTCCCAGCGGGCCGAAGCCCTGTTCGCCCAGA
Source organism: uncultured bacterium (assembly GCA_964589175.1). Lineage (GTDB taxonomy): Bacteria > Fidelibacterota > UBA2242 > UBA2242 > UBA2242 > CAZPRY01. The sequence continues at coordinate 109,894 of CAZPRY010000005.1, forward strand.
AGGGCCAGTTCATCGATAATCCACTGCGAGATGGCGATTTTCTTTAACGGCAGCCGGTAGGTTTGCAGGATTTTCGCGGCGTTGCTGAAGTAGGTTTCGAAACTTTGCAGCAGGTAGAATTTCCGGCCGTGAATTTCCGGCAGATCAAGCACCGCCGCGGCGGTCTGCCAACCCACCGCGACAACCGCGTCGCCCTCGGGAATATAGCGGGAAGTGACCTGTTTGACGACCAGGACGTTTACCTCGGGAGCGGGCGTATAGTACAGTTCCTCGGCGACATGGTTCAACTTGTCGAGTAAGCCGGAAAGTTTCTTTTTCAGATCATAGAATCGGTTCCCCGTTTTCAATTCCAGCGGATAAACGAGGGTGACGGCGTGCCCGCGCTGTGCCAGGCGATTGGCATATTCCTGGACGATTTTGACGCCGCCCATTGGAATACGGATGAATCCGGGCAAAATGAAAGTGATTCTCATGTGAGTTCCACCCCGATTGCGCGGTAATATTCATAGAGTTTCTGCACGACGTTGCGGTAGTCGTGGTACTTCTCGACCCACTCGTGGCTGGCGCTGCTCATCTGCCGGAGCAGTTCAGGGTGTTCGATGACCTCGATCAGTTTTTCCTTCAGGTCGGAAGCGTGTACGTTCAGGAACGGATGGTCCGGGATGAAGGCCTCGTAGGTCGGATTCAGATAGGTTCCGCAGACGATGCCCATCGACAACGCCTCCAGCGAATTCATGCCGTAGCCCCAGGCGTGATCGGTGATCTGGTCGATATAAATGTCGGCCTGCGCTTTGAGGCGCATGGCTTCCTCGTGCGGCATATTTTCGATAAAAATGAAACGAATCCCGTGGCTCTGTTCCAGTTCCCGGCAGATACGTATGATCTCGTCCGAACCCTTGACTTTGCGATTGGTGGTGGCGTGACAGATGGTGATCGGATCGCCGGTGCCGCGCCTGACTTCGAAGGATTTGACATCGAAGGGCAGGAAAAGGTATTTCAGGTTTGGGTGCCGGAAGGTCAGGTCGAATTCATTGGTCAGGTTCAAATCGCTGAGTTCGTCCATAACCGGGATGACGCCGCGGTTGCGCATGTCCTGACCGTGGTAATGGCAAATAATCTTTTTACCGGCGGCCTTCAGCCTGCGCGCGAAAGCGCCGTTGCGGTAGAAATCGGTGCCCCATTCGAAATGATATACATCGAAATCGTCCAGGTGGAACTCGCGAATGGCCTTTTCAATTCTTGGCTTCCAGAGCAATTCGCGCAGCCGGATCAGCCCTTTTTGCCAAGCGGGCGGGTTCCAGACGGGCGGATTGCCGCCGATGTCTTCCCAGGGTGTGCGGTGTTCCAGGTGCCGGGTCATCCAGACCCGCGTCTTGATAAACCAGGGCTTGGCCGCGACGAGAGGCAGGTTGAGCTGGATGTCGTTCTCATAACCGCCGGCGGTTTCGAAGAAGGTAACAAAGCGGCATTCGTGGCCGTTCATTTCGTGGGCTCGTTTCCAGAATGAAAGCACCCCGACCGTATTTTCGGGCGATATGTAGAGGATTTTGGTCATGGCGCTAATTTACGATAAATGTTCAAAAGACGTTTTTCCATCGGCGACCAGTTGTATTTTTGGGTGACGGCGGCCTGCCCGCGTTGGCCCATTTCACGCATCAGGCCGGGATTCCGTAACAAACGCAGAATCGTTTTGCCTAGATTTTGGGCTGTCGGCGGATCGACGATCAAACCCGCGCCGGTTTTCTCAACGAAAATTTCGATGGAGGGTACCCGGCAGCCCAGCACCGGAATACCCATCGCCATGAATTCGAAGGGCTTGATCTGGATCGAGCGTTTGAAGGACTCGTTGGGCGCCATCGAAGACAGGCCGATGGTCGCCGTTTGCAGCAATTCCGGGATTTTCTCGTAGGGCACCGGCGGCCGGAATTCAACGACATCCTGTAACTGCAGGCGGGTCACGATTGCATCCAGGCGTGCTTTATAAAGATCGCTGATGCCGCCCACGATGACCAGCCGGGCGGACGGAAATTCTTTTTTTACTTCAACCATGGCTTCGATCATCACATCGATGTTGCGGGCCGGGACCAGCTGCCCGGGGTAGAGTATTATCGGCGGGCCGGTCTTCGGTTCGGCCGCCGGGAAAAAAGCGAGGCGCGGAAAGTTGTAAATTAAAGAAATTTCTTTTCGAAAGGGCCGAAATCCGGCGGCCACCCAGGGCGTTACCGTGATCACGTGATCGACGAATCGCGAACAGAACCACTCGAGTCCCTGGGCGATCATAGCCGGCAAAAACGTAACGAATTTCGAATGCCGTGAGAACTCGGTGAAATAATAGTAAATCGTCTCGTGTGCATCGTAAATCACCTTGCGGCCGAAGCGGTATTTGAGTAGGAGCGCCAGCGGCAGGAATTCGAATTCGTGAATATGATAAATATCTGCGTGTAGGTTTTTGGCGAGGCGATAGGCGCGCCACAGGTTGGCGAAAAAACCGCCTTGCCGGAATAGGCGAAACTGCACACCGTCTTTGGCCTCGATCGGGAGCCGGTCCGGCGCGACCAGGTAAACCTGTTCGTATTCCTTGGCCAGCGAGCGCAATTCCTTGTAAAAAATGCGGTCATCCAGGGGATGGTGACCGACGGTAATATGGCAGATGCGCACTGATCGTTTCATTATTTTTTCCGGAACGGAATTAATCCTTTGATAGCTTCGATCTCCGCTTTCTTGAAAAACCCCAGAATTTTCAAAATAATGGGAAAGGCGATTACAATGAGGATTTTCAGGGGAACCGTCATTTCAAAGAGGTAGAGCGGCACGACCGCCGCGAACGCCAGGACGAATAACATCGCAACCCGCGCGTATTCATAGGGTACTCTGAAAAGTCGCTGTGAGATGAAATGCATAACGAGGGCGAGCGTGAAATAGCCGCAAACCGAGGCCGTCGCTGAGCCGTAAAGTCCCAGCAGCGGGATCAGAATAAAATTCAATCCCACGTTGACCGCCGCGGCCAGGATCGTGACGTAGGCCAGGTAGCGGGTTTTCTTTTCGAAATAGACGCCCGGCAGGAAAACCAGGTTGATGCCGTAGAAAACGTAAGCCAGCAGGAAAAGCGGCACCAGCAATTCGTAGCCCCAGTAATCCGGCCCAATCAGATAAGTGCTGCCGATTTTGAAGGACACGATCTCTTTGATGAAAAGACTGATAATCACCCAGAATCCGAGCGATACAGCCGCGAAATAGGTCAAAACGCGCGCAAAGACCGGCCGCGAGGTATCTTGTGGGCCGGCCTTCATAAAGAAGGGCTGCCAGGCGTAATAAAACGCCGTAGCGACGAGCTGGATGAAAATTCCCAGCTTAAAATAGGCGCTGAATATACCGACGGCTTCGCGGTCGAGCAGCACTTCGATAATTTTGCGGTTGAGCATCTCCATGGCGGCTGTGGCCAGCCCCATCGGGATGAACGGCAGCCCGAAGAGCAGCAGGTCTTTAGCCAGTGAGCCCGAAAAGGTAAAGCGGATTTTCAGGAAAGTGACTGCGTAAATCGCGACGGCCGTGACGGCGGATGCGATCAGAGTCGCCTGGAAAACGCCGATAACGCCGGTTTTCAGCACGGTCAGGTAATAAATATTGAGACCCAGGGTCAGGATCACGTTCAGCATGCGCAGGGCGATGAAGCGCACCGGGCGGCCTTCCATTCGTAAAAGCGCAAAAGGCACGCGGATGATGCAGTCGAGGTAAAGAATCAGCGCGGCGTATTTGATGAGAATATAATCGCCGCCCATCAATATCTGCCCGATCGGTCGGTAGAGGAAATAGACCGTGGCGCTGAAAACCATACTCACCGCCAGCACCATCCAGATTGCCGTCGATAATACCTTGCTCTTTTGCTTCGGATCGTCATCTTCACCGTAGAAGCGCATGAGCGCCGAATCCAGCCCGAAATTGTAGATGTGGTTCATGAAGGCCAGGAAGGCGAAGACCAGCGCCACCAGTCCGTATTCCGCCGCACTCAATTGGTTGGTATAGAGCGGCAGAAGCAGGAATGTGACCAGGCGGGTGGTGATATAGCCGACGCCGTAAATCATGGTATGTTGTGTCAGCGAACGAATATTAGTCGACATGAAATCCCTTTGCTAATAAAAGAAAAAATACCCGAATAAAACAAGCAATTAAAATGGATGTGCGCCGTAAAATTGGAACAAGAATGGGTGTATCCAGATTCCTTATAAATCCAGGTAAAGCGTATCTCTGAGAATTCCGCTGGACCCGAAACCTTCCTTGAAACGGCCGAGACCGAAATTGGGTTCCATGTCGACGGTGAAGATACCGAAATCGAGATACTTAAAGCCTCTTTCGATGCAATTGTTGATGATATGATAAAAAAGGAGATTGACGCCGCGGTACTGCTGGCGCTCCTCGTTGTGGCTGATATAGAAGGCCAGCGAGACATCCTGGTTGCAGTCGAACATCACGACGCCCGCGACCATCTCCAGGCCGACATAGGCGCCGAAAAGATGGATTTCGTCCGGGTACATATCTTTCAGCCGGATCAATTCTTCGAGTGTATGGGTCGGCTGCACGCCGTGGCGGATTTTCAGGTTTTTCTTCAGGATCTGATAGAAAATGTCATACTCTTCGGATTTACGCACCTCCACGCCGAGTCGCATGGCGCGCCGGAAGGCGGTGCGGTTGGTCTGCTTGAACTTGCGGACATTGTCGTCTATGTTGTTCTCGATGCAGACGATGCTGGAGACTTCGCGCTTGACGTAGTCGAAACCGTTGCGGATCAGGGCGAAGTCGATGTAATTCGACAGGCGGTGGTTGTAGATAATCGGCGGCAGAGTGATGATGATTTTTTCGAGGCTTTCCTTTTTAGCCTGCCGGATCAGCATTTCCACCAGGACATGCGCGTCGGCGATGGGCAAGCCCTCCCTGAAGACGAAACCGCCGTAGCTGGCGCCGCGATGGGATTGCAGGGTTTCCTTGTCGTACCAGTGGCCCCGCACGGCCGGAAAGAGGGCGAAAATTTCATCCTTTTGCATGAACATATAGGAGTTGTCCTGGAAGCGGCCTTCGGGGTGATAGGATCCAAATTTACGCGTATGAAACATGGTTCCGTTGACGCTCTCTTTGACGAACTTATCCCATTTGTCGGTGAATTCCGGTCTGAATTTCTGAATGGATAAAGACATAAACCCTCGCTTAAATCGGATGGAATTTACGGGCATGTCATCGGGATGTCAAAAGATTTTCTCCGGATATTTCCGGCGCAGGCAGCAATATGCCGGGTAAAAAGTATTGCATCAGTTGCCCAGGTTTTGTAATCTTTGTTAACGAGTTTGTATAGGAGTGGGAAAATGAATCGTGGCATGGTTCTGTTTTTTCTGATGATTGTTTTGTTTCAAACTTGTGAAAAGAAAGCAGCGAAGCCTGCTGAAAGAGTGGATTCTGTAACAGTGACCGATCGGTCGCCGGCGATACCCGGGATGAAAAAGAAAGAAGCCGTTACTTTGGACACGACGATTGTTAGCGAAGAAGACACAGCCGGTCTGGATACAACGATCATCCGAAATGTCGATCTGACCGGCGATTCGGTGGCCGATTCGGTCGTGCTGAACCTGCATATCACCAGCTGGAACGAGCCCGTAACTTGGGAATTCTGTATTCTGCATGATCGCGATACGCTGTTTCGGGAAAAAGGTAATGATACGCGAATCGATAAAATTTTCGGTGACCCCGAATTTATGAACAGATGCGACAGTTACCTCGAATGCAAAAAGAGATGGTATCTTGAAAGGATGCTTCAACAGTATGTTGATACCATTGAGCCGAGTGACGAACGCCGGGAAGGACTTCGTATCCACGGAAAACTTTATGCCGAGATGGAGCATAGCGAGTATGGACCGAGCCGGGAAGAAGCGCTGGCCAACTGGCAATGGCTGTGGGATTATTATGCCGATAAAACCATGATCGGATTTGCATTTTTCAGGGATCCTTTAGGGGCTCTTTCCCCACTGTTAGTTTTTCACCCGAAATTGGGCAAGTACGTGCCTATCTACCATCAATGAGCCATCCGTCGTATCCCGATACATGAAGGATTGTATTCATGGGAAATCTTTATAATATCGCTCCAAGACCAGTGATGAAACAGGAGGGGAAATGAAAAGTATCGCGATTCTGTTCTTTGTGTTTATCGTTCTGTTATCCAATTGTGGAAAGACAGCCAGGCCGGCTGCCGACACGGACTCTAATTCAGCATCGGAGCAGTTAATCCCGGCCCCGGATGAGGGGGATGAAGCCGTCTCGGGACCGGATTCATTGATAGTTAGCGAAGAGGATATTTCCGGTGGGGATACGACCCTGATCCGTATGGTCGATCTCACCGGCGATTCCGTGGTCGACACGATCATGCTAAACCTGCATCTCTCCAGTTGGAACGAACCGGTCACATGGGAACTCTATATTTTTCATGATTGTGATACACTTTTCAAGGTGATGGCCGATGATTCTCGGATCGATAGATTTTACGGTGATCCCGAGTTTATGTATCAGTGCGGCAGCTATCTTGAATGTAAAAAGAAATGGTACCTGGAGCAATTAATAGATTTTCCTGTGGAAAAGTTGGAGCCGGGGAACGAACGCCGGGAATTCTTCTTAACATTCGGCAAGCACTACGCGGAAATGGAGGACAGCGAGTACGGACCTACACAGGAAGAGGCGTTGGCCAATTGGCAATGGCTGTGTGAGCACTACGCAGACAAACCGATGGTCCATTTCCGGGTTCGTTCCGCTCTTGAATCGAGCACTGCCTCGATGACATTCCATCCGAAACTGGGTAAGTTCGTGCCTCTTTATCATCCCTAGAGCAATCGTTGTATTGTATTCTCAGCCCCTACAAGGTTCCGGGCCAAATTCAATGTTTGATTGCCTACCCCGATCAGGGAAAAGATTTGCCCAACTTTGTGGAAGAGTTCCCCGAACATGGGGAAAGTCTGCCCGACTCAGTGGATTTGTCCCCAATCACGGGCGGTTGCCCGGCCTTTCGTGGGAATGAACGAATTATCCGCGCCCTTTCATTGACAATATGCCGCGACCTGCCTAAATTCACTGGTTGTTATGGATAATCATCAGACTAAATAAACGAACAACGGAGGTGTTTCTTGAGTACGATTATAGAAGTCCATGCACATGAAATTCTGGATTCACGCGGCAACCCAACCATAGAGGTCGAGGTTCTGACCGAGAGCGGTTATTACGGAAGAGCCGCAGTGCCGTCCGGCGCATCAACTGGCGAGCATGAGGCCGTCGAACTACGCGATGGCGACAAATCACGTTACCTGGGCAAGGGCGTTTTGAAGGCTGTCCAAAATGTGAACGATATCATCGCCCCCGAAATTATCGGCGAAGATGTTCTGGATCAAGCGTATCTCGATAAAGCCCTGATCGAGATTGACGGTACCCCGAATAAAGCCAAACTCGGCGCGAATGCCACGCTGGGCGTTTCGTTGGCGGTCGCCAGAGCGGCGGCTGAAGTCGTCGGATTGCCGATGTATCAGTATATCGGCGGTGTTAATGCCCGCGTCCTACCGGTGCCGATGATGAATATACTCAATGGCGGCAGCCATGCCGACAACAACGTCGATCTGCAGGAATTCATGATTTTCCCTGCCGGTGCAACCAGCTTCCGCGAGGCCCTGCGCATGGGCGTGGAGACCTTCCACCAGCTGAAATCCGTCCTGAAGAAGAAAGGCCTTAACACGGCCGTGGGCGATGAAGGCGGTTTTGCGCCGAACCTGCGCTCCAATGTCGAAGCCATCGAAGTGATCCTGGAAGCCGCCGAGAAGACTGGCTATAAGGTTGGCGAAGAGTTGTTCATCACGCTCGATCCGGCCTCTTCCGAGTTTTATAATGCGGAAACCAAGATGTACGAATTGAAGTCCGAAAATCGCGCACTGACTTCGCATGAGATGGTCGCTTACTATAAAGATCTGGTCACGAAGTACCCGGTGGTTTCGATCGAAGACGGTCTGGCCGAAGACGATTGGGACGGCTGGAAATACATGGTCAAAGAGCTGGGCAACCGCATCCAGATCGTCGGTGATGACCTGACAGTAACCAACGTGGAACGCCTGTCCCGCGCCATTGAAGAAAAAGCGATCAACTCGATCCTGATCAAACTGAATCAGATCGGGACGCTGACCGAAACGCTGGAAGCCATTCAGTTGGCGCACCGCAATGGTTTGACGGCTGTCGTTTCGCATCGTTCGGGTGAAACCGAAGACACGACGATTGCCGATCTCTCCGTGGCGCTCAATACCGGGCAGATTAAGACCGGTTCCGGCTGCCGCACCGACCGCGTTTGTAAATACAACCAGTTGCTCAGAATCGAAGACGAACTGGGCGACGAATCCATTTTCTGGGGTCTTAAAGCGCTGAAATGAAAAAATCCGATCCTCAACGCCGGCGCAAGCTACCTGCGGAAGGCATCCAGCGTCTCTACTGGCTGCTTGGAGGCCTCTTTCTGACAATCATTTTCGTCGTGGTGATCGTGATTGGTGATTATGGTCTTTACCAGATTTACCAGCTGCACCGCGAGGAAAAAGGCCTCAACAGGCATATTGCTGAAATGCGGGTAGAGCAGGATTCGCTCTATGCGGAAGTCGCCCGCCTTGAGTCGGATATCAAGCATATCGAAAAACTGGCCCGGGAAAAATACCGCATGGCCGAACCGGGCGAAAAGGTTTTTCGCGTCATCGAAAGAAATCCGTAGCTTATTCCCTGCTTCGATCCGGTGTTTTGATCGGGTCGAAGCGGGGATCAAATATGTTCACGAAGATGGCGATTTGACATTCTCGATTCGTTTAATGCCTGTTTCTTCGGTTTTAATTACCGGCTGAGGGTGAATTTTCAGGCCGGTACCTTCGTTCGGTTCCGGAAATTTCTGTGGATGGTTTGAGAGTTCCCGAGTGGACTCGTCGCATCGGTTACGCGCAACGCAACAACGTTTTTAAAAAAACAGCAGGTTTCGCCGTGAAAAGAATCGCGGTTTTCACGCTGATTGCGATTTCAAATGCCTTCGGGGCGTTTGAAGTCGAGACGGTCAATCCGAACCTGGTGGGCCGGGCCGGGATCTGTTCCCTGCATTCCGCCTCCTCGAATCCGGCCGCATTTTTGGAATCGGGCGGCTTTACGGTTCGGGCCGATTACTCCAACCTATTCGGCATTAAGGAACTCCACTGCTGGGATCTGATCTCAATCTGGAACCGCACCGAGCGGATGTGCCTTTCGGCCTCCGTGCGTTCTCTGGGTAACGCCCTCTACCAGGAAAATAACTACGCGCTCGGATATGGCCGCCGGCTGATCCCGGCCATTTCGGCGGGCATCATGCTGCGCTATTATCAGGTGCATATTAGCGGCTATGACGGGTTGGGAACCTACGGCATTTCGCTGGGCGCTAAATTTTACGTCAATGCCGGATTGCGCTTCAGCCTGCTACTCCAGAATTTGAATGGCGTATGGGAAGAACGGACGGCCGATATTCTGCCGGAGACGATGGCGGTCGGTTGCCAGTGGTTTCCGGTAAAGCGCCTCGAGGTGGACGCCGAACTGTTCAAGGACACGCTCTACCCGTTCAGCAGCCGGCTGGCGCTGGCTGTCGATCTTCTGCGTAATCTCCAGGCCTTGCTCGGAGTGCAGTTGCGGCCGGACCGCTTCGCCTGCGGCCTGCGTTGTTCGTGGAAACACCTGCAATTCGACGCAGCCCTGCTCAACCACAGCGCTCTTCCCGCCACACTTTATCTCGGATGTTGTTTCCAAAAACCATAAAAGCCATTGCTCTATCTTTGTTGCTGGGCCGGCTTGCTTTTCCGCTCAACGGGCAGATGTCCGTCGAGGAGTTGCTGGCGGAAGGTTACCTGGAATGTGAGGAAGAGAGTATCGAGGAGTTCCGCGAATACCTCGATGCTTTCCTGGAAAATCCCGTCAATTGGAACAGTTGCGGCGCGGATGATCTTCTCGATTTGCCCTTGCCGCCGGAATTAAAAGTCGATCTGATCCGGTTGAAAAGGCGCAATTTGCGCTATGCTGATTGGGAGTCGTTTCAGCGCGATTTGTCTTTTACGACGGAACAGATGGGGGTGATCCGCCTGTTTATCTCTCTCGAAAACCGGGGAATCACATCCCTGAACTGGGTTAACTACGTCGCATTAAAGAGGAACGGTGCATCCCGGGATATCGGCCGGAACATGTCACGCCTGCGGATGCGGACCTTGAGCGGCTGCTACGCCGGGCTGGTTGTCGAACGCGATGAGAACGAAATTCACATTTGCGATTATGGCAATGTCACTTTCCGTAGTCCTCTGATTGGAAAACGATTGGATCTGACGGCAGGCGCCTACCGGCTGCAGTGGGGGCAGGGGCTGCTCTTCTCGGCCAGCCTGATGGGCAGCAAAAGCAGCGACGCTTTGCGCAATCTTCAGCCGCGCCGGGACAGGATCACGAATTATTCCGGCACCGATGAAAACCGTTTTCTGTTCGGCGCCGCTCTGAATCTGCGGGTCAAAGAGTGGGAAGTCCGGCCGTTTTACTCACGCCACCGCCTGGATGCCGAATTCGAGGAAGACGGCACGGCGCGGTTGATTTCCAGCGGGATTCACGCTTCCGATACGCAACTTCAGCACAAAAATGCTCTACGCGAGCAGATGCTCGGTGCGGCGCTTGTCAAAACCGTCAATCGCGGCAGTTTCGGTGTGCTGCTGTTTCAGGCGGCCTACGATGCCCCGCTGACGTATATTAACGGGCGGAATCGATACGGCGGCCTCTCGGTTATGCATAACTTTACAATAAGTGAGTTATCGCTTAGCGGGGAACTGGCCTGCCTGGGCGGAGCCCGCTGGGGTGTTGTCCAGTCCATTCGATTGAATCTGGGGAATGCGCAGCTCGGGATCGGCGGCCGTTATATTTCCCCCTCTTTCTTTGCACCGTTTGGATCGCCCTTGCGCAAATACGCCGGTTTCCCGCGCAACGAGAAGGGACTCTACGCCGGGATGCAATTGCGTTTGGGCCGGGGCTGGTCGCTGTCCGGCTACGCGGATCTTTTCAGCCGGATCGAATCGGATGAAGTCGGCGAGCCTCCGGCGCAGGGGAACGAGGTGCTGGTGGGATTGCGGAAAAATTTCGGAAAAGGCACGCAGTGTTCGATCCGGATCAAACGCTGTGCGAATGAATCGTCCGGCTCTGCGGAACGGTTTCAGCCGTCTCATGCCCTTTCCGCGAACGGGCGAACCCGGTTGACGAAAAACCTGCGCCTCAACGGCCGCCTCGGCTATAGTTGGCGGGAAATCGGCAGGGTTTATTCGGAAGGTCTGGGTTTCAGTGGTTATGCCGATATCGATATCACGTCGCAAAACCGCCTGACGCTGGGCTGTTCTCACTTCTACACCGATACTTTCGAAGATCGGGTTTACATCTACGAACCGGGAATTCCCCTGCGTTTCGGGATTGCCATGTTCAACGGCACGGGTTATCACTTTTTTATGGTGGACGTCTGGCGGCTTGCCGAGGGTTTCGAACTGGCTCTGGCCGTGAAAATGATGAAAAGCCGGACGCCGGACGACCATTTCTGGAACAAAAATAACAGTCTTGAATTTCAGTTGATTGTTGATTTATGAAGCCCGTATGCGTAATTTCCCGACGATTTTATGAAAGTCAATTATTTTTTTACACTAATTCTGATTTCTATTTCCACTCAGGTTGGTTTCGCCAGAGGTCTGCTGATCGAAGCGCCCAAGCCCGAACAGGCCCGGGGTGTCTACCCATTGGTTTACATTGCGGAAACGCCGTATGTTTCCGTGAATGAGATTGCAGAGGCTTACGGCATTCGAACCTATTTTCGCAAAGAGACCGGCAAACTGGTTCTCTATTTCGACAAGGAAAAAATCAAAGTCTCCGCTACCAGTTGTTACGTAATGGTTGGAAACGGTGTGCAGCACATGCCGCAGCCGTCGCTTCTGATTGGCGAGCAAATCTATGTACCGGTTTATCCCTTCATGGAGATCCTGAAAAACACGGTTTTTGCGAATCTGCGCTTTTATATCGTCGACGCCGGCCAAGAATATGTCGCCGTTGCACCGGGCGAGGGCCAGGCAGTTTCCGCCGGGCAAATCCAGCCGGAAAGGCAGGGTGATTTCAGTGTTACCGGTATCGAATACGAGGAACGAAAAAACGGTCTTCTGGTCAAATTAAGCACCAGCAAACCGTTTGTCGATTCCGACTTTTCGACCTTCTTCAAAGATCAGGGCTGGTTCTATCTGACAATTAACGGCGGCCTCTGCGATTCGCTCTTGATTTCCAGCTACGATCCGACTGAATCGCTTTCGCTGGTCAAGGCCATCAATTCGGAAAACGCGGTTCAGTTGTCGTTCAAGACTAAAAAAGAATTTAAGTCTGCCGAAATCCACTATGATTTACGCAACAAGCAGGTTCTGCTGTCTTTTTTTACGCCGTTGAGCCGCGATATCATGCAGAAAATCGAAGAGGCCAAGACGGTCTGGCTGGTCGATACCATCGTGTTGGATGCGGGACATGGCGGTCAGGATTCGGGGACGCCGGGGCACTGGGGCAATCCGCATGAGAAAGACATTGTGCTGGATGTAACCTTGCGGCTGGGAGAATTGCTCGAAAAGCACGGCGGCATCAAGGTGGTCTACACACGTAAGACGGATGAATTTATTCCCTTGTGGAAGAGGCCCGAAATCGCCAACAAGGCTAACGGTAAATTGTTCATCAGCATCCATGCCAACGGGGTTGAAAACCCGAATGCGCACGGCTTCGAACTCTATATGCTTGGGCAGGGGCGCACCGAGGATGCCATCAAGGCGGCCGAAAAGGAAAATGCCGTGATTCAACTCGAGAGCGCCGACGACAAGCGCAAGTATGAAGGCTACAATGATATCGCTAACATTCTGGCCAATATGGTCCATTCGGTGAATATGGGGGACAGCGAGCGTCTGGCGGGACTGATTTCGAAGAGAGTCAGCGACAACGTACCGCAGCACAACCGGGGTGTGAAACAGGATGTCTTCTACGTTCTGGTCGGGGCGGATATGCCCAAAGTCCTGATTGAGTTGGGTTTCAATTCGAATCGCAATGAGGCCAAATTGCTCAACTCCAAGAAGCATCGTCAGCTGTTGGCCGAAACCCTCTATGAAAGCATCATTGAATTTAAGGAGATCTGTGATAAATCCGTCACCAGGGGTTACTAAAACTCCGCAAACAAACGACATCAGCGAACTTCCCATCGGAGTCTTTGATTCCGGTCTGGGCGGTTTGACGGTTGTAAAACAACTCTTTAAAAGATTACCGCATGAATCCATCATTTATTTCGGGGACACGGCGCGGGTTCCGTACGGCTCTAAAAGCGTCGAAACCGTGCAAAGGTTCTCTTTGCAAATCGCTCGTTTTCTGGAGAAGCAGGGAATCAAACTGCTGGTTGTGGCTTGTAACACGGCCTCGAGCGTGGCTATCGATTTTTTACGGGAAAGGATTTCGATACCGGTCATCGGGGTGATCGAACCCGGCGCCCGAGCGGCCTTGAAAGTGAGTTCCGGAAAAGAGATCGGCGTGATCGGAACGACCGCGACCATCGCTGCCGGGCGCTATGAAATGTATCTGCGGCAGATGGACCCCGCGGTTCGGATCGACAAGGCGGCCTGCCCGCTGCTCGTGCCGCTGGTGGAAGAGGGCTGGATCGATACCGAGGTTACCGAACTGGTGGTTCGTCAATACCTGGCGCCGCTTTTGGAACGCAAAATCGACACCCTGATTCTGGGATGCACGCATTATCCGCTGATAAAAACAGTCATCGCCCGGGTTGTCGGCGATCAAACCCGGATCGTGGATACGTCGGTTGAGACGGCGGCCGTGGTAAATGATTTATTGCAAGCCCGGGGCCTGGCCGCCCGGAGCGAGCAACCCGCGCAGCATCGTTTTTTCGTCAGCGATTTTCCTCAAAAATTCGAAGAGATCGCCCACCGGTTCCTGGGGGAAGCACTGCCCAATGTGGAGCGTGCCAATCTCGATGATCTGAATCCATGAGCCCTGCACTTCAAGATAAATTATCCGGAGAACTCAAGTACCTTTATGCCCTCGACGGCCGCGGGATACGTCCCGGCCTGGAGCGGGTCCGCGTTTTACTGGATGAATTGGACAATCCTCAAAACAGTTTTCGAAGCATTCATGTCGCGGGTACGAACGGCAAGGGTTCGACCTGTGCCATAATCGCCTCGGTTCTGCAGAGCGCCGGCTACAAGGTCGGGCTCTACACCTCGCCGCACCTGCTCCGTTTTAACGAGCGCATTCGCATCGACGGCGAACCGATCAGCGATGAGAGGATCATCGGCTATATCCGTGATATGCGCCGGCTGGCGGATCGCATCGATTCCACCTTTTTCGAAACGATTACCGCGATGGCTTTTCGATATTTCCGGGAGGAAGGCGTTGATTTTGCTGTCCTGGAAACGGGGCTGGGGGGGCGCTGGGATTCCACGAACGTAGTCGTTCCGGAGGTCTCCGTGATTACGCCCATTGGCAAGGACCACGAGGATCGCCTGGGCAATACACTTGCCAAAATTGCACTGGAGAAGGCCGGGATCGGCAAACCGGGAGTGCCCTGTGTGCTTTCGAAACAGCGGCCCGCGATCCGAGGCGTCCTGGGCGAAGCACTCCGGGAGCGTGGGGTCCCCGTGATTTATGCTCCCGAGGCATGTACGCTGCACGTGAAGCAGGTCCAACTGGACGGCCAGACGGTCTCTGCGATCTTGCCGTCGGGAGAATTTCCCGATCTTTTCCTGCCCCTGATCGGCGATCACCAGCTGGTGAATTTGCAGACCGCATTGACGGCGATCGAGCAATTGACCGGCGCGCAGATTAGTAAAGACGCCTTACGGCACGGCGTGTGTGCAACGCAGTGGCCGGGGCGTCTGCAACTCTTACGGTGGGAACCCTTGGTGCTGTACGACGTCGGTCACAACCTGCACGGAATTCGCAGCATTGTGCGCACGGTCAGGGCAATCCGGCCGGGAAAGCCCGTCACCACTGTTCTAGCGCTCAGTCACAAAAAAAAGATCGATTCCATCGGGAAAGCCCTCCGGCTGCTGGGCGGCAAAATCCACATCAGCGAGATTCCGGATGAGCTGTCCGTGCCGGCGGAAAAACTGCGCCGGGAATTGCTGAAAGATATGCCTGCGGAACAAATCGTCGTCAATCCGGATTTAACTTCATTATTAACGGAGCTCACTCCTGCTTTGAAAAAAGAAGATGTTCTGCTGATTCTGGGCAGTCACTATATTGCGCCGGCAATCTCACTGTTCTTTAAAAATTTGTTTGACAAATAATATTTCTTGATATATATTTAACATCGCATTTGGCAGAAGCCTCATTTTTGACCAGCCATATTAGGAACACTTCATAATAAACCGGGTTAAATAGGATTTCGTGATGGACAAAGAATTTAATATTGCTACGCTTCAAGTCATGAAGATCAAGGAGCTGACGGATCTCGCGCAGGAACTGGAGATACCGAGTTATACGGGATTGAAGAAACAGGATCTGATCTTCAAGATCCTCGAAGCGCAGGCGAAAAAGGAAGGGCGAATTTTTTCGAAAGGCGTTCTCGAAGTAATGGATGAAGGCTACGGATTTTTACGATCCGAGGAGCTGAGTTACTTGCCGGGACCGGACGATGTTTACATTTCCCCCTCACAGATTAAACGTTTTGGCTTGCGTACCGGGCATGTGATTTCCGGTCAGATCCGACCGCCTAAGGATAACGAAAGATTTTTTGCGCTGCTGCGCGTGGATGCCGTCAATATGATGGATCCGGAAATCGTCAAAACCCGCTCAGCCTTCGATACGCTGACGCCGCTCTATCCGCAGAGCCGCGTCCAGCTTGAAACCGATGTGCATAATGTTTCGATGCGGGTCATGGATCTGCTCTGTCCGATCGGCAAAGGGCAGCGCGGATTGATCGTCGCCCAGCCCAAAACCGGAAAGACCACCCTCCTCCAGCAAATCGCCAACAGCATCACCACCAACCACCCGGAAATCATTCTGATAGTGCTCTTAATCGATGAGCGGCCGGAAGAGGTCACCGATATGGAACGCTCCGTCAAAGCCGAGGTCGTCAGCTCCACTTTCGATGAACCGCCGGAGCGTCACGTGCAGGTGGCCCATATGGTTATGGAGAAAGCCAAACGCATGGTCGAGCTCGACTATCATGTTGTAATACTACTGGATAGTATTACCCGTCTGGCCCGCGCGCACAACGCCGTCGTTCCCCACAGCGGTAAAATCCTCTCGGGTGGTATCGACGCCAATGCGTTGCACAAACCGAAGCGCTTTTTCGGGGCGGCCCGCAACATCGAAAACGGCGGCAGTCTCACCATTATCGCCACAGCCTTGATCGATACCGGCAGCCGTATGGATGACGTGATTTTCGAAGAGTTCAAAGGTACCGGCAACATGGAACTGGTGCTCGATCGCCGTCTCAGCGACCGCCGCGTATTCCCCTCTATGGACGTCAACCGCTCCGGCACGCGCAAGGAAGAATTGCTGCTTTCCGCCGCGGAACTGGCGCGCGTCTGGGTGCTGCGTAAATTGCTCAGCGAGATGAATCCCGTGGAAGCCATGGAGTTTCTGATGGAGCGTATGAAGCGCACCAAGAGCAACCGTGAATTCCTCAAGTCGATGAATAGCTAATTCTCGCCGATCGCGGATTTTCAGGACGCTATAATTCCCTTGATTTTCGCCGAAAGTTGCTGTATATTCGCTCCGCTTTTTAATCGAATTCGGATTGTAAGGATAACGCTATGAAACCGAAAATTCATCCAAAATATGAAACCTGCACTGTCTCGTGCGCTTGCGGGAATACCTTTGAAACCCGCTCCTCGGTGGGCGACATGAAAGTTGAAATTTGCTCCAACTGCCATCCGTTTTTCACCGGAAAGCAGAAACTGATCGATTCGGCCGGCCGCATTGAGAAGTTCCTGCGTAAGTACAATCGCGACGTAAAGCAGAGCTAGCCACTCTTTTTTTAAAATATAGCGACTGCTTCTCTAAACGAGGAGGTCGCTATTTTTGTGTAAATTATGGAAAAGAAAATCTTAGTCGGCGGACAGGCGGTAATTGAAGGCGTAATGATGCGCGTTCCGGGCGCTTATGCAACCGCCGTTCGCAAACCGGATGGGACGATCGAGACCCAGCGCAAAGAGTACGCTTCGGTTGCCGAACGCTATCCGGTTCTGAAGACAACTGTCGTTCGCGGCGTCGTGGCGCTTTTCGAATCCCTCAAAATCGGGATGAGTACGCTGCA
Organism: uncultured bacterium; assembly: GCA_964589175.1. Taxonomy (GTDB): domain Bacteria; phylum Fidelibacterota; class UBA2242; order UBA2242; family UBA2242; genus CAZPRY01. Next base: position 127,259 of record CAZPRY010000005.1, read on the forward strand.
ACTTTCGGCCGATATCGCCCTCGAAGCAGAATCTGCCGGCCAAGACGAAAAACCGGCCAAAGGCAATAAAATCTGGGAAGTACTGACCTATATCTTTGCGTTTGCGCTGGCTATTGGATTGTTTGCGGTCTTGCCGCTTTTCCTGACCACACGCCTGCTCGACATCGAGCGCAAGGCATTTGCATTTAACCTGGTTGCCGGATTCTGGCGCATCCTCTTCTTTTTTATTTATCTTTGGCTGATTTCATTTGCCAAGGACGTCCAGCGCCTTTTCCAGTATCACGGCGCCGAGCACAAGGTGATCTATACCTTCGAAGCCGGGAAGAAACTAACCGTTGGGAATACGCGCGAATACACAACCTTTCATCCGCGCTGCGGTACCAGCTTTATCTTCATCGTCCTGATTGTCTCCATCCTGATGTTTGCCATCATCGACTCGGTTATCATTTTGGCTCTGGGAACCATTACTCTGAAATTGCGCCTTGTCTTTCACCTGCTGCTGACGCCGTTCGTAGCCGGAGTCGGCTATGAATTTCTGAAGTTCACGGCGGCTCACCAGGACCGGAAGTGGGGAATGTGGCTCACGAAGCCCGGTTTATGGATGCAGCGAATCACGACCAAGCCGCCCTCCGACGACCAGTTGGAGGTATCAATTGCCGCCCTGCAATCCGCTTTCGGAGATAAACTGGCTGAATACGAAGGCCAGACTTTCCGCGCCGAAGCTATCGATTAGAGAATTCTATGGTCGAGAAAATCAAAGAAATCGTCAAGCGTTTCGATGCAATTTCGGATCAGCTCTACGATCCGTCCGTGGTCAATGACCAGAACCGTTACCGGGCGCTTACAAAAGAACGCAAGGATCTGAATCCCATCGTCGAAAAAGGCCGGGCTTACCTGCAATCGGTCAAACAGATGGAAGATGATCAGGAAATTCTCAGGAGCAACGACGCCGAATTGAAAGAACTGGTTCGGGAAGAGCTCAACGAACTCCAGGAAACTATTCAGCAGGCCGAAGAGGAACTGAAAGTCTTGCTGCTACCCAAAGATCCCATGGACGATAAGAACGCCATTGTCGAAATCCGGGCCGGGACCGGCGGCGATGAGGCCGCCATCTTTGCGGCCGATCTGTACCGCATGTATACGAAATATGCCGAGAATAAGCGCTGGACGATCGAGGAATTATCCGCGAATGCTATCGGCATCGGCGGTTTTAAAGAGATTATTTTTTCCGTTTCGGGCGATAATGTCTATGGTACTCTGAAATTCGAAAGCGGTGTGCACCGCGTACAGCGGGTTCCCGTGACGGAAACATCCGGACGGATTCATACTTCGGCGGCGACCGTGGCCGTGCTCCCGGAAGCCGAGGAGGTCGATCTGGAGATCGACCCCAACGATTTACGGATCGATACCTACCGCGCCAGCGGTGCCGGCGGCCAGCATGTAAACAAAGTCGAATCGGCGATTCGCATCACGCACCTGCCGACCAATCTCGTGGTCACCTGCCAGGATGAAAAGTCACAGCACAAGAACAAAGCCAAAGCCCTCAAAATCCTGCGCAGCCGTCTGTTGGCCAGCTTCGAGGCTGAAAAGGAGGCGGTCATCGCCGCCCAGCGCAAATCCATGGTCAGTACCGGGGACCGCAGCGCCAAGATTCGAACCTATAATTATCCCCAGGGCCGTATCACGGATCACCGCATCGGTCTGACACTCTACAAGCTGGAGTACATCATGGAAGGTGATCTGAACGAGATCATCGACGCGGTCAGCGTAGCGCACAATATGGATTTGCTCAAGGCTTCCGTAGACGATTAAATTTTTTCTCTGAATTCAACAAGTTTTTCGCCGCAATAAATACTAAATTACCTTGAAGCTCTGCTAATCCGGATTAAATTTGGAACGGTTATGACGTCCTCAGATGAGAAAATTTGGCGTGTTATCGATGTCCTGAACTGGTCCAAAAATTACCTGACCGAGAAAGGGATTGAGTCTCCCCAGGTAGAGGCGGAGTGGATTTTGCGCGACGTGCTGAATTGCAGCCGGATCGATATTTATCTCTACTATGAACGGCCGCTGGAGCCGGCTGAACTCGCGCGCTGCCGCAGCTGTCTGCGTCAAAGAGCCGTCGGCCGGCCGATCCAGTACATCCTCGGTTACACCGAATTCATGGGGCTCCGCTTCGAGGTAACGCCGGAGGTGCTCATTCCGCGCCAGGACACGGAATCCGTTGTCGAGCGTATTATTGAGATGATGCAAAAAATGAATCCGAATGATTTTCAAATCCTCGATATCGGCACCGGTTCGGGGAATATTATCGTGTCATTACTGCATCAATTTCCCAATGCGCGCGGAGTAGGCGTCGACATCAGTGCGGAAGCCCTCAAGGTAGCCCGCCGCAATGCCGTCTACCACAACGTCGATCGGCGGATCGAGTTCCTCCGTCTGGACATTCTGAAAGAGTTGCCGGCCGCGACCCGCAAATTCGATTGCATTGTCTCCAACCCGCCCTATATCGCCGGTCAATGGCTTGAAGATTTATCGCCGCTGGTCAAGGAAAACGAACCCTTTGCCGCGCTCAGCCCGGGTGGGGACGGCCTGATTTTTTACCGGCGTTTTGCCGAAGCCGGTCCGGGACTCCTGGCAAAGGATGGCATCCTCGTGCTGGAGATTGGCGGCACCTATCAGGAAGAACCGGTGACATCCATCCTGACCGCCGCCGGTTTCGGTGATTTCGAAGTCATCCATGACTATCTTCCGCAAAGCCGCGGAATTGTGGCAAGGCTGGTCTGATGCGCGAGATTTTGGCCTATATAAAAATCATGCGTCCCCTGAACCTTTTCCAGGGCGCGATTGCCATTATTGTCTGCGCCACCCTGATGGCGCAATACCCGCCGTGGTGGCGGATTTTGCTGGGGATCGCGGTCGTCTGGGCATATACCGGGGCCGGCAACGCGCTCAACGATTTCTACGATGCGGAGATCGATCGAATCAACCGCCCCACACGTCCCATTCCGGCTGGCCTGATCCGGCGTGAAAACGCCCGGCTTTTTGCCGTGATTCTATTTATCCTGGGTAGTCTGCTGGCCCTGCCGCTGATGAATCCCCATCTGGCCGGACTGCTTGTGATCGCCTTGCTGCTTCTGACCACCTACAGTACTGTTTTCAAACGTCGCCCGCTATGGGGCAATATCGTGGTTTCGGCGATCCTGGGTCTGGCCTTTGTTTTTGCAGCGATTATATTCGGTGATTACCGCCGCGGCCTGCCGCCGGCCCTGCTGGCTTTCGGCTTTAACCTGATCCGCGAAATCGTGAAGGATATGCAGGATATCGAAGGCGATCGCGCCGTTCGGGCGCGTACCCTCCCGCTGAAATACGGTCTGTCCCCAGCCCGCAACCTGGTTATTGCCTTCACCCTGTTGCTCGCGGTGCTGGCGCCGTTACCCTACGTCATGGGAATTTATGGAAAATTTTATCTGCTGGTTTTGATCACAGCTGTTGAATTTCCCTTGTTATATGTTATATATTCCATCCGGAAGGATCATTCACCGGTTAACTGCGGCCATCTCGCATCGGTACTGAAAGCCGACATATTTTTTGGATTATTAGCAATTTTTGTGGGAAAGTTTTAAATGCCTGATTTCGTACATCTTCATAATCACTCCGATTATAGTCTTCTCGACGGGGCGCAGACTACCGAACAACTGATCAAACGGGTTAAGGAACTGGGCATGCATTCGGTCGCGCTGACCGAGCACGGCAATCTTTTTAGTGTGATCAACTTCTATCAGACCGCCCGCAAGCACGGCATCAAGCCTATCATCGGTTGCGAGCTGTACGTCGCCGACGGCAGCCGTCTCGACAAGAAATCCAAAGCCGAAGGCGGCTTCGGTTATAATCACCTGCTGCTGCTGGCCCAGAATCAAATCGGTTACCTGAACCTGATGAAACTGGTGAGCAAGGGCTACCTGGAAGGATTCTATTACCGGCCGCGTGTCGATATGGAATTACTGAAGATGCACAGCGAAGGACTCATCGCGGCAACGGCCTGCATTCAGGGTAAAATCCAGCAGCTGACCATCAAGGGCAAAATAGACCTCGCCCGTGCTGCGGCCATGGAGCTGGCCGAGATATTTCCGGGTCGTTTCTACCTGGAAGTTCAGAATCACTCTCTGGAAGAAGAGAAAATCTGGTATGCGGAATCCCGCAAACTCGCGGCGGAACTGGGGCTTCCGCGCGTGGCCACCAATGATACTCATTATTCCCGCCAGGAACACTGGGAGGCTCATGATGTTCATTTCTGTCTCGGAACGGGGCAGGATCTGGACGATCCCGACCGCATCCGTTACGAGCCGCACGAATTCTACCTGAAATCCGCCGAGGAGATGGCGGCTCTGTTTCCCGGTGATGATGAGGTTCTGGAAAATACGGTCCGGATCGCCGAACAGTGCAATCTGGAAATCGAAATCGATCAGAATCACCTGCCGCGTTTTCCGATCCCCGCAGATCTACCGGATAAGACCGCCGATGAATACCTGGCCCGTCTGGTGCAGGAAGGCCTTAAAGAACGATATACGGAAATCGGTAGCGAAATCGAAGAGCGCGCTGCATATGAACTCCGTGTGATCAAGGAGATGGGTTTCGCCGGGTATTTTCTGATCGTGCAGGACTTTGTCAAATACGCCAAGAAAAAGGGCATACCGGTCGGTCCGGGCCGTGGCAGCGCGGCCGGGAGCCTAGTGGCCTACGCTCTGGGGATCACCGATATCGATCCGCTGAAATTCAACCTGATTTTTGAACGCTTCCTCAATCCCGAACGCGTGAGCATGCCCGATATCGATATCGACTTCTGCGATGAAAAGCGCGGACAGGTGATCGATTATATCCGCAGGAAATACGGCGCGAACAGTGTCACCCAGATTATCACCTTTGGAAAAATGAAAGCCCGCGCCGTTATCCGCGACGTTGGCCGCGTCCTGAAAATGCCGCTGCCGGAAGTGGACCGCATCGCCAAAATGATTCCCGAGGGGCCCAAGGTCACTTTGGTGAAAGCCCTGGAACAGAGCAAGGAATTGCAGGATGTGGCCGACCTGGACGCCAGTCACCGCAAACTCTTCGAGATATCGCAGATTCTGGAGGGCATGAATCGTCACGCCTCGACTCATGCGGCCGGTGTCGTGATTGCTCCGGGAGAACTGACCGACTATGTGCCGCTCTACAAACCCAGCAATGGCGAAGTCACCACCCAGTTCGATATGAAATGCATCGATCAGATCGGCCTGCTCAAGGTGGATTTCCTGGGATTGCGCAATCTCACCGTCATCGACAATACCCTCAAAATGCTGAAGAAACGCGGCATCAAGGTCGACCTGGATACGATTCCCGAAGACGATGAGGAAACCCTGAAACTTTTCGGCGAAGGCCGCACCATCGGCATCTTTCAATTTGAATCGTCGGGAATGCGCGAATACCTGAAAAAGCTGAAGCCGTCGGGTATCGAGGACCTGATTGCTATGAACGCGCTTTATCGCCCGGGCCCGATGGAGATGATCGACGATTTTATCGATCGCAAGCAGGGACGGGCCAAGATCGAGTACCTGCACCCGCTGCTCGAGACGATCCTGAAAGACACCTACGGCGTCATTGTTTATCAGGAGCAGGTCATGCAAATCGGCAGCCGGGTTGGCGGATTGAGTCTGTCGAAAGCCGATATCATGCGCCGCGCCATGGGCAAGAAACAGATCAGCGTGATGCTGGCCTTGAAGAAAGAATTCGTCGAGGGCGCGCAACAGCAGGGCCTCGATCCTAAAGTTGCCGAGAACATCTATGCCTTGATCGAAAAGTTTGCCGAATACGGTTTTAACCGCAGTCACAGCGCCGCTTATGCGGTCCTGGCCTACCGGGTGGGCTATCTGAAAGCCCACTACCCGGCGGAATTTATGGCGGCCAACCTCACCAGTGAAATGGGCGATCAGAAGCGGATCGTGATCCTCTCGAACGAAGTGCGCAGTCTCGGATCGGATATTTTACCGCCGGACATCAATTACAGTGAGGTGTATTTCAATCCGGAGAACGGTTCCATCCGTTATGGACTCAACGCCATCAAAAATGTCGGCGGTAAGGCGGCCGAATCCATCGTCAAAGCCCGCAAGAAGAGCGGACCTTTTAAGACCTTTTTCGAATTCGTGGCCGCCCTGGAATCCAAGCATGTGAACCGGAAGGTTCTGGAGAGCCTGATCACATCCGGGGCGACCGATTCGCTGGAAGGTTTTCGTTCGCAGAAATACCTGGTCATCGATACGGCGCTTCAGTACGGGCAGCGAATCCAGGAGGAGATCAATAATAACCAGGTGAGTCTTTTCCAGATCGGCAGCAAACGGGCCGAATCGGTGATCGCCGAACCGGGCCTGCCTGCGACCGAGCCGTGGCCGGACAAAGAGAAATGGCCGAAGGAGCGGGACCTGATCGGCATGTATCTCAGTGGTCATCCGCTGCTGCAGTTCAAAGATGAAATTGAATCTTTTTCCAGCTACGATTTTACCGAACCGCTCGGCAAACTGGATAACAGTACCATCCGCCTGGGCGGAATGATTGCCGGAGTTAAAAAACTGCTCGATAAAAAGAACCGCCCGATGGCCTTTCTGACCCTGGAGAGCCTGAACGGATCGGTGGAGATGCTGGCCTTTGCCAGTATTTATGAACAGTATAAAGACCTGCTCGATTTGGATTGTACCGTTTTTGTGAAAGGCCGGGTCAGCTGTCGCGGGGAAGAGGACGGCAAGATACTGATCGAGGAAATTTCGCCCCTGGACGGATTATTCAACCGCAACACAAAGAGTGTCCACGTCCGTATCAATGTGAATAAGCTGAAACCGGCCGATATCAAAGACCTCAAGCAGCTGGCGCTGCGCTATCCCGGCGATTGCATTTTCCTGATGCACCTTTACGATCAGGAAAGCAACGGCAAGGTCGTCCGTTCGGGGAGCATCCACGTCCGGCCTGAGAAGCACTTTATCCAGAAACTGAAAGATCAGTTGGGCGGTCAGAATGTCTGGGTGGAAGGATGATCGCCGTTTTACAAAGGGCTAAAAACGCCAGCGTGCGGGTCGATGGCGAAGTTACCGGCCGGATCGATGCGGGGCTCGTAATTCTGCTGGGCGTATGCAATCAGGATTCCGAGAAGGATGCCGATTACCTGGCCGGCAAAATTTCGGGACTGCGCATTTTCGAGGACGAAACCGGCAAAATGAATCTCTCCGTCAAAGAAGTCGGCGGCGGCGCGCTGGTCATTTCCCAGTTCACCCTTTGCGGGGATTGGCGCAAAGGCCGGCGGCCCAGCTTTACCGGAGCGGCCGCACCGGAAATTGCCGAACGCCTGTACCGCTATTTCATGGAACGCCTGCAGCGTGAAGAGGTACCGGTGCAATCCGGCATATTCGGCGCCATGATGGAAGTGCAATTGATCAATAATGGACCGGTGACTTTTGTGCTGGACAGTAAAACAGTTTGACGCCTAATGAGGAAAGCAGGCAGCCAATACAAATTGCCGATTCCCGACTGGCCCGAGGATGAACGTCCGCGGGAAAAACTGATGACGCTCGGACCTTTTAAACTGACCGATACGGAATTGCTGGCAATTCTCCTGCGCACCGGCACGGGCGGCCACTCGGCCGTGGATACGGCCCGGGAGCTGATCCGGGCGGCGGGTGGTCTGGCTAAACTGGCCGAAATGAACTATCACGACATCACGAATTTGAAGATCAAAGGCATCGGTAATACGAAAGCCGTCACGATTGCGGCCGCCATTCAGCTTGGCCGGCGCATTCAGTCCGACAGCGCCCAGACAGGCGATCAGATCATTAACAGCGCCGAGGTGGTAGCCCGTATTTTCGGACCGCGCCTGCGGGATCTGAAAAAGGAAATTTTCATGGTTGTCATGCTTGCCAGCAACAATAAATTATTGAAAAGCAGTGTAATCTCCGAAGGGGTGCTGAATGCTTCGGTAGTGACGCCGCGCGAGGTGTTCCGAGAAGCGCTTCTGGCAACGGCGGCGGCCGTGATCCTGATTCACAATCATCCCAGCGGTAATCTGGAGCCAAGCCAGGAAGATATTCGTATTACCCGGCAGATGGTCAGCAGCGGAAACGCCATGAATATCCCGGTACTGGATCATGTGATTATCGGTGGTGCCGGCTATACGAGTCTCGCTGACAGAGGGCTGCTGACTGCAGCCTAGATATTTAAAAAAAATCGATAGACTGAGCTAAGGAAATGTCAACGATTCTCATTGATAAATAATAAATAGATTATAAATTCCAGCATGTCTTCAGTAAGAATTTGTTAGGAGATTCCGAATGAATCTAAACGATAAAAATGTTTTACGAAATTACATGGAAACCACGGCCGATAGCCTGCTTTTTCCGATGTTGGCCGAGCTCTACATCCGCGAAGGAGAAATCGATGAAGCCATTCAGACCTGCCGCGAGGGCCTGCAGAAAAATCCGCAGCTGGCGGCCGGTTACTATATGTGGGCTCTGGCGGATATAAAGGCCGGCATTGTCGATAGCGGCATTGTCCATTTGAAACAGGTTATAAAGAGAGACCCCGGTTTCCTGGAAGCCTACCGTAAACTGGTGCAGTACGGCGAGGGCACGCTCGATCCCCGCCGTCTGGCCGAATACTATGCGAAAATTGTTGCCCTGGATCCGATGGATGACAATGCGCCGCAAATCGTCCAGCGCCTGAAAAAAGGTATTGCGGCTTTCTCCCAAGACGGTCAGACTGCCCGTCCTTCCGCTGCCCAAACGCCGGAACCGCCTCAGCAAGAAGATGTTCCTCAGGTTCAGTATGAAGTGCCCGCCCCGGAGATTGTCGAAGCTCCTGTCTATGAAACCCGGGATCATGCCGGCAATCTGCCGGATTTCAACGATGAACCGGTCGCATCTGCGAACGAAATTCTCACCGAGGAAAATTCGCATCTGGGACCCATGGAAACCGAGGTAGAAACGCCCGTTGAGGAAGTTCGCCCGGAAGCGGAGGAAGAAACCGTGACGGCCGGTGAACCGGTACAAGTGGACGAAACTCCTGCGCCGGAACTTACCGATGTGGAACAGAATCTCAGCGACATGTTTCGTAAACTTCGTACCCGGTCGCTGGAAGAATTGCAGAGCGAGAGCTGGGTGGCGGCGCTCGTTCCCGATCCGGCGCCAAAGAAAGAAGACCCGAATCCTTCAGCCGGTCCGAATCGGTTCCGGATGGAAGATTCGATTGTCGATGAACCGGTCATCGATGCCGCCGACCTGATGATGGAATCCTCCGATTACGATGCCGAAGAAGAGGGCGAACCGGAAGCGGACTCCACGATAACCCAAGCAACGCCGGCCGCATCAAAACCGGCGCGTAAATCCGCTTCGAAAAAATCGGCCGCGAACAGCGAAAGGGTCGAACTGAAAATTCCGATCCCAACCCTCACCCTGGTAGAGGTCCTGAAGAAACAGGGATTGTACGACCAAGCCCTCCAGGTGCTCAATGTTCTGGAAGCTAAATCCAAGGATGTAGAGCGAGTTCAGAGCATGCGTGCGGAGATTATGGACCTCAAAGCCCGGGAATAAGACGATTCACTTCCGGGAGCGAAACGGCGCTTCGCAGTTATATTAATCTTATTTTGGAAATATCTGAATTTCAAGCGAGAATTCGGCCGTTTTGGAAAGCATGGCCGAGACGCTGCAATACTTATCGTGCGATAAGTGCACGGCTTTGTGAATTTTTTCCTCATCCAGATCCCTGCCCCGGAACGCATAGATCATATGAATCCGGGTGAAAACTTTGGGATGCTCCGCCGCGCGTTCGGCCGTGATCCGGATTGAAAAATGGTCCACTTCGACACGCATTTTCTGCAGAATGGTTTGTACGTCGATGCCGGTACAGCCGCCCAGGCCCATCAGCACCATTTCCATCGGAGAACTGGCCCCTTCACTACCGCCGAATTGCTTACGGGTATCTATGACGACCCAGTGCCCGGTGTCACCCCTGGCGGCGAACGTCGAGTCCTTGATACGATCAATAATTACTTCCATAATCCCCTTTCTGTTCTACTCTTGGATCAGCCGGTTCAATTTCGTAATGATTCCGTCAAGATTATCGATTCCCTTTTCGCGGGCCTGCTCTTCAAGCGTTCCCCATAGCGCCTCGCCGCAGGCGACGCAGGTGATGCCGTAATCTTTTAACGGCTTGACCAACTGCGGGTAGTGCATGACGATATCTTCGATGTAGGTATCTTTTTGTATCAATTTAGGTCACATTTTTTTAGGTTGAAAATCGAAGCGTAAAAAATAGTTGGATAGGGCGGGAAATTATTTGTTTTCCGGGAGTTTCAGATTGAGCGTAAAGAAGAGTTTTTTGCATACGCTGTCCGGCAGGTCCTCGCAATTGTCGACGCGTTTATAGATTTCGACGGTCTTTTTGATTTTATCGATGTAAATCTCGCAGTTGCGGCATTTTTCCATGTGTTCGCGGATCATCCGGCAAGGAGTTGAATCCAGATCGCCGCCGAGGTAGTTGCAGACCTCTTTGATCAGTTCATCGTTACATTTCATGCCAATCCCTCTGCGTGTACGACTCCTTCGAGCTTCTCTTTCAGGAAGTTCCGGGCTCGCATCAAGCGGATTTTGGTGTTGGAGACCGATATCTGCAAGATTTTACTGGTTTCATCGGTGGACAGTTCGTGCAAATCCCGCAAGATAAAAACCGTCTTATATATGTCAGGTAATTCTTCTATGGCTTTGTCCAATTTCTCTTTAAAGTGTTTTTCCCGGATAATATCGAAATCGATATCCGGCCATTCCTCACCCGGGAAGCTGCTGATCTTTCCGATGTTGGGGTCGTCGAGCGATACATGCTGATATTTCCGGGGTTTGGATTTCAATTTGCGCAGGCTGATGTTGATTGCCACACGGTAGAGCCAGGTATAGAAGGAAGATTTCCCCTGGAATTGCCGGATCTTTTTTAACATTGTCAAAAAAGTTTCCTGAAGAACATCTTCAGCGTCCTGTTCGGTGCCGGTCAGTCGCAGACCCAGATGATAAATCCGCATGCTGTACCGGTTGACGAGTTCGGAGAGCGCCAGCTGATTGCCGGCCTGCGCTTGCCGTACGAGTTCCTGCTCTTGTTCGTAATTGTCATCCAAAGTATCGGAATTTACAAATGTAATGACAAAAAACCAGCAAGATATATAACGATTTTAAAGAACGTGTCTTATGCGATACTCTGCATAATTTTATCGACGACCATTTTTTCCGGAACGGCTCCCTCGACAGACCATTTTTCGTTGATAACCGATTTGGGTACCCCGCGCACTGCATATTTTTGTCCCAGGTGCGGAAATTCGGTGGCTTCGACCATATCGGCTGTGATGTTCTCATTGACCAGTGCCAGGCGATGGGCTGTACGCACGGCGGCCGGGCAGTAAGGACAGGTCGGCGTGACGAAGACCTGGATGTGAACCGGTTTCTGGATGGCCTGGACTTCGCGCAGGATATCCTCGGAAAAACCGTGATTGTTCCTGGAAACATCCAGAATGTCTTCCAGCACGGAGGTGAATTCGTAACCCGACGGAATCCCGTAGAATTTAATCCGGGAGTTGGGCTTGGCGGCGTTGGAAACGACAATGGCCGGGATTTTGTCCACGCCGAGCTGCTCGGCCAATTTCCGATCTGCGATAAAATCGTGTGTTTCGAGCGTGAGCTTGTCGGTTAAGGCGGCCAGTTCTTCGAGAAGCTGACGGGTTTCCTTGCAGTACTGGCACTCCATCGCCTGCGTAAAATAAATCAATTTGACACCCTCTTCCATCTCGGAGAGCATTTCGCGAACGTACTTTTGGTTTTCTTCATTCAGAAACATTTCGGTCTCCTAATTTTCGTTTACGTTTCTTAGATATGCCTGCTTGCCGACCGTTACATCCGGATTTCCGGATCGGATCGAAATCTCATTTGCGGGTCGGTTGAAGGGACCTCGCGGTTGTCTCGGCCCGGCCGAGAGAATATTTTGACATTCGGGGCATATAGTTGTATTTTTGCGGTGAGAAATTGTATGAAGCGTATCCGATACCCAAGCAAACCGCTGCGGACCGCATGGAAGCGCATACGGGATGAACTCCGCCTCCGCACGGCCTTCATTTTACTGATTGTGGCCGTGATCGCGGTAATCGGATTGGTGGTCCGGTACTACGCTAAAACGGAGCGGGATGTGATTCTGGAGCGGGGACGCTATCTGCTGAATACGTGCATCAAGCACGCCATCATCAATTCGGGTTTTAAGGAAATCCGGGCGGAATCGGGTCCCGGGAATCAGTTGTCACTGGCTTTCTCCTATGGAGGCGATCGGTCCATGCAATCCATCACGGATATCGTCACTATCAAACTGCGGCAGCACGAATTCGGCATTATAGGTACGCATGCGCTGGAGGATCGTGAAGGCCTGATCTTCTTTGTCGACTTCCAGGGCCGGCCGGTCGGCACGCTGACTTTCCTTCCGGCCGGAACCAAAGGTAAAATTGAAATTGCCGAACCCCGGGTCAGCAGGCGCCCGCTGCTGGTAATAATTATCGATGATTTCGGCTACAGCAATAACGGTGTAGTCGGCGGATTTCTGAAATTGCCGGCGGCGATCACGGTTTCCGTCATTCCGGGACACCAGTACTCCCGTTGGACGGCGAGCGAGGCGCAAAAAGCCGGCAAAGAGATCATGATCCATATGCCGATGGAATCGGAAATCGCGGAAATGAATCACGGGGAAGACCAGTTCATGCTTCGGATTCGGCATAGTAACTATGAGATCGAACAACGTATCCAGGCCGCAGTCATGGAGCTTCCCGAGGCGGTCGGCATGAACAATCACATGGGATCGCTTGCCACGGCTGACCGTCTGATCATGGAGAAGGTGATGATCAGCCTGAGGAATCGCGGTCTCTACTTCATCGACAGCCTGACTTCTCCCAAGAGTATTGCCTACGAAGTGGCCCGGGAAAATGGCGTGGCGGCGGCCGTACGTACGGTATTCCTTGATAATAATAGAGATAAGAGCGAAATTCAGGCGCAATTTGAAAAAGTGATCCGAATCGCCGAAAAACACCGTAAAGCGGTTGCCGTCGGGCATGTTTATCCGCAGACGCTGGAAGTACTGCAATATCTGCTGGAAAGTGGTAAATTAGCGGGCGTTGAGTTGATGTTTGCATCGCAAATTGTAACAGGGTGACCCAGGCCATGGCCGAGCTTGAAATAAATTTCGATCCGTTTATCAGCCTGCGCAGACAGGTGAGAACGCCCCTGACCAATCCGCTGCATCTGGTCAGTTTTATCGAGGCGGCCGGTGTTCCGGGACTGAGCTACACTTACCATCCGGAAGCGGATGATGAAGATGATCTGGCGCTGCTGCCTTCGATGACGGGTTCCCGAATCAACGTGCGCGTTTTTCCGGACGCAGAATCCATCGAGAAGGTGCTTTCCCTGAAACCCGACATGATTACGTTAATCGGGAAAGATGGCCATGAGCATGCCCTGGAAATGACTTCAGTGAATTTGAAAGAGCTTCTCGAGCCGATTTTAGCGAAGGAAGAGTTTGCTGTTAGCGTTCGCGTCCGGCCGGATGTCCGTGAATTGAAGCTGGTCTATCAACTTGGTGTGGATGAGGTTGAAATCGCGACTAATCATTTGGCGGGTATTTCATCGCATGCCGGATTTGTGCGGCAATTGAGCCAGTTGGTCCACATCATCCGGGTCGGCCAGAAGAACAACCTGGCGATCTCTGCGGGTGGAAACCTGGACCGGCGACTGATCACGGAACTGTTAAAAGTGGTGGATCTCGATTTTATCAGCGTCGATGACGCCCTGCTTTCCCAGGCTTTAATGCTGGGATTCGAGAACGCCCTGCAAAATTTAATCGAGTGTATGGAGTAAAACCTAAAGGAGATGAACTGAATGCTGTTAGTGACAAAATTTTACCGGGGATCGGTTATAGAGAGTTTTCATATCGGCTATGCTACGGCTGTCAATGAAAACGGAGAGGTTCTTTTTAGTGCCGGCGATCCGGAATACCCGGTCTTCACGCTGGGATTGGCCAAACCGTTTCAGGTTGTGCCGTTGCTGGAAGATGGGGGTATCGATAAGTTCAAGTTAAGCGATGAAGAAATCGCGGTGATGTGCTCCGATCACAACGGCGAAGCCCACCACGTCGAGGCGGTTTCCGGCATATTGAAGAAACTGGGGCTGGGCATCGACGACCTGCATTGCGGCGTTCATCCGCCGCTCGACAAAATGAGTTACGAGCAGATGATCCTCAAAGGCCGAAGAGCCACCGCTCTCTACAACAGCTGCTCGGGAACGCATGCCGCCATGCTGGCGTTATCCAAAGCCATGGATGTATCGCCGGTGAATTACGAGATCGAGAACCATCCGGTGCAGCAGCGCATATTTGAAAAAATCAAACATTATTCCGAGAAGGAAAAAGTGCCGATTGCCAAGGATAACTGCGGCACACCGACCTTCTTTCTGCCCCTGAGAAATATCGCCATCATGTACAATAAACTGGTACACGGTGTCGATGAATATCTGCAGAAAATTGTTCATATCATCACTCTGCATCCTAAAACCGTGGCCGGAAAAGGGCGCTTCGACACCGAATTTATCAGCGCCATGAGCGGCAAGGGAATCTCCAAGATCGGGTCCGACGGAGTTCGCGGCATCGGTGTGCGCACAGAAGACAACCAGTATATCGGTCTGGCGATTAAGGTTCTGAGCGATAACCGGCAGGCCCTGGACTCGATGTCCGTTGCCGTATTGAAACAGATGAGACTGCTTGATGAAGAGACGGCGAAAAAATTGGAAGAGTACCATGTTTGTCAGTTGACCAGTCACGGTGACCAGGAAATCGGCCGGGTGGAAACGGAGATCGTGGTCAACGATTAGCAGCGCCGCAAACCCATTATTTCTTCTTTACAGAAATGTCGAAACGCTGAGGAATCATGACGCGGGATAGAGCCGTCTTTCTGGATTTGGGTAATGTAATTGTCAGTGTCAATATCGCAATGGCGATTGCGAAGTTTGCCGAGCTGTTCGATATAGATGCCGGTCTGCTGGCCCAGGCGCGTAATTCTCAGCTGGAAAGAGATTTCGAAAGAGGATTTTACAGCCCGGACGAATATCTTGAAATCGTCCGTGAAACCTATGGTCTGGATCGGCGGATCAGCTTGGACCGCCTGATCGAAATCTGGGGACATCCGTTTGAATTGATGGAGGGGACTTTCGCCCTGCTGCCCGTCTTGAAGAAGCAGGCCGGCCTGTTTCTGCTCTCCAACACCAACGCGATTCATATCGAGGCCATTCAGCGTAAATATTCATTTTTGAAAATGTTCGACGGCCTGGTGCTTTCCTATGAAGTCGGAATCGCCAAACCCGATCCGGGCATCTATCAGGCGGCGCTGCGTACGGCGGGTGTGACCGCGGAGGCGGCCGTGTTCGTCGACGATCTTCCGGAAAACGTCGCGGCTGCCCGGGAAGCCGGTATTCGCTCACACCAGTATGAAACCCATACCGGGATGATCGAATTTTTAAGACTCAACCAATTTGATGTCTGATATGGACGAATTTCCCGCCGCGGAAACTCCAACTCTGCATTTGTCCCTGGAAACGATCGTAGACCGTTTTCTGCACCATAAAATCTTCCGCGAGAACATCACCGCCTACAAATTCATTCCGGCCAAAGACGCGGATTACACGGCTTTTCCGGATGATCTTGATGTAAGCATCGTCGCCGCTCTGCAAACGGCCGGTATTCATCAATTGTATACCCACCAGGCAGAGGCCTGGCGTAAAATCCGCTCCGGCGCGAATGTGGTCATCGAAACCCCAACGGCCTCGGGCAAGACGCTCTGCTACAATCTGCCGGTCTTGCAGGCTATTCTGGAAAATCCCGAAAGCCGCGCCCTGTACATCTTCCCGACC
This sequence comes from uncultured bacterium, assembly GCA_964589175.1. GTDB lineage: Bacteria > Fidelibacterota > UBA2242 > UBA2242 > UBA2242 > CAZPRY01. Next base: position 143,248 of record CAZPRY010000005.1, read on the forward strand.
AAGGCGCTCTCGATGGACCAGGCTGTGGAATTCAACCGCCTGGTAGCGGCCCTCGATTCAAAAATTGTCATCAATACCTTCGACGGGGACACGCCGCCCAACATCCGCCAACAGATCCGCAAGCAGGCCAACGTCATCATCAGTAATCCCGATATGCTGCACCAGGGCATCCTGCCGCATCATACTAAATGGGTCAAACTTTTCCAGAACCTGCGCTATGTCGTGATCGACGAACTGCACGCCTATCGCGGCATCTTCGGCAGCCACTTCGCTAATGTCATTCGCCGGCTGAAACGCATCTGCCGTTTTTACGGCAGTCAGCCGCAGTTCATCTGCTCTTCGGCCACCATCGCAAACCCGCGCGAGCATGCCTTCAACCTGATGGAAGAGGATGTGGAACTGATCGATCAGAGCGGCGCGCCGACCAACGCCCGCCATTTTATGTTCTTCAATCCGCCGATTATCGACAAGGAACTCGGTATTCGCGCCAGCTACCTGAAGCAAACCCGCAACCTGGCGCGCATCCTCCTGGAGAACGAAATCGATACGATCATTTTCGGCCTGAGCCGCCTGAACGTCGAGATTCTGACGAAATACCTGAAGGACGATTTCGAGCGCGGAAGGGGCGAGGCGCTGCGGCAGGAGATTATCGTCGGCTATCGCGGCGGTTATTTGGCCAGGCGGCGCAAGGAGATCGAAGCCGGCCTGAAGGAGAGTAAAATCAAGTGCGTCGTGGCCACAAACGCGCTCGAACTGGGCATCGACATCGGTGGCCTGGATGCCTCGCTTATCGCCGGCTATCCCGGGACGATCTCATCGACCTGGCAGCAGGCCGGTCGGGCCGGACGCCGGGGGCGGCTGTCGCTCTCGATTCTCGTCGGACGCAGCAATCCTGTCGATCAGTTCATCCTGGCGCACCCGGAATTCTTCTTCGGGAAATCACCGGAGACGGCGCGCATCAATCCCAACAACCTGATCCTGCTGCTCGAACATCTGAAATGCGCGGCCTTCGAGTTGCCCTTTCGCAAGGGCGAACAATTCGGAACAATCAGCGCCGACGATCTGCAGGCTCTGCTGGAATACCTGCACCAATCGGAGATCATCCAGCCGGTGAACGATCGCTGGCACTGGACCTCGCAGACCTACCCGGCGGCGGACATCAGTTTGCGCAACATCTCGGCCGAGAATTTTGTGGTGGTGGATCGCAGCGGCGGCGAGAGGATCATAGGCAATGTGGACTACAACATGGCAAGCTCAACGGTTTATCCCGGCGCCGTGTACCTGCTGGACGGCAACCAATATGTTGTCGAAGAGCTGGACTGGGATGGCCGCCGGGCCTTCGTGAAGCCTTCGCCGGGCGAGTATTTTACGACTCCGATTGACTATACCCACGTCAAAATTCTGGACATTTTCGATGAGCGCAAGGTCGGGCCGATCCGCATCGAGCATGGCGAAATCCAGGCCATTTCCAAGGCGGTCGGTTTCAAAAAAATCAAGTTTTACAGTTCCGAGAATGTCGGTTACGGCCAGATCAACCTGCCCGAACAGGAGATCGTCACGTCGGCCTACTGGTTCACGATTCCCCAGAGCCAGCTCGACGAACTGCCGTTTTCGCGGTCGGAAAATATCGACGGCATCCTGGGACTGTCCTACGCCATGCACCACATGGCGGCCTTCCTGCTGATGAGCGAAGTCGGCGACCTGCACCGCGCTATAGGCGATAAATCAGCCGAATGGTACGTACGCAGCCTTCAAAACGATCGTGGCGTCTACCCGCAGAAAAAGTGGGACGAGGAAAAACCGATCGATCTCAGCGCGATGGATGAATTCCAGCCCACGATCTTTGTCTACGATAACTATCCGGGCGGCATCGGCCTGAGCGAGGAACTCTACCTGCATCACGAAGAACTGCTCGACAAGACGCTGCGCCTGATCCGGGATTGCTCATGCAAAGAGGGTTGCCCGGCCTGCGTGGGACCGCCGGCCGAGGTGGGGCAGAAAGCCAGGTTTGTTGCGATCGAGATACTCAACCTGCTGCAGCGCAGGATATAAATTCGGGGTACCGTTGGTGAAACGCGATTGCAATTATAAAAGATTTCCGTCCCTAGAATTTTCCGGCATAATTCCCAATTAATCGTAAATTATCTGCTTACAAATTCATCTGTCCGAACAAATAAATCGGGAATTGGGATGATGAAGCAGAACCAAAGAAAAATCATTTGCGTTTTCGCCATGGTACTTTGGCTTATCTGTGGTTTACACGCAGGAGAATTGCGTTTTCTGACGATCAACATCTGGTCCGGTCTCGATTACCAGGGCACCCTGAAGATGGGTGAGTACGAAACCAAAGAGCGCCGCGAGCAGCGTTATCAGATCCTGCTTCAGGGAATTCACGAGCTCGATCCGGACGTCATCGCCGTCAACGAAGCCAATAAACTTCCGCACTACGCCCGGCGGCTGGCCCGTGATCTGAACTTCGATCAGATTCATACGATCGGAAATGCGGGAATTAAAGTCCTGCGAGTCGGAATGCCGTCGAACCTGATCGAAGGGGATGTCCTCCTGGCGCGCAAGGCGCTGAATTTGGAACGGCTCGGAATGCAGAAATTATCCGGCGATAAACTGGGCATTCACAGCGACATTCTGGCCTTCCATTTTAACGAAACGAATTATGTGATTGTGGGCTCCGTCCGCCTCGGCGAAAAGACCCTTTATGTTGCCAACACGCATTTGTACGCGAGCGTGCTACTGAACGAGAAAATCGTCGAGGCGATCCAGCAGGCCATTACCGAAGGCAAAGTAAGCAAAGCGGCGGCTGATGAAATTCTGCACGGCTACCGCGATCAGGAGCAGCGGCGCCTCGGGGAGACGGAGAATCTGCTGGCCTTCATCGATGAAGTCGTACCCGCGGATGCCTCGCTGGTCCTGATGGGTGATTTCAATGACGTCATGGGATCGCAGACCTACCGGATGATCGTACAGCAGGGGAAATTCGTCGATTCCTTCCGGGCGGTGCGGCCGGAGGAACGGGGATATACCTGGAGTCCGCAAATCAACAGCAATATCGATCCGCTGCAACTGGCCCGCTTGCGGACCTCGCCGGATTTCGCGGAGCAGCTCAAAGTCCTCAATGACGGAACGGCGCGGCGTATCGATTTTATTTTTATACGTAACCTGGATCCGCAGAAAATTCTCGGATCGGATGTCGTTCTGAATCAGGCTTCAAACGGCATTTTTACGTCGGATCATTTTGGCGTGATGACTAGTATCCGGCTGGATGATTAAGTCTGACAGAGTAGCTGCCGACAGGTTCGGAAACGAAAAAGAAGGGGAAATATGGACACCTACGGATGGATTTCGATTTTACCGCCGCTGCTGGCAATCATTCTGGCAATTAAAACCAAGCAGGTCTACCCATCGCTTTTCCTGGGCATCTGGCTGGGCTGGACGGCGATCAACGACTGGAATCCGCTGATCGGACTGCGCGAGACGCTGGAAGCGGTGGTCGATACTTTCAAGGATTCCGGCAATACCAAAGTGATCATCTTCAGTATGATGGTTGGGGCGCTGATTATCCTGATGCAGCATTCCGGGGGAGTTACGGGCTTCATCCGCTGGATCAGCGAAAAAGGACTGGTGAAGAACCGGCGTAGCGCCGGACTCTTGCTATGGGTGATCGGAATTCTGATTTTTATCGAAAGCAACATGATCAACCTGGTGATCGGTTCTATCGGGCGGCCCCTATTTGATAAGTTCAAAGTGCCGCGCGAAAAGCTGGCCTACCTTGCGCATTCCACCTCCGCGCCGGTCTGCGTGATGATCCCCTTCAACGGTTGGGGCGCGGTTCTGACCGGACTGCTGGTTGCGCAGCAGATCGAAAATCCCTTTTTTACGGTTTTAAAAGCCGTTCCGCTGAATTTCTATGCCATTTTTACAATACTGCTGGTCCTGTTCATCCTGGTCACGAACAAGGATTACGGACCCATGGCCAAAGCCGAAAAGCGCGCCCGCGAGACCGGCAAGGTCATCCGCGACGGCGCCCGGCTGCTGGTTTCCGAAGAGACGATCGCTATGCCCGTCAAGGAGGGCGTTACGCCGCGTCCGATCAACATGATCCTGCCGCTGGCGGCGATGGTTTTCACGGTTCCGATGGGGCTGATTATCACAGGGCACGGCGACATCACCCAGGGCTCCGGTTCGACTTCCGTGTTCTGGGCGGTCCTGATGGGGATTTTCGTGGCCGGCGTGCTCTATAAAGTCCAGCGGATCTTTAGTCTGAAAGAGGTCCTGGATCTGGTGATGAAGGGCATGGGCGGCCTGATACCGATGGGTTTACTGATGGTTTTTGCCTTCACGCTCGGCGCCACCTGCAAGACCATGGGGACAGGGCCCTATGTGGCCGGCCTGGCTTCCGCAACCCTGCATCCGGCGCTGGTGATTCCGCTGATATTCCTGATTGCCTGTTTTATTTCCTTCGCCACGGGAACATCCTGGGGAACTTTCGCGATTATGATGCCGATCGCGGTGCCGCTGGCACTCAGCATGGACCTCAATCTGGCACTCATGGTCAGTGCGGTTATGGGCGGCGGCGTATTCGGCGATCACTGCTCGCCGGTCTCGGATACAACGATCGTGGCCTCGATGGCTTCCGCCTGCGATCACATCGACCATGTCAATACGCAGTTGCCCTACGCTTTGACTTCGGCCGGGATCGCCCTGGTGCTCTATCTGGTGATTGGTTTAATCCACTAGATTTTTTTTACTTCGGCGGGTATTCGCGATGGAATGCGGTTTCGGCGTGAGGATGGCGTTTTTACGCGGAAATATTAATGTATAAGAATCGGTATATCGCTTGTTATCCGATTACTTTGGGATTAAATTCTGGGTCGTTTTTGGGGCTAGCTCCATAAAATCGAACCAGGAAAGCGCGTGAATAAAAAAATAAAAGCAATTGTCTTTGACTTCGACGGGGTGGTGGTCGATTCCGAACCGCTCTATGAAAGAGCCGAAAATCGTCTGCTTTCGGATTATGGGGTACAGATGCATCCGGAAGATTGGCGGAAGATCAAAGGGCTCTCCGAGCACGCGTTTTTCAACTTCATTTTAGAACGCTACGGGATTCCGGCCGAAATAGAAGAATTGAAAATACTCGGACGTCAATATCTACGGGAGGTTTTCGCCAGGGAACTGGGCTATATGGCGGGTTTCGTAGAGTTTTTCGGAGAGATAGACGGCCACTACAAGATTGGCCTGGTGACCTCCAGCTCCGGCCAGCTTCTGCAATGGATATTCACCAACACTCCCATCCGGAATCATTTTCCGAATATAGTGACCGAAGAGGATACGACGCATGGCAAGCCACACCCGGAACCCTATCTGCTGATGGCCCGGCGTCTCGAAATCGATCCGGCAGAGATGCTCGTGATCGAAGATTCCATCAACGGAATTCGTTCCGCGCTGGCTGCCGGCGCGAGAACGATCGGATTCACCTCGACCCTGACTAAAGAAGATTTGATCGAAGCGGAGTATCATGCCGGCAGCTATGAAGAGATTCGGAACGTGTTGAAACTTGATACATTTTGAGGCGTGTGCCAGAAAATTCTTGCATTTAAAACGGATATAGAGGATATTACCGACCGTTTGTGACTGTTATCGATTATTCAGATATTTTTACGATGCGTGCGATTAAAAACGCCGACTTGACTGCTGAACGAAAGCTCGCTAGCCATCTGGCTACATCCCACTTTCTTAATCAAAAATCACACTTTTAAGAAACCAAAATTTATATTTGGGATCAAACGTATTGCCAAGGAGAATGGAAAGTAAGTATGCCTAAATCAAAAAAGTGGACAAAAATGTTAAAGATTGATCCCTTGCCTATTTTAATGGATAAAGCACCGCTGCATATACGTTATAAAACCGCCGAGCGGTTTTTGCCGGACGAGAAGGAATTGCTGGAAGAACTGGCCAATGAGCTCTACAGCTACAAGCCGCGTGAGAAACTGTTCAAGGCCCAGCAACCCGACGGCACCTGGAAGCTGGTCAATAATTATACGGTTGAAGAACACAAAAAAGGGATGAAATTTCTGCGCCAGATGATGTCCCTGAGCCAGTTGTACGATTATGCCTGCACCAAGGAACACATCGTGATTCAGAAGGGACTAATCGCGTTGTTGAAGATGCAAAAACCGGATGGAAAGTTTCCTTTACTGCACCATCACCATGCCTATGCACTCTGGCTGTTGGTACAATTCGGTCTCGTCGGCAACCCGTTTGTGGAGAAGGGATTCCGCTGGATTGCCAAGCGCCAGCGTGAAGACGGGGGCTGGCTGTCGCCTTCCATGCTTCCCTCCAGCATTTCCGCAAAAACTGCGAAAAGTGGCATCTGGACGACCCTGCTTGCCTTTGAAGCTTTCAGCGGCCATTCCCGTTTGAAAAATTCCCCGACTTGCGAAAAGGCGAGTGAATTCGTACTCGAGAATTATCTCCAACCCAACCAGACATCCCTTTTTCCAGAACCCGACGCCTGGAGTTACATTTATACCGACTACACGCCCAACGGATTGTTCCGGGGCGGCACACTACGCTTTCTGGAAGCCCTGGCTCCCCTGCCGGAGAAGCATAATCATCCGAATTTCAAAAAAGCAGTTAACTGGATTCTGGAGCAGCAGTTGCATTCGGGATTGTACCCGGCGGTTGTCGGCCGATCGGAGGAGGGGGATTTTGGCGTGACCTTACGGGTGCTTACGGTTCTAAAGGCGATTGAAAAGGCTGAGTAATTCACCGAAATAGACTGAATCGTACTATTCATTATTACTAAAAAAATCAGTAATATAGTGATAACATGTGACCACAAGTTTTAGGAGTTAAGAATGTCAGAAGATACCAAAAACGACAAGTCTGAAGAGATCCTTGAAACACTATCGGGGGTTCCGGAAATTATGCCGATTATGGCGCTGCGGAATACCGTTCTCTTTCCGCAACAAGTCATTCCTATCTATATTGGAAGAGAGCGCTCACTCAAACTGATTGACGATCTGCCCGAGAACAAGCGCCGGATCGTGGTGGTTGCCCAGAGAGAAGGATCCGTCGAGTCGCCTGATAAAGAGGATCTGTACGAATGGGGTACGATTGCTCAGGTATTGAAGATTTTTAATATGCCCGACGGGAGTAAGAGCGCGATCGTTCAAGGTATCGAAAGAGCCAGAATCCAATCCTACATCCAGGTACAGCCCTATTTCAAGGGCGCCGTCATGAAAGCCCAGGAAATTTATAAAACCTCGATTGAAGTGGATGCGATGCTGTCAAATCTGCGGCAACTTTATGACAAATTAATCAAGGTCGCTCCCTATCTGACCGAAGAACACGCCTCCATTCTGACCAACATTCAACACCCCGGCCGGCTGGTTGACCGGGCTATGCACCTGATCAATGTTGCCGTGAAGGAAAAGCAGGAGATTCTCCAGGAACTGGATGTGAGAAACCGCCTGGAAAAAGCGACGGTAATCATTAACCGCGAAATTCAGCGCATTGAACTGGGCGAAATGATCCAGTCCGAAGTGCAGGATGAAATTTCCAAGACCCAGCGCGAATATTTCCTGCGCGAACAGTTGAAGACGATTCGGAAAGAACTGGGCGAGGACGAAGGCACCGTCGAATTGAAGGAACTCGAGGAAAAGATTACTGCGAGTAAGATGAGTGACGAAGCCCGCAAGGTGGCCGAGAAAGAACTCAGCCGCCTGCAAAAAATTCCACCGGCATCGCCGGAGTACACGGTTTCGCGCACCTATCTCGATTGGCTTGTCGAACTTCCCTGGGGTTCTTATACGGCCGACAATGTCGATATCAAGCAGGCCCAGTCCATTTTGGATGAAGATCACTACGGTCTCGAGAAAGTTAAGAGCCGCGTGATTGAATATCTGGCAGTGCGCAAACTGAAAGAGCAGACCGAGAAAGACTCGTCGGTAAAGGGACCGATTTTATGTTTTGTCGGCCCTCCCGGTGTCGGCAAGACCTCCATGGGAAAATCCATCGCACGCGCCATGGGACGGGAGTTTGTACGTATTTCTCTCGGTGGTGTGCGCGATGAAGCCGAAATTCGCGGCCATCGCCGGACCTATATCGGAGCGCTGCCCGGTCGTATTCTGCAGAGTATTAAAAAATGTAAATCCAGCAATCCGATTTTCATGCTGGATGAGATCGATAAAGTCGGCGCCGATTTTCGCGGCGATCCGTCCTCCGCGCTTCTGGAAGTACTGGACCCGGAACAGAATTTCAGTTTTAGCGATCACTACCTCGAGGTGACCTACGACCTGTCCAAAGTGATGTTTATTGCGACGGCCAACATGATGGAACCGATTCTGCCGGCCCTGCACGACAGAATGGAAATGCTGGAATTCACCGGCTATATCGAGGATGAAAAACTCAACATCGCGCGCAAATTCCTGATTCCCAAGCAGATTAAAGAGCACGGATTATCGAAAACAAAAATTGAATTCAAGGATGAAGCCGTGCGCTTTATTATTCATGGTTATACGCGTGAAGCCGGTGTTCGTAACCTGGAGCGCGAGATCGCCAATGTATGCCGCAAGGTGGCGCGCGATGTGGCTTCCCGGAAACGCAAAAAGGACTATCTGATCGATGAATCCAGGGTGCAGGAGTACCTTGGGCCGCAGAAGTTTTTTACCGATCTGGCCGAACGCCTGAATCGGCCCGGGGTAGTGATCGGACTGGCCTGGACCGCAGTCGGCGGTGATATTCTGTTCATCGAAGCGACCGGGATGCGCGGCAGCGGGAAGTTGAAACTGACTGGCCAGCTGGGTGAAGTGATGAAGGAGTCCGCTGAAGCAGCCCTCAGTTATATCCGCTCGAACGCCATAGAGTTGGAAATCGATGAAGATCTTTTTGCCAAGACCGACGTCCATGTTCATGTCCCGGCCGGAGCGATTCCCAAGGACGGACCTTCCGCGGGTGTGACCATCCTGACTGCGATGTATTCCCTGTTCAAGCAGAGGAGGATCAAAGACAATATCGCCATGACGGGTGAAATTACATTGCGCGGAGCTGTTTTGCCGATCGGCGGAGTGAAAGAGAAAGTCCTGGCAGCCCATCGTGCAGGTTTACGTCGCGTGATTTTACCCGAGCGCAATGCGAAGGATCTGACCGAAATTCCCAGCCAGATCAAGAAGGAAATGCGCTTCGATTTTGTCAAGGAAATGGCGGAAGTTCTCGACCTGGCGGTCCGCAAATAATCTGGTTGATATTTTAAAAAGAATCCGTAACTTGTCGGGCTTTTTGGGAAGGGTAAGGGCGCTTAGCTCAGCTGGTTCAGAGCACCTGCCTTACAAGCAGGGGGTCACTGGTTCGAATCCAGTAGCGCCCACAT
>CAZPRY010000006.1:0-143920 GCA_964589175.1 uncultured bacterium
CTATTCATTTTTACCCTCTAATATACGCCTTGGTACGCATTTGGGGGATGAACCAGAATTATAGATTAAGAATTGAGAATTTGTCCCGTTCTGAAATAGGTTGACCATCTTAAAAAATTCATAATTCTCTATTCTTAATTGAAATCAATCCAGATCACGGAATTCCCGCAGAAGCAGCGGTTCATTGGCGAAACAGACCTCCGCCGTACGCTGGATTTCCTGCATCCGTTTCTTCAACTCCTTCTCCGCAGTCTTGTACGCGGCGGTGGCGCTTTTGGCCTCCTGTTTGGCGTACTCCTGGGCGACGTCGGCGGCTTCCACCCCGGCCTGGGCGGTCCCTACGGCATCGACATCGGCCTGGATCATCCCGCCGGCGGCCAGGGCAGCCATGTAGTTCACGGCCCGGGCTTTCATGTGCTCCGCATCGGTCATGATCCCATTGACGGTAATCGGAACGCGCTCCCCGATGTGGAATTCCGCCAGCACGCCGGGATTATCCATAAAGGCGACCCTGGCAAAACCGCGCACACGGCGGATCGCATTTCCCAATTGGTGGATTTTTTCATTCTGGAGGCGGGTCTTGGCCTTGCGGGCGTTCAGATTTTCTTCCTGAAGACGCAGTTTGTCACGCAGGTCCAGGCGGATGCCCAGGATTTCGTCGTTTTTCGCCGCCGTAATGCCCATCGGCGTCAGACGCTCGATGTGCAGGTTCACGCGCTCGTGCAGGTTCACGCGCTCGTGCAGGTTGGCGGATTGCTGCAGGAGACTGTTGGCTTTCTCGTTCATTGCGAGTTCCTTTCTTTTAAGTTGCCGCAACGCACCGGGCCGTTCCCGGTGCCCGGCAACGGTTATCATAGGCGCAGCGGAACAGAACCGCTCCGCTGCCGGTAATCACGCTTTGCCAAGCTGTCGCCCCCGGCGGACAAATCCCGGGCGGGAATGTCACGACCAGCGCCACCGTGGAGAACGGCGGCGAAAATGCAAAAAGTATATAGGAAAATATCACGAATCGGAGTGAAAACACAAGAAGTGTATTGGAAAATAAAACGATTTGGAATGAAAATGAAGGAAGTTGCAGTGTAAATAAAGAAAGAATATAGGAAAATATTACGAGTCGGACTGAAAATGAAAGAAGATTTAATGTAATACTACGGATTCGGAGCGTAAATGAGGCGATTCGGGCGGTTTGCCTCGCATCCTCGAAGGTAAATAGCGTCGGCAGGGGCGTTGCCGGAACGCTGCCTGGCGACGGGAAAGCGGGACGGGATGAAGACGCGGTACCACGATCCCGCCCGCTTTCCGCCTTTGCGACACTGCCCCGGGGGCGTTCCAAAAAAGCAATCTTGCGATTCGTTCCACTCATCCTATTTCCGTTCTCAGCGCGAGGCTCTATACTCTATATCGGCATTTTTCGTGAATTTGTCAATAGGGCAAGCGATATTTTTTTAAATTAATCTAAAAAAAACGACCTCCGGGAGGCAGAAAACCGGCCTGATTGGGATTTATAAAAAATTGTGCTGGTCTTTTAAATATAATAAATCGTGAAAGTTCTGCCTCTCGGAGGCAGAGGCCTGGAAAAAACCTACCAGTACCAATATCATACAATAAAACAACTGCGCATAGATAATATGTCTCGAATTGATTATATTTTTCCGTGTAACCTCCGGGAGGCAGAAGACCGACATGAGCGAAATATCCAGAATACTTGATGAAATGAAGATTACTACAAATGACTTCAGTTTTGCCTCCCGGAGGCTCTAATGCCGCAGCGTAAAAACGAATTTTACCCGGGAGGATACTACCATATATATAATCGGGGCGCAAATCGTGAGATTATCTTTTTCAGTCAGCAAAATTACGAGTATTGTATCCGACTTATGAGAAAATTCCTGAAAAGATATGATTTGAAACTGATTGTCTATTGTCTGATGCCCAACCATTACCATTACATCATTCGACAAGAATCCGAAAACGGAATATCGGAATATATTCGGGATATTTTTAATCCTTATGTCCAGCTTATCAACAAACAACAGCAGCGCAAAGGAACCTTATTTGAAGGACGTTTTAAGCATATCCATATCGATCGGGAAGAGCATCTGTTGCATCTCTGTCGCTATATTCATCTGAATCCGGTCAAAGCCGGATTGGTTGATTTACCGGAACAGTGGCTTTATTCTAATTATTCCGAATGGATTGGAGAACGCACAGATTCTATGACGGATACGACATTTATAATCCGGAATTTTGGCAGTCCAGGAAAATACCGGGAGTTTGTTGAAGGATATTGGGTTGAAAAAACAGTGCACAAGATGGTTGCGAGGTATTTGTTTGATGAATGACCTCCGGGGTTTGCCACCTCCGGGAGGCAGATGCCTGACATAAGCGGAATATCCGGAATACTTGATGAAATAAAGATTACAGTAAATGGCTTCTGGTTCCTCCTCCGGGAGGCGAATGCCCGACATGAGCGAAAAATCCGGAATACTTGATGAAATGAAGATTACAGCGAATGACTTCTGTTTTACCTCCCGGAGGCAAATGTCGAACGCGAGCGAAATATCCGGAATACTTGATGAAATAAAGATTATAGTAGATGGCTTCCGGTTCCTCCTCCGGGAGGCAGATGTCCGACATGAGCGGAATATCCGAAATACTTGATAAAATGAAGATTATAGTAAATGGCTTCAGTTTTGCCTCCGGGAGGCAGAGGCCCGACATAAGCGAAATTTCCGGAGTACTTTATGGAATGAAGATTACAGCAAACGGCTTCTGTTTTGCCTCCCGGAGGCACAGCCCGGACTTGCCGGTGGAAGAAATGTTCTGATAATATTTTCTTTTTTATTCTAGTATTTAAAATTACGTTTAGCATAGCATTCATATATACCATTGCCGATTAAGGTCTCGAAATCGCTTTAGTGTTTATTTGAAAAAAATTTGGACGTCCTTGTAAACGATTGGGGAGCGTTATTTATGAAATTGCCCGAATCTGAAAAAGAAAATCTTATTAATTGTATTCAAGAAGGTAAACCGATCCCGGAGATGTACCGGAATCAGCTGTTTCCTGCAGATGATGGTGAATATATTGAGGCAACTAAGGATTATAAACTCGTTTACAAGGGTAAAACCCGGAAAGAGGATGTGCTGGCACTGACACCCGCCGCACCCTTACAGGAAGTGCGCAGTTTCAACAGCGACAATCCCTTTGATGACAACTGGCGGAATATGCTGATCTTTGGTGATAATCTCATGGCATTGAAAACCCTCTATGATGATCAGCGCGGACTGGATAAGTATAAAACCCGAAACCGCATCAAACTGATCTACATCGATCCGCCCTTTGCCACCAAACAGGACTTCATGAAAGACCGGGAAAAAGCCTACCACGATAAAATCATCGGCGCCCAGTTCATTGAATTCCTGCGGAAAAGGCTAATCTTGCTACGAGAGATATTGGCAGATGATGGATCAATTATAGTTCATTTAGACCAAAAAAAGGACACTACATAAAAGCGGTTTTAGACGAAGTATTTGTTGAAACTAATTTTGTGAATGATATTATATGGCGAAGGTTTTCAAGCACAGGAAGTAGTAAATCAATTTCAAACAAATTTCCAGTTAACCATGATAACTTATACTGGTATTCTCGAACCAATACGTACAAATATAAAAAGCAATACCTGGAGTATAGTGAAAAATATTTATCCCGTTTCAAAAACGATGATGATGATGGTAGAGGAAAATATAGAATAAGTGACTTAAAAAGTTATTCCGAAAAAACTTTACAAAGACTCAAAATTGAAAACAAACTTATTGAACCACAAAGTCCCGGCTCACATTACAGTTACAAACGGTATTTTTCCGAACTGAAGGGTATCGTACTAGATGATGTCTGGGTAGACATTTTTGCTATTAATCCGATGGCTGGTGAAAAGTTAAATTATCCTACACAAAAGCCTGAAGAACTGATCGCTAGAATTATTAATTCACTGTCTTCCCAGAACGATATTGTATTGGATTCTTTTGCCGGTTCTGGCACTACTCTCGCGGTTGCTGAGAAGCTAGGCCGTCGCTGGATTGGTATGGATTGCGGGAAACTGGCGATATATACCATTCAGAAGCGCATGCTGGAATTGACGACCAGGATTGGTTCACCACAAAAAGATGAACGTCCCGAGCATGGGCGGGTGGATGATTTTGCAGAACACCTGAAGAGTAAGTCAAAGGGCTTACTGATAATTTCTGAGAAGACCCGTCAAGGCGAACTCGTAGTGACGGACGCGCTTTTGGAAAAGTTGGCGGATTTTCTGACACTGTATCTGCCCGGAAAAGGTGAAAAGGAGTTTTCATTGATTTGCCCTGAAAACAACTTCAAAGTATTCAAAGTTAAAATCACTGAGCCGGAGGATGAGAAAGCCGGTGAGAAGATTGTCCGGGTGAATGGTATAAAATTCCTGATATCCTTCATTCAGCCCAAAGAGAAACCGGAAAAAGAGAAGCCACTGAGAGCGAAGCAGTTTACGCTCTATAATGCCGGGGTCTATGATGAGCAAGCGATCCTGAACCTGCCATGGGAGCAATACAGAGGATTTGTTTTGAAGCTCTTTGATGTCAGGGAGATGCGGCATCAGATTCACGGGACTGTGGTAGATGGATATATCGGTTTACATTCGGCATTAATCTGGAATTATCCTGAGAAGAAGAACTTGCGGCTGGATCATGAATATGTTGAATCCCTGCATAATGTATTGGGCGGCAAAGCCGGCAGCCGGTTCTATGTAATTGCGCCGGTGGTGGCGATGTCATTTATGGAAGATGAATATCGTGTTGGTGATACTACTTACATCTTTCTGAAAGTGCCTTTGTCAGTATTGATGGCACTGATTAAAAAGGGGGAAGCGGGCAGTCTGAAACAGCCGGTCAAAGAGGCGGATGTTAATGAGGTCATTGATGCCGTCGGATTTGATTTTATTTCCCAGCCGGTTGTAAAAGCTAAGTACCGGAGGGCAATCCCCTCTGATTTACGGTTGTTCAATGCTGAGCAGAAAGATTATATCATTGAACTCACAGAATTCCGTTCTAATACGCTTGTCTATGATCCAGAGGATTTTGAGAATTTTGAAACCCTGTCCATGGTTCTGGTGGATGCCAATTATAATGGGGATGTATTCCGGATGAGTCATGTTTTCTGGCGCGATAAAATCTATATGGAGGATAAACAGAAAGCAGTTCTGAAAATACCGGAGCCGGAATTTCCTGGCGATAAAATGATGATTATAATGATGGATCGGTACGGAAACGAGTTGAAGATAGTAAAATCAAAGGCGGATTTCAAATGAGTATCATCTATCGCAACGATGATTTTATTCTGAAGATTGATGACCAGTCGGAAGAAGTTCTCGGTATTGTCAATAAGTACGATGCGTTTCTGGATGCCTTTACAACACCTGAATTTGAACATGTACGGGAAAGTATATGCAAAGCGGTTCATTTCTTCGTATCTGATAAATACCCGGATACGAAGTCGCTAGCAAAAGAGAATTATCAAACCAATCTGAAACTCCAGACCAGATATAAAGATGTTGATGAATACCTTGGCCAGTTTCGAATAAAGGATCGAAAATCCATCAGTATTGACCTGGCAACAGGTACCGGGAAGAGTTGGACGATCTATGGAGTTGCTCAAATTATGCTGGCAGAGGGATTGGTAGATAAAGTATTGGTACTGTGTCCGTCTCTGACGATTGAAGAAGAATTGAAAAAGAAATTCAATTCCTTTTCAGGCAATGCCAATTTAAGTAAAATTCTGGAAGAGTGTGGTGCATTGATACCCAGACCGGCGATAAAAAGCGCAAATGATCCTATTCTAAACGGTGATATTTGCGTCGAGAACATTCATGCTGCTTATGAACGGACCGGTTCTTCGATTGAGGACAGTTTCAAGGGCAAAGGTCAGCGAACATTGGTTATCAGTGATGAAGCCCATCATATTTACAGTGATGCAGATGCCAGCACAAAAAAGTGGTTTGATTTTATTACTAACACCGACTACGACTTTAAATATTTGATAGGACTTTCTGGAACGCCCTATATCAAAAACGATTATTTTCCGGATATTATCTACAGGTATGGAATCCGGCAAGCAATAGAGGACAGGATCATCAAGACGGTTGATTATAAAATTGAAGAATCCTTTGAAGATAAAGGATTTGATGAAAGTTATCAGATGCATCAGTCCCTTGTAGCACAGTATGCCGGCGTACTGAAACCAATCAGCATCATTGTTACGGACAGGATTGTTACCTGTATTCAGGTCTGGAATGATCTGGTTAAGTATATTGCGAAACATGAGAAAATACCAAGATTAGCAGCCGAAAAGAAAGTTATCTGGGTGACCTCGGGGTTGCCTTCAGGGGATAATGAAAAAAAGGTCGTAAAAAAGCTGCTGGAAAAACCCGATGCAAGACGGAAAGAAAATCTGACGTTACTCAAGCTTATTGATGAGCCGGATAATACGGTCGAATGGATTGTATCAGTGAGTATGCTGACTGAAGGGTGGGATGTGAAAAATGTTTTTCAAATCGTTCCGCATGAACAACGTGCGTTTAATTCCAAGTTGCTGATCTCTCAGGTACTGGGACGGGGACTGCGAATTCCAAAAGGCGTTGAGCATCCGGTTTTTGTCAAAGTCAATAATCATGAAAAATGGACATCCAATATTCGGGATTTGTACAATGAGATTTTAGAGATTGAAAACCGACTGCACTGGCGATATGATGAATGCCGAAAGAATTTTGTTTTTCCGTTGTACAATTTCAATTATACCGAGCAGCAGGATACTATAGAGATTAAGGAAAAACCAGCATCTGCCCCTGAGAAAGTAAAACTCGATTCGCAGACAAGAGAACTTGATGCAATTAGTACTTATGAGCATGGCGGTGATTTTCGGTTTACGGTTGTGAACGATGATATTCTGACCATTGATGAGTCTGCTCGGCAAATAAAACTATTCCTGAAAAGTAGAGATGAAGTAATCTCAAAGAACTGGACATTGAAAAAAATAGAAGAATATATCATTCGCAACCTTCGATCCAAGGGTGAGGAAACATCCTTTATTTCTCGTGAAAATCTGACGAAAATCAAACAGTCGTTTGGTCCAATGTTTAGAGAGACGGGGACAGAAGTACCTCGAATGAAATTGAAGCCAGATTCTCTTTTTGAAGTATTGATTAGTGATATTCATCCTCAAAGTTTTAGTGAGAGTTCGTTAAAGAAAGATGGTCATTTATTTTATTCAGAAACATCTGAACATAGCCTTAGCTCTGAAGAGAGGGAAATGTTTGAAGGTTTAAAGAATCAAATAGAATATGTGAAAACTGTTAGAGAGGCTGCGAAGAAGTTTGGAAAACAAGACGATCTTACGGAACAAATCGAACAGTTTAATCTAAATCAAGTTATTGAAAAGGAGTTTAAGACTCCCCTAAATCTGCTTTATGTGACATTCGAACCTGAGCATCGATTTACGAAGCAATTGCTACATTATGCCGATTATTTTGACTCCTTTGTCAAATCTCCAGATAAGGGATTTTATTCTATTCCGTATTCTTTTAAACCGACCGAAAAAGGTGGAACACATGTTAAACAGTGTAGTTTCAATCCTGATTTTTTTCTGAAAGTCAAAGACAAAAATGAGATATTGGTTGTTGAAATCAAAGCGGATGGAGATTCCTCACAGAAGAACAAGGCCAAATACCGGGATGCTTTAGAACATTTTGATAAGATAAATCAATCAATGGCTGGGGAAGGGTTAACTTGGCGATATTTTTTCTATTTTTTATCACTTGAAGATTATCCATTCTTTTTTCAGAAGGTGAAGGAGGGCAGTTATCCAACATGGCGGTCGGTTTTAATGAAAGAATTGGAAATATGAAATCGGAGAATTTGGGAGAACTTCTAGCGGTGGTTTAAATATCCATAGATAACTTAAAAAAATCATTGACTGAGATGATGCAATCTTATAAATTCAACCACAATCATCGCCAATTGGGCTCCCTCCGGGTTACGATCCGGAGGGTTTTTTCTTTATGAACAGAGTCACATTTCTGATAGACGGTTTTAATCTGTATCATTCTGTTCGGGTTGCAGCCCGGCAGTTAAAAGTAAATTCAGTTAAATGGCTCGACATATCAAAATTGAGTTCATCCTATATTTATCTTTTAGGAAAAGATGCTGTTTTGGAAGAGATATATTATTTTTCAGCATTGGCGAAGCATCTCGATCAATATGATCCTGGGAAAGTAAAACGACATGAGAATTATATCAGGTGTCTCCAGGCCACGGGAATAAAAATTGAATTAGCATCATTTAAGCGAAAACAAATTTTATGCCCCCATTGCCATCAATCAATTACCCGGTATGAAGAAAAAGAGACCGACGTCGCAATTTCCGTAAAAATGCTTGAGTTATTTACTCTGGATATGTGCGATACTGTGGTTTTAGTAACAGGTGATACGGATGTTGTACCCGCAATTCATCTGGCAAAAAAATTATTCCCGCAGAAAACAATTGGATGCGCCTTTCCTCATAGCAGAAAAAATTTTAAAATATCGCAAAGCGTACATATACCCTTTAAAATCAGTGCAAAGCAATATTTGAATCATCAGTTTCCTGATCCGGTCAGATTCGATGATGGTACTATCATTAATAAGCCGCCGAATTGGTGAATTAGCATCAAATGAATATACTATCATGAAGATCGAGGCAGCGCTGTGAACGGATATTATCGGTTTGCCGGATCGCTACCGGCCAAAATCATCGCCGGAACAATTCATAATTCTCAATTCTTAATTCTTAATTGAGATCATGCACGCGAATCCGCTGCAAAAAGGGAATGCCGTTGCTGGGCCACGAGGCCGACGGTCTTACTCGATTTTCATGGCCTGATCGAAACTCGCAATCTTGAAGATCTTCTTGACCGCCGGGCTCGCATGGATGCATGAAAAGCGGTCGGCGCCGACTTTCTTGAAAACCATGAGACAGATGCGCAGAAAAGCCGAGGCGATATATTCCAGGTCTTTGAGATCGAAAATCACGTCATTGTCGAAATTCTCGATTTCAGGGAGGATTTCCGGCTCCAGTTCCATGCAGGTCGCGGTATCCATGCGATGCGGAAAAGTGTAGACTAGTTTTCCATTCTTATGATCTATTTTAAGGTCCATCATCCAATCTCCTATAACTAGTAATTTCGGTTATATTCCGCTTCAATGGCCCGGGCATCCAGAGATTCGTCGAGATACTTCGATACGTCAAACTGCGCCATTCGCAAATTCGGCCGGCGCCGCGTGATGCGCTGAATATTCAACAGGTTGCGCGCGGTGACATTCTCGGTGGTTATGTTTTTCCCGCCGGTTCCGCAGCCCAGGGTCAGAGATGGGGAGAGGGCGTTATAGATACTTCCGACGGCGCCCTGCGAAGAAGGGGTATTGACGACAATCCGTCCGGCGTTCATCAGGATCGAAAACTGGTTGATCCGGTCATCGTCATTGGAGAAGATGCTGACGGTGTGCCCGATTCCGCCGTGATAGTTCAGATCGATGCAGATCTTGACTGCCCCGTCGAAATCCGGGGCGTGATAGAAAGCCAGAATCGGCGCGAGGATTTCCGATGAGAGCGGGTACCCGTGCCCTACGCCTTCCAGCGGAACTATCAGCAAACACGTATCCGGCGGGATGGCGAGACCCGCCATGCGGGCGATCACTTCCGGCGGCTGCCCGACAACATCCGGGTTCATGCTCTTCTTCTTCGCATCCCAAGCCACCTTTTCGAGCAGCGGGATTTCTGCCGCGGAGAGAAAATAAGCGCCGCGCTTTTTAAATTCGGCCACAACAAAATCAGCGACTGATCCATCCACCACCAGGGCCTGTTCGCTGGCGCAAATCGTGCCGTTATCGAAAGTCTTGGAGATCAGGATCTGTTCCACCGCAAAAGGAATGTCGGCGCTCTTCTCGATAAAAACCGGGACATTCCCGGCACCCACGCCCATGGCGGGTGTGCCGGAACTATAGGCCGAACGAACCAGGCCCCCGCCTCCGGTAGCCAGAATCAGGGCCAGTTTGGGATGGCTCATCAATTCCTGGGTTTGTTCGCGGCTGACCTGAGTCAGCCACTGAATGCAATCTTCGGGGGCATCCTGGCTCATGGCCGCCTCGTAGCAGATGCGCGCCGCTTCCGCGCAGCATTGGATGGCCTTTTTCGAAGGACAAATGATGATCGGATTGCGGGCCTTCAGGGCGCTAAGGATCTTGAACATCACCGTTGACGTCGGATTGGTCACGGGAATAATCGCCAGGATCGGCCCCATCGGCTGGGCGACTTCGGCTATGCCCCGCTCCTTATCTTCGCTGATAATCCCCACCGTCTTCAAATCTTTGATATCTTCGTAGACCAGCTGCGTGGCGACGACATTTTTGATGACTTTGTCCTTCCAGCGCCCGATGCCGGTCTCCTCCGCGGCCATTTTCGCCAGTTTCACGCGCGCATTGAAACCGGCCTCATAGACCGCCCGTACGATGCGATCGGTATGTTCCTGATCCATCAGGCTAAAAACAGCCGATGCAAAAATCGCTTTTTCCATCATCTGGTCAATAGTTATACCGGGTGCCTCGTTCATATTTTTCCTCCAATTAATTTATGGATTGTCGGTGTGATCCGCGATTGCCGTAATTGTCCGGTGATTTAGCGAAAAGTATTAAATCCGATAAACAATTGCCAGCATAAAATTACTGTCAACCAGAATATACTGCACCTTCACCGTTGACCGGCGAAATCCGCTGCAGAAAAGACGCCCGATCGGTCCGCTTACTCGATGGGCTTTGAAGTTCGCCTGATCATCGCATACATAAGGACTGCGCCGGCGATAAATACCAGGAGAGCACTGAGCAGCAGCCAGGTCTGCATATGCCGGAGGGCCGCGTCGGTCCGATGCTGCGGCTGATAATAATAGTCCTCGTAGACACCGGCCCCGATCACCCAATCCCACGGCGCGAAATAGGTGATCGCGGAAATCTTCATTCGGGCTTCGTTTTCGCCGGGGTTTTTCCAGGGGTATCTTTCGTAATCCAGCGCACCGTCCCGGAGCGTCACCGCTCGATTAACAATGGACTGGACAAAGAAGCGGCCTTCGGCGTCGCGGGATTCCCAGATATCTTCACCGTCCCGAAAACCGTTTTGGGAAATGATATAGTGGCCTTTATGATCGTCTTTGCCGCCTAGTACAAACACGTACCCGTCGGCGCCCACCGCAATTTCCATGATACCACGGCGCAGGCTCCTGACCGATTCCTGCTTCACTCCGTAATAAAGCACACCGATAATATTCCCGCCCTCATCCAGGATGGGTTCGTAGGCTGTCAGATACCAGTCGTTCACGACATAGGCGCGGCCGCGATAGGCTTCGCCTTTCATGATGGCCGAGATCACCGGATTG
This sequence comes from uncultured bacterium, assembly GCA_964589175.1. Classification (GTDB taxonomy): domain Bacteria; phylum Fidelibacterota; class UBA2242; order UBA2242; family UBA2242; genus CAZPRY01. The sequence continues at coordinate 11,486 of CAZPRY010000006.1, forward strand.
GGTTCTCCGTCCGGATTAATCGCCGGGATATAGGTGCCGACCGCCCGGGAAGAATCGATTTCTTCGACATTGGTGGCGATGCGCAGCATATCTCCGGCGGCATTCATGCGCTGAAAAATCGTACAGGTTCCACCGACCAGCCGTTTGACATCATCGACAATCGGGGTCGGAACAGTTATGTCCTTGTTTTGGCCCAACCATTTCCCGCCAACAGACATTTTGGGCAGCTGCACGTCCCCCGCTTCTTTCGTATACTGATTGATGACGGTCCAGGTCACCTTTTCTTTCATCAGCTTAACGGCGCCGGAACGGGTCAGTACGTCCCGGGCAACGTTCAGATCGGTGTTGATCCTTTGCTGTAACAGGTCATTGGAGACTTTGCACAAATTATAAACGTCAACGGTGATCTGGCCGATATTCTCCCGGCCCATGCGATCCAGCTCGGCCCGCACTTTCTGCCCCACCACGGCCTTCTGAATAAGCATGACAACCAACATTACAAATAAAACGGCGAGAAGCTGTACGATAAAAAAACCGATGGTTTTCTGCTTAATTGTTAATTTCATTCTTATTTTCTCCTTTTTTGACAGGTGGCAATATATTCCACTGTTGAATTAATTACAACCATTTCATGAGCCCTGAGCGTGTCTTCGGGAAAATAAGTATCCGCCCTTCTTCGACGCATACGTATCCCGGCCGTGATTGATTGTTCACCGGCACCGGAAAGCAGGATTATTTCAATTCCAGGACCATAAACCGGGTTGAGCCGGGAATCTGCTGCCGGATGGTTTCGATTTGCTCCTCATCCCCCCACGTATCGTTCCCGGGCATCCAGTGGATGGGAATCACGATTTCCGGTCTGACCGCTTTGACGAACTCGACGACTTCTTCACCGGAAAGACAGTATGGTTTGCGTACGTTGAGCACCGCGATATCGACGGCTTTCAGCGACAGGATTTCGGGCGTGAGCCCCGTGTCTCCGGAAAAGTAAAGCCGCACACCCTTCGCCGACAGCAGGTAACCCAGGCCCTGCAACCCGGCCGGATGCGCTACGCTGCCGTAAGCAGGCAGGATCTCCAGCGGCAAAGTACCGATTTTCGCCTGTTGACCCGGCTCCATTACCAGCACCTGCGCGATACCCGGCAACTGTCCGATGACCGCTGAATCCCCGCATAGCACGATGGTTGCGGCCTTCGACAGGGCCGCGATGGTTGCGGGAGAAAAATGATCGACGTGGGTGTGCGTGATCAGGATAATATCCGCTTTCGGCAAATCCTCTACGCCGATCAGGTCCACCGGATCAAGATAGATCATTTGCCCATCGACTTTCAGCCGGATACAGGTATGACCGTAGGGATGCCCTGATCTCAACCAGGTAATCTTCTGCGCCAGTGACAGGGCCGGTCCGCTTTGCGTCCGGCTGCATCCCGCCAGCAAGACAACCAACAGCATTCCGTAAAATATTCGTATGTATCGCTTCTTCAGCATGGCCTGATTTTTTCTTTGATCAAAGATAATTATTCGACATTTCATATGCAACCAATTGAAGGTCAATTTATGATGATCCGCCAGATCCGGAACATTCCAACAGAATCAAAAATCACAAATCGCGAATCACATATCGAAAATCAATTGTCGCCCCGCCGGGGCTTGGCGTCCCCTTCTCATTATTCCGAATCACGCCAGCGGCGGGATGAAGAATCGCGTTGCCGCTCTGCGGGCTATAAGCATCGTCGGGTTTGAGAACCCAACGGGACTCAGGGGAACTCCGGAGGAGTTCAGGTAGATCCGCTGACATTTGTCATTGCAAATAAGGAGAGAAATATTTAAATATTACGGGGACCTGGTTATCTCCAAATCGTTCGCAATCATCACGGCAGGCAGATCGTTTTTTGTTCAAAGGCCTGCAGAAAGGTGAAATAAAATAAACCGATTTTCTGAAAAAAATCACACAGTCACGGCGGATGATCGTCTGTGCCTCAGTGACGATGCCGTCTTTCAGTCGCTCGGGAAAGGGCGCGAAACAGTTCTGATGTCTCTCGGCAGCGGCTACCTCTATACCTGCAATGATACGACCAAAGCCTTTCTGGAAGCCCTGAACGGGCATAAAAATCTATCCGAACTGACGGCCGACCTAGAACTCATTTTCGACGTCGAAAAAGCCAGATTGCTGGACGACCTGATGGCGATTGCCGGCCGGTTGCTGGAAGAAGGACTGATCACCATTGCGGAGCCGGAAAATGCACAGAATTCGTAAAGCGATCCTTCGTTGGCACATTTCGGTCACGGCGACCCTGGTCCCGCTTTTGCTGCGCTGGCTGTCATTGCGCGCGATGCTTGCCCTGTTTACACCGCCGCGCCGTTGGCAACCATATCGTGGTTTCCGGGCAGAGGAGATTCTGGGCTTGATCCGGAAACGGCTGGCAAATCCTGTTTACATGATCCGGCGCGCCTGCCTGCGGGAAGGCTTGCTGCTTTTCCATTTTATGCGGTTGGCCGATTTGGAGGCGACGCTGCACATTGGGGTCCATCCTCCGGAAGCGGCCCGGCGTTTGCGCGCCCACTGCTGGATCACATCAGACGGCAAGCCGATATCGGATGATCCGGGCGAGCAATTGGCGAAAGTTCTCGTATACCCCAAACCCGATGCCAGGATTGGGGATAAGTGCGTCGCATTAGGGAATTATTCCCCGAATTATAGATAACGGAATAGCCAGTTAAAAGGAGAATGAAAATGCACCCATCGGAATCAGTCAACGAACATATCGTCGAGGAAAAGAGCCAAAAGGAATCTTATCGCGAACCGACGCTCGAAAAGCGCGAGAAACTGATCGACGTCACCGAAGCTTTGGCTTCGCCCGCACCCGTTTCGACGTGAACACACCGCAAGTTGATCCTGAAATAAATTGAAGAGAAAAACCATGAATCAAACAAAACAGGTTAAAGACCAGGCACCCGAAGAAAAGAGCGGAAGAGAATTTTACAGCGAACCAATGCTTGAAAAGCGCGGGAAACTGATCAATGTGACCGAAGGGTTGGGTTCGCCTGATCCCGTTTCGACGTAATCACGCGCCAGACTTTTTCTTACACAAATCACAGGAGAAAGAACATGAATCCGACAAAAAAGTTTAAGGACAAAGCGCCGAAAGAAAAAAGCGAAAGGGAATCTTACCGCGAACCGACGCTCGAAAAACGTGAGAAACTGCTTGATGTCACCGAAGGGTACAGTTCTCCGGATCCCGTTTCAACATAATCACAAATGGTAAATCGCTATTGAGCGCATTGATCGTTTATCGACCGACTGCTTTGAAATATCCCGAAAACAATTCGAAGGAAAATAATCACGAAACAAACCGAACAAGTAAAAGATGACGCGCCGGACGTAAGGAACGGAAAAGAATCCTACAGCGAACCAACGCTCGAAAAACGCGAGAAACTGGTAGATGTAGCCGAAGGTGTAGCGGTTCAGAATCCAATTTCCACCTAGCGCAGAATCCTAAATTGCTATGACGCTAAAAGCCCGGATTGGATAGGTGATTGAAGCCCGCCATACTTTTATTTAATGTTCACGGATTATATCTCCGCGCAACTACGGAATCCCGGGAATTGGCCGCTACCCTTGCTTCCGTGTTGGGACTATTTGCTGTTCCGGATCAAAAGGCAACGGACGAAGATTTCCGGCTCACCCTACAATATACAACAACAGTGCAGAATTGTATACAGGGCCTGCCGCTCCTCTGGGATGGTCCGCTTCCCGACGGAACGCGTTTATGCTATTGGGGAAACGACACGCTGCGCCGTATGCAATTGGAGGATCTGGCTTGCCTGCAGATCGATTTCGCAGCCCGTCAGGCTGAAATATCCGTCCGGCCGGGCGCCGGGTGGTGCCTGATCCACGGCTGTATCATCCCGATGCTGGCGGAAATTCTGCGCCGGAATCAACAGTACCTGCTGCATGCCGCGACCCTGCTTTCCCGCACAAGCGGCCGGGCATTGCTGCTGGCCGGAGCCAGCGGACATGGCAAGACAACCACCGCACTGGCCTTAATGCACTCGGGCCTGGCGCTGATCAGCGACGATATCAGTTTCATCTGCGGCAATGTTGAGGATCATTCACGGGTGCCGGTATGGGGCCTGCTCCCGCGGCTGAAGATTCGCCATGCTACCCTGGAATTGCTACCCTGGTTAGCCGAACTGCCGCGTAAAGAAGCCCGGATTGCGGGTGAATTTTACGTCGACACTGCCGGGCTGAAAAGAGACACAAAACTCGTTCCCGCCCGGGTCGGAGCGATTGTTTTTCTCGACGAGCGCAATGCGGAGGCCCACCAGCTCACACCCCTTGACAAACTGTGCGCCGTGGAGCTGCTGATCCGGGAAAACCTGCGGGCCGTGGATCGGCGCGGCGACGGACCGGCCGGAAAGACATTCCAAACGATTGTGCGGCTCATCGAAGAGTGCAAGACCTACCGGCTCAGCGCCTCACCCGATTTGGATAAATTATACAACATCGTCGCCCCATTGTTGGAGGAATAGATTTTGCGCACCCTGATTCAGCGCTGGTTGCTCTGCCTTTCCGATCCATCGGGGCTATGCGAGCCTCTCCCGGAAGGTCCCCTGCCAAAGGGTGCGCTCGGCCAACTTTGTCAAATAGCGGAGAACCATAGCGTTTTACCGGCATTTACAGCCAATTTTACCAGCGCTGTTGCGGCATACGGCACCGCGCGGATTACACATGACGGCGAATCCGAAATTAACGCAGCTATGGGCCCGGCCGAAAGCCAACTGCGGCGCAGGATTGCCTATTCCCTGGTCCTGCGCCGGCAGGCTGATGAAATCATGCAGGTGCTTTCGCGGCAATCCATCCCGGCGATCGTTTTGAAGGGCGCGGATTTCGCCGACCGGCTCTATCAACCGTCTGCGCTACGCTATTTCACCGATGTAGATCTGCTGGTGCCGCGCGAAGCGCTTGACGAAATAGGTCAGATCCTGGAAGGGCTTGGCTATCAGCGCCGAAAGGCCCGGCGAAAACATAACGAAACCTATGGTCAGGAGACCTGGCAGCCGGGCAGGCAGCCCGGCGGGAATGTGGAGATTCACTGGAACCTGGTGAATTCCCCGACCATTCGCCGGGGAGTCTCGGTCACTTTCGAGGACCTGCAGATGGAGCCGCTCAGCAAGAGCGGAGAACCGCCGCTTCCAACAGCGGCCGCATTGTTGCTGATCGCGGCCGTGCATGCCGCCGGCAGCCATGCGTTCGACCGGCTGGCGTTACTCCACGACATTCGCCAGATTTGTCGCGGGCTTGCCGGGCCGATCGATACAATCTACCTGGCTGAAGCCGCCCGGCAGACCGGCGCGGGCGCTTCCCTTGAAATGGCTTTGCATCTGGGAGGTACATTGCTGAATGAGCCAGTCTGTGCCGAACTGGAGCAACGGCTTCGTTTGCGCGGTTACGGCTTGATGAAAACCTTGATCTCTCCCGCAATGGTTCTGCGCCAGCGCGGCGGCCTCGATTTATTACGCCGTAAAATTTTCAGGGAGTTACTAAAAAGACCATGAGAGTTCTATTGATTTACCCAGCCTGGCCCCAGGATTACTGGCCGCGCGGCGGGTTTCGATCGTATTGGGTGCCTACCGGGCTGGCGCATATCGCCGGCGTTCTTGAAAAGGCCGGACATGAAGTGCGCGTGCATGTCGGCGAGGAACACCTGATCAAGCACACCAACGACCGGGCTGCAGCCGACGCCGTCCTGCGCCGGGAATTCGAAGATTTCCGTCCCGAGGCGGTCGGATTTTCCGTGCTGACCCCCGGCATGAGCGAGATGATCCGCATCGCCCGGCTGGCCAAAGAGATTTGCGGGCCAGGCACGCTGATCGTGGCCGGCGGAGCACACCCGACGGCCCTGCCCGAACGCACTTTACGTGAATGTCCGGACTTGGACGCCGTGGTGGTCGGTGAAGGCGAATGGACCATGCGCGAACTGCTGGAAAAAGGGCTGGACGAAAGCGTTTCCGGCCTGGTCTATCGCGGAGCCTCCGGTTTTATACATACCGCACCCCGGCTGCCGGAATGCGATCCGGACCGCTTCGGTCAGCCTGCTTATCACCTCTTCGACATGGCGTTTTATACCCGCCCGAACCGCTGGATGATCCCCTGGCTGAACCTGTCGGTCACCAATATCCGAACATCCCGGGGCTGTCCCGGCAAATGTCTTTTCTGCGCCGGCACCCTGGTTTCCGGACCGGGCGTGCGCTTTAATTCAGTCGAACACGTGATCTCACAAGTCGAATATGTCGTGTCCAATTTCGGTGTCGAAGCCATCCATTTCGAGGATGATTCTTTCGGGGCCGATCCCGACCGGTTGCTGCAAATATGCGACGCCCTGCGCCACAGCGGGTTGAGCCGGCGCATCCGCTGGGACTGCGGTTTGCGCGCCGATCAGGCCGAACCGGAATTGCTGGCTGCGATGAAATCCGCCGGTTGTATCGAGGTCGAGTACGGTTTCGAAAGCGGATCGAACCGGACACTGGCGGCGATCGGCAAGAACAGCAGCGTGAAGCTCAACCGGCGAGCCGTGGAACTCACCCGCAAAGCGGGTCTGCGGATTTTCGCCGATATCATGGTTGGGTTGCCCGGCGAGACGGAAGCGGACTGGAAAGCTACCGTGAATTTCATCCGTTGGGCTAAACCAGAAGTCATCATTGCAGCCATGCTCTGCCCATTACCCGGAACACCTATTTTCGAGCGGCTGCCGCAGGAAAAACGGGATGCTCTCCGCTGGGATGGTTTTACCTATCTCGAACCGTTGAAACTGGGATTGTGCGTATCGGCGCTCCCGCTGGATAAAGTGCGGCGGCTTTATCGCAGGTTCAAGCGCTACCTGGTCGTGCCGCTGACGGTGCGCGCTATGCTCCACGACAGCAACCCCGATGAACGCGACCTGCACCGGAAGCTGCGGCGCTGGCTGCTCAATTTCAGGCTGCATCATCCCATTTACGCGCTACGCTTGCCGCGCCAAAAATAGAATGGAATTAATGAACATATCAGGAGGTTAAAATGAAAAGATGTTTGCTGCTGATTGTCATAATTACTGCACTTATGTTTGGTTCTGTCAATTTCATATTCGCTCAGACGGAAAAGACCCCGCAAGCTGCGGAAACCGTGGAGCTGGCCGCCACTCAAAAACTGGCGGTCATCTGGACCTCGGGCGACCGGGAAGTAGCGCTCAAAATGGTCTTTATGTACGTCTCAAACGCCCCAAGATTCAATTGGTGGAATGACATTACCCTGGTGTGGTCTGGGGCCCCTCCGTCAAACTTCTTACAAAGGACCAGGAACTCCAGGACTACTTGAAAAAGATGATCGAGTCCGGGATCGTCGTCAAAGCCCGCAAGGCCTGCTCGGACCAGCTCGGTGTCTCGGAAAAACTCACCGAACTCGGAGTCAACGTTAAATACATGGGCGGCGAGCTCACCGATTACATCGAAGAAGGGCGGCACGTTCTGACATTTTAGTCGAAACCAGCCGCTGATCGAAACAGGCTTTCGCAAATCGTTGGTTTTGCCCGGTGCAATCGCGCTAAGGATTCCATCCGTACAAACGTATTGGGACTTGTTCGCCCTGATGGGATATTCTGGGGGCCGCAAACCCGAAGCACAAATAATTTAGTTCTGATATTTAACGGAAATTCTGTATTTTTAGATCAAATTTTATCGCGATGATCATCAACGCACAAAAGGATTTATATCATGAAAGGTTATTTTACATTTGTCTTACACAGCCATTTGCCCTACGTCATCAATCACGGCGAATGGCCGCACGGCATGGACTGGCTCTACGAAGCCGCCGCTGAGACCTATATTCCGCTGCTGAATGAATTCTACGCCCTGGTGCAGGAAGGCATCAGCCCCAAAATCACGATCGGGATTACGCCGATCCTGGCCGAACAACTCGCCAGCGAGAAGTTCAAGCACGGATTGCTCGGCTATTTTAATCAGAAAATCGAGGCCGCCGTCGACAATCGCCAGGAATTCGTAAAACTCAAGAAAAAGCACCTTGAGGCGCTGGCGGTTTACTGGGAAAACAATTACCGCAAGGTCCGGAATGATTTCGAACAAACCTACGGCGGCAACATCCTGAAAGCTTTTAAGGAACTGCAGGACGGCGGGCATGTGGAAATCATCACCTGCGCCGCTACTCACGGCTACTTGCCGCTGCTTGGCAACGACGAAGCCATCGACGCCCAGGTGCGCGTCGGCAAAGAGACCTACCGGCGTCATTTCGGCCGCGATCCCAAAGGTATCTGGCTGCCCGAATGCGCCTATCGTCCCAGTTATGAATGGGTTTCACCGATCAAGGAATACCCCAAGAAATTTCACCGTCGGGGCATCGAAGAGTTCCTCTTCAAATACGACATCAACTACTTCCTCGTCGATAAACACCTGATCATGGGCGGCGAAGGTAAAGGAGTCTATATCGACCGTTTCGATTCGCTCAAACAGCTCTGGCGCCAGTTCGAGAAAGAATGGAAGCCCAGCGACGTCGACGAAACGCGCTCGATCTACAAAAATTACCTGGTCTCCTCCACCGGCAGCAGCCGGGCGGCGGTAGTCTACGGCCGGCATGAGGAATCCGCACTGCAGGTCTGGAGCGGCGAATACGGCTATCCCGGCGACGGGCGCTATCTCGAATTTCACAAGAAACATTTTCCCGGCGGGCACCGCTACTGGAAGGTGACCAGTTCCAAGGCCGATCTGGCCGATAAACAAGAATACTACATCGAAGACATCGAAGACGCCCTCGAAAACCAGGCCTCGCATTTCGCCGGCCTGATCCATAATTTTCTGGAAGCCAACTACGTCAAAACCGGTGAGTACGGCATGCTGACCGCGCCTTTCGACACCGAGCTCTTCGGTCACTGGTGGTTCGAGGGACCGCGCTGGCTGGGCAAGGTCCTGCGTAAACTGCACGCCGACCCGGAAGTCAGGGCGAACACCCTGAGTGAGCATCTGGCCAATAATCAGCCCCAGGTTTCGGTCTCGCTGCCCGAAGGTTCCTGGGGACAGGGCGGCTTCCATTATATCTGGCTCAACCAGTGGACCGAATGGACCTGGAAACACATCTACGCCGTCGAAGACCGCATGGTGGCGCTGGCCGAAAAATACTACGATTCGAAAGATGAGACGCTGACCCGTTTGCTCAACCAGATTGCGCGCGAACTGTTGCTGCTGGAGAGCTCCGACTGGCAGTTCCTGATCAGCACCTGGAGCGCCCGCGATTACGCCGAAGACCGTGTCGTCGTACACGATGAGCGCATCGGGCGCATCGAAACAATCCTGGCGGAGTACCTGGAACAGGGTGAACTGGACAAAGACAGCGAAGAATACCTGCGCCGCATCGAAGTTGAAGACGACGTTTTTCCCAGCATCGATTTTCGTTACTGGCGCAAACTAAAAGACGAGAATCCCGAATAGCGCAGACCGGCATGCAGATAGTCTTTATCTCCGCGGAGCTACACCCTTTCTCGAAAGTCGGCGGGCTGGGTGATGTCATCGGGGCGCTGCCTGCCGCGCTGGCCGCCAAAGGGCATACGATCAGGGTGATCACACCCGGCTACGGCAGCATCGACAGGCCCCGGTTTACGCTGGAAACAATCGATTGTCATTTTTCCGTCCGCATCGCCGGCCGCGATTACCCCTGCTGGTTGTCGCGCTGGACATCCCCTCAAAATCCAAATCACGAAGTCTATTTCATCGAAAACAACGACCTGTTCGCCTCGAGAGGAATTTACACGAATGCCAGGGGCGTGCCTTACGCCGACAACGCCGAACGCTTTGTGCTGCTCTGCAAAGCTGCGCTCAAAATCATACAGCGTTTCGGCTGGCAGCCGGAGATTATCCACTGTCACGATAATCACGCCGCCCTGATTCCGGTCTACCTCAAGTCGCAGCCCGAACATTATCCGGAACTGGCCCATTCCAGGAGCATCCTGACCTTGCATAACATTGCCTACCAGGGCATAGTTACCATGAACCGTAGAAATATCTTCGATTTACCCGAAACGCTGTTTCATCCCACCCAGGCGATGGAATGGTACGGCGCAATCAATCCGCTCAAAGCCGGTATTCTGCTGGCCGATGCCGTCACGACGGTCAGCCCTGGCCATGCGCACGAAATCATGGAGGACGAAGCCCTCAGCGCCGGCTTGAAGGGCGTCATCAACAACCGCGGCGACGGAATCGTCGGCATCCTGAACGGCGTCGATTACAGCGAATGGAATCCCCGGACTGACCGGTGGATCGCAGCTCACTATTCACAGGTGGATTTCGCCGCCGGGAAAAGGTTGAACAAGACGCAACTCATCCGGGAGACGGGACTCGGCGGCGATAGCCTTAACCGGCCGCTGATCGGGATGGTTTCCCGCCTGGTTGAGCAGAAAGGCATCCACCTGCTGACTAACGTGCTGTCACGGTTACTCAGCCTGGACATCGGGCTGCTGGTGCTCGGCAGCGGCGAAGCAACGTACGAGAAAGTGCTGACCGCTTTCTCCCGCCAGTTTGCGGACAAATTTCGCTTCATCCGGGGTTATCACGACGAACTTTCGCATAAAATCATCGCGGGCAGCGACCTGTTCCTGATGCCATCGCGCTTCGAACCGTGCGGAATCACGCAGATGTACAGTCTCAAATACGGCACCGTGCCCATTGCCCGCCAGACCGGCGGATTGGCGGATACAATCGACGATTGGGACGGGCAAACCGGAACCGGTTTTCTCTTTCGGGAATATACAGCCGAGACGCTGCTGGAGGCTGTTCAACGCGCGGTGACGGCCTATCGCGATCCGGACCACTGGCCGAAGATCATCCGGAATGGTATGCAACGGGATTTTCCCTGGAGCGCCGCCGCCGATAAATATCTCGAATTGTACCAAAAAACAGCCGGGAATTAACTGCCCGTCCCCTTGTTTGTTTTCTCTAGATATAATGCGCGCATTTGGTTAAAATTACGTTTGATATATTAATAATAATGATCCTGAAGAGTCAAAGCGGAGAATAGAAATGGCAGAAATCGTATTAAAGGGACTTGGCAAAGAATATGAAAAAGGCACCCCGGTCATTGAGGACCTGAATTTAACCATCCATGACGGGGAGTTTCTCGTTCTGGTTGGTCCCTCAGGCTGCGGTAAATCGACGACCCTGCGTCTGATTGCGGGCCTGGAAAGCGCCACCGCCGGGGAGATCTACATCGGCGACAGACTTGTCAATGACATCCCGCCCAAAGACCGCGACATCTCCATGGTTTTTCAGAACTACGCCCTCTATCCTCACATGACCGTCTACGATAATATGGCTTTCGGTCTTAAGTTGCGCAAATTTAAAAAGCCGGAAATCCGGGAACGGGTCGGGGAAGCCGCGGAAATTCTCGAAATCCAGGATTTGCTCAAGCGCAAGCCCAAGCAACTTTCCGGCGGCCAGCGCCAGCGGGTCGCCCTGGGACGCGCGATCGTGCGCAAGCCAAAAGTTTTTCTCTTCGATGAGCCGCTCTCCAACCTGGACGCCAAATTGCGGGTTCAGATGCGTACCGAAATTAAAAAACTGCACCAGACTCTGGGCATCACCATGGTCTATGTTACGCATGACCAGGTCGAGGCCATGACCATGGGCGACCGCATCTCCGTCATGAAGGACGGTATCATTCACCAGGTGGATAATCCGCTCAATCTTTACAATCATCCCGTAGACCTTTTCGTGGCCGGTTTCATCGGCAGCCCGGCTATGAACTTCATGCCGGCCTCGGTTTTAAACGGTGATGAATTCGTGGCGGAAGAGGGTGCTGTCCGCCTGCCCATCCCTGAAAAACGCCGAAAATCGATGCAGCCCTACACCGGAAAGCCCGTTATGATCGGTATTCGTCCCGAGGATATCTATCTGAACCGGCCCTCTTCCGAAGCGGCCGAGATTTCAATGAAGATGGAGGTCTACGAGCCGATGGGCAACGAATCGTATGTTCACCTGACGACTGGAAAGACCAAGATCATCTGCCGCACCCAGGAACTGATCACGGCCCGTCCGGGAGACTCCATGCCCTTTTACCTGAATCTGCAGAAGGCCCACTATTTCGACCAATCCAGCGGGATGGGGATTCAATAAAAAACGCCCGCTTGATGCAACCCCCGGCCGCGTCTGGCGCACTTATTTTTTTAAAGAAATGGATGGATTATTCGGGAGATTGCTCGATCTTTCCGGCCTCCCGCCGTTTTTTGGCGAAATTGGGATAGAGCTTTTCCATGCAATCCGGACAGATGCTGTGACTGAATTCGGCGCCGGAGTGCTCGCGGACATACGTTTCCACATGGTGCCAATAGCCCTGATCGTCACGGATCTTTTTACAACTCGAGCAGATGGGAAGCAAGCCGCTGAGCGTTTTTACCTGGGTCAGGGCCGCCTGAAGTTCCTTTATCAGTCGCTCGCGCTCGTCCTCGGCTTGCTTGCGCCGGGTGACATCATGCATCACAATCAGACGCCCGTTGATATCATTCCGCGCGTCCAGAAGCCGCTGTATCGTCAATTCATAGTATATCTTGGTTTCGGATCGCTCCAGCACCAGAGTCCGTTGAGCCTGACCATTATCCGTTGGAGCCTCACAATCAATTTTTTCGCATTCGGGCAGGATGACCAGTAATGGCTCTCCAATGGTTTGCTCCAGCGAGAGCCCGAGAATCGTCAAAGCTGCCGGATTGATATCGATAATCAAAGCGTTATAATCGAGCACAATAACACCGTCCACCATGTTCTCTACCAGACGATTCCGGGCGACCGGAATGAGTTTGAATATATGCAATTTCAGGATCGCCCACGCCAGTACGAGGCCGGTGGCGGTAAAGGCAACCGGGGTCCATTCCAATCCCGGTATCGGGTTGACATCAAATATGTATATAAGGTTGCCCGCTATGGGAAAGAGCGCGGCAAACATCAGGGTTTTCATCTGCAGCTTGTAAGCCGCCGGGAAACGCGATATTGCCCGGTGAAGAAATAACAAAGCACCGGCTAACATGGCGTAACTGTAAGCCGCCAACATCCAGAACCAGAAGCCGTGATAATAGACGGCGATATTCGTGGCCGGATCGATATGGATACCTTTCCAGATCCAATGGTGCTGTTCATTGATAAGGGCGAGCACGATCGTGACCAAGGGAAAAATGAACAGCAGGATTCCCTGGTAGAGTGAGAGTCTTTTACGGGTCTGGCTAACCTCCCGGGCAAATAGAAAAAACAGAACCGGCGTGGTAAGAGTTCCCAGATAGGCGACCTTGCTCCAGAAAAATTTCAGCGCTACGGTGGTCCCGGAAGCCTCGAAGCCCGAAGCCACGGTCCATAGGGCAATTGCCAGTTGAAGAACGATCAGATGAGGAACCGTGTGGACGTGACGTCTCTGCCACAACAGCAAAATAACCACCAGTGACACCGCAGTCGCCCCAAATAGAATAATACTATATAGATCAATTCTGTACAACATTCTAACCGCGGAATTTAAAACCTTTTATGATTACAGAATAGTAATTAATGCAATTTCCGGAGTTACAAGCCGAAGCCGGGTTGATCTTCGTCACTCTTCTGTCTCGCAGCACAGCTTGTTTTGCGCGAGATGAATATGTAAAATAGTAGCGATTTGATGAAGGATGGGGTGAATATGAAATTTACGGATAAAAAAGTACTGATCACCGGCGCGGCGCGGGGAATCGGCAAGGCCATCGCCAGGGAATTTGCCGCCGAAGGCGCCCGCGTGGCGCTGCATTACAAACATAGCACAACGGCAGCAGCGGAATTGCTGGAGACACTACCCGGCGGACCACACCTCAAAGTCCAGGCGGATGTTTCCAGCCCGGAAGACTGCCGGCAGCTGGTTCAGACGGTTGTGGAAGCCTTCGGCTGTATCGATATCTTGGTCAACAACGCCGGTATCTCCATTACTCACAACATCACGGAATGTAATTTCCCGGCCTGGGAATCCGCCTGGCGGACGACACTCGAGACGAACCTGGTCGGCCCGGTCAACCTGGCCTTCTGGGCGGTGAAGCACATGCTGCAACAGGGCGGCGGCCGCATCGTGAACATTACTTCGCGTGGCGCGTTTCGCGGCGAGCCGGACAATCCGGCCTACGGCGCAGCCAAAGCCGGCCTCAACTCTTTCACACAGTCGATGGCCAAAGCGCTGGCGCCGTTTCATATTTTCGTGGCGGCTGTCGCGCCGGGATGGGTGGAAACCGATATGGCCGCCGAACTCCTGCCCGACGATGAATATCGGAAAGCGGCTATGCAAAGCCCAACCGGACGCATGGCGCGCCCGCAAGAAATCGCTAAAACCGTGCTCTTCCTGGCCTCCGATGAGGTCGAACATATCACCGGCGCAATCGTGGATGTCAACGGGGCGTCATACCTGCGCAGTTAAAAGACATAGCCGATCTGCATCAGGCGAATATGATAAGCAGGATTTCCGCTGATTCGTGGAAATTCCTTGAGCCTCATGCTCTCCTTATCCCAGTATCCCCACAGGTACCAGCAGACAAACACCCCGAAATCCCAATAGAGTCGCTCGTCCAACTGCACAACGACCCCGAGACCGGCCCCCGGACCGACGCGGTAGAAGCTGCTTCGCCCTGTATTCGAATCCCCATAGGAATTGGGAACGCCATATTGATAATCGAAACCAGCTTCGAAATAGCCTGTTCCGGGGCTATCATCATTGCGCAAATAGCGCAGGCGGCTACCCAGCGAAATTACTTTACCGTCTCCGCGATTGTCCGCAAACCAGCGCCGGCTTTCTGTCGCCCTGTACGAAAAGGGAATCGTCATCGACAGTTTTTTATCCATGCAAAAGACGGACAAGGCGCCGCTGAAAGCCGGGCGGTCTTCACGCATTTCCCAGAGCGGAAGCAGCGGGTTGACTTCGAAACCGATCCGTAGCCCCTTCCAACTGGGCTGATCCGGGGCATTCAGCAGCGGACTATCCACAAAGTACTCGATGCCGCCGCTCAAAATCAGGCCGCCGACATTGTACGCCCGGCCGTTGAAATAATCCTGGAAGCGGGAGTACCCATTGGAAACTCCCCAGTCATTCTCGATCTTTTCATGGATATATTCCGCCTGCGCAAAGACCGATAAGACCGGCGTGAGTTCATAGGCGGCGGCACAGGCCAGCAGCAAGCCCGATTTCATCTGCCACCCGGTCCAATGAAACAGTAGGAATTGATCCCAGTCATAAGACGTGCCGATACGGCCGGAAACATGATAGCGCTTTCCCTGGAAGAGTTTCTCAAGTCCAAGCGCATAGAAGGATTTGCAATAGATATCGTAACGTGACCGCCCACCGTATTCATAATCGACCCGGTAAGGAAAATTTCTTTGGATGCCTAAAAAGAAGCCGAAATCTCTGTGTTTGGGAAACGTCACAGACAGTTCTTCGCCGTACATACCGACGCACACCGGATAATTGAGATACTCCCGCACCAGGCGGCCCGTCGGGACAAACGCGCCGGCTTGTAGGCGGAAACGGACATCGGCGGCCTGAAGGGACGCGGCCAAAATGAAAGGGATGAGACAAACCCAAAATGAATTGAGCGCACATAATTTGAATCTCATAAATCAATTTTTCTCCTATCGTGCTTCATCACAATTTTAATATGCGCCGCCGCGATGACAAAAAATTTTCGATCTCACAGCCGTCGGAGCTAACAAAAAAGGGAGATTTTGCGCCTTTCAGTTTAGCAATTGATACAGGTAAAACGCAACAGCGGCCCGGCGGTTCCGGCCCGGATGATTTGAAGTTAACAATCGGACATAAATTGATCCGGATTTTATATTGACAATCGAAAATTATCAGGCTGGAAAGCCTGATCCACGATTCGCAACTATCCGATCGAGCGTTACAATCAGGCGGTCTTTGCCGGTTTCGGCAGCTCCGGTTTTTCAGGAAAATACAGAACCCGTTGCGGAAAGGGGATCACGATGCCGGCGGCTTCGATCGCTTTTTTCAGCTTCCAGAGCATCTCCGTTTTCACACCGAACCATTCGGAGACCGGGCTCCAGAGTTTGATCGCGATAATGACGGAACTTTCCCCTAACTGTTCGACATAAACCAGCGGCGCCGGATTTATCAGAATATAAGGATGTTTTTGAATCTCCTGTTTGATAACAGCAATGGCCTTTTCGGCGTCATCGCTATAGCGGATGCCGATCGTATACTCGAAGCGGCGGACGATATTGGCCTCATAGTTAGTGATATTATTGGTAAAAACCTTCTCGTTGGGCACGCGCACGTAGAGACCTTCATAGGTGCGGATAATCGTCGAGATAATGCGTATATCTTCGACAACGCCGGTCGTGTTTTCGATATTGACCGCCTGGCCGATCCGAATCGGCCGCTCAAAAAGCAGGAAAACGCCCGATACCAGGTTGCTGACGATGTTCTGGCTCGCAAAAGCCACGACAATACCGGTGATCCCGCCGGCCACCAGGAGACCTGAAAGTTTGAAATGCAGAATCCGCAGATCCGTGATGAAAGCAATGATGATGATCGTGTAGGTGATGGCCTTCAAAACCAGGTCAAGCGAATGCTTGCTGATCCGGTCCCGGAGCCTGCGGCGGGCGAACAATGTCAGCACTCTACCGATAAATACTGCAATCAGCATCACTACGCCAGCCTCAATCAATTCCAGGAACGTAACCGTCCCGAAGAGCACTTTATTCCAGATCATAGTCCCCACTCCATGCTGAATTTATGTGATCCGATCTGCATACGGCCGGACGAGAAATACTCCTGGGCCTTCTGCATACCCTTGCGCAGCGGCAGGTCCACGGCGTATGTTTCCGCATGGCTCGGATCGATGAGATTCATTTCCATATTCATCGCCACAAACTCTTTATCGTAGTATAACTTCATCGCGTAGGCGCTCAGTATCGTCCGGGTGACCTGAATCCAGTGAGGGCTGGAATTATGAACGGTCAACTGCAGCCAGGCCCTGTCCGGAGTCGGCGCATCACTCGGCAACTGGGCGAAGATATCACTCTGGTAATGCTTGCACAGGATCCCATTGGTGATATTCCCGTAGAGGGTGAACTTGGGGGTTCCCAGGGTGAAAACGTCGGCCAGTTCCGGCAGCGTTTCCTTTTTGGCGCTAAGCAGGTAAACGGCAATTTCCAGCGGCACGTTCAGGAATATCTTCCGTTTTTCACGGGATTCCACCAGCAGCGGGCGGTTGAACTCAATCATCAGGTTATGGGTCATGATTTTGGGCAGGTGGAGCGGTTCCACCGGACTGAGCTGCAAACGACACTTCGAAACCAGCAGGTATTTTTCCAGGCTTCCCGGCTGCGATCTCCGATAGAAAACCGTATCGCCGCGGTTCTCCACCTCCAGGCTGATATTATCACGCTCCAGATGAAACGGCACATTATACACTCCAAACATTCGCGCACTCCTCTATTATGTAATGATTCATCATGGATTCATCCTATTAAACATAAAGTCAAATCCTGTTTTAAAAAGACTGTCCCATACTCAGATACCAGAGTCCGCTCTCGATCCCGCTCCGGGGATAAATCCGGACGGCATAATCGACCCGGACCAGTCCGATCGGTGAATCGTAGCGGATTCCGAGTCCTACCGCGTTTTCCAGGGTCGTCATCCGGATTGACGCCTTTCTATCCCATACATTCCCGGCGTCCAAAAAGCATTCCAGCCCCAGGCCCTTGTAAACCGCTTTTCGCATTTCAATTACATTCCAGACCGTCTTATAAATTCCGCCGGTCGGAATGCCCGCCGAATCCAGCGGGCCCAGACGTTGATAGCGGAAGGAGCGCATCACGTTCGGACCGCCGGCATAGTAGCGCTCATTCAAAGAAACCGAGGCGATCCCCTCTGCGGCGGAGATCCAGCCCAGGTCGATACCCGATCCGAACGTTAATGATGAAGACGGAGAATAGAAATATTTCAGTTCGAGATTCGTACGATAGAAGGAATTCAAACCCTGCAGGATCGTACCCGCCAATTCATTACTCCATTCTATATAACAACCGGATTTGGTGGCAAAGAGGTTATCCCGCGTATCGTACTTCAAGGCCAGTTTGAGGCTGCGGATATTGCTCTTCATCTCATCCGGGATGGCCGCCACCCGAATATGACTGAGGCGGAAATCTTCATACCGATAGGTTATCGTCGCCGAAGAACGCTTGTCGATACTGCGCCCGACGGTTGCCCGCCCGCCGCTCTGCAGCAGGTCGTAACCGGGCTGGTTTAGAAATTCCGTGGACAGATTCAAATCGGTCCGCCAGCGCGTCGCGAACGTCCAGGGTTCCGTGAAGGAGATTTCGACGCCCCGCTCGATGAAACTCAATTTTGAAGCAAAACCGATCTTTTGCCCGCGGCCGCGCAGATTCGTGTAAAAAACCTCCATTTTGCCACGTAACTGATCTATGGTTCCGTATCCGATGGAGACGTTGAATTCACCGAATTTGTTCTCTTTAACTTCGATCAAAGCGTCCTTCGTGCCCGCTATCTTTCCGCCCGGTATCGCCGGCCGGATAAAGACGCTGCTAAACAATCCGGTCAGGTAGAGTTTGCGCTGCGATTCCATTAGCCGGGAATAATTGATCACCTCGCCGGAGTGAAAGGACAACTCCCGGACGACAACGTTCTCGCGGGTCTTTTCCAATCCCTGGATAATTACGGAATTGACCCGGAATTGCTCCTTTTCGGCAATCACGAAATCGACCAGCGCTAGATGCGTCCCGGCTTTAACCTTTATCTCCGGGACAATTTCGGCATCCAGGTAGCCCCGGTCGGCATAGTAGCGCATCAAAGCCAGGTTGGAGTTCTCGATGTTTTTGCGGCGCAGCGGATCGCCCGCTTTGACCGTTATCAAGCCCAGCAAAACGCTGTCGGAGACGGCCATGTTGCCCAGCAGGTTGACGGCTTCGATATGAGTGCGCTCGCCCTCCGTGATGCGGATAAAGATACGCGCCTGGCGTTTGACGCTGTCGATCTCAACCTTGTGATCCTCTACTTTCGCCTCGAGGAATCCGCGTTGCTGGTAGTACAGTTCCAAACTCCGCAAATCCTGGAGCAGGATTTCGCTATTGTAAAATTTCCGGTAGAGCAAACGCGACGGCCGCCCGAGCATCGCCGGGTAGAGTTGCGGCGGCTTATAAACGCGCGTCCCCTCGATCTCCACGGAGCGGATCACGGTCCTTTTCGGCCGACGCGCAAAGGCCGCCGATGCCAGCACCAGAACCATGAGTAGGATATACAGGAGTTTGGAGCGTTTCATTTGAATTTCAGTTTATATTTCAGATCGATGCCCGAACGTCCCCGCTGATCGGTCTGACCTTCGAGTGAAAAATTTTCATCCAGTTTATAATCCAGGCGGATACTCTGTTCGTTCATTTTGCCTACGGTGGTCATGTAAGTAATCGACATTTTATCGCTAAGCTTCTTCGAAGCCAGCAGCTGGGGGCCCCAGGATTTTCCAAACTGGAACAGATTCCCTTCGATACTCATCTGCTCCAAACCGAGATAATTGCCGACTTTACTGGAGGTATAGGCTGAAATTTTCTGGCTCGAGTAATCCGCCAACCGCTCCTGAATTACCTGGCTCCAGTTGGTCCCGGCATCTCCCCGGCTGCCGGCCAGTTGGTCGCGGGTCGCCCCGATGGTCAGCAGTGAGATGATATCGCCCCGGTCGAGCGACGGATCGGAGCTGAGGTCCATAACGATTTTGTCGGCCGGACCGCTCAAAGCCAGTGATACTTTATACGAAGTACGCGACAGGGTTTGATAACTCTTGATCTCCGCTTCCGCGAGGAAATCGATGATCGGATTGATCCGGTTCGGATCGGTAAAATCCATTATGCCTTTACTGACTTTGAAGCGGCGATCAAGATAGAGTATGTAGCCCTCCTCGATTGTCAAACGTCCTGCGACGGCCGGATCGGCCAGCGAACCGATCAGCATCAGCTGCGGCTTCAGGCGGACGCGCGCCAGGTTATTGTCAACCCAGATTTTCTTACTTTCCCGGATACGTATATTCAGGCGCGTATTGGCAACGATCGGGGAGGGCGCCGGGACTGGACGATCTGCGTTCTGAATATAAGTCACGAGGGCGGTCGGTTGAAAATTGGTTTTGAAGCGCGACTCCCCCAGAACGATATCGCCCTCCAGATCGAAGTAATTATTGCGCTTCTTGTAGCTTAAATCCGCCTGATCCACGATGATGGAAAACTGACGCGGCTTCGCGTAACTGATGTTATTCAGCGACGCGCGAACATCCAGATCGGTGATATTGCGTCCCTCATAAGCCAGCAGACCTTTGGCGGTGACCGACCCTTTATTGAATCGCATGAAAAGCGTATCCAGGTCCATCTCTTTATTGACAAAGCGCAATTTTACCAACCCGTGATCGAAAGTCTCCGGGATGGCTGCGGGACGGAAAGCCAGGTCGTTCAGGGTCAGGTTGCCGGTAATGGCAGGATCCTGTAACTGCCCCCGCAGCGAGACTTGCATTTCCAGCCGGCCGGACAGGTCCTGAACGTCCGTGAGAAAAGCCTGCATATGACTGAGGTCAAAGTCATTTACCATCAATGCGGCGTCGACCGTTTCCGTGGACACCGTTCCGCGGCCCTCCAGAACATTCTGCCCGGAAACCGCGACCGTCAAGCGGGTTTTGAACTGTTTCCAGTCCTGCGTAATCAATTGACCCTCGGCGTGCAGGGGCTGCTGGGCGATACTGGCATCCAGGCGATCGAGCGTCAATATCGAATCCGCCAGGCTGATGCTGCCATTGATCTCCGTTATGGGCAATGTCTGGCTGGACAGCGTCAGAGCACCCTTGTTGAGTTCCAGCTTGCCCGTCAATTGCGGCGCAGCATATTCACCCCGCATCCGGATATTGGCGTTGATATCGCCCTCCAGCAGGTAGTAGGTCCCCAGGATTTCGTTTAGAACGGATATATCCAGATCGTGCAGACGCAAAACAGCATCCAGGGTTTTTGCGTCGCCAGAGCCTTCGGCGCTCAAGACTTCGTGGCCGTTGATGGCACATTCCACCGATGCACGCGCACTTTTAAAATCTTTCGTATTTACGAAACCGGTGATGGCAAACGACCGGTTTTCCATGCTGAAATTAAACACATCCAGAGTAAGCTGCTCTTCACTGAACCGGGCTTCAAGCCGGATATCCCGCAACGGCGCCATTTCCTCACCCACCGTGAGACCGCCATCCCTTAAAACCATCCGCCCCTTGACGGAAGGCTTCCCAATCCGGCCACTCCAGTCCAAAGCATAAATGCACATTCCGTTCACAGAGATCCGGTCCGGGAGAAACGCCTTGAAAAGCGCCAGGTCCAGCCCGTCGGATTCGATGTGTCCGCGCGTTATGTTCTTCTTATCAAATGTAAATTTGCCGTTCTCGTCGCGACTCAGTTGCACTTCAAAATTCGCCTTGCTCTCGTTGCCGTGGTGGCTGAACGTAAAAGCGGGCACGCTGATACGATCGTTCTCAAAACGGAAATTGGCCTGCAGCGCTTCCATCTGTAACTCGCGGTAGGCCGGTTCGCGTACGGTCATTTTCCCCGCCAGGCGCGGCGCTGCCGGTGTTCCCATAAAAGTGATCTCAGTGGCCAGCGTGCCGCCGAAAGTCTCCAGCGGGGCGTAGAAATACTGCAATTCGGCGACGTTAAAGTCTTCAATCGTCAGATTGCCTTTCCAGTTCAGTGAATCCGCCAGGTTGAAAGTAACCCCAATCCTGGCCTTAAACGGTTCCAGCAGCTGCCGGCGCGGATCGTAACGATTGACGCGTAAAGCCAGGCTGCCGCTGCGGGTCAGCAGATTGGCCCGCCCGGAGAGATCCAGCGCCAGGGTATCCCGGTACAACAGCGCCTCCTGGACCACGACTTCCGATTTGTCAACCGTGAGTTTGACCTCGAGGCCGTCGGCTGCAAATTGATCATAGCGCAGATTCGCCAGCCGTGCCGAGAAATCTCCTGTCGGCGACTGCAGCGAACCGCTCAGGGTGCCCTGATATTCCAGGCTCCCGTAAAGTTTATCGATCCGAATAGGGGCGCGCAGGGAGCTGAGTTCGGACAACTTGCCGGTGATGCGGCCGCTGCGAAGCAAGAGTTCACCGTCGGCGTAGAGAATATCGGCTTCCAATTCATCCACTGGAAAGTTGGCATAGACCAGCTTCCCGCCACTGATCTGCGCGTCGATCACCGGGTTTTCGATGTCTCCGGCGAGCGTGCCGTCGGCATACAGCGAACCCTTCAGATCCGGAATGTTGACCAGGTTGGCGAGCGGTTCCAGATCGTCGATCCGGATCCGGTAATCTCCCCGGATTGCATTCCCCGAAAGGGAGGCCTGTCCGCGGATCTCAGTTTGGGTGTATTGCAGCCGGTAATTTAATAGCCCGTTCTGAAGTGTGAGATTGGAGGTCAAATCTTCGAGCGCTACGGATTGATACGAAATTTCCGTAATCCGCAAATCCGCGGTCATCTCAATCCCGGCCGGATCGGACAGAGGACCACTCGACCGGACATCTCCCGTCACGATACCATGATAGTGAGATGTTTGCCGGTAGAAGTCGCACCATAATTGCTCAAAACTCAGCCGGTCTACCGACAGGTGCAGGGCATGCTGATAATTTGTATCCAGCTTCAGCCAGCCGTCGCCCTGCACGAGACCGTACAGAGATTCAAACGACAGGTTTGGAAAAGTGATCATCTTTTCGTTCATCCGGAAGCGGATATTTCCCTTGTGCAGCTCGTAACAAGCCAGGGCCAGATAAGGAAAATCCAAACCGGCTTCGATGGATGGGTTTTGCGCTGTGCCGCTGACCGTCGCGGTCAGGGCGATTTCTCCGCGCACCGGAAAAATCGCCTCGGGCAGGCTTTCGCGGAACAATTCGGCGGCCAGCTGCGGATCGCCATTCAGCCGCAACTGCAGCTGCATTTCCGGCGCTTCGGGCTCCAGAAGGATACTTCCCGAAGCCAGCAGCTGGAGTTGCAGCAGGTCGAGTTGCAGGTGCTCCAGCCGGACCGATGGCTTCTGCAGAGCGCCGCTGATCTGCCATTGCCCCTCAAATTCCCCACCGGGATAATCGGCTAATTGAGGCAGGTAATTGCGGATCAACTCCTGCAGCGTCGCGGTGTTTCCGTGCATGGAGAGCGAGGCCTCGATCCCAGGAGAATCCCCGGATAAATCCAGCCAGCCGCTGCCGGCGATTTCATTCCCGAATGGCGTAAGCGCAAGCCGGCTAATTTCCAGCATTTCGTTCGTGTATATGCAGTTCAGATCCACCGCCCGGAACGGAATCAGCGTTTCCCGGTAGAGTATGCGGGAAGAGTCGGAATGCAGTTCAACCTGAAATGTCTGGGAATCGGGTTGATTCAGTTGGAGCGCCAGCGCCTGAATCGTCGCATCGAGGGGCAGGCTGATTTCGTTGTAATGCAAACGGCTATGCCCGACCTGCAATTTTTCGAATATCACCTCAAACGCCGCCGGCGTTTTGATGCTGTCCGGCGTTTGCGCCAGGAGGTCATGGGGAAGATTGTAGGTACCCGCGCTATCCTTTATAAGGTCAACCTCCAATTCGTCTATGATCAGCGAACGGATAATCAGCTTGCGTTTCAGTAATTGCCCGAAACGATAGTAAACGTCCACTTGTGCAGCCGAGAGCAGCTTCGATGTCGACTCCGGGCTTTGGACTTCCAGTTTACTAATGCGAATCCGGGAGAGCAGATTCGTCTCGAAAACGCCAATGCGTACCGTGATGCCCAGGCTTTTATACACCTGAGATTCGATCCGCCGCCTCAGCCAGTTTTCCCCCGGCTTGATCGTCAACATACTGAGCGCAAACAGCAGCACGATGACCAGCGCTCCCAGTAGAACGATAATAGCCCGGATACCCCGGGAACAGATGCTTCGAAACCGGCTCAACGGATTCTCTTCGTGATCAGAATACCACCCACTTTCAATCCTGTTCTATTGGGCAGGGTGTCATAAAATGCATTCGATACAAACATCAATAGAGCAAATCAACCTTACTGCGCGAAAATCTGCGTTTCTAATACTTTGGATATTAACAGGTTTGAAAACATAATGCAAAAGATATTCGAGCAGTCACCCGGCCGGCAGCGGTTATGACAATGCCCACATTTTGTGTCGAATTTACTACGGTTTTTCAGATCCGGAATGACTAAATTCTGCCCGTTGTTTGTATCGTTTTTGTAAAAGGAGGCAGAATTGAAACGATTTATCACAGCGATAATGATTATAGGGTTAGGAGTAATTGCTATGAATTGCAGCAAAAAAAATCCGCAGGCCGTCATCGAAACCAGCCACGGAACGATTGTCATTGAACTGTTACCGGAGGCCGCGCCGTTGACGGTACAAAATTTCATTCAATATGCGCAAAGCGGTTTCTACGAAGGTACGATCTTCCATCGCGTTATTAAGGGCTTCGTTATCCAGGGCGGCGGTCTGACCGCCGATATGGTGGAAAAGGAGACCGGCGACCCAATCCCGAATGAGGCCGAAAACGGCCTGCAGAACCTGCGCGGGACGATTGCGATGGCGCGCACTCCCGATCCGCATTCGGCGACATCCCAGTTTTTCATCAATACCGTCGACAACGCCCGCCTCAATCACGGCAGCAAGACGCCGCGCGGCTGGGGCTATTGCGTTTTCGGTAAAGTCATGGAGGGCATGGAAATTGTTGACCTGATCGAAAATTTACCCACGACGACCAAGGACCCTTACCGGGATGTTCCGGCGTCGACGATCACGGTGACGAAGGTCACGATCCGCTAAGAAAAAGCCTGTTTGTGAAGGGTCGGATGCAGAGCGAATTCGACCCTTTTTATTTTTTAAAATCAATCCGTCTTCATGCGCCGCTTGCGGCTTGTTATATCCTTTAAAATTCAGTATTATTTCAGCGTCAGCACTATATCAGATCACAGTTGAACGCCGGGCGGTTTTTTTATTTCTCAATTTAACGGAGTCCCTGAAATGCCGAAAATTGTGTCTATTCATTCTTTTCGCGGTGGTACCGGAAAATCCAATACGACCGCCAATCTGGCTGTCTTCCTGGCCAAGATGGGTTTGCGAGTCTGTGTCGTCGATACGGATATTCAATCACCGGGAATCCATGTTCTCTTTCACCTGGACCCCAAAGAAATACGCTTCTCTCTGAACGATTTTCTCTGGGGAAAATGCGAGATCGAGCAGACCACCCGGGAAGTGTTCTGCACCGCTCCCGGGACGGACAACGGCGGCAAAGTCTTCCTGATCCCGTCGAGTATGCGTACCGGGGACATCGCCCGCGTCTTAAAATTCGGTTACGATATCCAGCTGCTGCGCGAGGGCTTCACGCAGATCATCGCCAAACTGGAAATCGACATCCTGTTGATCGATACGCACCCCGGTCTGAACGAAGAGACGCTGATGTCGATCGCGCTTTCGGACACGCTTCTGATTATTCTGCGTCCGGATGCCCAGGATTACCAGGGCACGGCGGTGACCGTCGAAGTTGCCCGGCAAATCGAAGTTCCCAATATGTACCTGGTCATGAATAAAGTCCCCGCCATTTTCGATCGGGCGGCTACGGCTGAAAAAGCCCGGGCCGCCTTTCAATGCCCCGTAATCGGAATTCTGCCGCATGCGGATGAGATGATGACCCTGGCCAGCGACGGTATTTTTGTTCTTCAGCACCCCGAACATACGATTACGCACGAGATCGAAAACATAGCCCGGAAAATTTTAGAGCAGCGGACAAGCCCTCTATGAAGCATCTGCCGAAATGGACACGAAATCTGGGCCTCACACTCCTGGCCGCGCTGGCCTACGCCTTCCTGAATATGCTTTCCAACCATCTGCTGCTGCCCTCCGCAACCTTTATCGCCCTGCGGCCGCAGGTCGCACTGCCCTTCTTTCTGGGATTTATTTTCGGACCGTGGGTCGGATTCTTCACCGGTTTCCTGGGGAATCTGATCGGCGACGTATTGAGCGGATACGGGCCCTGGCAATTCTGGAACTGGCACATCGCCAACGGGCTATACGGCCTGCTCCCCGGTATCGCCACCTATATGGGAATGAAGAAAATCCGCACCCTGCGGGGCTTTGTCCTGATGGAAGCCATTGTCGTTCTGACCAACGTTTTGGCGGTCGCCTTTGCCGTTTTCACCGATATGTTCTGGCTCAAAATCATGCAATTTCCCGAATCGCTGAACTCCTGGATTTTGCCGGCCTTTATCACCAACACCGTACAGGCCTTCGTTCTGGTCCCGCTTTTTCTCGTCCTGGCCAAATTCATTACAATCACGATCGAGACCCGCGTCACGCTGATCCTCTCCTGGCTCATGGTTTTTATCGTCACCGTGACCGCCATCGCCATTACCTGGACGGTCTGGGGTGACCTGACCAGCCGGGCGGCTTCGGTCAAGGCCTTCTATTCGGCCGGAATTGTCACAGTTCTGGTCGTCATTATCGGTTTCATCATCTCGGTCTTCCTGACTTATCGCATCACCGATCCCCTGAGCAGCCTGAGCCGCGCGGCCCAACGGATCGAACAGGGCGAATACCGGCTTCCGGAATTGGAGAAGTTCAGCGCCCGCAGCGACGAATTCGGGCAGCTGTCACGGTTGATCCGGAGCATGGCGGAAAAAGTGGAGAAACGCGAGACGCGTTTGAAACACCAGGTCGCCGAGTTGAAAATCGAGATCGACCGGGCCCGGCAGGCTGAAGACGTGAAGGAGATCGTTGAGAGCGATTATTTCAAGAATATCCGGCAAAAAGCCCGCGAGTTTCGCGAACCGTCCCGGTCTAAAAACGGAGAATCCCAAAATGCAGATAAAGGCGAAGATGAGAGCGGTCGTATTTGATAAAAAATTGCTAATGATGACGGACTATCCGCTTCCCGTTGCGGGTCCCGGCTGGGCGCGCATTCGCATCCAAAAGGCCGGCATTTGCCAGACCGACCTGGAAATTATGAAAGGCTATATGGGCTTCAGGGGTGTGCTAGGCCACGAATTCGTCGGGATTGTGGATGCCTGCGAAAGTTCCGTATGGCTCGGCAAGCGGGTCGTGGGCGAGATCAACGCCGCCTGCGGGGAATGCGACTGGTGCCGCCGCGATCTGGGCCGGCATTGCCCCAATCGCGAGACCCTTGGAATCGACCGGCTCGACGGCTGCATGGCCGATTACTGCCTCCTGCCGCTACGCAACCTGCTGAAAGTGCCCGCCGACATCTCTGACGACCGCGCCGTCCTGACCGAGCCCCTGGCGGCTGCCTGTGAAATATTGGAGCAGCTGCCCATCGAAGCATCCCAAAAAATCGTTGTGCTGGGCGACGGCCGCCTGGGCATCCTCTGCGCCTGGGTTCTGTCCACCGTCGGCCGCGATGTAACCCTGCTCGGGCATCATCCTGAAAAGCTGCAAACAGCCGCCTGGAGAGAACTTAAAACAGCCGCGCGCTTAACCGATATCCGGAATCAGGCCGATGTGGTTGTGGATGCCACCGGCTCCGCGGGCGGGCTGAAGGACGCCCTGCAAATCTGTAAACCGCGAGGAACGATCGTATTGAAATCGACAGTTGCGTCCCCGGGGGAGCTTAACCTGGCGCCGCTGGTCATCAACGAGATCACGCTCGTCGGCTCGCGCTGCGGTCAATTCAAAGATGCTCTCCAAATCATGCAGAACTTCCCGGATATGCCGCTTGAACGCCTGATCACGGCGCGCTTCCCGATCGAGCAGGCGCCGGAAGCCTTCGCCATGGCGCTGCACGCAAAACCCTTAAAAGTAATCCTGGAATTCGGAGACCCGGAACGATGAAAGCAGCTAAAGACGACATCCTGCAAAAGTTAATGCAGCCCGGAACAACACCGGAAACGGCTCGCCCGCCCGAAACCGATTTGCATCATCTTACCAGCCTGGGCGTTCCACTGGAAGAAACGGGTCAAAACCATTATCGCATCAATACGACGGACGTCGGCGTTTTCGCAGGATTATCAACGCTCACACGCATGCTGGTCAACGACTTCCTGGAGCAGTGCGGACTCGGAATTACCGATGTGCTCGTCCAGCGTAAGTTGCTCCCGCTGCTGAATCCCGAATTGGTCGAAGCCGGCGTGGAATGGATCATGATCTATGCCCGCCTGGAGGCGACCGAGGACATCCCGATCCGGCACCAGGACTTCAGCCAGGCCATCGAGGTCGTCTTCCATTCGATTCAATCAGCGCGCTGGGGCGGTGTCCTGTTCCCCGAATATTTCAACCAAAGCGCAGAAAGCCGGTCCAAAACCGCTCTGCTGTTCCCTTTTTACATGGATGAAAAGCACGATTATTTCATTCTGGTCGAATACGAAAGCAACGGTAAATTCCTGCGGATCACCATCGAAAATGCGCGCCTTTCGCGCATTCAACTCAAGCACGTCCCGCACCGCGTAGTGGACAACCTGGACCGTTTTCACCTGATCCCTGATCTCCGGCAGCACGCCCGCCAGATATACCAGAGCATCCTGCGCGAAGCGCTGTCCGGCAAGCCCGAATTCAAAGAAACCGGCGAGCGTCAGCCAACCCTCTTCAACGCGATCCGGCAGGGCGGTTTGGGTGAACTCAACCTGATCGTTTTTCACTGGCCTGCTTCCGGCACGTTGTTGCTTGCCGACGAAAACAGTGTCGATTTTTCAGCGGACACGCTCTTCTTCCGGCTCGTCACCAAGGAATTGCTGCTGCTGCAGGACCGCGATATCCTGAATCACCTGGACCGGAATGCCGTCGTCGAGATGACGGATGGCGCAACGAACGTCTATTTCGAACTCTCACGACGCAAGAGCTGTCTGCATGTCTGTCTGCAGGAGCGGCGCAAGTACGAACACCTGTCCGGCTATCTGGACCGCATGCCGGCCCTCAAGGCGACCGCCGCTGCGCTGACCGGGATTGAAGCGCCGGTCCGCCTGGTCCTGATTCATCACATAACGGCGGAAATCCTGGGGTTTTTGCAGGCCTGTAGCAACATTGGCTTCCACAGTATCGATACTTTTTTCGTTAAATACAGCGGCATCGTACCGGACAATTATATGGAGACGTTGCTCTCGCTGCCGGAAGAAAAGTATCGCTTTTACGCCCTGCAGAGAATCGAGAAAGCCGGCTCGCTGCGCGGCCTGTTCCAACTATCCCGGCAATACTCCCGCATCGATCCGATCCGCAATCTCGATAAGGACCTGGCCTCGGCCGATTATTCGTTCCTGGATGCCACGCGGCTGGCGGCCGGGCATGTCTTCATGCGCGCGGCCCTGCAAAGCCATCAGGCGCGCGAAAAGATGATCCTTATCGAGGACGGCGGCTATCTCAACCCCCTGATCAATCGATTCTGCCTGGAAGGCAAAACCGTTCGCGAAACCTTGTCCTATTTCCGGATGGATCCGGCTACAGTGAAACTCCCGGAAGACGTGCTACAGACATCTCTGGCCGAATGGCTGACACCGATTTTTCCGGGCGGCGTGGAGCACACCCGCAACGGCTACGACGCCGATTGGGAAGTGGAGCAACAATTCGGTCGTCTGCAGTTCCCCGTCTGCAGCATCGCCCTCTCCAACCTCAAAACCGGTCCCGAAGCCTACGAATGCGCCCTCTCCATTCTCAATGCGATCGAAAATATCCTCAACCGGCTCGGCCTGCTGCTTTCCCGCAGACAGGCTCTGATGCTGGGCAGTCGCGGCGCGATCGGCGCTTACATGCTGGCCGAGCTCGCCCGGCGCATCGGTCCCGGAGGAGTTCAGGGCGTGGATATCGCCGTGTCGGACATCCAAACCGGCCCACCGCTGGAAGTCCGCACACCCGACGAATTGAGCGAAGCGTTTTTATACAACACGGATTTGTTTGTCGGCATCATCGGCAAATCAATCCTGAAACGCCCATTCCTCGAAAAGTTAATTCTGCACTCCCGGCAGCCGCAACTGATCTTCGCCAGCGGTTCGACTAAAACCGTGGAATTCAGCGACCTTGAAAACTGGCTGGTGGAACTTCAAAAAGCCGAACACCCAAGCATCGACGGTCATGCCATCCGGATCGAAATATTGCCATTGCGCGATCTGCAAACTCTCGTCGAACAGGGCCAGACAGTCCGAATCCATTTCCCGGACAACGCCGCGAAAGATAAAGACCTTCTCCTGCTGGGCAACCTGACCCCGATCAATTTCCTGTATTACGGGATAGCGCGTGAGATTATCGATGAGGTGCTGAGCCAGTTGCTGCGGGTTTCCGCCGGACTCATTCGCAACGAATTGGGTGGGAGACAGCTGCCGCGCAAATTGCTGGCCGTCGATCATGAGATCGATGTCGATGCCAATTTGCTGTAATTTTAAAAAGAGAAAAAATCGGCAGCTGCGGCTAGGACTTGCCCCGGTCGTTGAACACCTTAAATATCAGGATTCCGGCGCTGACCGAAACATTCAACGATTCGACCCCCGCGCGCATCGGAATGCGCACAAAGAAGTCGCAATTTTCTTCTACAAGACGGCGGATACCCTTGCCCTCGCTGCCCAGCACCAATGCTACTGGACCGGAGAAATCCGTCTCGGCATACGATTTTTCGGCTTTCTGGCTGACGGCATAAAACCATAATCCGCTTGCTTTCAATTCCTTCATGGCCTGTACAAGATTGTTTACTCGTACGATCTTTACGAGCGAAAGCGTACCGGCCGCGACCTTGGCGACCGTCGGTGTCACCAGCACGCTGCGGTTAGCGGGAATGACGATCCCGTGTACGCCGGCTGCCGCGGCAGTGCGCACGATGGCACCCAGGTTGTGGGGATCTTCGAGCGAATCGAGAACCACGATAAAGGGCGCCTCGTTGCGTCGACGGGCCTCATCCAGCAGGTCCTCAACCGCGTAGTATTTTACGGCGGAAGTGAAGGCTACAACGCCCTGGTGAACAGCCTTCTCCGTAATCTCATCCAGCTTCTGCCGGGGCGCAAAACTGAAGCGAATGCCCTTCCCGCGCAACAGGTCGAGAATACGGCGGACTTTGTCGTCCTTTTTAATACCGTCGGCAATCAGAATCCGGTTGATCGCCTCGCCGTTTTCCAGAGCGGTCAGGACGCTGTTGCGGCCGATGATAAAATTGTCACCGCTCTTGTTCCGATCTTCTTGATTCTGCTCATTCACGCGATACTACTCCTCCGGGTTGCGAATATCCAGTTCTTTGATTTTGCGCGACAGGTTGGGCTGCTGCAGGCCCAGTTCGCGGGCCGTCCGCGAAACATTCCAGCCGTATTTCTGCAACTGGCGGGTCAGGTAGAATTTCTCGAATGCCCGGCGAGCTTCCGTGTAGTTATCGCCGACCGGGAAAGGGAAATCCTGCACCGGCTGCGCGTCCCGGTAATTCAGATGCGGAGCCACTTCCGCCTCACTGATTTCCTCACCGAGGGTCAGGATGCAGAGTCGCTCTACCAGGTTTTTCAACTCCCGGATATTGCCCGGGAACGGGTATTTTTCCAGGAGGCGCAGAGCAGCCGGCGTGAAATTTTTGGATACTTGCTTTAATTCCCGGGCATAGTGCTGCAGGTAGTGCCTGAGCAGGACCGCTACATCGCCGCGTCTCTCGCGCAACGGCGGAAGGCTGATCGGAACCACATTCAGGCGGTAGAAAAGGTCTTCACGGAAACGGCCCTCGCGGATTGCTTCCTCCATTTTGCGGTTGGTGGCCGCCAGCACACGCACATCGATATCGATGGTTTTGTTGCCGCCCACGCGCTCGAACTTACCCTGCTCGATGACGCGCAGGATTTTAGCCTGGGCTTCGAGGTTCATATCGCCGATTTCATCCAGGAAAATGGTACCTTCGTGCGCCATCTCCAACTTGCCCAGCTTGCGCTGATCCGCTCCCGTAAAAGCGCCCCGCTCATGACCGAACAGCTCGCTCTCCACCAGTTCCCTCGGGATGGCCGCACTGTTGAACGTCACGAAGGGACTGCCGGCGCGGCGGCTCAGCTTGTGGATGGCGTAAGCCACCAATTCCTTGCCGGTACCGCTCTCGCCGGTGATCAGCACCTTGGCATCGGTCTCGGCCACACGCCGGATAATCTCACGGACTTTGCCGATCTCGGGTGATTCGCCGATGATTTCATGGCGCACATCGATTTGCTCGATGCCGATCGAATATTTCTGATAGAGTTTGCGCTTATCGGCGATATTAGCGACCGCAATCATAATCTTGGGCAGCGACAGCGGCTTCTCCATAAAATCGTAGGCGCCCAGCTTCACGGCCCTGACCGCCGTAAAAATATCGCTGTTGCCCGAGATCATCAGGACATCGGTATCGGGATTCTCCTTCTTGATGCGCTGCAGGACTTCGATACCGTCGATGCCCGGCAGTTTTACATCAAGAAACACGAGGTCGATTCGCTGCTCGCCCAGTAACTTCAGTCCGGCTTCCCCGCTGGGAGCCTCGAAAATGATATGGCCTTCATCCTTCAGAATGTTGGAAAGCGAGAGCCGTATGTTTTTTTCATCGTCAATAATCAGGATCTGCATGAATGGCGTTTATCCTTCCGTCACCGTTGAATGTAGATTGGCATAGGGAATCGTGATCACGAACGCGCTGCCGGCGCCCGGCTGGCTGTCTAGGCGAATCGTGCCGCCGTGATTTTCGATAATCCGTTTTACAACCGGTAAGCCCAGGCCGGTGCCTTTGCGCTTGGTTGTAAAGTAGGGTTCGAAAATTTTCTCCCTGGTTTCCGGCGCAATGCCCGGACCGTTATCCCGGAAGCGCATCTCGAAATACGGGTGCCTGAAAGCCGCATCGATGCGCAGCTCGCCGTCGGGCCCCATGGCCTGGACCGCATTCTGGGCGAGATTGAGAAACACCTGCTTCATCTGCATTTTATCGCCGAAAAACTGCGGCAGTTCCCCATCGGCACACAATGTAATGCGGTATTCTTTGTTGTAAAGATTGGCGATTTCCCGCAGCTGCTCGTCCAGGCGATACATCTCCGGTTTGGCCTCCGGCATCATTGCGAAATCCCGGAAGCGCTCCACCAAACCCTGCAGGTTGTCGATTTCTTCCTTGACAATCGCGACGCTGTCCTCGAGCGTTTGGCCGATATCGGCGGGATTCTGCCGGTATTTGTATTCCAGGCGCTCAACGGAGAGTTTTATGGGCGTAAGCGGATTCTTGATCTCATGCGCCATAACCCGCGCGATCTCCCGCCAGATCAGCTTCTTCTCGGTTTCGATGGCCCAGCGCCGGTTCTGCTCCAGCTCGCGCACCATGCGGTTGAACGAGACCACCAGGTCATTGATCGGCGAAAAGCGGCTCTCGCGAACCTGGAACTGAACGTTGCCCCGACTCAGCTCGCGAGTGGCTTCCTGCAGGCGCTGCAGCGGCCGGGTGATAAGGTTGAGCGAAATCAAAAATATGATCAGAACCGAAATGCTAATGAAAATGAATACAAACACCGAATAGGTGATAATCTGCCGCCGGTAAAAATCGGTGACAATGCCTACCTGTTTCAAATCCACGAGCACCGTTTCCACGTCCGTCTTGAAGACCTCCCGTTCCTCCTCCGGAATCTCCGCGGAATAATCAGAGTAGATCTGGTTCAGGCGATCGCTCATCGTCTCCACCCGGATTTGTTCCAGGTATTTCCGGAAACTTTGCAGGAAATAACTGCGCGTAAACAACACCGAAATCAGGAGTAACACAAAGAAGACCAGGACAAGCTGCAGGCGGAACGATGGGATGAGTTTCTTCATAGGCATAGCTATAGATTAGTAAGCAAACCGGGACAGGTCAAAGAGTTCGGTACGAATCGTCGGCTCGGTATTGTTCCAGAACAGCATCAGGTCCAGATCGTCCCGCGTACCCAGAAAAGTGATGTCGTCGAGCTCGGCCGAAATCC
This sequence comes from uncultured bacterium, assembly GCA_964589175.1. Taxonomy (GTDB): domain Bacteria; phylum Fidelibacterota; class UBA2242; order UBA2242; family UBA2242; genus CAZPRY01. The sequence continues at coordinate 45,434 of CAZPRY010000006.1, forward strand.
GGATAAAGTAACGTTTGCCGGGCAGCAGGTTATCGGCCTCGACGATCAAGACCCGGTTCACGTTGGTGAATCCGGCATGGACGTTTTCAATATCGTTAAATTGCCGGTGCACATCCTCCTCGGAAAAAAAGACGTCAAAATTTGTATCCAGAAGGTTATGCTTCACATTGTGATAGAAGGTCTTGCGCAGCACGGCTTTGCTGCTCTTTTCGGGAAATACCTCTACCCGGAAATTCAGCCGGATTTCCTGGCCGGAGGTCAGGACTTTGTCCAGTTCCTCCGTATAACAGTGGATGACCTGGGTGCTCAGGTACATTTTGCCGGAACTGACCTCAATCCGCACATCCGAAAAGGCCGGTTCGACTCCCTGGATGAAAGGGAAAAACAGCGAGCCGACGGCTACGATGGTGGAAACAAGATTCTCTACAAAATGTTCTAACATGATCTTTCAAGCCAAAACTACATCAAACTGTGCATATCTACAACGAATTTAGGCGTATCGTTCCGCACGAAAAGAGCCGTGCTCTCCCTGATTCGGAAGAGCACGGCCGGGGGGGTGAAGGTACGAAGGATAAAGGAATTCGATACTCGCTTACTTTAATCCAAAAACAGGCATGGTCCAAAAGAGAAAGTCCAGCCCCCGATGGAACTATTGGGTGAATTGAGCACGTTCTTCTCGGTCTCGAAGGAGCTTACTTTCCAGCCGTTATAGCGCGGGAATCCATAAAAATAAGCCGCCGTTGCCTGAATGCCGATATTATCCGTCAAACGCAGAATCAGGGAAACATTGGGCTGCAGAACAAAATACTTCTTCTGCACCTGCAGGTGATTGTGAATCGGGTCCTCAAAACGCTGGCTGATCTCATCCCAGACCACGATCGGATCAGGCTGGAAGAAGGACATCCTGCTTGTCAGGCTGCCGGCCAGAATCTCAGGGACGATATAAATCCGGTCGAATAAAGGGATGCGCGTATCGAGGGTGAAGCCCCAATAGTGGATCGAATAACTCAGGTCGCGCCGTATCGTTTGACCGTTTAACTCCATGGATTTATGCCGGCGCATTTCGCCGTTTGACCACAGGATTCCCCAATGCAGGGGCGCGTTTTGGTCCCCGGGCTGAATCTGAAATCCCGACAGGTACATGGCTTCGTAGTCTTTGTCATTGATATGATAATTGCTTAGTATCGATGCATAGCCCAGGTTTTCGATAAGAGTGTAGATGTCGCGTTCATCCGGCACATACCAGGTCGGTTTCCAGGCCAATATACCGTCGTCCGCGTGACCGTAGAAAACATGCGGTTTTCTGGATTTGATGATGAAATCCCCGGAATCATCCTCCCACGGCCTGGTCTCGACATTGACTTCACGGGGCTGCTCTTCTTCCTGCAGCGTGACCGTGGTTTTCATTATCTGACCGTCGCGGAAGACCATCATCTCTACCGTATCTCCGGCGCGGTACTTGCCGAGCAGGCGGACCAGGTGGTCGTTGTAAAGCACCTTTTCGCCGCCGAAACTGGTGATAATATCCTCTTCCTTAATTCCGGCCCGGTAAGCCGGACTGGGCTCGGTAACCTGATCCACATAGGCGCCGTAATTGTGGGAGTAGTGCATACGGTAGGCCTGCTCCAGGGTCATATCCCGTTTAAAGACCAACCCGAGATGGGGTTCGCCATTCGTTACCGGCTGCAACTCGACGGTATCAACGGCAGCGCTGTCCGGCAAAATTTCCACCAGGTTCGTATCCGCTTCAGTTTCAAGCGATGTGCTGATGCTGATCGTCTGGGACAGGACCACCTTCGCCGCCAGTAAATACCAGAAAAATAGCAGGATGAAGACCATTAAACTTCCGATTTTTTTGTAGTTGTATTCTGTTGGGTTATTGGCTAATCTCATTGTATTATCCTCTCTATTCATTGAATCGTGCTCTTAATCCGCTCAGAATCCGAACCACGGCGAAATGCTGATCGTGAAACCACTGAGCGAAGCACCATCGGCCGGTCCGGTAATCTCATATTTATTATCTTCAACGATCGTCCTCCAGCCGTTTCTCGAATAGCTGGTCATGTAACCCGCTTCCAGTTTAATCCAGAACACGGGCAGGACACGATACATAACAGCAACACGCGGCTGCAGAAGGAAATATTTCTTTTTCAGTTCTAAATAATCATTGTACGTATCCGTCGAAACCGATTCCAGCTGATCCCAGTCGATGTTCTCATCGATCTGGTACATCTCGATCCGATTCTTGCCGCCGCCGATTTGAAAACCGGCCGAAAGAATCAGTCGATCCGCAGGCCGGTAGCGTTTATCGAACGTAACGCCCCAAATGCTGGTGCGGTACTTTAAATCACGAAAAACATTGACATCTTCGGCCGGAAGGGTATAAACCCCCTGCCGCGATAAACCGGCCCAGCCGCCCATGCCGCCCAAAAAGAAACCGTTGCCGATCAGGCCGTGCCCATCGATTCCATGATAGATCATACCGTCGTTGGCCATCCCGTTGAAACCCAGCGATTCGATCAGTGCGTTAATCGGCTCATAGTCACCGGCGACATAGATCGGTTTATACGTCAGACCGCCCAGCCCAAGGGGACGTTTGCCCGATAGGCGGACGCGCTCGCGGTGTCTCTCGAAATGCATCGGGCTGCGCGGGACGATCATCAACGAGTTTTCAAAGGTCGCGCCGTCCCGAAAGTATTTGACCCGGATCTCATCGCCGATGTGTTTGCTTTCCACCAGTTTGTCCAGCTGCGAGACGCTGCGGGCTTTTTGTCCGTCCACTTCCAGAATAACATCGTCTTCCCAGAGCACAAGACTATCGGCCGGCATCCCGGAACGCGCCTGTCCAACCCGCACTCCGTACAGATAATTGTAGTTTAGTTCAAACGCATCCCGGAAATTAATATCGTTCAGGTACACGCCCAGATCAGGACTCGGCTCCTCATCCGGGACCTCGTGCTTTTCAAAGCGACTCGGTTCAAACCAGCCGGCCAATTCCTCGGCGGCAATCACATATTGCTCTTCGAAGTCAGCTTCATCTGCCTTGGCCTCGATTTTCAGAATGCCGGCCTCAGCCATATCCACCAGCACAACGCCCAGAATCAATCCGAAAAATATTATCCATAGATTTTTTAATGTCTCTTTGAGAGTGTCCAGAAATTTCACTTTAAGTCTCCTTTCAATTTTTCAGTAATCACTAGTACAAGCCCCGTGCCAGTCTTATTTTAATGGCATCTCCCGTCGGAGAGATCGGAAAAAGACCTTTTAAAGGCAACCGCATTATATATCAATTCGATATAAGTCATATCATTCTGATATATCACCGCATAGATACTCATCGCGGGCCAGCCGGGAGAACCCGACCATTCCGTCGTTTATTTATTGGTTGTAACAATTCCCGCGAAATAATATATTTCAGCTGCGCATCGTTAAAGAAGGACCCTGTATGTCCAAATTTTCGCTGGTGAAAAGCGCAGCTGTTCTTGGCATTGATGCTTACATCGTCAAGGTCGAGTGCAACCTGAGCCGCACCGAACTCCCCCGCTTCATCACGGTCGGCCTGCCGGAGGGTGCGGTGAGGGAAAGCAAAGAACGCGTGTATTCCGCCATTAAAAACTGCGGTCATTTTATCCCCGATACAAAGATCGTCGTGAATCTCGCCCCGGCCGACATCAAAAAAGAGGGCAGTGCTTTTGACCTGCCGATCGCTGTGGGCATCCTGGCGGCGGCCAAAATCGTCCGGAACACCCTGCTGGACGATTACATCGTTCTGGGCGAATTGTCGCTGGACGGCTCGCTACGCGGCATCAAGGGCGCCTTGCCGATTTCGGTCTCGGTCAAGGAATCCGGCATCAAAGGGATCATTTTACCGGTTGAAAACGCCCGGGAAGCGGCCATTACCGGGGAGTTGTCCATCATCGGCGTTCGGTCGCTGCAGGAGACGGTGGATTTTCTAAACGGCCATTTTATTCCGGAACCGATCAGCGTCGACGTGCAGCAGCTTTTCGAAGAGCACCGCCATTACATGATCGATTTCTCCGATGTGAAGGGCCAGGAACAGGTTAAGCGCTCGCTGGAGGTCGCGGCCGCCGGCAGCCACAACATCATCATGATCGGGCCGCCCGGTTCCGGCAAGACCATGCTGGCCAAACGCTTTCCGTCTATTCTACCCAACCTGACCCTCGAAGAGGCCCTGGAAACCACTAAAATCCACTCCGTGGCCGGCCTGATTCCGTCCGGGCAGGGCATTATCGCCACGCGTCCCTTTCGCTCCCCGCATCATACCATTTCGGACGCCGCCCTGGTCGGCGGCGGCAAGATTCCGCGGCCCGGCGAAGTCAGCCTCAGCCATCACGGCGTACTCTTTCTCGATGAGCTGCCGGAGTTCAAAAAGAACGTTCTGGAAGTGATGCGCCAGCCGCTCGAGAGCGGGGCCGTCACCATTTCACGGGCCCTCATGTCGCTGACCTATCCGGCCTCGTTTATGCTCGTAGCGGCCATGAATCCCTGTCCCTGCGGCTATGCGACCGATCCCAATAACCAGTGCAGCTGCAGCCCCACCCAGATTCAAAAATATATGGCCCGTATCTCCGGGCCCCTGATGGACCGCATCGACATCCACATCGAAGTGCCGGCCGTCAAGTTCGCCGACCTGGCCCGCAAATCCGCCGGCGAGCCGTCCGCTTCCATCCGTGAGCGCGTGCAGCAGGCCCGTGAAATCCAGATAAAGCGCTTCAAAGGACAAAAGGGCGTTTATGCCAACGCCCACATGGAAACGCGCCTGATTCGAAAGTACTGCGCCATCAGCCAGACCGGTGAAAATTTACTCCGCACTGCGATCACGAAACTGGGGCTGAGCGCCCGCGCCTACGATCGAATCCTGAAAGTCTCCCGCACCATCGCGGATCTGGCCGGCCTCGACGACATTCGGCCGGAACACCTCAGCGAGGCCATTCAATACCGCAGTCTGGACCGCCAACTCTGGCTCTAATGCCCATTGCTAAGCAGCGTTTCCATTGAAGAAATGCCAAAATTTGCGTAAAATGGCACGGGAGACAGGGTTTGCATTATGTGGCTTTACCTCAAACTGATCCTGGGTTTCGTCATTCTGATCAAAGGCGCCGACTTTTTAGTTGACGGCGCCAGCTCGATTGCTTTTCGCCTGAAAGTTCCGCCGCTCACAATCGGGCTCACCGTCGTGGCCTTCGGCACCTCGCTGCCCGAATTTTTTGTCAGCCTGTTTGCCAGCACCGCCGGTAATACCGACCTCGCGATCGGCAACATCCTGGGCAGCAACATTGCCAACATTCTCCTGATCCTGGGCATCTCCGCCCTGATCTATCCGCTCGCCGTTACACGCGGAACGGTCTGGAAAGAGATTCCCTGCAGCCTGGTTGTTATCCTGATTCTGGGCATCACTTTGAACGACCAGCTCATCAACCGCCATGCTGTCTCCATGCTCTCCCGCAGTGACGGCCTGATCCTCCTCATTTTTTTCGTTATGTTTCTGTACTATACGTTTATAAGCGCCAAAAACGGTCAGGAAAGCATGAATGAAAGTCCTCCGAAAGAATATAGTCGCGCGGTTTCGGTGATATTCATCTTGCTCGGATTCGCCGGCCTCTCGGTTGGCGGTCATCTGATTGTCGGAAGCGCCATCAAACTGGCAACCCGCATGGGAGTCAGTGAATCGTTTATCGGCCTGACCATCGTGGCGCTGGGCACCTCACTGCCCGAATTGGCAACTTCGGCTGTCGCCGCCGCCAAGAAAAATTCGGACATTGCCGTCGGTAACGTGGTCGGCTCCAATATTTTCAATATCGCTTTTGTCCTTGGGCTAAGCAGCACCGTGACGCCTCTGCCGTTTCACCTGCTCAATAACCTGGATATCGCGGTTGTCATTCTGGCCAGTTTCATGCTGTTCCTCTCGATGTTTACGGGCAAGAAGCATGTCATCGACCGCTGGGAGGGCAGCCTGTTCGTCTTGTGTTACATTGGTTACATTGCCTTTTTGATCTACCGAAGATAATAAATAGCATGGAACGATAACGGTCTTTGGCCGTATATTCCGATGTTTGAAGCGGGCAGCGTCAGCCTGATTAAGTAACGATAAGGAGTTTGCTATGATGAGAACGGCCAATCCGGCCTTAAACGCTAAAACCTTTACCCAATTGCAGGATCACACGCAGAGCGAAGCCATGACGATCAACGGGACCGTCAACAAGACCGGCATTTTGCTGCTGCTGATCATTCTCTCCGCCAGTTTCGTCTGGAGTAAATTCTTCCGCTCCTGGGACCCGTCCGTCGTCACTCCCTGGATAATGGTCGGGGTAATCGGCGGATTCATCGTCAGCTTGATCACTATTTTCAATAAACGGAGCGCCGGGATCACCGCGCCGATCTACGCTATTCTGGAAGGCCTGTTTCTGGGCGGCATTTCGGCCATATTCGAGGCTGCCTACAAAGGAATCGTAATTCAGGCCGTCGCCCTGACTTTCGGAACGCTGTTCTGTCTCTTGTTTCTCTATCGTTCTGGTATCATTCGCGCCACGGAAAATTTTAAGTTGGGTGTTTTCGCGGCCACCGGCGCCATTGCCATGATTTACTTCTTGACGATCATCCTCTCCCTTTTCGGTATCTACGTCCCTTTCATCCATCAAAGCGGGGTTTTCGGGATCGGCTTCAGCCTGTTCGTGGTCGGCATTGCCGCCCTGAACCTGGTGCTCGATTTTGATTTTATCGAACAGGGTGCCGCCCACGGCGCCCCAAAATATATGGAATGGTACGGCGCTTTCGGATTAATAGTCACCCTGGTCTGGCTTTATATCGAAATCCTGCGCCTGCTGTCGAAATTGAGAAGTCGCAATTAATTCCGAAACGGAGGAAATCCATGCACCGAGACGAACTTGAGAAATACCTGGCCGCCTATCTGGAGGTCGATAAATTCAAAGACTACTGTCCCAACGGACTGCAGGTCGAAGGCCGTGCCGAAATCCGTAAAATCGTCACCGGCGTGAGCGCCTGCGCCGAGCTCTTTGCCGTAGCCGTCGCCAAAGGAGCCGATGCCGTGCTCGTGCACCACGGCCTGATCTGGAAAGATGACCGCCCGGTGTACCGCGGCAGCTACAAAAAACGGATCAAAATCCTGCTCCAAAACGATATTTCCCTGTTCGGTTTTCACCTGCCCCTGGATGCCCATCCTGTAGCCGGTAACAATGCCCAACTGGCGAAGCTGCTTCAACTGCGGAATACGGAACCGTTTTGCGAATACAACGGGCGCGATATCGGCATCAAGGGTAAAATCGCCAGGACGACCGTCGAAGCTCTTTTCGCGAAAATAAAAAACGAAATCAATCCCGAGGCCCGCATTTTCCCGTACGGTCCCGCTGAAATCGTGACCGTCGGAATCGTCAGCGGCGGAGCCGCCCGCGAGGCAAACCAGGCCATCCCGGCCGGGCTGGATGTCTACCTCACCGGCGAGGCCGCTGAATACAGCATGAATTTCGCCCGCGAAGAGGGCATTCACTACATCGCCGCCGGACATCATGCCACGGAACGCTTCGGTGTGATCGCGCTGGGGCAGCATCTGGCCGAGAAATTCGGTCTGGATATCGAATTCGTAGATGTTCCCAATCCGGTTTAAAAGCTTGACGTTACACTGCAATTCAGATCATAACTCAAGCCGGCCCGGGATTTCGCGATTGTTTCAGATCCTTCGATACCGGCTTAAGTCAAGAGCGTGGAAACAAAAAGGGGCGAAGATTTCGCCCCTTTTGATTTACTACGATTTTCACGTTCGGACTATTTGATGAAAGTCATCGTCTTGGTCTGAACGAAATTAGCGGATCTGATCTGATAGAGATAGATACCGGTGGCAACCTGACGCCCGTTATTGTCCAGGCCATTCCACATGATGGAATGCAGACCCGAAGCGAGCTTGGCATTGATCAGCGAAACGATCTCGCGACCGGTAAGATCATAGACCGTCAGGCGGATGTTTTCGCTGACCGGCATCACGAAACTGATCGTGGTGCTCGGGTTGAACGGATTCGGGTAGTTCTGGTGCAGACGATAGTCATCCGCCACAATACCATTTTCCGTTTCTACCGCCGAACCGATCATGTCCTTGAAGCGCAGGACCTTGCCTGCGTCAGTAAAGATATAACCGAAATCCTTATTCTTGAACACGCCTGAGACATAGTAGTCACCAGCCATGTCTACCGTAGGCGCGGCAATGGAACCCCAGGTAGCACCGAGATCGGTCGTATAATAGGTGCCGATATCATCCATAGCTACAATAACGTCGGTGCCTACCAAACCCACAACACCATTTACGTAGGAAGAGGCTGAGGGATCGGGATTATCGGCCGACGACCAGGTCGCACCGCCGTCGGTTGTTTTAATGAGATAACCGCCGCGGGCAGCAATCAGCCCATTGTTATCATCGGTAAAGGCAATGGAACGCGGATAATTGGGAATCACATCATTCGGAATTTGAAAACTTTCCCAGCTGACTCCGGCGTCATAGGAACGGAAAACAAAGGATGAATCATAATTCATATTGGTGGCCGAGCACCAGACGCTCTCGCCAACATTGCAGGCGCCCAGACCCCATGTATAATAAGCATAGGCTGCGCCCAGAAAATCGATTCCGGCAATTTCCGTCCACGTTGCGCCCTTATCCGTGCTGCGAACGAAGTGCATATTGCCATCGGGTTCAAAATCCCCGAAAGCAACGGCTACATTTTCGTTTAGAACACGACACCCATCGAACCAGCCCGCAGTGGATTCGCTTATATCGTAGGAATACACTTCGGTCCATGTAGCGCCGCCATCGGTTGTTCTGTAAATCTTTCCTTCGGCAGTAGCGACCACTGCGGTATTGGCGTCAAAGGCATCCATCTGGGCTGCACGTCCGGGAATGCCTGTTGCATTATGGGTAAACGTAGCGCCCCCATCAACGGACCGAAGGACATATACCTCATTTGAAACAAAGAGTCCTGAAGTATTACAGGAAATCCAAACCGTGTTATCATCTAATATCCGCCCTGGTTTAAAAAAGAACACATCCGCCGATACACCGTCAAGAACGACTTCAGAAGCTACAACCAGTTCGCCGAACTCGACCGTCGCGCCGCCGTGATATTCGCCGGTGTAATCCAGCACAATGATCGGGGCGGAATGCGCGGGATTAAAGAGATCGCCGCCATAGGAAGCACTGGTTGTATAGAGGACTTCCAGGGCCGGATCGTCATCGATGTTGGCGATATTCACGACACTCCAGATACCGGCAGCGGCATCCGGTGCATAAAGCGAATCAATGACCGATGTTTCATAATTTGCCGGATTGGTGATATCGCCGCCCTTATAAGAAAAGCAGAATATAGCAGCATTCGGCGTAGAAGCACGCGATCCGTAAACGAAATCACAGTTACCGTCACCGTCGATATCGCCCATGGCGCCACCCCAGGGTCCACGCGCACCGTCCGGCCAATAAGCCGCCAGGTTAACCAGCTCGGTCTTCAGCAGCGTATCGCCGACTTCCTGCATCAGGTAGACGCCCTTCTTGGAATCATCGCCCCAGTCATAGACCGCGCCGACGATTTCCATGGTGCCGTCTTTGTCCAGATCGACTGCCATGGCCGATTGTACCGTGGAGCCGCCCGCGAATGGGCTCAGACCGACATAATCCCAGGAACTGCCGTTCCAGCTGATTTTGGTGATCTCGGTCTCCGAGAAAGTGTAAGCCCGGTTTTCGATAACCACGACATCCCATTTGTTCTCCACTGTACTGGTCAGGCCCCAATCTTTACCGCTGGCTTCCAGGGTCCAGGTCTCGCTGCCGTCAGCGTTATCGGGAATATTATCGACGGAGCAGACACCGACGTAGTAACCGCTGGTGTTACCGGCACGTTCGGCGAAGACGATTTCGTCGGTCCCGTCGCTATCGATATCAACAATTTCCCAGTCCATCGGGCGCAGGTTAACGCCGTCGTCGTCCGCGATGGTCCAAGTGGAATTGGGATTGTAACCGCCGGCGCCGTCGGATACACCGAAGACATCGCCACCGGCGTGTTCATACACGACGATACGATCGGGATTCGGGGAAACCGAAGTGCTGTTTACCGGCGCCCAGACCAGTTCCTGTTTGCCGTCTTTATCGAGATCGGCCAGGGAAAGGCAGGGCCAGGTGTTCTGGTAGAACGGCTCAATCTTGGCCGACCAGACCATTTGCCAGTCGCTGCCGTCGAATTCCAGCTTGTATATCCGCGGAATCACCTCGGAAACACCGTCATTCCAGTTATCGTTGACCAGGTAAATCTCCAGGTTCCCGTCGCCATCGACATCCACACCGGAGATCATACTGCCGACACCGCCGTTATTCAGATCCGCTTCCGGGATCGGAATTTCGATGCCTCTCGCAAAATCAAGTGCAAAAACGTTCGTTGCCGTCAAGGCAACAAAAACAAGCACAGTTAAAACTGTAACAAAGCGCTTGGTCATACATCCTCCTTTGTTAATTCACACGACTTCTTTTATTTGTCAAACCATCAGAATTAAAAAGATAATCCCAATGAGACACGATGAATACTGTTTAAAATCCCCATATCCGTGAACGAGTAATCGGCAAACAGACCCAGGTCGCCGGCCAGGCTCAGGTTGGCGCCGCCGCCGAATGAAAGGCCACCCTCATCGGCCGCCAGGCGGTAGCCGCCGCGCAGGAAAAACATATCCCTGAAACCGTACTCGAAGCCGAGGTTATACTGTTCCAGGTTGTTGTTGGGGTGGATCATATCCGCCGCCGCCGTCAAACGATGCAGCTCCGTTTCGAGGGCATTGATGCTGACGCCGAAGCGAAAATTGACCGGCAGCGAGTACGGATCGAAATTTTTCGGCAACGGCTCGGGCTGGGCGTTGAAGGACAGCGGATCGCTGTAATCGATATAGTTGCCGTCAAAACTGATATCCGGGCCGAAGTGCAGCACCGACATGGCGATTTTCATACCGTGAAACCCGGTGTTGTACTGGGTGCCCAGATCCAAGGCCCACGAGGTGTAGCCGTAATCCCAGTAGCCTTCGTGGACCATTTTTCCGGTAATACCTATGGCCACTCGATCCGTCAGGTAGCGGGCATAAGTCAATCCCAGCGAATAGTTGGAAATGGCGAAATATTCGCCGGTTCCCTCGGGCGCGGCAATGGTTGTGATTTCCATGTCGTCGGTCATCAGGTAGACCGAGCTCAGGGCAAAAGTGCCGATATTGCCCACTTTGATCGCGGCCGAAACACCGCCGATCGAAATTCCGGCCGGCCAGGTGTTATAAGCCGTAAACAGGCTGCGCTGGGTGACATTCGCTAAACCGGCCGGGTTCCAGAATACGGAACCGGCATCATCGGTCATGGCCGTATAGGCCTCGCCCATGGCGGTCGCCCGGGCGCCCAGGCCGATTTCCAGGAACTGGGCCACAGCCGTACCGACCGGCGCAAATTCTTCTGCGTAGCTCCTGGGAAAGAAGGCCACGGCCAGGACTACGATCGTAAAACAAATTTTCTTATACATATCTATCTCTTCCCTTTTGCTTTTCGTTTTACCTGACAATGACAAACTTACCCACCTTCTCTCCGAGTGAAGGAGAGGTCACGACAAACATGTAGATGCCCGGCGCGGCTTCCTGGTTGTTGCGCGTCATCAGATCCCACTCGGCCACGCTCGGACTGGAGATGTCGACTTCCTCGCCGACCACAACCGACTTATTGGCTGCGATCTCGGCGACATAGTCACCGTCCAGCGTAAAAATCTTGATCGTCGCATCACCCGGCAGGTTGGTAAACTGGATGCGGTGTTCCCAGGCAAAGCCATCGCTGGGGACCGGATTATTCCAGGTTGCGCTGCCCAGATACGGATTGGGTACTACCTTGATCCGGTCGAGAGTGCTCGTTTCCTCGGGATTGGAAGGAGAAATTATTTTATTGCTTTTCGGATCGCCGATCTGGCTCCAGGTCTGTCCCAGCGGAATCGGTTCAACGATGTTGTCGGTATAAGCCTGGACCGAATAGTGATAAACCAGACCATTCATCACATCCGTATCGATGATCTGATAAGTATTCGCCGCGGGTCCGGCGGGCGGCGGCCATGAGGCGCTTCCCGTGGTATCGGTGTAAGTGGCCATTACCTGCCAGTTGATGGAACCATCGGCTTTTTTAGTGCCTTTGGAAACCTTATAGAACTGGAAGAATTCATGATTCTCGGCCAGATCATCCCAGACAATGCTGACTCCCTCGGTTACGCCGTTCTGAACATTTTCAGCTACGTTTACCGTCGGAACAATCGGCGCTTCCATGGCAATGACATAATCGTTGTCCACGATAAATTGCGCTACTTCCATGATCTGAACCAGTTTTACGAGGCTGTAGACTCCACCTCTCTCCGGATCGGAACCCACACCGAGCGCGGCCGTGATTTTAACCGAATCGCCGGCGGCCAGTTTGGCCAGCGGGCCGAAAGTCAGGATACCGCGGTAGTCGTTCGGGAAGGGAAGTCCCGTGCCCGGATTTATCAGCACGTCCTCGAATTCCGCCACACCGACCATCCTGTCCCAGGTTTCCTGATCGGTAGAGGGATCGTTATAGATATGGCAGACGTGGAAAGAACTCGGCGGCATATAGGGATCTGTTTTGAGAACTCTGTACCCCAGGAAACCGGGGGTCTGCAATTGCCCGTCGGCCCCGGGATTGCCGAAATCGTCATCCACGCCGTTATCGGCGGGATAGTTCGGGTTGTCGCCGTCGAACATAATGACCATGCTGCTGTCAGCCTGCTCCTCCGTGAGCCCGTGATCGTAGCCGGCCATCTGTGGAAAATATTCGATCCAGTCCCAAGGCCGTCCGTTCGCCATGGTGTGATCGTCCACATTACAAAAGCGCGATTCGGCGTCCCAGGTTGGCAGTTTGGAAACATCGCCGTCCAAGCGCATCGTAAAGTAAAAATTATCGAGATCGCGGTCGGTGTCCGGGTAACCGTCTCCGTCCGTGTCGATGCCGACATTCTTGATGCTGTATTCATAGATGATAAAATCACCGGCGTAGCTGGCGCTCCAGGCAAAGGTCCGTTCGGTTACCTCGAGGCCCAGCGGGAAATTGCCGCTGGCCAAGGGAGCCATCACGTCATAATATTTCGTCCAGGTGTCTTCTTCGGAACGCGCCCCGGGCCCGGTGTTGATATGGACGGAGTCGATCGGAGCGTACTCATTGCTTTCCGGTTTGGTGCAGTGAAAGGTACCGTCCACGAATCCGGACAGCCACAGCGAAGCGCGATACAGGTAACTATTACCGGAACCGCCGGGATAATCACAGGAAGGCGTGCGCCCTTCATAAGCATCATCGCCCAGTTTGCCGGTATTCAGCACCCGGTTCCAGAGAGCCCCGATCTTATGGAACTTCCAGTTGTCCGGAACGACGGGGCCAACCATCACCTGGTTACTCTTGGCAAGTTGAGCCCTGTTCGGCATGGCATCGGCCGCAAAAACAAGCATGCTTCCGAGCAGCCAGACGGCCAGGACGATGATTAGAAATTTCTGAATGTATTTGGAAGCGTTCATCTATATCCTCCGACTTGTATGCATTTCATTTCTCATTAAAATTGGATCGCAACGCCGAAACGGAACTGGCGCTGCTCGCTGTAGACCTGAGGATTGCGGATAAAATCCCCGGTGATCCCGTCGCGTCTGACAACCGACGGATCGCCTTTGATCGTCGCGTCCTGGGAATCCCCGATTTCATAGAACTGGGTATTTCCGAGCCAATCTACGTTATCACGGTTGAACAGGTTGAAGATATCCAGGAAGAGGTCCAAAGTGACACCTGCAACGGACAGCTGCCGGCTCAATCTCAGGTCGGTATTACTGGTCCAGGGCATCCGTTCGTCGTTGATCTTGCCGCTGCCGTAGGAGGTGTAGGGTAAACCGCTGCCGTACTTGAACTGGAGGTTGGCCCGCCAGTTGCGCAAAGCCTTGTTCAAAGTGCCCGGGGTGCGCATGGTGATATTGGCATTGACCGTATGGGTTTGATCGAAATCCATGATATTCAGGCGTTTTTCACTGGTGAACGCCCCGGCGCCGCTGCCCGAAGAGGAGCTGCGGCCCTTGGCAACCGAGAAGGTATAGTTGACCGAACCGCCCCAGTAATTGCCGACCCGCTTGGTCAGAATAAACTCCAAACCTTTGATATTGCCGTAATCCGCGTTGATGTAAATGTTGGTCTCCGTGTTGTTGACGGTGCGCAACACATATTTTTCCCAGTTCATCAAATTGGTCACGTCTTTGTAATAGCCGTTGACGCTGGCCTTGATATCGTTGGTGAACAGGTGCTCGACACCGATCTCGTACGCCACGGTTTTTTCCGGATTCAGATCGGGATTGCCGACATAATTACCCGTTTTCGTGAGGGCCTGGAAGGTCAGGTTGCGATAGAGGAAATAACCGTCCGGCCGCTGGAAATAATGCCCGTAGGAGAAACGGATAATATCGCGATCGGTAATTGGATGGGAAACGGCGATTCGCGGGCTGAGCTGGCCCTTATACGTCGCCTTCTTCGGATTGTCCAGAATCGCCGCATCGTTTTCGTCGACGGATGTGAACGGGTAGCTATAATCTTCCGGATAATAGATCGCGTCGCCAAAACCGTTGGGATTGAAGTAATCGTAACGCAGGCCAACCAGCGCAATGATGCCTTTAAAATCCATTTTATCCTGGACATAGAAGCCCATATCCAACATATCCTGGTTCCAGATATCCTTGCGGGTGGTGCCGTAGCCCAGCGTCCAGCTGATATTCTCGACATCGATTTCATGGTAGCTGAACTCCACGCCGCCCTTGACCATATGGTTGCTGTTAACCTGGCTGACCATATCGCCCTTAAGGGTTTTAGTCCAGGAAGACTGATCGCGGTAACCGGGATCGTCCCCGCGCACCCACCAGTAGCTGTTCACATCCTGCTCCCGGTAAATCGGATGCGGCCCGTCCAGTTCGGAATCCCAGACCAGGTCTTCGCTACGATTGCCGTCGCCGTCGCGGTCTTCGACATCGGGAGTCGCGTAGTGATAATTGGTAAAGAAAGATTGAAGCCGAAGCTCGTAATAGGTGCGCGGACTCAGCGAATGGGTCCAGATCAGGTAACCGGTATTGGTACTTTGTTTCTTGTTCCACAGGTAATCCTGCATCGGTCCGACATAAAAATTCTGCACGGTGCTGAAATTGTCTTCGCCGAATACGCCGGTGGAATCGGAGATCAGTCCCTGTTCGTAATTAGTGGAATAGGGATCGTCCACATAATTATAGTGATAGAGATTAGATCCGCCGGCCGTTTGAATCCGGTAATAATCATTTTCCTCGTATTCCGCACCGGCTCCGTACTTCGAAGCAGGGAAATAGAATTCATCCCATTCTTTGTTGGAATAGACGCCGCCGAAGGCCAGTTTGGCTTTCGGGCTTATCTGGCAGGTAAGTTTGCCCTGCAGGGATTGCTTGGCCAGATTTTCGTTCAGAAAATTGCCCTGGCTGCGGTCGGTAATCTCACCGGAGATTGAAAAATTGACCAGATCCGGTTTGCCCAATAAGAAGCTGCTGATCGGGCCGGGACCGCTCAGGCTGAACTGGTAGATATTCTCCAGTTTATGCTGGTAAGTCGTGTTGAACCATTTGTCGCGCTCTTCCATCATAATGTCATTCATGGCCGAGCCGAAATTGGAGGAAATCACCTTGACCTGGCCGGAATAACGAGCCGTACCCTCTTTCATGGCCAGGTTGAGAATACCGGACTGTACATTGCCGTATTCGGCGCTGAATCCACCCAGAGTGACCTCCATCTCCTGAATGCCGTTCTCCGGGATGTCGGCTGTGAATCCGCCTAGGCTGCCTGAGTACTCACCGGCAGGGTCGCGCACCGGCATACCGTCGATCAGCACCAGCACTTCACCGGTTCGGCCGCCGCGAAAATGGCTGCCCACGACGCCGGCCTGGTTGCGTGCTATGGACTGAAAATCATCCACGGGCTGCAGGGCGATATCGTCCGAACTGACCGTATGACGGGACGTAAATTCATCCCGTCTCAAAAGCGGCCGCTGGGCTGTCACAGTCACGGATTCGCCCGCTTCGAGCACCTCCGTTGACAGCTTGAAATCGATCCTGGTGCTCAGATCAATGGAAACCCGTACGCGCTGCACGGTGATATCCTTGTACCCGATCATGGATGCCTTGACATCGTAGATTCCGGCGGGCATATTCAGAATAACGTAATAACCGTCGTTATCCGTGGCTGCTCCCATCGACGTTCCTTCAATGAGCACGTTCACGCCTGCCAGCGCCAGATCGTTCTGTGCATCGCGAACCACACCCTCAATCTTTCCGCTAACCCCTGCGAAAAGGCTCATCGTGAACAGCATCACGACAAGTGAAAGCATAAGACTTTTACGCATTGAAATCCTCCCTTATAAACCACATGCTAACACATCATGACTTTTAAAAATAAATTTATTCAAGCTTGCCCGAAATTCGTCTTTGCCCGATACGCCGTAAACCTTCTTCAAATTTATCCAAATCCGCTACGAAAACAACACTAAAAATTTCGCGATTATTTTCGTACCGCAACAATTGACAAATAAATTCCCTCATCCGAATACCACCCGGCAGATAAACACAGCCATCAGCATCCCCACCAGATCCCCGAGCAGGCCCGAAGAGATCGCATGACGCGTCTTGCGCACACCTACCGATCCGAAGTAGACCGCAATGACATAAAAAGTGGTCTCCGTGCTCCCGAACATCGTGGAAGCCAGCCGCCCGATAAACGAATCGGGGCCATGCACTTTCATCAACTCGGTCACAATCCCCAGCGAACCGCTGCCGGAGAGCGGACGCATCAGGGCAACCGGCAGGGTTTCGGCCGGCATCCCGATCAGGTTCGTCAGCGGCGATAAGATTTTAACCAGGTACCCCATCGCGCCGCTGGCCCGGAACATACCGATAGCCACCAAAATCGCCACCAGATAAGGGATGATTTTGACGGCAACCTCGAATCCCTCCTTGGCACCCTCGATGAAGGTTTCATAGACTTTGACCTTCTTGATGAAGCCGAGGATCGGAATCGTTAAAAGCAGAAAAGGGACCGCATAATTCGAAAAACCTTTCATTATCATTACAAAAAGCGATTCCTGGACGGCGGGATTTTGGACGACCTGCGCCAGGGTGTCGACGGCGGCGGTGCTCGTCAGCGAATCAAGCATTTTCCACCTCCTGATCCTGCGGGGCGTCCGGTAGTAAATCCGGATTGGAACGGCGGTTTTTGGGCAACCGCTGCAACAGTTTGGCGGCAATCACCGCCGTGATACAGGCGCAGGTGGACGCAACGATCCCGGTGCTGATGATTTCGAAGGGATTCGCCGATCCCAATTCCACACGCACCGCAATGACGGTCATCGGTATGAAGGTAATGCTGGCGGTATTGAGCGCCAGAAAAACGACCATCGAATTGGTGGCTGTATCTTTGACTTTGTTCAGGCTCTGCAACTCCTTCATGGCCTTCAATCCCAGCGGCGTCGAAGCATTCCCCAATCCCAGCCAGTTGGCGATGATATTCATGAGCATCGTGCCGATCGCGGGATGATCGGGTGGAATGTCCGGGAAAAGCCATTTGGCGATTGGCCGGATCAGGCGCGAAAGAATTCGGATGATGCCGCCCTCTTCGGCGATTTTCATGATACCCAGCCACAGGGCCATAATTCCGATCAATCCGAGTGCAATTTCCACGGCCATCGCGGCATAGGCGACCGCCGCATCCGTCACCGCCGCCAGGTTCCCCGTCAGGGCGCCCACCACGATGGAGATTACCATTAGTCCGAGCCAGATATAGTTTAGCATTCTCTATTCTCCTGATCTTATTCGCCTGCCAATAAAAATCACCAATCCGTTTCCGTCAAACACCGGTCACCAGTATAGCCGCCTTCTCCCGGGTCGGATTCCGCGATTCACCGGAAAACTGACAGCTGCCGCCTCCCCGGCCTCACAGAGAAGCTTCTTTTCTCTATATCACAATCGTTTCAATTGAATTTTGCCGGCCCAATGATCGTTGTTCGAATCAATCTTAATTTATTGGGCGAAGGGCTTAATGTCAATGCAGAAGAAAATCGTCCTTTTACACGCGATAATGTGTAAATTTCGGCCGGATCGCAACGCTGATTTTCTTAACAAAAAGAGTATCTTCGCTATGCAAGCAGACCAGCCCTTATTTAAGGGACTCTCTCTGGAGGAGTTAAAAGCGTGGGCCGCCGCACACGGTGAGAAACCCTATCGCGCCCGGCAGCTTTACCAGTGGATGTATCAGAAATACGCCCTGACATTCGAGGAGATGAGCGATATTTCGCGGCCCCTGCGGGAGCGCCTGGCGGCCGAATACACCTTAAGCACCGTCTCCGTCAAAGAGATGCAGGTCTCGCAGATCGACCAGTCAAAAAAATTTCTTTTTGAACTGCAGGACGGCAATCACGTGGAAGCTGTTTACATGATGATGGACTCACGGATTACAGTTTGCCTGTCAACCCAGATCGGCTGCCCGATCGGCTGCTCCTATTGCGCCACCGGCCTGATGGGTTTCATCCGCAATCTGACAACCGCCGAAATCCTGGACCAGTTTATCACGATTGCGCGCCGGGCCGAGCGCCCTGTCACCAACATCGTCTTCATGGGGATGGGCGAACCGTTCCTGAATTACGACAACGTCATCAAGGCCGCTCAGATTTTCAACAGTGAACTCGGACCGGGCATCGGTGCGCGCAAAATCACAATTTCGACCAGCGGTTTGCTGCCGGCCCTGGAACGTTATAGTCAGGAAGGCCACAGATTTAAAATCGCTGTTTCGCTGAACGGCAGCACGAACGAACAGCGCGACCGGCTGGTTCCGATCAACCGCAAATACCCGATCGAGAAAATCATCGCAGCCGCCCATTATTACACTAAAAAAGCACGGCATATGATCACTTTCGAATATATCCTCATCGACGGCTTCAATGATTCCGTCGAGGATGCCAGACGGCTGCGCAGCCTGCTGGGGCAATTGCGCTGCAAACTCAACATCATCCCGTTCAATGAAAACGAACACAGCCACTTCCGGCGCCCCCCGGAGGAGAAGCTGGAGGCTTTCGTCAACGCACTCTGGCATGCGCCTTTCACGATCACGGTGCGCCGCAGTAAAGGCGTGGACATCTCCGCCGCCTGTGGGCAACTTTACGCCCGGACGCTCCGGAATTCCGATGCCGGACCGAAAAGTGATCCGGAAAACCTGTGATTGTCTTGACTTTACAATCGTCCGTTTCTAATTTCAGGGCGTATTTTCCGTTGAGAATTCTGAGCCCTGTCCCCGATATTTTCGCATGATAAACGATCTCTATTTTTGCCCTAAAAACAGGATATCCGCATGAAAGCTTTAATCACCGCCGGCGGGCATGGAACGCGGCTTCGACCGATCACTCACACCCAGAACAAGCACCTGATCCCGATTGCCAACAAGCCCATCCTCAGCTATGCCCTGGATTATGTGCGCGAAGCCGGCATCAGTGAAGTCGGCATCATCACCAATCGCGACGGGCGTGAAGTCAAAGACGTCTACGGCGACGGCAGTTCGCTGGGGCTGCGGCTGACTTATATTCCCCAGGAGAGTCCGGCCGGTTTGGCGCACTGCATTAAAATAGCCGAGCCTTTTCTGCAAAATGAACCATTTGTTTTCTACCTCGGCGACAACATCATCGTGGGCGGCATCAAGCGTTTTATCGAGGAATTCGAGCGGAATCACAGCAATTGCCACCTCGTGCTCGCCAAAGTTCCCGACCCGGAACGCTTCGGCGTGCCGGAAATCCGCGACGGGCGCATCGTGCGGGTCGAAGAGAAACCCGCCCAACCCAAAAGCGATTATGCCGTCACCGGCATCTATATCTACGACGCATGTATTTTCGAAGCAGTCAATAATATCGTGCCCAGCGCGCGCGGCGAACTAGAGATTTCCGACGCTCACCAGTACCTGATTGCCAAGAACTGCAAGGTGACCTACTCCGAGATCACCGGCTGGTGGAAAGACACCGGCAAGCCCAACGATCTGCTGGAGGCCAACCGCCTGGTTCTTGACAATATCCAGACCAGGAAGCTGGGTACGGTGGATGCGAACAGCTCTATTCACGGCAGGGTAATCATCGGCAAGGATGCCGAAATCAGCGGCAGTACCCTGCGCGGCCCCGCCATCATCGGCCCCGGTAGCCGGATCATAAACTCCTTTATCGGGCCCTACACGAGCATTGATAAGAACTGCCACATCGAAAACTCCGAGATCGAATACAGCATCGTTCTGGAAGACTGCTGCATCAAAGACCAGGACATCCGCATCGGCGGCAGCCTCTTCGGGAAAGGCGTTAACCTGATCAAGATGAAAGCCAAGCCCTGCACCAATCGTTTCATCATCGGAGACCAGAGTCACATCGAAATCCGATAAAAATTCCGGACCTTTGACGAAAACCGTAAACTTTCGAACCCTTGGTTGCCGATTAAACCAATCTGAATCCGACGTGCTGCAATATCAACTGCGGCGCGAGGGATACCGGATCGTATCCTTT
Organism: uncultured bacterium; assembly: GCA_964589175.1. Classification (GTDB taxonomy): domain Bacteria; phylum Fidelibacterota; class UBA2242; order UBA2242; family UBA2242; genus CAZPRY01. Next base: position 66,082 of record CAZPRY010000006.1, read on the forward strand.
TCCGCCCCGGCCGACATCTCGGTGATCAATTCCTGCGCCGTGACGGTGCCGGCCGAAGCCAAGACGCGCCGGGCAATCGCCGCCGCCCGCCGAGTTTCACCCGCCGGCCGCATTGTGGTGATGGGCTGCTACTCACAGATCGCCGCCGGGAAGCTGGCCAAATTACAAAACGTTGATCTGATCCTGGGCAACCGCGAAAAGTACGATCTGCCGAAATTCCTGGCGCAGCCGGGTGAAAACGAAAAGCGTATCAGCGTTGCAGCGGCCGGGAATTGCTACAGCTTCGCGCCCGCCGGAACGGCCGCCTCCGGGACGCACACACGGGCCTATTTGAAAGTCCAGGACGGTTGCGATTACTATTGTGCTTACTGCATCATCCCGTACCTGCGCGGACCGTCGCGCAGCCGCCGGGCCGACGATTGCTTGGAGGAAGCCCGGCTCCTGGAAAACGAGGGCTTCCGGGAGATCGTCTTGACCGGGATCAATATCGGCACCTATCGTACAGCAGAGGGCGAAACCATTGAGGACCTCATCCGCGCCCTTTTGATGGGCACTGACATTCCGCGCATCCGCATCTCGTCGATTGAGCCCGATCTGATTTCCGGGCGATTGATCGACCTGATCGCTCATGAAAAACGGATTTGCCGGCACCTGCACCTTCCCCTGCAGCACGGTTCCGACGAAATGCTGAAGGCCATGCTACGCCGCTACCGTGCGGCCGACTTTGCCGGACTCGTCCATAGGATCCACGACATCAATCCCGAGATCTGTATCGGAACCGACCTGATGGTGGGATTTCCGGGGGAATCCGAAAACCATTTTCGGCAGATGGAAAAACTTTTGGAGGAGTTACCGCTCTCCTACTTCCATGTTTTCCGCTTCTCACCCCGGCCGGGAACGCGGGCCGCCGGGAAAACGGACGATGTGCCCTTCGCGGTCAAGCAAGAACGCTCTGCCATTCTGCGCACGCTCGGGCAAAGAAAACGACGTGAATTCCAGCGCCGTTTCATCGGCCAAAACATGACCGTTCTTTTTGAACAGGAAATCGCTCCGCATCAAATTGAAGGCTTGACTGATAACTTTATAAGAGTTAAGGTTAGGGCAGAAAAAGCCCGGATCCATCGGTTGGGTACCGTTACTTTCACCCGCCTCCGGGAAGATTACATTGACGGGGAGCTGATCGGTGACTAAAAGGACCTACTTCATTGGCATTGCCGGCAACATCGGCGTTGGTAAAACCACGATGACGGATATCATCGCCAAACGCTTCGGCTGGACGCCCTACTATGAATCCGTGGTGGATAATCCCTACCTGGAAGACTACTACGAAGACATGAAACGCTGGAGTTTCAACCTGCAGATCTATTTTCTGTCCCATCGTTTTAAAAACCATAAAATGATGACCGAAAGCGATCACTCCACCGTTCAGGATCGCACGATTTATGAAGATGTGGAAATTTTCGCGCGCAGTCTCTACGATCTCGGCAACATGAGCCAGCGGGATTGGGAAAATTACCAGGCCCTCTTCGAAATCATGACCTCCTACCTCAAACGCCCGGATATCATTCTCTACCTGCGCGCCAGCGTGGACACCCTGCTGACGCGGATCAAGAAACGATCCCGGGGATTCGAGCGGGATATCTCGCCGGAATTCCTCTACCGGCTGAACCTGGCCTACGAAAAATGGATCAGGAAAGAGCAGGGCCGCAGCAATGTCATCATCGTCGATACCGATCATTTCAATGTTTTCGAAGACAAGGGGCGTTTGGAGGAAATCCTGGGGGAGATAAAAAGAATTTGTCCGTAATTCGGATAATTTCGACCACATTTTCTTGATTAGCCGCCCCTTACGACATTGCTTCTGCCTCTTTTAATAGGTAAATTGCGACGATATTTTTTAATTGAAACCGGAAGCGTAAAAGTTGAAAAAAATCGCTGTTTTCGTTTCGGGCCGCGGTTCGAATTTCGCCGCAGTACTTGAGCAGATTCAACACGAAAACATCCCCGCCCGGATTCAATGCGTGATCAGCGATCACAGCTGCCCGCCGGCTTTTGAGATTGCCGAAGCAGCCGGGATCGCCACCCATTGGATTCATCGAAAACAATTCCGGAAAGCGGATGAGTATGCCGGCTTTTTGCTGGCGCTCCTGGCCCAATATCAAATTGACCTGATTGTACTGGCGGGATATTTGAAATTAATTCCGGCCCCCGTGGTAAGACGGTACCCCCATGCAATCATGAATATACATCCGGCTTTATTACCCAATTTCGGCGGGAAAGGTTTTTACGGTCTAAAGGTTCACCAGACCGTTATCGAGTCGGGCGTAAAAATTACCGGCGTCACGGTTCACTTCGTGGACGAGCATTATGACACCGGATCGATCATTGCCCAGGAACGCGTGGATGTTCTGCCCGGTGATACCGCCGAATCACTGGCCGCCCGGGTATTAAAAGTGGAACACCGGGTACTTCCCGAGGCCGTTATGGCCTTCTGTGAAGACCGGCTTAAGGTAGTCGACGGAAAGGTTGTCTGGACTTCATGACGAATCTGCAGATTGAAAGAGCCATTATCAGCGTCTGGGATAAAACGGGGATCGTTCCCCTGGCCAAAGCCCTGCGCGAGCGCGGCGTTGAAATCTATTCGACCGGCGGAACCTTTAAGGCCCTGCAGGAAGCCGGGCTGGAGCCGCAGCGCATTGAGGCTCTCACCCAGTTCCCGGAAATTTTGGGCGGCCGCGTCAAGACCCTGCACCCAATGGTCTTCTCGGGAATCCTGGCCGACCTACACAATCCGCAGCACCGCGAAAACCTGGAGTCCGTGGGCGGCCGGGCGTTTCAGCTGATTATCGTCAATCTTTACCCGTTTGCGGAAACGCTGCGTTCCGGCGAAAGCGACCCGCAAAAACTGATCGAAATGATCGATATCGGCGGTCCCAGCATGCTGCGCGCCGCCGCTAAAAATTTTAAAAATGTCGCCATGCTATGCAATCCGGCCCAGTATCGGGAATTCCTAGAGCGCCTGATGAAAGATGAGCTTGACCTCGCCTACCGCGAATCGCTGGCCCGCGACGTTTTTATCCGGACCACGACTTACGACGCGGAAATCGCGAACTACTTCTGCCGCCCAACCGGACAGAAGTTGCCGGAGATGCTGCTCAGCGCCCACCGCCGGCAACAGATTCTGCGCTACGGCGAGAATCCCGATCAGGAAGCGGCGATCTACGCGCCGGTTAACAATCCCGATTGGTCACCTTTCAGCAAACTGCAGGGCAAGGAAATTTCCTATAACAACTATATCGATGCGCTGGCCGCCTACCAGGTGGTGCGCGATTATCGCGAGACCGTCTGCGCCATCATCAAGCATACCAATCCCTGCGGATTCGGACTGGGACGCGATCCGCTGGAAGCCTATCAACGCGCCGTCAAGACCGATCCGGTGAGTTATTTCGGCGGCATCGTGGCCCTCAATCGACCGGTCGATACCGAACTGGCGGCCGAACTGACCCAGAGTTTTCTGGAATGCGTGATTGCGCCCGATTTCACGGCGGAAGCGCTGGCTATCCTCGGCAGGAAGAAGAATTTGCGCCTGATGCAACCCAACCCGGCCGCGCTGGATACCGGGCTCGATATAAAGGGCTACGCCGACGGTATTCTGGTTCAAACCGTGCAGACTCCGGACGAAGATTCCTCGTTATGGCAGATCGTAACCCAGAAGGAGCCGGACGCTGCGGATCTGGAAGCCCTGAAAATGGGCTGGAAGTTAATCCGACATGTCAAATCCAATTCCATTCTGCTGGTGGACCAAAAAGGAGCCGTGGGCGTCGGCGCCGGGCAGATGTCACGCGTCGATTCCCTTAAAATTTCCCTGCGCAAGGCGCGCGAAGCCGGCCTTGCGGTCCAGGCGACTCTCATGATTTCCGATGCTTATTTCCCATTCAGAGATTCTATCGACCTGGCCGCCCAACACGGAATCCGCGGCGTCATTCAACCCGGCGGCAGCATTCGTGATAAAGAAGTAATCCAGGCCTGTGATGAGCATGGACTGTTCATGGTCATGACTGGCAAACGTGTGTTCAAACATTAAAATACTGGAGTAGATAAAAATATGTCATTATTTAATTTCTTCTCGGGCGATCTGGCTATCGACCTCGGAACAGCCAATACCCTGATCTATCTGAAAGGTCGTGGGATCATTTTAGATGAACCCTCGATTGTAGCGCGCTCCACGCATGACGGCTCCGTCGTGGCAGTCGGCTGGGACGCCAAAGAGATGCTGGGTAAAACCCACCAGGACCTGGCCACGATTCGCCCCTTAAAGGACGGCGTCATTGCTGATTTCGAGATGACCGACGCCATGATCCGGGGCTTTATACGCAAGCTCAATCTGAGCCGGATCGCCAGACCGCGCATGGTTATCTGTATCCCGTCCGGCATCACCGGGGTGGAAAAACGGGCCGTGCGCGAATCGGCCGACCGGGCCAACGCACGTGAGGTTTTCCTGGTGGAAGAACCGGTCGCGGCGGCGATTGGGATCGGTATCGATATTTCGAAACCGGTCGGCAACATCATCGTCGATATTGGCGGAGGCACAACCGAAATCGCCGTAATCGCCCTGAACGGGATTGTCACAAAACAGGCCATCCGGGTGGCCGGCGACGAGATGGACGAGGCCATCATCCAGTATTTTAAAAACGAGCACAGCCTGCTGATCGGCGAGAAGACTTCGGAATGGATCAAATCCACCGTCGGCTCCGCCATGCCGATTAAAGACACGACGATCGAGGTTAAGGGCCGCAGCCTGGTGGCGGGCATTCCCAAAACCATCGAGGTTTCTTCGGTCGAAATTCGCGAGTGCCTGAAGGATACGATCGATCTCATCGTCCAGGCCATCAAACAGGCTCTGGAAATGACCCCGCCGGAGCTCTCCTCGGACATTCTGGATCGCGGCATAATCCTGACCGGCGGCGGCGCCCTGCTGACCGGCCTGGATCAGCGTATCCGGGTCGAAACGGATCTACCCGTCAATGTGGCCGAAGAACCTCTATTATCCGTTGTAAAGGGCACCGGTATGATCATAGAAGATATCGAAAAATATAAAGAGGTGCTGGTCTAGCGTTCTTTCATGCTCAGAAAATTAATCAATTTCATCTTCGATTTTCACGAGTATTTCATTCTTTTTATCCTGATCGTACTTTCATTCTCGATCCTGATGATGAATGAAGTCCCTCAGGTGCGCGTCTTCCAGGGTGAGATCGAGGACTTTTTCGCGTTCACCCAATATCCCGGCATCTGGATCGACCAGCTCTCCGGTCTCATCAAAGAGAATCATCTCCTTAAAGAGGAGAATCTGCGGCTTAACCTGCTGAATATCGATTTGCAGGAGGCCTACATCGAGAACCAGCGCCTGCACGACATGCTCGGTTTCCTGGAGACTTCGCCGCTCAACATTCTGCCGGCCCGGGTCGTGAACCGCGGAACCACCAGCATCTACAATTCGATTATCATAAATGTCGGCAGCCGCAACGGAGTCAGGGAGAATCTCCCGATCATTTCCTCCGACGGAATCGTCGGCAAGACCGTCTCGGTCGGCGATCAGACCACGCTGGTGCAGATTTTCAACGATATTAATTTTCGGATCAGTGTGAAATTCCAGATATCGCGCATCTTCGGCATCATGCAGTGGAATCCGAACGGAACGGCCGAGGTCCGGGAAATCCCCAAAACGGCCGTGATCCATCCCGGCGAAACCGTCATCACATCGGGCTATAGCGATATCTACCCGGAAAACCTGTTCGTCGGCCTGGTCTCCGATATCAAGCCGTCCAAGAATGGGCTCTACCAGATTGCCGTGATTCAACCGAACGTCAACCTGAACTCCATCGAAGAAGTTTTCGTGATTCTGAAGTAGCCATGTTAAAAAAACTAATCCTTCTGGCCGGTTTCACCCTCATCGCGCTGTTTTTGCAGGTATTACTGGTCCCATGGATGACCATTCAGGATATTCGCCCCGATTTCATCCTGATTCTGGTTCTGTTTGTAGGCCATCTCAAAGGCAAAATGGCCGGACAGCTCTATGGCTTTGGGATCGGGCTCCTGATGGACGTGCTGGGAATGGGCTCATTCCTGGGCTTATCGGCTCTGACCAAAACCGTGGCCGGGTTTTCGGCGGGCTTCCTGCACTCCCAGAAAAGCCGTATCAATCCCCTGGGTTTCTATGGAATCAATCTCCTGATCATCTTCCTGCATTTCCTGATCCTTTATCTGATCAATTTCAAAGGCAGTGATTTCTCGTTCGAATTTATCCTGCTGCGCTATATGCTTCCCGCCACCATCTATTCCGGTGTCTTTTACATATTAATCGATTATTTATTTCCAATAGACTGATCCGCATGGTTTCTTCCCAAAACATCGTCTCGATCGGCCGGAAAAAAATATTAATCTATTTTTGTATCTTCATCGTCCTGATCCTGCTGATCAAACTGTATCAGCTGCAAATCATTCGTTACAGCCAGTTCGCCGGATTCGCCGAGGCCAACCGGGTGCGCGTTATTCCGATCGAAGCGCCGCGCGGCATCATCTATGACCGTTCCGGCGAGATCATCGCCGAGAACATTTTCCAATATAACCTCAACATCATACCGTATGAATTCGGCGCTTCCGACAGCGGTTACAGCTGGCTGGCCAATCTTCTCCGCATTTCCCAGGGTGAACTCAAACTGCGCGTCCAGAAAAACTGGCGCGGCCGTTTTCTGCCGGTAAAAGTGGGTGAAGATATTGATTTCGAAACGCTCTCCGTGATTGAAGAACATCGCCTGGATATGCCGGGTGTGCTCTATTCGCTGGAGCCGATCCGCTCTTTCCCGAGCCCGGCCAACCTGGCCCAGGTACTGGGCTATCTGCGGGAGGTGGATCGCGAGGTCCTTAAAAACATCCGCCATTTCGGTTACCGTACCGGCGACCTGATCGGCTGGAAAGGCATCGAGCGCCAATATGAGTATATCCTGCGCGGGACCCGCGGATACGACTATCTTCAGGTGGATGTCTTCGGCCGCGAAGTTGGTGCGCTGGACAACAAGAAAGATATCCTGCCCAAGCCGGGTAACGACCTCTACCTGACAATCGACCTGGAATTCCAGGCTTATGCCGAATCGCTTCTGGACGGTAAAAGTGGCGTCATCATCGCCCTGAACGCCGATAACGGTGAAATTTATTCCATGGTCAGTAAACCGGATTACTCTCCCAATCTGTTCTCCGGAATCGTCGAATCCAAAGTCTGGGCGAAATTGCGCGACAATCCGGATCTGCCTCTGTATAACCGGGCGACCATGGGTACCTACCCGCCGGGCTCGACGTTCAAAATCAACGCAGCGATGACCGCTTTGCAGAATCACACCGTGGACGAGGACTGGTCGGTGCACTGCTCCGGCAGCTACCGCCTGGGGCGCCGCCCATTCAAATGCTGGAAAGAAACCGGCCATGGAAAAATGAACCTGCATTCCGCCATCGTCAATTCCTGCAATGTCTTCTTCTACCAGCTGATCCGTAAAATGGATATCGATCTCTGGGCTGAAAATGCGCGCCGCTTCCGTTTCGGTGAAAAGACCCAGATCGATCTTCCCATAGAATCCGTCGGGAGCGTGCCTGACCGTAAATTTCTGGATTCCAAATACGGCGTCAACGGCTGGACGGAGGGCAATAAGTTGAATCTGGTCATCGGCCAGGGCGATTTACTGGTCACCCCGATCCAGATGGCTCGTTTCGCGGCCGCACTGGCCAGCAAAGGTAAAATCGTTCAGCCGCACCTGGGCTTGAAGTACTTCAATAAAGACAACAACCAGTTCACTACCTTTACGACTAAAACCGATTCGCTCGGCTATTACTCGCCGGAAAACTGGGCATTTGTGCAGAACGCCATGTACGACGTCGTCAACTTCTACCAGGGCACGGCCAAATCGGCCCGAGTCAAAGACATGCGTGTCTACGGAAAAACCGGAACAGCCGAGAATCCCCGCGGCGACGCGCACGCCTGGTTTATCGGCTTTTGTGAAACCGAAGTGCACCCGATTGCCGTAGTCGTTCTAGTCGAACACGGCGGTTCCGGAGGTACCTTCGCCGCGCCCATCGCCGGTAAACTTTTCACCTATATCAAAGAAAAGGGTTTAAAGTAAGTGAAGCGTATAAAATTCAATCCCGGCCAGGCCACCATTGCCCCATTGTGGAATACCAACTATATGCTGATCGGGCTGGTCGGCTTGCTCTCGATCGTGGGATTGATCACGCTCTTCAGCGCCTCCGTTCACCTCGAGCTGCCGTTCTTCAAAAAGGTTGTCGGACGACAGCTGCTCTGGATGCTGGTGGGCGCTTCACTGGCCATATCATTGCAATTTTTTCAAAAAAAAATTATCTACGATTCGGTCTATATTTTGTATGCAGCTGGCCTGTTTTTCCTGATTCTGCCCTATTTTATAGGTCCCTCGACGGCCGGCACCGCCCGCTGGCTTATTCTCGGGCCGCTGCATTTTCAGCCCTCCGAGTTCATGAAAATCATCGTGATTCTGGCGATTTCAAAACACCTTTCGCGGCGGGATCTATCCATATCGGAATTCCAATCGCTATTACCGGCAATCGCCCTGGCCCTGATCCCAATGGCGATCATTCTCAAACAGCCGGATCTTGGCACTTCGATGATCTATTTCGGCATCCTGTTCCCGCTGTTCTTCTGGGCGGGCGTACGTCTCTTCCATATCTTTTTAATTCTGGCGCCTTTCATCAGCATCGTCACCGCCTTCAATTTCTACACCTTTTTCATCTGGGTTTTGATTATCGTGGTTGTTTTATATTTCAGCAAAATCAATCTGGTTACAGCCCTGATAATCGGACTTCTCAATCTTTCGCTCGGACTGGCGACCCCGGTACTCTGGAACCGGCTGGAGCCCTACCAGCAAAACCGCATCTTAACCCTCTTCAATGTGGGTGCCGATCCACAAGGAGCAGGGTATCAGGTAATCCAATCCCAGATCGCCATCGGTTCCGGCGGTCTTTTCGGCAAAGGCCTCGGAAAAGGTACCCAGACCCACCTGAAATTTCTTCCGGAACAGCATAACGACTTTATCTTTTCCGTAATCGGAGAAGAATACGGATTCATCGGGGTAGGCATCATCCTTGCGCTCTTTCTCCTGCTGATTATATTGTTGATCAGTATAGCTTTTCGACAGCGGGACCGCTTCAATTCGCTGGTCATTCTGGGTGTCGCCAGCGCCCTGTTTTTTCATATCGCCATTAATGTCGCCATGACCATTGGTTTAATGCCGGTTACCGGGCTACCGCTGCCCTTGCTGAGCTACGGTGGATCGTTTGTGCTCACCTGCTACGGTATGATTGGGATAGTCCTGAGTATAAACTCCGAGCGATCGCAAACCAAAGTTGAACTGCGTAAATAAATCCCGGTCCATCATACGCCGTCCGGGCCTGGTATCTAGAAACACCTACCGTTTTTAAGCCGCACGCATTCGGGGCCGTCGCAATTGTAGCAGATCTCGTTGATCAGCGGCCGGCCGGCAAAAAAGTCGTCGATATTTTGCAGTGTCGTTTGTGCGATGGTACGCAGAGCCTCCTCGGTGAAAAAGCCCTGATGGGAAGTGATCAGCACATTATTGAAACTCAGCAGGCGCGCCAGAACATCGTCCCCGATGACCTGATTGGAAAAATCCTCAAAAAAGTACTTCGATTCCTCTTCATATACATCCAGTCCCGCGGAACCAATCCGGCCCGCCTTTAAACCGTCGATCAGGGCCTGCGTATCGATCAGGTGACCGCGCCCGGTGTTGATGATCATCACTGCTGTTTTCATCCGTGAAATACTGTCGGTATCAATCATATGATAGGTTTCTTTGGTCAATGGACAATTCAACGAAATGATATCGGAGTGCTCATACAGGGTCGGCAAATCCACGTAGCTCATCTGCGTCTCTTCCGCAAAAGCTTTATCCGGGAAAGGATCGTAGGCCACAATGTGCATCCCGAAACCCTTCAGAATCCGGATCAGCACCTTGCCGATTTTGCCCGTGCCGATGACACCCGCCGTTTTTTCGTACATATCAAAGCCCTTGAAACCGCTAATCGTAAAATTGTTATCGCGGGTCCGGTAATAGGCGCGATGTATTTTACGATTCAGTGAAAGGATCAACCCTACGGTATGTTCCGCGATGGCATGCGGCGAATAGGCCGGCACCCGCACAACGTGAATGTTCCTGTAGGTCGCTTTCAGATCCACATTGTTGTAGCCGGCGGAACGCAGCGCGACGAGAGGGACCGGATACGATTTCAATTTCGCTACCAGATCAGCACTGAGATAATCGTTCACGAACAGACAGACGGCGTCGTGGCCGTCCGCCAGAACGGCGGTGTTTTCCGTGAAGTGGCTCGCAAAGTAATCGATCTGAAAGCCGAATTGCCGGTTCGTGTTTTCGAAAGACTCGCGATCATATTCCTTGGCATCAAAAAGGGCAATTTTGATATTCTTCATTGTCGGTCCTCCTGTCATTTGCTCTTCGCCTGCAATATTGCGCAACACTCTTAGACCACTCCACCCCGGAGATGGTTTCAAAAAGAAGCGCGCCGACGGAGAATTTTAAGCCCTGTGGTGCGATTGATACCATGCCCACCGGCCGTCGCAGGCCGGACAAACGGATGGAGCGCACAACAGTTGCAGCGGATAGCGTCGGAAATATTCGAGGCCGCGTTCATAGATCACCTTGACCGGAATGCAGCAGGACCTGAACGCGCCTGTCTGGTGATATCGGATCAGGCCTTCGGCCGTCAGCCACTTTTCGAAGCTGACGAAAGATTTCGCACAGCCGGGGATTTCGCGCAAAGCCTGCTCGCCCGCTACGGAGACGCCGGTTTTCAGCACATGCAGGTGATCCCATGGGGAAACATTCGCCCAGGGAACCGGTGCCGCTACCTCAAGATAATGACCCAGTGAAAACGAGGTAAAGTCAGTCCCCAGCATGAGTGCACAGGCGTCTTCCTGCCGGACCAGCCAATCCAGAACCGATTCCTTCCCGAGAGGACTGGCGGGACTGTTACTCTCTTGAATGTCACACGTGACCGATCCCCAGAGTGCGAAGGAATGCGTCGCCGAAGACGTGCGCACGACACCGGGCAGACTGCGGAATATTTCCGAGATCATGCCGGTCTTACTCGCCGAATGCCGCGGATCGAAGACCTCGTAAGCCCCAACCGAACGTTTGAAACAGTAGGTAAAGGCCGGAAGAATGATCGATCCCCCGGGACCGAGCATACGCTGAAGCGTCTCGATCATTCCCTCGATGGTCAGCCCCGGAAAGGCAGTTCGCAGCTTGCGGTAGGCGCCGTGGATGAGTACATGCTGGCCGGCCTGCACGTTTGATTTCTTCAGATAATCTTCAAAACGCATGCCCTGATTTTACGCTGCTCCGACAACATTTGCAACCGCTGGTCAGCACCCATTTTTTTTCTTTGCACTTTCGGATTTTGATTTTATATTCATCGCAATGTTAGCGAACCTTAGCATAAATCTGAATAACTGGTGGTGGTGGCGTAATACGCTCTCCGTTTCGGGTTCGCGAATCTTCGTTTCCTAATCAACCAGAGGTAAATAGAAATTAGATCGCAGGGCCTGAAAAGGCCTTGAAGTTTTTTTATGCAAATTTGAACTGAAACAAGAAATTACAGGAGAAAAAAATGGAACAGACGAAATTTACCTTACCGGAAAACGAGATGCCGCAGCAATGGTATAATATTCAGGCCGATCTGCCGGTACCCTTACCACCCGTGCTGCACCCCGGAACCAAGCAACCGATCATGCCCCAGGATCTGGCGCCCCTTTTTCCGATGGAGCTGATCAAACAGGAAGTCAGCACCGAGCGCTACATCGACATTCCCGAAGAGTTGCAGGATATCTTACGGCTCTGGAGGCCGACCACGCTTTACCGCGCCCATAAGCTGGAAAAAGCACTCGGCACGCCTGCCAAAATATTTTACAAATACGAAGGCAGCAGCCCTCCCGGCAGCCACAAACCCAACACCGCCGTGGCCCAGGCCTATTACAACAAGATGGAAGGTATCAAGCGCATCACAACCGAAACGGGCGCCGGTCAATGGGGCAGCGCACTCTCCTTCGCGGGCTCCCTTTTCGGCATCGAGATTAAAGTCTATATGGTCAAGGTGAGCTATTACCAGAAACCGTACCGCCGCATCATGATGGAAACCTGGGGCGGAAATTGTATTCCCAGTCCGAGCACCGAGACCGCGATCGGGCGCAAAATTCTGGCCGAAGATCCCGACTGCCCCGGCAGCCTCGGTCTGGCCATCAGCGAGGCGGTCGAGGAAGCCGTTTCGCGCGACGACACCCACTATTCCCTCGGAAGCGTTTTAAATCATGTGCTTCTGCACCAGACGATCATCGGTCAGGAAGCTAAGAAAATGATGGAAAAAATCGACGCTTATCCTGATATCATCGTCGGTTGCGTCGGCGGCGGTTCCAACGCGGCCGGTCTCTATCTGCCGTTCCTTAAGGATAAAATCGACGGTAGCAAACCCGATCTACGCATTATTAATGTCGAACCGACCAGCTGTCCGACCCTTACCAAGGGACTCTATGCCTACGATTACGGCGATGAAGCCGGCCTGACGCCCCTGATGAAGATGTTCACTTTGGGCCACAGTTTTATGCCGCCGCCCGTGCATGCCGGCGGACTTCGTTACCACGGCATGTCGCCGATCATCTGTCATCTGCACAAACTCGGGCTGGTCGAGGCTACCTCGGTGCATCAGCTGGCTACCTTCGAAGCCGGCATTCAGTTCGCCCGGAACGAGGGTATCATTTGTGCACCCGAAACCGACCACGCGGTGCGGGTCGCGATCGACGAAGCCCTGAAATGCAAGGAAACAGGCGAAGCCAAGACCATCCTGATCGGCCTGAGCGGACACGGTCACGTCGACATGGCGGCCTACGATGCTTACCTGTCAGGCAAGTTGGTGGATTACGAATATCCGGCCGAAAAAATCCAGGCAGCTCTGGCCCATTTACCCGTTGTAGAATAGATAACGGTTCTGCCGAGTTCTTCCGCCTCTGATCCCATAAAAAGAGCAGGGATGCCGCACGGTGTCCCTGCTCTTCCTTTTAGATCTATTAAGCTGGTTTGTTATTCGTAACGCAGGGCTTCGATCGGATCGAGACGAGCGGCCTTCATGGCCGGATAAACGCCGAAAACAACTCCGATTACCACCGAAAAACCCATGCCCAGGAAGACCGACCAGACCGGAATGGTCGGCGGTAATTTCAAGGCCGATCCGATCAGGACTCCGATCAAAGAACCCAGGATAATACCGATGATCCCGCCGAAGAGACAGATTCCCACTGATTCGGTCAAAAACTGGTTGAGGATATGTTTCTTCTTGGCACCGACGGCCTTGCGGATACCGATCTCACGCGTGCGTTCGGTGACCGAAACCAGCATGATATTCATGATCCCGATGCCACCAACCAGGAGTGAAATCGCGCAGATGACAACCGCCGCGATAAATACAAAACCCGTCAACTTTTTCAGCGTATCCATGATGGAATCCTGGGTAATCAGCTCGAAATCGCTCTCTTCGCCCGCCGGGACTTTTCGCGCGATCCGCAAAATCCCCTCCACCTGATCCATAGCCTGCAGGATCTTGCCGGGCTTGGCCCGGACCCCAACGCTGAGCGAGCGAAATTCCCCGTACATTTTGGTAAATGTGCTGAAGGGAATTGTAACCATGTTGTCCTGACTGCCGCCCAACATCTTCCCCTGCGGCTCGATCAGGCCGATCACTTCAAATTTGATATTATCGATCCGAACCGTCTCACCGATGGGATAGATAAAGGGAAACAGTTTCTCGGCAACATCATTGCCGATCACGATCACGTAGCGGCGATGCCGAATCTCTTCCGGCGTAAAAAAACGCCCCTCGGAAATATTGCGACCGTTCACATCCGCCCAGTTTGCATCCCCGCCGAACACGAGCACGTTCGGGTTCGTCGCTTCCTCTTTATATTTGATTTGCTTGCCATAGGTGGTGATCTCGGCCGAAATCGATTCCGCCAGCGTAGCCGATTTCACCAGCGCCTGGACATGCGCGAACTGGATATCTTTGCGGTTCCGGTATTTCTTATCCAGGTGCCCCATCTGAACGGCGGGGTATTTTTGGACCCAGAATACATTGCCGCCGATGGCCGAAAGGCTGTTGGTCATGTATTTTTCCAGGGCCGTGATAATCGACATCATGCCGATCACAGACATGACGCCGATAACAATCCCGAGCGTCGTCAGAAAGGTACGCAGTTTATTGGATTTGACCGTTTGCCAGGCGAGTTTCAGACCTTCATCATAATTCATAATAATTCCGTTCCAAGCCGGAGTCTATTCGTAATGCAAACATTCGATCGGATCGAGTTTGGAGGCCCGGCGGGCGGGATAGATCCCGAAAAACAGGCCGACAAAGGTTGAAAAGCCCAGCCCCATGAAGACCGACCAGAGCGGCACCGATGACGGGAAAGGTGTGACCTTATCGATGACGGCCGATACACCGTAGCCGAGCGCGATCGCCAAAATACCGCCGATACTGCAAATAAAAATCGCCTCCACGATAAACTGGGCCGTGATGGTGGAGCGTTTGGCCCCGAGAGCCATGCGGATACCGATCTCCTTACGGCGCTCCGCCACCGAAACGAGCATAATATTCATAATCCCGATGCCGCCCACGAGCAGGGAAAGCGTCCCGATGCCGAAAGCCGCCGTATACAGCCCGCCGGTCAGTTTGTTGTACAGATCGGTCAGGACCTCCTGCTGATTGATCGAAAAATTGTCTTCATCCTGCGGTTTCAATCCGCGCGTAATTCGCATTAAAAAATACAGCTCGTCACGGGCCTCATCCATTTTAGTCGGATCGGCGATCTTGATCTGAATCCGGACGCTGCGATGAAAGCCATAGTTTTTGAAAATCGACCCCAGCGGCACATAGACTTCGGAATCCAGGCTGTGGCCCATGATGCTGCCGCGTTTAGCCATCACGCCCACAACCGTGTAGGCCACCGAACCGATCCGGATTCTTTCTCCGAGGGGATTACGATTTTCGAATAGCTTATCCATAATCTCATAACCGATGATCACGCTGTTTTTGCTTTTTTCAACTTCCAGCGCCGTGAAATAGCGGCCGGATTCGATATTGTAGCTTTCGATCACAGCCGTTTCCATTGTAACGCCGGCAATCCCGATTTCCTCCAGCGTATTGCCGCGGAATTTAATATTTTGCCGGCTGCTCGCGGCGGCGGTGACGGCTTCCGCCAGTTTCATGTGCTTTTTTACATATTCCGCATCACGCATCTCAATATCGGGGCGGTTGCGGTATTTAAAAAAATCTTCATCGAAAACCCAGGGGTATTTGTGTACATAGAGCGTGCTGCTGCCGAGGGCCGAAATCTGCTCCCTGAACCCGGCATTCAGGCCGGAAATGATCGAGGCCACCGCAACAACCGTCAGTACGCCGATGATGATTCCCAGCGTGGTCAGCACAGAGCGCATTTTATTCTGGGCCAGGGCGCGCATGGCAATCAGAAAATTTTCCCACAGGCTGATCAGCATCCGAATCATCGTCACACCATCCTTGTATCTTCGGCGATATTGCCGTCCAGAATGCGCACCACGCGCGAGGCATGCTCGGCAATCTCCTTTTCGTGGGTCACCAGGATAATCGTGTTTCCGGCCTTATTCAGTTCGTCCAGAATTTCCATAATCTCTCGGCCGGTTTTCGAATCCAGGTTGCCGGTCGGCTCGTCGGCCAGAATCAGGGATGGATTGTTGACCAGGGCCCGCGCGATGGCAACCCGCTGGCGCTGACCGCCGGACAACTCGTTGGGACGGTGGTGCTTGCGATCGGATAAACCCACCTTATCCAGGGCTCCTTCCGCCTGCACCCGGCGTTTGGAAGCGGAAATTCCGCTGTAAATCAGGGGCAGTTCCACGTTGTGCAGGGCCGTCGCACGCGGCAGCAGGTTGAAGGTCTGAAAGACGAAGCCGATCTTACGGTTGCGGATTTCGGCCAGACGGTTGTCATCCATCTCATGCACCGGCATGCCTTCGAGTCGATATCCGCCGGCACTGGGGCTATCCAGGCAACCGATGATATTCATGAGTGTCGATTTGCCCGACCCCGAAGGTCCCATGATGGAAATATACTCCTTGGCCTCAATCCTGAGATCGACGCCGCGCAGAGCATGGACTTCGACCTTCCCGATTTTATAGACCTTGGTGATTCCAGTCAGTTCAATTAAGCTATTCATTAGCCACCAAAATAAATGTTAATGCGATAGATCAGGTTGCTGCAATCAATGTCGGGAGTACCATTAACGGTCCTGCCGTTCATCTTCCAGCCGTCTTGGCTCATGTAGGTATACAGGTAACCGACATTGGCACCGATTCCGCACCAGGGGAAAATATTGTAGCGTACGCCCAGAGTCGGCAGAAGCACGAAGAAACCCGTGCGAAGTTTATTGCGGTAATCGTGATAGGCCAGGGCCGTTTCGTCATCATCCGGTTCGAAGGCCGTCCAGATATCATCCCATGTCACCGGACCGCTGACCTGCGACAATTGGAGTTCGGCCGAACCACCGCCGATCATGGTACCGAAATAGATTTCGGCGCGATTGAACGGATTAAAAGCCTTCTCAACCAGAAATCCGCCTATCCGGAGGCGGAAAACCGCTTCCTTGGCAATGTCGCCCGGCTGGCTGTTGGAAATCACGTAACCGGCGGCCCCGTAGCCGCCGATGCGCATATTGCGACCCACGAAGCCCCAGCCGCCACCGCCGGTCAGCAGCATATATTCGTCAAAATCGGGCAAACCGATACCCTGAAGTTCGGCGCCGATCGCCGCCACATCCAGCGGCAGGATGAACAGGTCCCAGCCGCCGGCGCCGCCCCGGAAGACACCGCGCGAGTGCGAATAATGAGAGGAGCGCAATCTCGATCGGTGCTCCCGCCATCTTTTATAATCATCCTCATGCCGGCTTTCCCAGTCATCATCGGCAATGGTCGTATCGCTTTGCAGCTTCACCGATTTTCTCTCGATAAGCGTATCCGGAAGCGCAGACGCCGCATTCAGCGAATCGTTCTGCGACACCTCAGCTAAAAGTGTGCACGCGAATACGGACATTATCATAATCAGCGGAAAACGTCTCATTTTTTATCTCCCTTCTCCCCTTTCTCTTCGCCGCCGATTTTCAGGGGAGAGTTGTGTTTCAATTCCTTACTGATCACCTTATAACTGCCGGTCACGATTTCTTCACCCTCTTCCAGGCCGGTCAAAACCTCAAAATGAGTGTCGCTGCTGATGCCGATCTTCACCGCTCTCTGCTCGGCTCGCGGATGGTTTTTCTTCTTCAGGAGTCCTTTCTTGGGATTTTCCTCTTCGGTCGCCAGAGTGACAACAAAGACGACATCTTCCATTTCTTCCTTTTCCGGGGCCAACTTCGCGGGCTCACTTCCGGCCTCTTCTTCATTCTCCTCTTTCACCGGTGCGCGTACGGTCAGCGCCTGGATGGGCACCACTACGACGTTATTGCGCACGTTGGTAACGATGTCCACCGTCGAGGACATGCCCGGCCGGAAACGCGCATCCTGTCCGAGTACCGATATCTTGACCTCAAAATTGGTCACCTGCTCCTGTGTGCCGTAGCCGCGGGTGGTAGCCGAGTGGGCGATTTCGGAAACCATACCGTTGAAAACCGTGTCCGGAATGGCGTCGATTTCAATTTTGGTTGTATCGCCGACGTGGAGGGCCACGACGTCGGTTTCGTCCACCTCCACCTTGACCTCCATCTTGGACATGTCCGAAATGATCAGGATGACGTCTTCCTGAAACACCGAACCCAACGCGATCTCGCCAACCTCTTTGGCCACGCTGGTAACAATTCCGCCCATGGGAGCGTTAATCCGGGTCTTATCCAGATCGTCCTGGGCTTTCTTCAGGATGGCTTCAGACTGCACGACCTGACTTTCGGCGATTTCTTTATCCGCCGTCGCTGCTTCCAAATCGGCATCCGAGGCCAGATTGCTCTTGTAAAGATCCCGCATACGCTTGAGGTCATTATCGACTTTCCTCAGACGGGCCATACTCGACTGTACCATCGAAGAGTACTGTTCGAAGGCCGCCTCATATTGGGCGCGGTCCAGTTCCACAAGCAGGTCTCCGCGCCGAACGGCGTTCCCTTCTTTGACCGTAATGTTGGTGATCCGCGCACTCACATTGGCGCTGATTTTTACCTGGGTGACCGGTGAAAGCGAACCGGAGGCGTTGACCGTTTGAACCAGCTTATCCTTCTTGACTTTTTCAGTCTGTACGGCAATCGGTTTCTCTTTATCCTTGCTCAAATTGAAAATGACAACAACTGCCACCAGAATGACAACGATCACAAGAATCAGGACTTTTCTTTTATTTTTCTTCTCCATCTTACTCCCTACCGATCATAATTTTCCGGTCACAAGTTTCAGCCGGACTTCCGCAATTTTCGCATCATATTTGGTCGATATCAAATTACCTTCCGCCCGCGTCAGGGCCACCTGCGCATCGAGAACCTCCAGCAGGGTCGCCGAATTGAGACGGTACATCTCCTGCGCCAGGCGTAAATCTTCCTGGGCCGAGATAATAGTCAATTCATTTATGGCTATCATTTCTTTATAGGTGTCCAGCGCCAGCAGCAAATTTTCAATCTGGTTCTGAATGGTAATCTTCTTCAGGTCGATCTGATCCTCGTAGATTTTATAGTCCAGGTACTTCTGCTGAACGTTTGTGCGGCGCCGGAAACCGTCAAACAGCGGAATGCTTACATAGAGATTCAGTGACGTATTCCACCATTTATTGAGGTCCTTGTAGGTGTAGTCAAAATCACGGCCGCCGCGATAGTAGGTGTACGACCCTGAAACGGTCGGAAACCAGTCGCCCCTGGCAATTTTATACTGTAAAAAAGCCGACTGCTTGCCAGCCCGCAGTGAATTGTAATCTTGATTATTGTCCATGGCGCTGCGGAGCACGTCGTCTTTCTGCGCCTCACCCGGTTCCTCGTAGCGGTCTTCGTAGACGCTCAGCGGTGTATCGGGCGCCAACCCCATTGCCAGATTCAACTCGGCGATGGCGGTTTCCACCGCCAACTTTTGCTGGATCACGGACAGGCGGTCGTTGCCTTCACGAACCTGGGCCTTGAAGAGATCTTTCTTAGCAACCTGACCGATACGGTGCATCTCCCGGGTCTTGCCAAACTGCTCGGTGCTGTTTTCGAGGGACTTTTCATATACTTTCAGCAATTCCTGGGCCTTCAGGACATTGTAAAACTTCTCGGTTACAGTCAAAATCACAACCTGGCGATTGTAATCACGGTTAATGCCGGCGTTTTTGTAGTAGTTCTGCGCCAGGCGGATATTGTTCCACCATTTTCCGCCATCGAAGATGTTCTGTTTATAGGATATGCCCGCGGAATAATAGTAGGTTGTCGTATCAGGCGAGATAAAGGTCGTACCGTAAGCAACGTATTCGTTGGGGCCCTGCGTCGAGCGGTTGGCCTGCGTACCGAAGGAAACGTCCGGCAGAATCTGCGAATAGGCGCCCAGGACGCCGCGCTTGGCGGAATTCATCTGTTTATCGGCAATACTCAGATCGTAATTCCTTTCCAGGGCGATCTGCAGGCAGTCCTCCAGCTTCAGCCTGCGCTCCTGCGCCAGACCGGACGAAAGTAACAATAACGTGCACAACAATAGTCTTTTCATGATTTTTCCCATCATTTAAATTTTTATCAATCCTGCCAGCAAAGCCGCAATCACGCAGTATATCAACCACATGACCAGCAAAGTCCAAAACGCATTTTTGGATTTGATATTATTGACGATTCCCAGACCGATACTCAATAAGATCAGCTTCCATGCCGCAAAAATATCCAGGCTGGCTAGAAAACGGAAAACAAAGGAGCTGCTCTCTTCCAGGAACAATGCCGGGCTCGTATACACTTTCAGGGTTTGCTGGGAGATGATGATCGGATATTTGACGGCCATTGAAATGATATCGATCAGATCGACATAGGCGGTGACGGCGAACATCGTAATGAAGCGCGCCTCGCCGCCCAGGACGAAGTTGCCCGCAAACCAGATACACAGGGCTACGATCAGAACCTTGACGACCAGCGCGATCGGAGCCGCAATGTACGAAGAAACCGGCGTAGCTTGGCCCTGCATTCTGGCCAGCGTGGCTTCCTTCTGAGCATCGGAAA
Source organism: uncultured bacterium (assembly GCA_964589175.1). Classification (GTDB taxonomy): domain Bacteria; phylum Fidelibacterota; class UBA2242; order UBA2242; family UBA2242; genus CAZPRY01. Next base: position 86,408 of record CAZPRY010000006.1, read on the forward strand.
GACGGCTGCTGTTTTCGATTTTCGCAATCTGTTCCTGCATGGCAATCGGAGTAATATAGGGCATCATCGCGACGGTGAGCGCCGCTATGATCAACAGCGGTATTACAACATCATACCATCTCGTTTTATGGTGCAGCGACGTGAAGGTTACCGATGGTTCCCAGAAAATCGAAAATATTTTTGAAACGACAGACTTTTCTGCAATTTCCGTCATATCATCCCCTCTTTCAAAAAGTTAATCACACCTTAGATCGGCAAACCGACTGATGGTTGTCATTTTATTTCTTCCTCACCTCAAATCTTTCCAGCAGGGCATCCCGGTACCGTTCGAGATATTCCCGGGCGGAATCGTGGTCGTTCTCAATCTCACCGTTCAGGATGGCTTCTTCGATGGCGTTTTTAATGAATCCGACTTTGGGGCTCGGCGGCAGCTGGCAGTACTGCATGATCTCCTCACCCCGCACCGGCGACTGAAAGGCCCGCAGGCGGTCTTTTTCTCTGACCTCCTCGATGAGCGCGATCACGCGATCGAAATTGGCCATGTACTGCGTCACTTTGGACTGGTTCTTCGAAGTCACATCGGCCCGGCACAGGTGGATCAAATCCTGCAATTCATCTCCGGCCTCGACGATCAGGCGGCGCACGCCACTATCGGTCACCCCCTCGTCGGCAATAGCGATGGGGCGCAGATGCAGACGCGTGAGTTTCATCGAATATTCCATAAACTTATTGGGTAATTTGAGCCGGCGGCAGAGGTTCTGGATGATCCGAGTGCCCAGTTCTTCATGTCCGTGAAATGTCCAGCCTTTTCCCTCAACATAGCGTTTGGTTTGCGGTTTAGCTATATCATGAACGAGCGCCGTAAAACGAAGTTCCGGTTTTGCCGATACGAGACTGATATTATCCAGCACCTGCAGGGTATGATTAAAGACATCCTTGTGATGGTAGCCGTTGCGTTGATCCACGCCGGCGAGCGCCTCGATCTCAGGCAGGATTATCGCCAGCAGGCCCGCTTCCTGCATCAGGTAAAATCCCCTGGACGGCGGCCGCGGCGACGAAATGATCTTGCGCAGCTCGTCCGTGATGCGTTCCTGCGAGATGATCTCCAAACGATCCCTGACCCTGGAAATCGCCCGGAAAGTCGCATCTTCGATTTTAAATCCGAGCTGGGTTGCAAAACGAATGGCGCGCAGCATGCGCAAGGGATCCTCCGAGAAGGTCGTTGCGGGATCGAGCGGCGTCCGAATGATGCCGGCATCCAGGTCTTTGAGGCCGCCGAAATGATCCATCAGTTCGAAAAAAGAAGCGGCATTCAGCGACATCGCCATGGCGTTAATCGTAAAGTCGCGGCGCGCCAGGTCTTCGCGTAAATTGGCGCCGCGGACCACAGGCTTGCGGGAATTGGATTCGTATTTCTCCGTGCGTGCCGAGGCCACCTCGATCACCACATCGTGGTACGGCACCATGGCCGTGCCGAACTTGGGATATTCCAGTACCTTTTTCAGACGAAAAGATTTGGCGATCTGTTTCGCGAAATCAATACCGTCGCCTAGCACGGTGATATCGATATCCTTGGTCGGCCGGCCGAGAATCCGGTCGCGGATCACACCTCCGACCAGGTAGGCCTCGACGCCGTGGCGATCGGCCACGGATGAGATGCGCCGTAAAATTTTGGATACTGGATCGTCTTCCGGGAAAAGTAATTCTAAAAATGCCATTTCTCTCTCAAAAGTTCAAAAATTTATGAAAGAGACGGAAGAAATGCAAAAAGCCGAAACTCCGCCTCTTTATTGACAATGCCTATCAGCTGATCAGCGCGGCCAGATCGTCCGCATGATAGGAGCTGCGGACAAGCGGTCCGGCAATAACCTTGCGAAATCCGGCCGCCTCACCGTACTCCCGGTAGAAGGCAAACTCGTCGGGATGCACATAACGATCCACGGGCAGATGCGCCTTTGTCGGCTGCAGGTACTGGCCCACGGTGAAAATGGCGCAGCCGTTGTCCAGGGCCTGCCGCATCAGGTCCATCACCTGTTTTTTCGTCTCGCCCAATCCGACCATGATCCCGGTCTTGGTCAGGGCACCCATTTCCCCGGCATGTTTCAAAACCCGCAGAGATTGAGCGTAATCGGCCTGCGGACGAACCCGCGGATAGAGATCCGGTACCGTTTCCAGGTTGTGTCCCAGAACGTCCGGCCGGGCATCAATCACACTGCGCAGGGATTCACGGTCGCCCCGGAAATCTGGAATCAGCAGTTCTATCAGGCACTCCGGATTCCCGGCCCGAACCGCCCGGACCGTCGCAGCCCAGTGCGCCGCCCCGCCGTCCGCGAGATCATCGCGGGTAACCGAAGTAATCACGCAGTACTTGAGCCCCATCAGCGTCACCGCCCGGGCTACGTTCTGCGGCTCCTCGGGATCGACCGGCAACGGTTTCTCCGATTGCACCGCGCAGAAGCGGCAGTTACGCGTGCAGCGGTCGCCGAGGATCATAAAGGTCGCCGCCCGGCGTTCCCAGCACTCGCTTTGGTTCGGACAGTGGGCTTCCTGGCAGACCGTATGCAGATGGTTCTGCCGCACGATCTGGCGTACTCTTTTAAAATTTTGGCCGACGGTAATTTTAACCTTCAGCCAATCGGGTTTATGTTCTTTCACGTTGGTAATTCCTGTAAAATCGTCTCGACTCGTTCAAAACCAAAAATTTCCACAAAATTCGCAATCACGCGGGTTTTCACCTCGTCCCACTCTACAGCCGCCACAAAGTCGCTGACGCGCGTAATGCCCTTGCTGACGATCCCGCAGGGGATAATCCCATCGTAGAGTGAAAGGTCGGTCGATACATTCAGGGCAAAGCCGTGCATCGTCACCCAGCGCGAAACGCGCATGCCGATAGCTGCGATCTTGCGATCTCCAACCCACACTCCCGTCAGTCCATGGACGCGCCCGGATTCGATGCCGTACGTTTTCAAGGTCCGGATCAGGACCTCCTCGACGCGATCCACATACCAGGCGATACTCTCCCGGTGCTCTTTGAGATTGAAGATCGGGTAAGTGACCAGCTGCCCGGGCCCGTGATAGGTAATATCGCCGCCGCGATCGACCTGGTAAATTTCGATGCCGCGTGTCTTCAGATATTCCCGGGACGCAACCAGGTGCTGCGCATTGGCGTGTTTTCCAAGCGTGTAAACATGGGGGTGTTCCACCAGCACCAGCGTATCGGGGATGCTACCCTCCACCCGCTTGCGGTGCAGTTTCTTCTGAATATCCCAGGCCTTTCCGTAGAGGCAGCGGCCCAAGTCCAGTACTTCAAGCTGCTTCATCGCCGCTCCCGGGCTTCTTTCAACATCGCAATTTCGCGCGCGAAATTTTCATCACCGCCGGGAGTTTCCAGGATCATCGGCAGATTGGCGAAACGCTCGTCACGCACAAGCCGTTCAAAAACTTCCCGGCCAATATAGCCTTCGCCTAAAATATGATGACGATCCACGTGCGAACCGGGCTCCTTTTTAGAATCGTTAAGATGAAATACGCGCAGGCAATCCAGGCCGAGAATCGCATCGATATTCTCAAATATCGCTTCGTACTGTTCCGGTGTGCGCAGATCGTAACCGGCAGCGAAGGCGTGACAGGTATCGAAGCAAATGCCCAGCCGATCGGGGTAACGGCACTGCGCGATGATGTCCCGCAGGTGCTCTAGGGTGTGCCCGACGTTCGAGCCTTGCCCGGCCGTGATTTCCAGGAGAAAGGTCAGCTTCGCCTCCGAACGGCTTTCGATCACGCGGTCCAGGCTCTCCGCAATGGTCTTCAAGGCTAAATCAGCGCCCTCGCCCATGTGCGAACCCGGATGAAATACGAGCAAGCCGATCCCCAGCATCTCGCAGCGATCGACCTCTTCGGCAAAAGCCGTGCGCGATTTCTCGAGTTTGACCGCATCGGGGCTGCCCAGGTTGATCAGGTACGAATCGTGCGATACCGCCGCCCTGATACCGCATTTTCGCACTTCTTCAACAAAGCCACGGCGGCTCTCTTCCGATATTGCTGCGCCTCTCCACTGCATCTGGTTGGAAGTAAAAATCTGCATCACTTCGCAGACCAGGGCCCGGCCCCGCGCCGGGGCGAGTTCCACGCCGCCCGATATAGATACATGACAGCCGACTAAAGCCATTTTATCGTTTTCCCTGATAATTTTTTCACAATCACCTATAGCCGCGAATGTCCGATCAGATGCAGAAACTCGTTGCGCGAGCGCTCGTCTTCCCGAAAAATCCCAAAAAGTGCGCTGGTGGTCACAACCGAGTTCTGTTTCTCCACGCCGCGCATCTGCATGCACATATGCGCCGCTTCGATCACGACCGCTACACCGTCGGGGTGCACAGCCTCCTGGATTGCCTCGGCAATCTGGTTTGTCATGCGTTCCTGAATCTGCAGGCGCCGGGCAAAGGCATCAACCACGCGTGGAATTTTGCTCAATCCGATCATCTTGCCGTTGGGGATGTAGGCCACGTGAGCCTTGCCGTAAAACGGCAGCAGATGGTGCTCACAGAGGCTGTAGTAGTTCATGTCCCTAACCATGATCATCTGGCTGTATTTCTCGTCGCAAACCGAATCTTCGAGGAGGGCCTTAACATCCACGGCATAACCCTGGGTAAGGAATCCCCACATTTTCGTGACCCGCTGCGGGGTCTTCAGCAATTCCGGGCGGTCCGGATCCTCGCCGATATTCTTCAGCAGATTTCGAATCAGTTCCTCGGTCTCCATGTTCACATCCTTCCGGTTAATTGCCTACAACTGCGCCGACGGGCAAATATCGTTCATAACGCATTCATTGCATTTGGGCTTGCGCGCATCGCAGACGGCGCGACCGTGGTCGATCATCAGATGCCCGAACAAAGTCCATTGCTCTTTCGGAAACAGTTGCATCAGGTCGAATTCGATCTTGACGGGATCGTTGTTTTGGGTCAGTCCCATGCGCTTCGCCAGGCGCTTCACGTGCGTATCCACAACAACGCCGGGAGTTCCGAAGGCATCGCCCAGGACCACGTTTGCCGTTTTGCGCCCGACACCCTGCAACTTGAGTAGATCGTCCATATTATCCGGCACACGTCCGTCGAATTCTTCAACCACGCTCCGCATGGCGCTCTGAATGGATTGGGCTTTGTGGTTGAAAAAACCGGTTGGCCGGATCAGCTCCTTCAGCTCTTCCAGCGGCGCTTCGGCGAAGGCCTGTGCCGAAGGATACTTCTGAAAAAGGGCCGGCGTTACCTTGTTGACCTGCTTGTCCGTGCATTGCGCCGAAAGAATCGTGGACACCAGTAACTCGTGCGGTTTGGCAAAGTTAAGCGAACATCTGGCACCCGGATAAGCCTTTTTCAGCCGCGTATATATTCCGGCAGCCTGTTTTTCTTTAGCATTACTCAATCAAAACTCCTGAGAGAATATAAAAAATATATGCCTATAATTCCCATGAAATTGCACATGCGGCGGAAATACCGATCGATGTCTGTTTCTCCGGGGTAAAATCCTTTATTATCCGGTCTATACTTTTTAGATTTGGATGGTAACTCATTTTGAAGACCGCCAGGTAAAATTGGTAAGGATTGAATATGATCTCCATTGAGGATAATTATCGCCGGCTGCGCGAATCCATACCGGAACAGGTCACCCTCGTCGTGGCCGCCAAGCAGCGAACAGCGCAGGAAGTCCGGGAGGTCATCCGCGCCGGGGCCACCGATATCGGTGAAAACTACGTTCAGCAGGGCGAGGAGGCTTTTTTGGCACTGGATGAAAAAGCCCGTACCATCCGCTGGCACCTGATCGGCCACCTGCAGAGGAACAAAATCAACAAAGCCCTCAAAGTCTTCGATCTGTTTCAGACCATCGATTCGATTGAAACGGCCGCGGCAGTCAACAAGCGGGTACCCTCTTCGGTTAAAACAGTAGTTCCGGTGCTCATCGAGGTCAATATCGGCGCCGAAGAGAGCAAAGCCGGTATCGGTCCGCAGTTTGAGAATATCCAAAGACTGGCGATGTACATCGCTGGAACGGAATTCCTGCAACTGGAAGGACTGATGACCATCGGACCGCTGGCCGGCGATCCCGAAGACAGCCGCCCTTACTTCCGGCAGACCCGCGCGATTTTCGAGAACTTAAATGCGCTCCGGCTGCCCGGCGTTCGGATGAAAACCCTTTCGATGGGCATGAGCAACTCCTACCGGATCGCCATTGAAGAAGGTTCCAACATGGTGCGCGTCGGCTCCGCCATCTTCGGGCCGCGCGGATGATTCTATAAATCCCGTATGATTCATCAGCGGCAGAGTCCCCCGAGAATAACAATTTGATTTCTCTTAGGGTATTTAAAGCGCTTACAGCTACGAAGCGGGTGAGAAAGCCGATCCCTGGTAAGTACCGCGTCGGCGGAATTCCTCTTCGATTTCCCGGATAATCTGCAGTTTACTTTTACGCCATAGCGGGGCAATCAGCGTATCGCCGCGGGCATCCCCGATGATGCGCTCGATCACGATGCGCGGATCCAATCTTTCCAGGAAAGAGCAGACGATTTTTACCCAGCCGGTCTCGTCGAAAAGCGGAAACGGGTTCTTCGCATATAATGCCGCAAGGTCTGTATCCCTGACGATATGCAGGTGGTGAATCTTGATGGCATTTAATTCCAGTTCGTTGATTGCCTCGGCGGAGTGCAGGATTTCCTCTTCCGTTTCCGTCGGAAAACCAAAAATCAGGTGCCCGGCAACGTGTAGTCCGTGCGCTTTGGCAGCCGCGACGGCCGTACGCGTCGCCGCGAAATCGTGCCCGCGCTGCGCCCAGTGCAGGGATTTATCATAAACCGATTCGACGCCGAATTCGATCGAAACGTAAATTTCCCGATTTAACTTCTGCAGCAATCGAAAAATATCTTCATTCACACAGTCCGGACGGGTGCCGATGCAGATTCCGACCACTTCCGGAAAAGCCAGAACTTCCCGGTACAGCCGGTCCAGTTCATCCGGGTTTTTATAGGTGTTCGTATAGGATTGAAAATAGGCCAGAAAGCGCGCCGAACGGTGGCCCCGGCGGGCGGATTCGATACCGGCCGCAAGCTGCTCCCGGATGGATTTCAGGCTTTGTAAACGATCCTCCGCGAAACTAGCGTTATTGCAGTAAAGGCAACCGCCGTAGCCCAGCGTACCATCGCGCGTCGGGCAGCTGAAGCCGGCATCCAGCGAAAGCCGTAAAACCTTGCCGCCGAAGATCTCACGCAGGTAACGGCCGTAGCGGTTGTAATACTGCTCTTTCGGAAAGGGGAAATCTCCAGAAGTTACGGAAAGGCTCATCCGTTTTTAACCATATCATTTGTTGGAATTACGGTATCCATTGTAGTGAAGATTTTGCCGCTGAAGAATTCTGCCGTTAATTTGAAGAGACAACTCTAGGACTTTTGAGAGGCAACGATGACCCCGATCTCTTCGGCCGCCGATTGAATTGCTATCTCCGCCTGGCTGCCGTCGCTCATCATCTTGAGAATCAGTTTACCCTGCTCGATCTCATTCTCACCGAGAATGACCACCCAGCGGGCGGCCTTCTTGCCGGCCTCGCGCATCTGGGCTTTCAGCGAACGACGCGCCAGATCCGTGTCGACTGCAATTCCTTTTTGACGCAGCTGCGCAGCGATCAGAAAGCCGGTCTTGCGGGCTTCGTCGCCCAGCGTCGCCAGGTAGAGCAGGTCCTGCTTTTCCTCGGGAATAGTCCCTATTTCATTTAAAATCATCAGGAGCCGCTCCATCCCCGAAGCAACTCCGACAGCCGGCGTGGGCACACCGCCCAGGTCTTCCGCCAGATGATCGTAGCGGCCGCCGCCGCAAACCGCATCCTGCGAACCCAGCAGAGCACTCGTGATTTCAAACGTTGTGCGGGTATAATAATCGAGCCCGCGGACCAAAGTCGGGTCGATCGTATAGGAAACACCGGTGCGATCCAGCAGGGTTTTCACATCCTCAAAATGCTGCCGGTCAGCGTTATTCAGATAATCCAGAATGGACGGCGCGTGGGAGTTAAGCATCTCCCGGCAGGATTCCACTTTGCAGTCGAAAAGGCGCAGGATATTTTTCTCGAAACGCTGCTGGCAGGTGCCGCAGAACTCCGCAAGGTGCGGATTCAGGGCATTATGCAGAATCCGCAAGTAATCCCGGCGGCTCTCGCGGCTGCCGATACTGTTCAGCCGGACTTGCAGATCAGCGATCCCGAAATCCCGGTAAATCTGGCAGACAGTCTGGATAATCTCCGCATCCGCTTCGGGGTGTTCCGAACCGATAATCTCAAAGCCGAACTGATGAAACTGGCGTAGGCGTCCCTTCTGGGGACGTTCCTGGCGGAAAAGCGAATCGATGTAATACAATTTCGATACCGGTGCCTGCTGGGCCAGGTTATTCTGGATATAAGCCCGTACGACGGGCGCAGTCAATTCGGGCCGCAAGGTGAGACTGGTTTGCCCCTTATCGAGAAAAGTATACATTTCTTTTGAGACGACATCCGTATCGTCGCCGATCCCGCGCGCAAACAATTCTGTGGCCTCGAAAACCGGCGTGCGGATTTCCTTGAAATTATTTCTCGCCAGTATCTCGGATATGCGTTTCTCCACGTACTGCCACTGGTAAGACTCCCCGGGAAGGATATCTTTGGTACCTTTAACGGTTCGATAAGCCATTATGTTTTTACGGTTCCTGATGAATTAATTATCGCCTGAAATCGTATCAAATATTTCCTTGGCCGCGTCGAGATACTCCTCGGGAACGAACACTTTGGCGAAGGTCCCCGCGCTCTGCGTGCCGTGCGCGATCAGCGCACTGTTAAAAATATCCGACTCGATGATGACCTGAATTTCGTGATTCCCCAGAGCTTCCTTCAGCATCTCGGCATCGATAATTGAAGAAACTTTGCCGAGCAATACCCATTTCACCTCACCGGGCTCGACGTCGGGCGGCAGAGCCTTGACCAACTTGGCTCCGCAATCCGGGCAGGTCGTGACATCTTCTGTAAATTCATAGCGACAATCGGGACAAAACGGCATGCAACCTCCTTAGACCAATTCGTCGTATTTAAACAACACTTCGAGAATCTCCTGCGGAGAGGTGGCGTCCAGCACCTCCTCCCGGCACTTGGCCGAATTGAGCATCCGTGAAAATTTGCTCAACAGCTTCAGGTGTTTGCTGGGAAAATTTTCCGGTGTCACCAGCAGCACGAAAACATGGACCGGTTGTTCGTCCACGGCCTCGAAATCGATTCCCACCGGTGAAACGCCCACGGCCACATAGACATCTTCGATGTTGGCACACTTGCCATGGGGAAGGGCCACTCCCCGGCCGACTCCCGTGCTCATCAACTTTTCGCGGTCCAGAACGGCCTTCAGCGCCAGCTGCGGGTCACTGATTTTACCCTTTTTATACAGTACATCAATTAACGTAGAAATCACTTCTTCTTTAGATTCCGCTTTAAGGGGAAAAAGGATTAAATCGGCATCTAAAATCTCGGACAATTGCATAACTCACCCTTATCTTCTAACAACGCGGTTGAATTTAAGCCAATCTTCACTTTATCCCAAACCTAAATTGGACGGGTTTTCCCGCCTGGCAGATTCCGGGGGCCGATTGGCATATCTCTGAAATAAATTATTAAAGCCCCAATCGGCTTTAATAATTTAAAGCTATAGAAAATCTAAAAATACACTTTACCCGGATGTTGCCTATTTAATATAATCGGGCTAAATTTACTGTCTTTTTGAAAAGAAACGTTTTTAGGAAAACGGTGCCCGATAGAAGATGGTTTTCCTGTTTCATAAAAGAAACTGAATCCGAATCCAAGGTTTGGAATATACGTTTATGAACGTGGTGATTGCGGCTGCACTAAAGGACGAACTCGAACCGGTCCGAACCTGTCTGGATTCGGAAACCAGGCTCTGCGGGCAGGCCAACTTTGTTTTTGTCCACACCGGTATTGGCATAAAAAGCACACGGAGCAGGATGATGCCTTTTTTTAACGATCAAAAGATTGATTTGGTCCTGAACATTGGGACTGCCGGTGCTCTCAAAGAAACTCTCTTCGTTTACGATTTTTTCCTTCCCGCGCGTTACCAGCAACTACACGACGGCCACTTGGAAACCATCGCAAGCCGGGAGTTATTTCCGGTCTTCGAGGAATTCACGTTTCCGGACTGGAAAACCGGAACGCTGATCACTTCGGAACATGCTGTCGTCGATAATCTTCGCAAGACATCGCTTCGGTCGGTGACCGAGGCCGAAGCCGTGGATATGGAAGCCTTCGCACTGGCCGACCTGTGCCGGAAAAACGCCGTTTCCTTCCTGTCCCTGAAAGTGATTTCCGACACGGCCGATAAGCAAACAAACCCTACATTTAAAGCGGTTTTAAATCGAATCCAAATTTTACTCCCGCCTGCCGTTGCGGCGTTGTTGACAGTTGTTATTAATCCTAAACCCGTTCCGATTGCGCATGGATGATCCAACCAAAATATCGGTAATACTGCCCACCTACAACCGGGCCGCCACTCTCGAAAGGGCCATTCAATCGGTCCTGGCGCAAGATTATAAGAATTTCGAGTTGATCGTCATCGACGACGGCTCAACCGATGATACCCAGGAAATCATTCGCAGCTACCGAAAAAAAATTCGCTATTACTCCCAACTGCACGCCGGAGTCTCAGCCGCCCGCAATCTGGGCCTGGAAAAATCCGAAGGCACCTGGGTGGCGTTCCTGGATTCCGATGACTACTGGCTGCCGGGGAAGCTGGAAAAGCAGATGAAATTCATCCTGGAGCATCCGGGCCTCCTGGTAGTGCAGACCGACGAACAGTGGATTCGCAACGGCGTTCCCGTCAATCCAATGAAAAAGCACCGCAAATATTCAGGCTGGATTTTCGATAGATGTCTGCCGTTGTGCATCGTAAGTCCGTCAGCCGTGATCATCCATCAAAAAGTCTTCAATGATATCGGCGTATTCGACGAAAGCTTTCCGGTATGCGAAGATTACGACCTCTGGTTGCGCATCTCCAGCAAGTACCCGATTGGATTATTGCCCGAAAAACTGATCGTGAAGACCGGCGGACATCCGGATCAGCTCTCCCGAAAATACTGGGGCATCGACCGCTTTCGGGTACGCGCCCTCGAAAAAATCCTGGAACAGGATCTTACTATCGGGCAGCGCAAACTGGTTCTGGAAGAAATCCTCCATAAACTATCCATTCTGAGCCTGGGTCGTCAAAAACGTCGAAACCTGCCGGACATCTACAGCGGTAAACTCAAACAATACCAAGAAATATTGCATGAACTCTCCCAAATACCTCAAGATACCCCTGAATCGGTGTGATCCCGGCGATCACAGTTATGAACTCTTTTCCGATGAATTTTTCTATCCTCTCGGCCCCAAAACCGGGATCATAAACACGCCGGTCTTTCCGCTGCTGCTTCAGACCCGGGGAGATTCTTATCGCATTCTCTACGGGTTTCGGTTTTTCGAGCACTACCGCGAACTTGCGCTTGATGAATGCCCGGCTGTCGTATTCCCCGAAACCCTGTCTGAGCTGCAAATCATTTCGGTAGTGATCCGGACCCAAAAATACTATGGGCTGTTCTACCCGATAGACATCGCCCGCGTATTACATTTCGTCCGAAGCCGGGCCGTTGCTGAAGAAGAGATCATCAGCGCCGTTTTACCTGAATTCGAAATCGCCCCGAATGCCAAAGTCTTGCATCAATACCTGTCCCTCAAGGCAGTTCCCTCCTTTCTGATCGACTTTCTAATTCAAAAAAACGCGCCGCTCAAAACCTGGCTGCAAGCTGCCGATTGCGTTCCGGACGCCCAAACCTTTTTCCGGCAACTTATCGGCATAATCCGGCCCTCGCTCAGCAACTTCAAAGAAATCGCCCGGAATCTGCAGGAAATCGCCCTCCGCGACAAAATCACCGTCCCGGATTTGATCCATCAATTGGAACTCGAATCCAGCGTCAACCGGGAAACGGAGCCGGCCCGAATCCTAGCCAATATCCGTCAAATCCTCATGCGTCGGCGTTACCCGTTACTCTCCGAATATCGCGACGCCATCGAAAACCGGATAGCGCAGTTGGAACTGCCCGGTGGCGCCACGCTTCATTACGACAAAAGCTTCGAGAAAAAGGCCCTTCGCCTCGAGTTCCGGATCGAATCGGTCAACGATGTCGAACATCTGCAGAAACAACTCACCGATGATTTGTTTGTTCAATTGAAGGAGCTTTTCCAATCACTATAAAACCGGCAGCGGACCATCGTATTAAAGCGATCTATATCGAGCAGATCGCCGCCCGGGACGCCCTTACCCGCGAAATTTTGAATTCTCACCCCGATTGCGAACCGGTCATAGTGCGGGATGAGGCGGAGCTCGCAACACTCACCGCCGGCCAGGATCCCAAGATCGTTCTCTTTTTAGCGCATCATAAAGGCCAGATCGTCAAGGGGTGTCCGGCTACTGCTGAAACTTACCTCTGCTGCCGTTACCAGGTCATCAATCAGACCTTGAACTGCCCCCTGAACTGCAGCTACTGTATTTTGCAGTTTTACCTGAACCAGCCGGCAACAACGATTTACACGGACTTTGCCGCTATTTTCCGGGAATTTAAACAGAAAATAGTCCTGCAGCCGCGGCGTTTCTTCCGTATCGGAACCGGCGAGCTGGGAGACAGCCTGGCGTTGCCCGGATCGATTCTGTTCGCCAGACAGGCCGTGCTATTCTTCGCCCGATTTTCCAATGTGTTGTTCGAATTGAAGACCAAGACCGCCAACGTTGAGGATTTGCTTGATCTTCAGCATAACAGTCATACGGTCATTTCCTGGTCATTGAATCCGCCCGAAATTGTCGCCGCCGAAGAATACCTGGCGGCCGGGATCGAGGACAGATTGCACGCCGCTCGCAGAGTACAGGAAGCCGGCTACCTGCTGGGCTTTCACTTCGATCCAATTCTCATCGATCGAAACAGCATGGCTTTATACACCCATCTCATCCGGCGCTTGTATCAAAGCGTGGACCCTTCACGGATAGCCTGGATCAGCATGGGCTCGCTGCGTTTCCCGCCCTCCACCAAAGAGAAGATCATCGAACGCTATCCGCAATCGACAATCGTTTACGGCGAGATGATCAAGGGGATGGACGGCAAGCTGCGCTATGCGCGGCCGGTACGCAGCCCGTTTTATCGGGCGATCTATAACGCGCTGAAGGATGTCGCAAATCCGCCCTTCATCTATTTCTGCATGGAAAGCCGCGATGTGTGGCAGGATGTAACGGGTTTCACCCCGGAGAGCAATGCGCGGCTGGATTTCATGTTCGCGGAGAGTATCCACAGACGCTTTCCCGGCCTGATGCCGGAGGTGCCCTCTTTCGCCGATTATGAATCCGGTTTCAATCTGGAAGATGCCCGGCCTAGCGCGAATGACGCTTAAAGTTCGACTCCGAAACGGCCGGCAAAATCCCTGTTCCTGATAATCTTTTCGGCCCAGAACAGGCCAATGATCGACTTGGCATCCGTAATTTGCCCGGCGTACACCATTTCCATCGCCTCATCAATATCCCTCGTGAAAAGCTCAATCACCTCATCCTCATCCGGATGGGTCGCGCCCGGTTTCAAATGATCTGCCCAATACAGGTGAATGATTTCATCACTGTAGCCTACCGTCGGATACAAACTGCCGAGAGCAGCAATATTACCGGAGATGTAACCCGTTTCTTCCTCCAACTCGCGCCGAATGGTCTCTTCGGGATTTTCGCCCGGATCGATTTTACCGGCCGGGATTTCAATGACAACCCGCTGCACCGGATACCGGTACTGGCGGATAAGTAATATTTGGTGGTCACCGAGATAGGGAATAACTACGGCCGCTCCCGGATGTTTGATATACTCACGAACGGCCGTCCCATTTTTCGGCAAGCGCACTTGATCTTCATATACATCCAGAAGACAGCCGCGAAAAACATTCCGGCTGTCAAGCGGAACTTCCTTAAAGTCTTTTTCCTTGTGGGCAGATTGCATCATATAAGTGACTCCTTTTTACAAATACGCGCAAATAAACTTAGCGCTATAACAACGGACGCCCTAGTTTATGTATATAATATTGGCAAGAAAAGGAGAAAAGAGAAGAGGAGGATGCCTTTTTTTGGGAGAAGTTCCCAAGGAAAGAGGGAGGTTGTGGATGGATTTATCTAACTGCGGGTTAGGTGACTAACCCATCGCGCTAGGTCATCCTCCTCGAAGAGTTCGTATTGGTAAAAAGCACACGACTAAACGTAGCATTCGCGTAAACCGGAATCCCGATCGTTCCGGAAAATTTTATAAAATATAAGGTCAAAAAGGGTCGTGCTTTGTTCTGCCCCAAGAACGGCCCGTATTAAGTTAACAATATTTATAATAAGTGCACGAAAAAATATCAAAATTTATGCTTGTAAAAATTATCTTATCTCTATAAGTTTCAAGGCTGTTTGATGCGGGTGCATAGCTCAGTAGGTAGAGCAACGGCCTTTTAAGCCGTGGGTCGCAGGTTCGATCCCTGCTGCACTCACCAATCTCTCTTCAGCATACATACGGTCCGTTAATACCCCCAAACAGCGGGCCTTTCCCTTTTTGTCGACGGGGAATGCACCCTTCTTTCCAAAACTTAAGATAGTCAATCTTTTTTCCGGAGCCTTGCCCGGATAAACCGCGGCCGGTAAACGTCCATCCCCTGGTTTTCAATATCAACGCCAATAGGCGCCGTAATGTAACTGATGACCAATTCGCCGGGTTGGTTTGACAACTCCGGGTGGCACTTGGCGGCGTAGGTCATCCTTTTGTGTTCCGGATTGGAATAAATACGTACCGGTTCCGACCACGAACCCGTCAGTTGATGAGCCACGCTTATAAAAATGTCCGGCTTTTCCGGAACGTAGGTCGTGCAATAATACAATCCCCATTGGGCATCATACTGGATTGCCATCTCGGTCACACCCGGAATAAACAAGGAAACCAGGTTCTCGCGATTTTTTTGCCAATGCAGGCCTCTTTTACCCTGTGCCCAAAATTCCAGAACTTCCGCATTCCTGCCTTTCAGGATGTCTGTGGCTTTTGCGCGCATAAGAATGGTTCTACGTTGCATATTGTCATCATCGGGATCATCCCATCCGAAAAAATACAGGTACGGTTTCTCATAGTACACCGCCGAATGAATCCCGAAATGATCGTTGCCGATATTCATGTCATAATAGCTGAGCTTCCAGTCCATCGGTTCGTCATCCGGATTGTCGATCACCACCGAAATTGTGCCGGCCACCCAACCGTTGCCCCAATCTTTGTGCAGCGCAAAACAGAATACGACCAGTTTATCCCCAATCCGTACGCCACTGGTCGGCCAGTAATATTCCCCGGAGCTGCCTGTCTGGTAAGGGAAAAAGGCGATGTCCCGAGCCCCTTCCCGACGCCAATAATAGCGGATGCTTTGTAGCGGGGGCGCTGTTCGATCCTGGATGGCGATTGTGCTATTAATAAAAAAGCGGTTCGGTATGCGCTTCCCATCGATAACATCGCCTAAAAAGGCATCGCCGAACAGCCAAAGCGTGCGTGTCTCGGATAAGACAATCGATGTGGCCGCATCGGCTCCCAGCCAACCACTTTCATTGGCTTGAAATAATTGATCATAGATGCTATCCATTTCAACCGAAACCAGTTGTACCGGATAATCCGGCGGCCAGCCTGTCGGTTCGGCGATCAGGATCGACACAAAGGGAACGATTAACCATTTAATACTGGTATAAATCCGTCTTTGCAGTTCCATAAATTTCAACCCGCCTGATAAGTGTAAAATCATTTGGTGATTTTTAAGCTCCTGAAATCTATATTATGCCCCTTGCAGCTGCAAGGAAAAATCGGAGGTCAGCTATGCAATATCGCATTCTGGGAAAAACAGCAGAGAGAGTCTCGGTTCTCGGCTTCGGCGCCATGCGTTTACCGATTATTGACGGTGATACTGGTAAAATCGACGTTCCCGAAGCCACCCGAATGCTGCATTTTGCCCTCGATAACGGCCTGAACTACCTCGATACTGCCTATGCCTATCACAACGGGACTAGCGAAGCTTTCGTCGGCAACGCACTACTCAACGGATACCGGGAAAAAGTCCATCTGGCCACCAAACTGCCCTGCTGGCTGATTCAAACCCGCCGCGATATGGATCGTTTACTGAACGAACAATTAGATCGCCTGCAAACAGACCGGATTGATTTTTACCTGCTGCACGCTCTCGGGCGCTCCAATTGGGACAAATTACTCGATCTCGGAGTGCTTGAGTTTCTCGACGCCGCAATCGCGGACGGCAGAATCCGTTATGCCGGTTTTTCCTATCATGATGACGCTGTAACTTTCGTGAAAATTGTCGACGCTTACGACTGGGGCTTGTGCCAGATTCAATATAATTACATGGATGAAAATTATCAGGCCGGCCGCACCGGATTGCGGTATGCATCGCAGAAGGGCCTGGGGATCGTTGTTATGGAACCCCTGCGTGGCGGGAAGCTGGCCAGCAATATCCCTGCTGACGCCGTAAAAGCACTACGTTCTGGCCATTCCTCACGTATGCCGGTGGAATGGGCGCTACGCTGGCTGTGGAACCAGCCGGAAATCGGCACTGTCCTCAGCGGCATGTCAACGATGACGCAAATACAGGAAAACATCCGGCTGGCCGCAAACGCAGAAGCAAATTGCCAGTCTGCCGGGGAAATCCACATCATCCGGCAAGTGCGCGATATCTTTCTGCAACGCACCAAAGTCAATTGCACTGCCTGCCGGTATTGCCAGCCTTGTCCCTCGGGAGTCAAAATCCCGGAATGTCTTTCGATTTATAATAATGCCCATATCTACGACGATTTTACCTCGGAGAAATTCCAGTATCTGCTCAGCCTTAAAGAGCCTGAACGGGCTTCTCACTGCACCCGTTGCGGCCAATGTGAATCCCTCTGCCCACAACATATTCCGATCATAGACACTCTGGCAAACGTTTCAGATGCCTTCGAAAAAGAATGAGAGCCTTCCGGCCGAAAAAATAATTCTTACAAAACCGCGACACTTGAGAATCGTATGCGCGATTTCGTATATTCATCAGCATGCAACCGGAACAATATCGTGTACTAGTGCCGTATCGTTCAGCTTACCCGGATCCCATCCTGTTTCAGAAAGGGGAAAAAATCAGGATTGGCCGTGAATTCAGCGGGGATCCCGACTGGAAAGATTGGATCTGGTGCGAAGGCGAAAACCGGAACACCGCCTGGGTGCCGAAACAATTTATCGACGGCAACGGTTTCTGCAGGCGAGCCTACAACGCCCGGGAATTGACGATCCTTACCGGCGAAATTCTAACCGTAACCGAAATTGTCAATGGCTTTGGATGGGCGCAAAAAGCCGACGGGCAAACCGGTTGGGTGCCCATGAAAAATCTGGAGAAATTATCCTAAAGGAATTTTCCACGGCCGCGGATATTCATCTGATTCCCGCCGGAAGCTCAACTGCTTATTCCTTGAAAATGCAGTCGCGTATCCGTAACATTGCAGTACCATGAAACGGGATCTACGCACTACAATTCAATTCTACCTGATCGATTGCAAAACGCCGCTCGGGCGGGCCATCGACATCTTCATTATCCTGCTCAATTTGCTAGTCTGTGTGAGCGTGGTCATCGAGAGCTACCCGGTCAGCGCAAACACGCTGCACATCCTCAGTATCATCGACTATATCACCGTCTCCCTGTTTACGATAGAATTCATCGCCCGTCTTTACGGCGCCCGCGAACGCCTGCGGCAACTGCGCAATATCTACACAATCATCGATTTCATCGCCATCCTGCCGACCTTGATCCTGATCGTTGCCCCGGCTGCCAACGTTGGCTTCATCAAATTATTGCGCATTTTTAAAGCCCTCCGCATATTTCGCTTCCTGCGCTTCATTCAGGACCCGGATTTCTTCTTCGGTACGATCTCGATACAGCTGCTTAAGGTCGTGCGCCTGATGCTTACCATCCTTATCATTTTTTTCGTTTCGGCCGGACTATTGTACAACATCGAATCGACCTCCAATCCGGGTATGAATACCTTTGGAGATGCGTTTTACTTCACGGTGGTTTCGCTGACGACCGTCGGATTCGGAGATATTACTCCGGTCACGCAGGCTGGCCGCTGGGTGACGGTCCTGATGATTATCTCGGGGATTATCCTGATTCCCTGGCAGGCTTCACAGATCGTCCGCGAATGGGTCAATATTGGCACCAAACAGCGCGTCGTCTGCCGCAGCTGCGGACTCAATTACCACGACAAGGACGCCTCCCATTGCAAACATTGCGGGGCGGTGATTTATCATGATCAGGAATGACGGCTTTGCCTCGCTGTTGATAATTTCACCCGCGCATCTCATGAAAATCGAAAAGCCGGTCTGTTAACCGGCTTTTTTATTAAGGAGAGAGAAGAGAGAACTTTATTTCCAGGGCGGGGAATCCGGCAGAAAACGCTCGAATTCGGCGATGAGTTTTTCCTCCACCGCTTTCGTGTACTTCCCGGCGGCGAATAAATCCGCGAATATTTCGTAGAATTTCACCCAGGATTTTTCCTCTTCACCGGGATTAATCGGGTAAAATAACAAGCCGTTGCTGTGTGCAGCCTTCATGTCGCCGGGAGCGTCGCCGACCATGAGAACATGCCCGGCCGGGTACTTCGGGGCCGTCAGGGCCAGATGCTCTTTCTTGGAGCCGCGTTCCTGCCCGGCAATCACACGCGCATATTGAGCGATATCATGTTCTTCCCATTCCCGCACGAGGGCTTCGTTGGGTGTCGCCGAGCAGACTATGATGTCCGCCCACTGCGATATCTTCTGCAGCGATTCGCGCACAAACGGAAAGGGCGGGACGTCGTGCACCAGATCGGCGATGCCGGCATTGACGGCTTCGCTCCAATCCAGCGCCTGCTTCAGCACCGGATCGCCGCTTTTCTCCACTTCCGCCTTGAGGGCTGGGTTGCCCAGTTTGGTTTCACGCTTGATCCACTCGCGCAGGGCCGTCGCCCCGGGAATCGCGAGTCCGCGCCGTTGCACCTCGTCCCACTCTTTCAGCAAATCGAAGGTCATAATCAAGGCCGGAAAACGGTTAATCCCACGCCACTTCGAATAGAGATTTACAAATTCCGCCGCAGCCCGCGCGTACTTCGACACAGCCTGCAGATGCCAGTATTTGATGATGTTCGGGATAAAGCATTCCTTGTGCTTGATTTCCATCGTATCGAAGGCACAGCCATCGGAGTCGATCGCGACAAGATAATCGTGCTGCGGCATGAGGTTTTTTAATTCCAATTGCGGATCGGTCATATTCTGCCCCGAGTCATTTTATTTTCAATTCACAAATCCAATCTTCAACGCTGGACCCGGGCCGAGCCTCCTTTGGCAAAAGCCTCGACTTCAGTCAGTTTCGCCATGGTCACATCGCCGGGAAAGGTCGTCAGCAAGGCACCGTGCGCCCAGCCCAGGCGCAGCGCTTCTTCCGGCGTCCTTCCGGTCAGAATCCCGTAAATTAATCCCGTTGCAAAACCATCGCCGCCGCCGATCCGATCCAGCACATCCAGTTCGCAGGTCGGGCTGATGTACTCCCGGTTATTGTACCAGAGCACCCCGCCCCAGAAATGCCGGTTGCTGGATTTGACTTCCCGCAGCGTTGTGGCCACCGCCTTTATATTCGGAAATTGTTGCGTTACACGCCCGATCATGTCGAAGAAGGTCTTGGTATCGAGTTTGGACTTTGCGGCAACTTCCGGCCCCTGAATGTTAAGCCCCATCTGAAGGTCTTCCTCGTTACCGATTAATACATCAACATTTTCGACAATTCGTTTTAAGACTTCCTGGGCTTTTTGCAATCCGCCCATGGAAGACCATAACTTGGCGCGGTAGTTCAGATCAAAGGATGTGATTGCGCCGTGTTTTCTGGCAGCCTGCATTGCTTCGATGATTAATTCCGAGGTCGTTTCCGACAGGGCGGCGAAGATCCCGCCGGAATGAAACCAGCGTACGCCCTTGCTGAAAATCGCCGGCCAGTCAAAATCGCCCGGTTTCAGTAAAGCGCCCGCTTCATTGGAACGGTTATAAAAAACCACCGGCGGGCGCACGCCAAAGCCGCGATCGCTGTATACCGTGGCGATATTCGGTCCGCGGACGCCGTCATGTTCGAACCATTTATAATGGGGCTGAACGCCCATCGCCCGGACTCTGTTCTGAACTAATTCGCCAATCCCATAATTCACCATGGCCGTGGCAATCCCGGTTTTCATCCCGAAGCAGTCGGACAAACCCGCCGCGACATTATATTCACCACCGGAGACATGAATTTCCACGGAACTGGCTTTTCGAAATGGCACAACTCCGGGATCCAATCGGTGAACCAGCGCACCCAGGGATAGAAAATCAAGATTACATTCATCGTTACGTATTTTCAACTCTTTCATAAAACACCCTTGGATTTTTATTTGCTTCTCAATCTATGTAAAATTTCACCGGCTTTTTCGACATACAGGACATCTTCCCGGTTCTTCCATTCTTCGATATTGATCAAATCGGGATTCATATAACCGAGATTAATTTTTTTACAAATTTCTTCCGGGATGCCCGTTGCCAGTGTTACGGTAATGCGCGGTTTTTCAACACCATCGATAAACTCACCCACACCTTTCACATGCGTAGAATGAGCCATGATGCCGCCCGGAATATCGCGGAACCGATCCATCTGCTTCACGAAATAATCCCGCACGTGATAGCCGATCTGCTCGATATATTTGCCGTGCGTGACGGAGACCTCCTTGATATGCGGCGCGTAGATGATCAGCTCGCCGCCGTCCGCGACAACCGGCTCGAGTTTATACATGCATTTGCCGCCGGTCCAGAGATCGTCGTACATTTCCGGCGCGCGGGCGAGGACTCTTTTAAACGGCTTATCTTTGTAGATAATGTGCAACCGTTCCGACAGATCGGCGGCCTCGCTCCAGGCCTCTTCGGGCGTCCCGTCGAACAAACCGGCCAGTTCCTGCTTTTCGACAACCAGGCTCAAGCAGCGGCGCTCCGCCGGTATCAGCGCTGCGGCGGCATCGATCACCGCGCGTACCGGAGTATACTTTTTACCGATGATTCCGGGACTTGTGATCAAAGCTCCCAGCCAGTGGAACATGTCTATAATTTCCGGTCCCGCGATGCCCGGAAAGAAATATTTATTCCCGCCGGAGAAGCCGACGACTTCGTGCGGAAAGACCGGCCCGATCACAACCAGCATGTTGTAATGCATCACCAGCCGGTTGATGCTTACATCTACCGACTGCGATAATTTCCCCCCGGAAAGCGCTTCAACCTGTTCCTTCGGCAGCGTCCCGAGCACTTCCAGGTGTTCGGGATCTTTCCACTGGTGATTGAAAAAACGGGCTTTGGAAAAGCGCCGGGCGCGTTCTTCGCGCGTGATGCCGACGCGCCGGTAAATGGCCTCCTCGCTCATCGGCGGATGCGTACCCAGAGCTATCAAAAAATCGACCGTCGCGCAGCGTCCCTGAAGAAGGTCATAAACCACCGGAAAAATCCGGTCGATCGGGGCCGTACGCGTGTTGTCGGGAATGATAAAAAGCACCCGCTTCCCGTAAATCCGCCATTCCTCGAAGGCAGCGCTGATCTTTTCTTTGATCTGTTGATCGTTCAACATTTTCATACTCATTGACATTACGGATGCCCGGTAATCCTTAAATCTACCGATTCATTCCAACAAAAATTCGCCTATCTCGCGAGCCAGCCGCCGTCCACGGCCACCGTATAGCCCTGCATATAGGCCGACGCCTCCGATGCCAGAAACACCGCGATTCCCTGCAAATCCTCGGGCTTGCCCCAGCGGCCGGCCGGAATGCGCTCCAGGATAGCCTGGTTGCGTTTCTCATCGGCTCGCAGGGCGGCCGTATTGTCCGTAGCCATGTAGCCCGGCGCAATGGCGTTGACATTGATGCCGTGCGGAGCCAGCTCATTCGCCATGAGCCGCGTCAAACCCATGACTGCGCTTTTGGAGGCGGTGTACGAAGGCACCAGGATTCCGCCCTGAAAAGACAGCATCGAAGCGATATTGATTACTTTACCGCCGGCACCCTTTTTAATCATAACGCGCGCCACGGCCTGCGTCAGGAAGAACAGCGATTTCTGGTTAATGTTGATGACATCGTCCCAGTCTTTCTCGGAAAATTCGGTCAGCGGAGCGCGCCGGATAATTCCGGCGTTGTTGACTAAAATATCAATCTTGCCAAAAGCTTTCAGGGTTGTCTGCACAATCTCATCAATACAGGCGATCGATGATAAATCCGCCTGAATGCTGACCGCTTTACGTCCCAGTTTTTCGATTTTCTGAAGGGATTCGTCGACCGGCAGCAGGTCTACCAAAGCCACATCGGCGCCCGCTTCGGCCAATCCCAGTGCGATCGCCTGTCCCAATCCGCGGGCGGCTCCTGTCACAAGGGCAGTTTTACCATCCAGTGAGAACTTTGCTAATATTCCGGACATTTTTCACCCTTTCTTTCATCATCTGAAACTTCACTTTGCTTGCGCAACTCACACCCCGCTGTACGCCGAAAATCCGCCGTCGATCGGCAAGACGATGCCGGTGATGAAACGCGACTCGGGCGATAGTAGCCAGAGCACGGAACCAAGTAAATCCTCCGGCTCGCCGAAACGTCCCAACGGCGTATGCTCGATGATCTTGCGCCCCCGGTCCGTCAACTCGCCGCTTTTTTCATCGGTAAGCAGGAAGCGGTTCTGCTGCGTCAGGAAGAAGCCGGGTGCGATGGCATTCACCCGGATATTGGGCGAATACTCCTGCGCCATGTGCACCGCCAGCCATTGCGTAAAATTGCTCACGGCGGCCTTGGCGGCCGAATAAGCAGGGATGCGGGTCAGCGGGCGAAAGGCGTTCATGGAGGATACGTTGAGGATTACACCCTCATCCTGTTCGACCATGATCGCCCCGAAAACCTGGCTCGGCAAAATCGTACCCAGCAGGTTCAGGTCCGTCACAAAACTCAGGGCCTCTTTCGGCAGATCGAAAAACGACTTATCGCTTCCGGTGCTGGCCTTGGGGCTATTGCCGCCAGCCGCATTAATCAGGAAATCGATCTTGCCGCAATGGACGGAAATCGTTTTGGCCGCATCTTCAAGGGATTTTTTTTCGAGTACGTTGGTCTTAATTGCGAGCAATCTCTCGCCGTATTTTTCGGAGCGCGGCAGGTTGTCGATGTTCAGATCGAGAACTGCTACCTTCGCGCCGCATTCCAGGAGCGCTTCGGTAAATCCCGAACCCAGGATACCGGCGCCGCCGGTGATCACCGCACACTTTCCCCTAAAGTCATATCGTTTCGCGAAATCAATCTTTTCCATTTTTACTCTCTGTTTCAGTGTTGGTAAGCCGGCGGTTTATTCATCACCGCCTTTTTCGCGAGCCACTACATCCCGCAAAAACTCCAGGAACGGCCCGGCAAATTCTTTTCTGCGTAGCGCGAATTCCACCGTCGTTTTCAGGTAATCGAGCTTGTTGCCGATGTCGTGGCGCTTGCCTTCGAATTGATAAGCATAGATATTTTCGCGCGTCAACAGCAGGCGCAGCGCATCCGTCAACTGGATTTCATTGTGCTTGCCCGGCTTCACCTGTTCGAGCACCTTATAAATTTCCGGCGTCAGCACGTAGCGCCCGGCTACGGCCAGATTCGAGGGACTCTGCCCGACGGCCGGTTTTTCGATCATATCGGAAATGCGGTAGATGCGGTCGTCAATGGCCTTCCCATCGACGATCCCGTAGCGGTCCACCTTGTCCGACGGCACGACTTCCACGGCAATCACGCTCTGTTGGTACTGGTTATAAACATCGATCAGCTGCTGGGTCACCGGTATCACCGAATCGATGATCGTATCGCCCAGCATCACCACGAACGGCTCGTCGCCGGTATGCTGGTGGGCATAGGAAATCGCATCGCCAAGCCCCTTCAACTCTTTCTGGCGAATGAAGTGGATATTGGCCATTTCCCCCAGCCGGCTGACCTCATGGTACAGGTCTTCTTTGCCTTTTTCATCGAGCAGCAGTTCCAGTTCCGGGCTGCGGTCGAAATGATCTTCGATGGCGCGTTTCCCTTTCCCGGATATGATCAGAATATCCTCGATGCCGGAATCGATCGCCTCCTGGACAACATACTGAATGGTCGGCGTATCGATAATCGGCAGCATCTCTTTGGGCTGGGCTTTCGTCACCGGTAAAAACCGCGTCCCCAATCCGGCGGCCGGTATCACTGCTTTTCGAACCATATCTGCATCTCCTGTTATAAAATAAACGGTTTGATCACGCGCGCGTCGATTTTCTTCAGGGCCGGAATCAGGCGGTTCAGCATCGCATCGTCTTTATAAATGCCGACAATAGCGCCACCGGAACCGGCAAATTTGGCCGAAGCGCCGCAGGCCCGGGCAGTCTTAACCAACTCCAGATTGGAAGCCGAAATCGGCATGATCCTGCGCCGCAGGTCGAAATTACGATTCATCAATTCAAATAATTCCTCATGATTCCCGCTTTCGATGGCCGTTTTTCCGGCTTCGGCCAGACCCGCGATTTCATTCAAGGCGGCGAGCGTTACGGGGTCTTTTTTCTCGTAGCGGAGGCGGATGTCGTTCAGAACCTTGCCGGACTCCTTGCTCAAATTGGTCTTATATGCGATGTAGAGTTTCGGCAGGCGGGCTACGTCAACGCGGACATAATTGCCATGCCCCGTTTTCTGCATGTGCTGCCGCTCGAAATCCATATAGACACAACCTTCATAGACCTGGATTACCCGGTCCTGCAACCCGGCGTTGATACTGAGCTGCTCGGTCTCGACCTTGAGAATCAAGGTCGGCAAATAGGGTTTTGCGACCCGTACGCCGTAGAAGCGGATCAGGGCTTTCATGGTCGCCGTAACGATGGCACTCGAACCGGCCAGCCCGACCTGGCGCGGAATACTGGAATGAAACTGGATCGTGAAATTCTTGTTCTCAATGCGGATATTCTGTTCGCGGCAGTAGTCGGCAAAGGTCACAATCGCGGCTTTGATCAGGCGCTCCCCGCCGTAATAGCCCAGCGCCGTGGTCTGTTCGATGAGCTCATTCAGGTTACGGTACTGCCGTTTATCGCTCGAAATCGGATCGATCTGCAATGTCGGTGAATCGTAGAGTTGAATGTGGGCCCCGAAATTACGCACGCTGATGGAGATGGTCTTACCGAAATAGCCGTCCGACGGATTCCCCAGCAAACCGGCTCTGGCATAGGCGCGCTCTTCAATAATCATAGCATCAATTCCTTGAATTTCTTCCGGCGGGAGTGACTACCTCACTACCTGAAAAAGGTTACCCACAGGGGAAGACTATTTCAGCTTTTCCATTTTGATAAAATCCATATCGTCGAATTCCTGGTTTTCGCCGCCCATGCCCCAGATGAAACTGTAGTTGCTGGTCCCGGCACCGGCATGGATTGACCAGCTGGGCGACAGCACGGCTTCTTTATTTTTAACCAGCAGATGACGGGTTTCTTCGGGCGCGCCCATGAAGTGAAAGACGCGGGCCTCTTTGTCCATGTCAAAGTAAAAATAGATTTCCGTGCGGCGGGCATGGGTGTGGGCGGGCATCGTATTCCAGACGCTGCCGGACGCCAGGATGGTCACGCCCATCACCAACTGGCAACTCTCCGCCACGCCGGGCCGGATGTACTGAAAAATGGTGCGAACATTCGCCGCTTCGACTGTTCCGAGATCGACGCGATTGGCCTGCGCCTGAGGGATCAATTTGGTCGGAAATTCCCGGTGGGCCGGGTAACTCTGGATGTAATACTCCGCCGGTTTTTCGGGATCGGCGCTGGCAAAGCGGATATCTTTGGCTCCGCGCCCGATATAGAGCGCATCCAGATTTTCCAGGACAAACTCCTTATCGTCCACTTTGATTTTACCGGTAGCACCGATGTTGATCACACCCGTTTCGCGGCGCTGGGCAAAATAGTCACTGGCCAGCTCTTTACCGCCTTTGAGCGCGAGCTTCTGTTTGGTCGGAACCGCGCCGGCGATTACCGCCCGCTCCGTATCGCTATACATCAGGTTCAGTTTCCCTTCCTCAAATAACTTTCTGATCAAAAAGGTCTCCCGTAACTCCACCGTATTCATCCGGGCAAAGCGGACCGGATCCGCCAGATATTTGACTTCCATACATCCTCCTAAAAATTCATTTAATTCAAAAAATGTCCGGATCGGACAATCCACAATATTCAGGCATGGTGCGCATTTATCATCTATCCTGCCCATTTCCGGCACCGCAGGAGTTGCGCACCACCAGCGTCGGCGCCAAAATCCGGCGGCGTGTGATCACTTCATTATTGATCTTGCGGATTAATGTATTAACGGCCAGTTTACCAATCTCCTCGGTCGGCTGGTGGATCGTGGTTAGCGGCACCGGCGCGGTTAATCCCTGGGTAATGTCGTCGAATCCCACAATAGCCACGTCCGCCGGAACCTTCAATCCCGCATCAAGCACCGCTCGCTGAAATCCCAGGGCCGCCAGATCGTTATAGACAAAAACCGCCTCCGACCGGGATGCCAGCGACGCGAAGCTGTCGCCGATTTCATAGCCAGATTCGTAATCGCGCCATTCACCGCGCTGGCCCAGGCGATAGACATCTTCCGGATGCGCCGCCAAATCGTAATGCGCCAGCGCCTGCAGATAGCCGCGCTGCCTCAACTCGCCCACGCGGTTACCCTCTTCGCCATCGATATAGCCGATTCTTGTATACCCGAGCCGGATCAGGTGCTCCGTCGCGATATATCCTCCCTGTTCGTGATCCGTGCCTACGAAACAGATGTCTTCATCAACGATATAAGACACCAGAACATAGGGAAAATTCCCGCGTTCCAAGTTCCTGATCGGAGGGGAAGCCGTGTAACGATGGCTCATCGAGGCGATGATAATTCCGTTGACGCCCAAATTTAAAAAATGTTCAATCTGGCTTTCTTCAACGTCCGCCTGGTTGCTGGAGTTGGCCAGCAGCAAATTGTAGCGGTTGCCGTATGCGGCCCGTTCGACACTGGTCAGGATCCGGGAGAAGAAGGGACTATTCAGATCGCGCAGCACAAAACCGATCGTCGGGCTCCCGGAATAATCAATGTGATTCTGAGGCTGGGCTACGTATGTGCCCTTGCCAACCCGGCTGAACAGGACACCTTCGCGAATCAGATCGGCCACCGCCTTTTTCACCGTAATCGGGCTGACGTTATAGCGCCTCGAGAGCTCCTGCTGGGAACCGACCTGCTCGCCGACTTTGTATTCGCCCGAGTCGATGCGGGCGCGGATATCTTCCGCAACCTGCCGATAAAGCGGAACCGGACTGTTCAGGTCAATCACTTTTACGCCCCGTACTCATTGAATTTATCGTTTTCATCCAAGCCATTTCGTGAACAAAAAGAATCGTGTTTCCCTGGTCCTGGTATACCAGGTATGCTCAATATAAAGATTCATCTGTTGCGATGCAACTTTTTTCTTCTCGGGTATCGGCCTCGTTTTAACGGATGTCATTTCATGCAAAACAATGACGAAATAACGGATTGTTGTGAATGCAGCTTTATTGTTTTATTTTATACTAAAATTCGATACCGTCGAGGATTGAAATTACAGCGGTATTGCTTCCCGGAATAAGCACACTGAGGAGAATATTATGGTAGAAAGCCTGCAATCCATCGCAAAAATGATCGATCACTCCCTGCTCCATCCGCAGCTGACCGACCGGGATTTGATTGCCGGCTGCACCCTGGCACACAGGCATGCAGTCGCCTCCGTGTGCATCAAGCCGTACGCCGTGGCCATGGCCCGTGAAATTCTGATCGGCTCGGAAGTCCGGGTCGGCACCGTGATCGGTTTCCCCCACGGCAGCAATCGTATCGATATCAAAATCCGCGAATCCGAACAGACGCTGGCGGACGGCGCCGAAGAGCTGGACCTGGTCGTCAATATCGGGAAAGTCCTGTCACAGGACTGGACCTATGTTTCCGAAGAAATCAAAGTTATTAATAATCTGGTGATCGCCAGAGAAGGAATCGTAAAGGTTATTTTTGAAAATGATTTCTTAACCGACCGGCGTTATAAATTGAAACTCTGCGAAATCTGCAGCACGCTTGCCGTGGCCTTTGTAAAAACCTCGACCGGCTTTGGGTTCGTCAAACAGGCGAACGGCGCCTACGATTATCTCGGAGCCACGGACGACGACCTGGTCCTGATGCGCGAACACTGCATCCCTTCGATTCAGATCAAGGCCGCCGGCAAGGTGCGCACACTCGATGATATTTTACGCGTAAGAGAGCTGGGCGCAACCCGTGTGGGCGCAACCGCCACCGAATCGATTCTGAAAGAAGCCCGGGAGCGCGGTTTCGTGTAACGCAGATTGCGATCTGTCCATACCGTTTGATCAATCGTGAACCGCGAATGGCAATCGGTACGATTAACATCGCCGGTCCGGAAGGGCTGGTCGAAAACTTATAGTCTCTAATCTGATTATTTCGTCAGCACAAAGGAATCGAAAATCTCCCCGTTGACGGTATAAGAAACGTACTTCAATTGTTTGGGACTCACATCGATCACCTGGAACCACTGCTTCCCGGTATCCATCTTGACGAAAAATTGCTGGTTTTCCCGGTTCATCTCATAGGTTTTCGGTCCGCTGACCGACACGACGTATACCGTGCCTTTTTCACCCGGACCAGCAATTTTGCCGTTGCGAATCGGATAGCTTCTTCCGTAGGCATGATCGTGACCCTGAAGCACTAAATCCACATGATGCCGATCGAATACCGTCTGAAATGTATCGCGGTGTTTCGTGCCGTCGCGGCCTTTGGCCGTACTGTAGAGCGGTTGATGCATCATTACAATCGTCCAGTTGGCGCTTGTTTTAGCCAGAAGCGAATCCAGCCAGCGGGCCTGGGTTTCGAGTCCCTCGTTGCCGTTCAACGAGATGAAACGCGCTCCCTGGTAATCTATAAAATAGCAGCTTTCGCCCAGCGATGCCGGGCCGTTCTCGGGCAGCGTAAACTGTGGTTTCCATAGCGGCGTGAGTGAACTGGTCGCCAAAGGGGCATAATATTCATGGTTGCCAGGCGTCATGATCATGGGCATATTGCCCGGAATCCAGCCGGCCGCATAGTAAAAATCCCGCCACTCATCGTCATCGCGCGGGCTTGTTACCAGATCACCGGTCATCAGCCAGAAACTGGCATCGGAGGCGTAACGATAGGCCGAACGGAAAATGCGCGAAACATATTCGATCAGTTCGTTTTGCGGGTCTCCAAGAAAAACGAAGTGGAATGGTTCATCCCCGGCTTGAGCGGTCTTGAACTGGTTCCACTCGCTCCAGACATCACCGTCGCCAACTTTATAAGCATAGAGGGTGCCGGGCTTCAAATCCGAGAATATAACGCTGTGCGCATAGCCGATCGGTTGTTCGCTTCCCGACGGTACACCCTGCGATTTTCCCTCAATCAAAATCGCGCCGGCTTTTAGGCTGACGCTGCTGTTCGATTCGACGATGTAAGCCACAGCTTTCTTGACCGGGACATCGGTTCGCCAGGTTACAGCCATCGAATTCTGCGGGGTAGCTGTAAGGTTCAGAATAATTCGTGTCGGAAATGTATCCGGGAAATCTCCTGATAATACTGGAAAAGTCATTACCGTGAATACCAGAATTACTATCGAAAGATGACGTTTTAATTTCACTTCTTTACTCCATTTTGATTAATCGAAATATCAATTTTCCGGAAGCGTTGGGATTTTCCCCGCCGTATCCGGCCTTTGTTTGTACGGATCCAACTCTTCCGGAATCAGCGCCGTCCCCGGTCCACCGCCGATTTGAAAGCCCTGGCGTTGGCTTCCAGCCCGACCCAGTCCCGGTTTTTGATCATCTGCTTATCCAGCAGGGCCGAACCGACTCCCAGGCAAACGGTGCCGCAACGGATAAATTCCTCGGCATTATCGACGGTCACTCCGCCGGTGGGCGTCAACTTGATCTGCGGCAGCGGACCGTGAATATCCTTGAAATACTTGGGCCCCACCGCGGTGGCCGGGAAGACTTTAACGATGTCCGCCCCGGCTTGCCAGGCGGCGAAAATCTCGGTCGCCGTAAAAGCGCCCGGCAGCACGGCTTTGTCATAACCATGCGCCACCCGGATTACTTCGGGATTGAATACCGGGCTTACGACAAACTGGGCGCCCGCTTCGATCACCTCGCGCGCAGCTTCCGGGCTCAACACCGTACCGGCGCCGATCAGAAATTCCGACGGCAGCGTCTTTGAAATATTGCGGATGATTTCCACGGCATTCGGAGTCGTCATGGTGATTTCCAGCGCCCGCACGCCGCCCCGGGCCAGGGCCGCAATAATTTTATTCAGATTCTCCGGACTGCTCAAGCGAAGGACGGCCACGATGCCCGATTCTTCTATCCGCTTAACGATTTCTTGTCTGTTCATGGGATTCTCTCGGTTTGCATTTTTTGACGCATTCCACGCTGCTAATGTATCAATATTTGTGACGACAACAAAATATTTTTCGACCGGTTTATCAGCCATGAAGCGCCCTTTCGGGATTATTAATTCAGAAAAAGTCTTGACATTTTAGACGGGAATTCGCATTTTTACTTAACCGATAAAGTAACCGGTAAAGGCACCAAGAACTGAATATGAGTATAACTCCCGCCATCACCCTGAATGACATCGCCCGGCGCCTGAGCGTTTCCAAAGTAACGGTATCCAAAGCATTGCGCGATCATCCCGATATCGGCGCGGAAATGAAACAGCGTGTCCAGGAAGTTGCCCGCGAACTCGGTTATATGCCGAATTTCAATGCACGCAATCTCTCGTCTAAAAAGTCCCGCGCCATCGGTTTGGTAGTTCCCAAAATCGCCCATCACTTTTTCTCGTCCAGCGTTGAAAGCATTTATAAAACCGCCTATACGCATCAATATGATATCATCATGACCGTCTCCCAGGAAAACCCGGTAAACGAAATCAAACACATTCAGACACTTTTATCCATGCGGGTCGCCGGCCTGCTGGTTTCAATAACGGAAAAAACACGAGACCCGGAAATTTTTCAAACCGTAAATAAACGCGGTGTGCCGCTGGTCTTTTTCGACCGGGTTCTCGAAGGCCTGGGCAACAGTTCCGTGGTCGCGAATGACCGCGAGGCCGCCAACGAACTGATCCGCCACACCATCGGCTGCGGGTATCGCAAAATTGCCCATTCTGCCGGGTACGCGGGCACGAATATCGGCCGCGAACGCAAGGCCGGTTTTTTACAGGCGATGTCAGAAAGCGAGCTGGCGATTCCGGAAGATTGGATTATCGAGGGCGGATTCGGCGAGAGCGACGGCTACGCGGCGATGATGCAGATCTCCAAGCAATCAGACAAACCCGAAATCATCTTCGCCGTTACCTTCCCGGTCGCCCTGGGAATCCAGGCCGCCTGCCTGGAACTGGGGCTCTCCGTTCCCGGCGATATCGACGTGATCTGCTTTGGCGGCAGCCCATACAACCGTTTTGTATCGCCGAGCTTAAGTTACATGGATCAACGCGCCGAAGAGATGGGGCGCCAGGCTCTCGAATTACTGCTAGAGGAACTCGATGATCCGGAATCCCGCCGCGGGCAACAGATCGTCGTGCCCTCCCGTCTGGTAACGCGTGAAAAATATCAACCCTAAAAACAGGATAAAAACACCGATATGAGTTTAGACCCGAACCGCATTTTCGATCCCGATCCTGCAATACGGAATATTGCCGGGGAACTCTACCGGCAGGTAAAAGACCTGCCGTTGATCTCTCCGCACGGTCATGTTAATCCGCGCCTCCTGGCCGAGAATCAACCCTTTCCCGATCCCGCCGAATTGATCATCATTCCCGATCATTATATTTTTCGCCTGCTCTACTCCCAGGGGATTGCGCTCGAAGCACTCGGCGTCCCGACGCTGGACGGCAGTCCCGTGGAAAGCGATCATCGCAAAATCTGGCAGATTTTCGCCGATAACTTTTACCTGTTTGCGGGAACACCAACCGGTATATGGGTCAGCCAGGAGTTGGAGGAGGTTTTCGGCATCACTGAAAAATTGGACGGTCGGAATGCAACGGCGATCTATGATACGATTCAGACGAAGCTCGGTACCCCGGAATTCCTGCCCCGGGCACTGTTCGAGCAATTCAACCTCGAGGTGCTGACGACCACCGAAGCGGCCTCCGATACGCTGCAATATCATCGGCAGATCCGGGAATCCGACTGGACCGGCCGGGTCGTGCCCTGCTTCCGGCCGGATACCGCCATCGATATTGCATCGCCGTCATGGAAAAAGGAAATAGGTGCTCTGGGCGAGCTGGCCGGTGCCGAGATCACGACCTACCAAAAATTCATCCGGGTCCTGGAAGAGCGGCGCGCAGCTTTCAAGGCCATGGGTGCCACCTCCACCGACCAGGGAATCGAAAGCCCCTACACACAGCGCTTGAGTACGCAGGAAGCTTCTGCAATTTTTCAACGCGCCCTGACCGGCCAGGCCGATCAGAAAGATGCGCGCAGTTTCATCGCGCACATGCTGATGGAGATGGCCCGCATGAGCACCGAGGACGGCCTTGTGATGCAGCTTCACCCCGGCTCGCTGCGCAACCACAACCGTACAATTTTTGAAAAATTCGGACTGGATAAAGGTTGCGACATTCCCGTGCAGACGGAGTATACCCGTAACCTGGCGGAACTTTTAAATCAATACGGCAACGACCCGCGCCTGACGCTGGTGGTTTTCACGCTCGATGAGACTGCCTATTCGCGTGAGCTGGCGCCTCTCGCCGGGCACTATCCGGCCATGAGACTGGGCGCATCCTGGTGGTTTAACGACAGCCTGCAGGGCATGATGCGCTTTCGCGAGATGGTCACCGAAACCGCCAGCGTCTACAACACCGTCGGCTTTACCGACGACACGCGCGCGTTTCCATCCATCCCGGCCCGGCATGACCTGAGCCGCAGAATCGATGCCAATTTTCTGGCCGGCCTTGTGGCGCGCCATGTGATCGATCTGGAAGACGCAAGCCGCATGATCCGCGCCCTGGCCTACGATCTGCCTAAAAAGACCTACAAACTCGACCTCGCCCAAAACGAATAGAGGATAAGAAGCAACCATGAAAAAAATGCAAGAACCGCTTTTCCTCATGCTGATTTCCGGGCTGTTGCTTTTAATCGGGTGTCAGCCTGAAGCGCGGGTTACGGCCATTAAACTCGGGCACGGACTCGATCCCACCCACCCGGTGCATAAGGCCATGCTGTACATGAGCAAGCGCCTACAGGAAAAATCCGGCGGAAAATACAGGATTGACATTTATCCCAGCCAGCAGCTCGGCACGGAACGGGAATGCATCGAACTGCTGCAGATCGGCAGCCTGGGCATGACCAAAGTGTCCAGCAGCGTGCTCGAAGGATTCGTGCCGGCCTTCAACGTCTTCAGCCTACCCTATCTTTTCCGGGATGAAGCCCACCGCTTCCACGTGCTGGAGGGTGAAATCGGACGCCGCATGCTGCTGGAGGGGCAGCCGTTCTGGATCCGGGGATTGTGTTTTTTCGATGCCGGCAGCCGCAGCTTCTATACTAAGGAACGGCCGATTCGTATACCTGACGATCTGAAGGGCTTGAAGATTCGCACTCAGGAGAGCCCGACTTCGCTGCGCATGGTGCAGGCTTTGGGTGGCTCAGCCACTCCCATCGCCTGGGGCGAACTGTACACTGCGCTGCAGCAGGGCATCGTCGACGGCGCCGAGAACAATCCGCCCAGTTTTTACCTCTCGCACCACTTTGAAGTCTGCAAATATTACTCTCTGGACGAACATACGTCGGTCCCGGACGTGCTCCTGATCAGCACCGTGGTCTGGAACAGCCTCCCGGCGCAAGCCCAGCAATGGCTACAGGAAGCTGCCGACGAGGCTGCCGAACACGAGAAAATACTCTGGAAAGCCGCTACCGAGAAAGCCCTCGAAGAGGTCCGGAAAGCCGGCGTGGAAATACTCTATCCCGACAAAATACTTTTCCAGGAACGCGTTCAGGATATCTACACCGCTTTCGAAAATCAACCCGAATTCTATCAACTCATCCAACAAATTCAGGCAATCCAATGATGAAACACCGTCATTATATCGACAAATTTCTGGAATGGACGCTCATTTTCCTGATGGCATTCAACGTCCTGAACGTCCTCTGGCAGGTCTTTACGCGCTTTATCCTGAAAAATCCCAGTTCCTATACTGAAGAACTCGCGCGCTACCTGCTGGTCTGGGTCGGTATGCTGGGCGCCAGCTACGCTGCCGGCAAAAAACTGCATTTAGCCATCGACATCCTGTCGGCCAAATTTCAACGCATCTCCCGGATTTACCTGGAAATGTTCATTCAATTCTGCGTCCTCTTTTTCGCGGTTGCGGTGATGATGGTGGGCGGAATCCGGCTGGTCACAATTACATTGAAATTGAATCAGATTTCCGCAGCATTGCGCGTTCCGCTGGGATATGTTTACCTGGTTTTACCGGTCAGCGGCCTGTTGATCACGTACTATTCCGTTTTCAATATCATCGAACAGTTCCGTGAGTTGTTCTCAGCCACGCCCCAAAACAATCTAAATAGTTAAGGATAAAACAGATGGATTGGATGGAAGTTGCCGTATTGGTAATCAGTTTTGTTGTGTTGCTGATCAGTGGCGTACCGATCTCATTCAGCATCGGAATCTCGTCGCTGTTTACGATGCTGTTAAGCATCCAGACGGTTCCGGCGCTGACGACGGTCGCGCAGCGTATGGCCACCGGAATCGATAGTTTCGCCCTGCTGGCGATTCCTTTTTTTATATTATCGGGCCAACTGATGAATCGCGGCGGGATCGCCCGGCGCCTGATCAATTTCGCCAAGGTCATCGTCGGGATGCTGCCGGGCGGGCTGGCCTACGTCAATATTATTGCTGCGATGATGTTCGGCGCGATCTCCGGTTCGGCCGTCGCCGCTGCGGCTGCGATCGGCGGTTTTATGACGCCGTTGATGAAAAAAGAGGGCTACGACCAGAACTACTCCGCCGCGGTCAATATTACGTCTGCGACTACCGGTCTGATCATTCCCCCCAGTAATATTCTGATCGTTTATTCGCTCGCCAGCGGCGGGGCATCCATCGCCGCACTCTTTATCGCCGGTTATCTGCCCGGCATTTTGGTGGGTCTCTCGCTGATGTTCGTTGCCGGCATGATGGCCTTTAGAAAAGGCTACCGCGGCGGTGAACGCTATTCCCTGAAACAGGCTGTCCTGAAGTTTCTGGATGCCTTGCCCAGCCTGCTGCTGATCGTCATCGTCATCGGGGGAATCGTGGCCGGCTTTTTCACCGCCACGGAAGCCTCGGCCATCGCGGTGCTCTACACAGCTATCCTCTCGATCCTGATCTACCGCGAAGTCAAATGGAGCGAAGTCCCCAAAATTCTACTGGACACATCGGCCACCACCGCGATTGTGATGCTTCTGATCGGCACCTCGATGGGCATGTCATGGATCATGTCTTACGAAAATATCCCGCAAAACATCAGCACCGCTTTGATAGCGCTCTCCAGCAGTAAAGTCGTGATTCTGCTGATCATTAACGTGATCCTGCTGATTGTGGGAACCTTCATGGACATGACACCGGCCGTCCTGATATTTACGCCCATCTTCCTTCCGATTGTGACCCAGCTGGGCATCAACCCGATCCATTTCGGGATTATCATGGTGCTGAACCTGAGCATCGGGCTCTGTACGCCGCCAGTCGGCAGCGTCCTGTTTGTCGGCTGCGGCATCGCCAACACCTCGATCGCCAAGGTCATCAAGCCCCTGTTGCCGCTCTACGTCGCCATGATCATCGCCTTGCTGCTGGTAAGTTATATCCCGCAGATCAGCCTGTTTTTACCAAGACTATTCGGATATTGATGTCGTCGAAGCAAATCATAAAAAGGGATTCGTAATGAAACCGAACCTGAAGCAAGCCATACTGAACCATGTAAAAACCAACTTGCACTTTGAAATCTATCCGCAATCGATCAACGAAACGGAGGCCGCCGTCTTCTGCATAGCTCGCCGGGAAACCGCAAAGGCACTATTCGTCGCCAGTGCCCCGGAAAGCACGGAGCCCCTGGAGGAGTTTCAAGGGGAATTTATAGATGTTCCGGATGCCCTCTTCCATCTAAAAAAATGCCCGCTGCAGCATGAAAATGCTAGAGCGATTCAGCAGTTGTTTCCCTTCACGCAGCCGCAATTGCTAGGCACACAAAACTCATTCGGTTTCGGAGACCGGCTGGGACTCGCCAATCCCGCCCATCTGCGCGCGCTGGAAGGCAGCGACTTCAAGCCGATCGTGGCCCAGCAATCGATCCGCGAGCTGGAACGCACGCAGCGCACACCCGAAGAGGTCATGGACGCCGCCGTCTGGGCCGTTTTCCAGGAAGGCTACAAATCCGGCTTCGGGGCGGACGCCGATCACCTGAAAAAGCCGGAAGATATCGATCTGATGGTGCGGGCCGGTTTTTGTTTCTTCACCATCGATCCCAGCGACTTCATCCATAACGAGGTCGACAGCATGACCAAACCGAAATTGCTTGATCATATCCAAAAACTCGACTGGGAGCTATTGCAGGATACTCCGCAGGCGATTTTACAGCGTTACGACACCCGGGAATTTAAAATTTCCGATAAACTCACTCTCCGCCCGGCGCACATCGAAGTCCTGCGCTCGATTGCCAAATACGGCGGTGCACTCGGTCATATCAAAAACATGGGCGATCATCTGAAAACGGCACATCCCGACTTCCCTGCTGAAGTGGAATGCTCCATCGATGAAACGGATTCGGTCACTTCGCCCTTCGACCACTTTTTTATCGTCAACGAGCTGCGGCGCCTGAAGGTAGAGTTCGTCAGCCTGGCGCCACGCTTCATCGGCGCCTTCGAAAAAGGCATCGACTATAAGGGCGACATCAATCTGTTCCGGGAAGAGTTCATCAAGCACCAGCAGATTGTAGCCTATTTCGGGAATTATAAAATCAGCCTGCATTCCGGCAGCGATAAATTCCGTGTGTACAAGACCATCGGCAAGATCGGAACAGTCCCGGTGCACGTCAAAACAGCCGGAACGAGCTATCTGGAAGCCCTCAAGGTCATTGCGATCGTGGAACCCGATTTCTTCCGCGAAATACTCGACTTTTCGCGCGACTGCTATGAAGATCAGAAACGCAGCTACCATGTTTCAGCCGATCTCGGGCGGGTCCGGCCGGCTGCGCAATACAGCAACCGTGAACTGACACAATTATTTCATCAGGACGATGCCCGGCAGGTGCTGCATGTCTCTTTCGGAAAGGTCCTGACGTATACAGATGCGGACGGCAATTACAATTTCCGAGACCGGATTTTGGATTGTTTGCGGGCAAATGAAGCGCTGCATTACCAACTGCTGGTCGAACATTTTCAGAAGCATCTGCAGGAATTCAAATCGACCTGAACAAGCGCTTGCCCGGAAATGCGATTTGAAAACGCACGAACCTGATCGGCAGATCGATTCGATCTACTCGACGGTCACTTCCAGCGGGCTGTTCAATTTTAATACGGTGTCGTCGAGGTAGCGGGCGAATTCATTTTCCGATTGAATGCCCGCGGGTTCCTTTTCCCAAACTGCCAGGAAGTAATAACTTACCAGCCCGTTTTGCGGGGCAAGCACCACCACATAACTGTTCTCATCTTCACGAATTTCCAGCAGCGCCTGGCGTTGAAAGAGAATCGCCATTCCCAATTTATCGCCTGCCAGGCTCTGGCTGCCGTAGCTGCCAAAATACATCCAATCCTGATTTTGATCGGTCGAACTGAAGAGACTGACGCTTTCCGCTTTGACGATTCCCGTGCATACATTCGGCGGATTGCCCGCGACACGGACTGTATGCTCGGTCAGCCGGCTGCCGGCCAGGATTGAAAGATCAGAGACCAGGTCGTAGGTCCCGGATCCAACCTTCCACCCGAAATAGCGCGTAATGATCTGGGACCAGAGCGGGCCGTCGGTCCTGATTTCACAAGTGACGCTGTCGGTCACGGAAACTCGTTCAGCCTTGTCATCCACCCACATGCCGATCGAGCCGAGGCCCAATGCCTCGCCGACTTTCAAAATGTCCATGCCCCAGTCACTCATTTCATGGTACGATTCAAAGCCATCCAGACCGACATCCTGCAAGACCATATCCGGAATCTTCTTACCATAGACATCGATCGCATTGCGCCAGTCCAGATAAAAGCGGTAGCCGACCTTATCCGATTCCCAGCCGGGTCCCTCGTAACGGATAAACTCCGAATGATCGGTATGTTCGGTGGGAACTCTCAGGTACCGGACATTTTTAAACTCGCCGCCTTCGTATTTGCGGTTCACAAAACGGCCGTCGAACTTGCAGGATAATTCCGCCTGCGTGCGCTTCGGATACTCACGGTTTACAATCCCGGTTTTCGCATAGCGGATTGTAAAGCCCCTTTCCTGGTGAGGCCGGAAATCTGCCGCGAATAGAATTCGGTCACTTTCGGGAGCGGCCTGGCTAGCCAGCTCCGTTCCGTCCGAGAGGACGATGCAGGCGGCGGGATTGAATTCGGGGTAGCACGCCTTGATCGCAGCAATGCTCAAGACCACCGTCTCGTCCATCCGGTCGAGCGCGGTATGGTTCTTTATGCTGATTTTAAAAGCCTCCGGAAAATTGATTTTCAGCTGGCCATCCACCTTATCGGAACAGCCGTAGAAAGCGCTAAAAACCAATATTCCAAGCAGGCTGAATCCTTTTTTCCAGATCATAATCGTACTCCCGATTTTACCGTTTATTCTTGTCCATGCTTCGATTGTGGTTGCGGACACCAAAAAAGCCGGATTCCGGCCACCGGGCGACGTAGCGACGCCAGCGACCTGCCGATGCAGAGTCCCGGCCAAGATACGCTTAAATCCGGCTCTTACGGTGTCATGTATGGGATGAGAAGGAAGTAATGAGTTCTGTTTCGGGGCGTCATCCAGGGAAACTTTGTGAATGATCCCGCGAGTTGCTCCGTTCATTGCAATTTACCATTAATATAAACTTTTTTCAGACGAAGTCCGACGACGTGGTTGATGATATTCTTCTGCGCGACACCCTCGAACCGGCAATCTTCCAGATTCACGTTTGAAATCGGCGAGCGCGCGTAGCCGTCTAAAATTAAAGCATAACAACTCTCCCGGCTGGTGACGTTTTGGACATAGACGTTGCGGACCACGGGTGTATGCTCTCCGACGTCGCCTTCGGCATAGTTGAAATAGATGCGGATCACGGCGTCGCTGACTTTACCGACGGTGACATTGCGCATATAGATATTCTCCACAATCCCGCCGCGTAACGAATTGGTTTTGATGCGCAGGGCCCGCTCCAGATTGGGGCTGTCCATAATACAGTCCTCGGCGAATACATTGCGGCAATTGCCCGACATTTCACTGCCGATGACGACACCGCCGTGCCCGTCACGCATTTTGCATTCCTGGATGATGATGTTTTCACTGGGAATGCTGATCCTGCGCCCGTCACCGTTGCGGCCCGATTTGATCGCGATACAATCATCGCCCGTATCGAACAGACAACCTTTGATTAAAACGTTCCGGCTGCTTTCCGGGTTACAGCCGTCGTTATTGGGACCGTGGCTGGTCACCGTAATATCCCGCACGGTCACGTTTTCGCACAGAACAGGATGAACTTCCCACATCGGGGAGCGTCGAATCGTGACGCCCTCCACCAGAATGTTATTGGATCTATAAAACTGGACAAAATTTACTCGCAAAAAATGGCCTTCTCCGAACACGCGATCTTCGATCGGAATTCCCTGATCGGACATCAGCATCAATTCATCGCGATCCTTCCCCTGCTGCGGCTGCCCGGCCTGCCAACCGTCTTTGGAATCGCCGGTCCACGGCCACCAGTTGCTGCTGTCCGCCTGGCCGTCCAGCGTGCCCTTGCCTGTTACGGCGATATTTTCCTGTTCGAAAGCATAAATAAATGGTGAATAATTCAGACATTCAACGCCCTCGAAGCGCGTATAGACCACCGGGAGATATTTTGCGACATCCCGGCTGAACAGAAGGGTGGCATTCTCGGAGATATGTAAATTCACATTGCTCTTCAAATGAATTGCGCCAGTCATAAAAACACCTTCCGGCACCAGCACCCGTCCGCCGCCGGCCGCGTGACAGGCCGCGATTGCCTTTCGAATTGCCTCACTGCAGTCGCTGCGGCCGTCTCCTACGGCTCCATAGTCCGTTATCATAAAATCCCTATCCGGAAAAATCGGAGGAATAATCTGACTCAGAATTGACGGGACCTGATCCCAGCCCGCTTCTGCAAGCGTGGTGGGCCCACATGCAACGGTAAAGCCGAACAGCAGACACAGAGCAGGAAACCAGTATCGATAAGTTATTCGAAGGTCGTTTCGCATGATAATTTCGGTTTTCTATAATCGTAATAAGCTAATGATTCGGTTTTTCCAACGATTCAAATTCAAGGCTGGCCAGGATAAACGGGCCCACGGCTTTGGGGTCGTTGCTCCGGATTTCTTCGTGAATATAGTATTCATAGGATCCATTGCGATAGGGATCGCCGCCCAAACCGGCAACAGCGCAGGTCTGGTGAATATTAACCAGCCCATCGGCCTCCACTTCGATAAAAGTCGCAAGAATCCCATCGTATCCTTTTTGCGCAATCGCCCTGAACTGCGCTTCCAGGTAGCCGTGTTTCACGCCTTTGATCAGGGCATAGACAAACATGCACGAGGCCGAGGACTCCAGGTAATTGCCTTCCCGGCTGCCCTGGTCGAGCACCTGGTACCAGAGCCCGGTTTCTTGATCCTGAACGGCGGCGATCGCCTGCGCCAGGCGCTGAAAAACGGCGATGATTTCCGGCCGCCGGGGATGATCGGCTGGTAAATAGTCCAGTACATCGACAATCGCCATGGCGTACCAGCCCAGGCCGCGGCCCCAGAAATTAGGCGATAGCCCCGTCTCCGGATCGGCCCAGCGCTGCGCCCGGCTCTCGTCCCATCCATGGTAGAGCAAACCGGTCTTCTCATCGCGGGCGTGCTTCTCCATGACAATGATCTGATTGGCGACATCATCAAAGAGTTCCGCTTCGTGATAGGTTTGGGCATACTCGGCCAAAAAGGGTGAAGCCATGTAGATGCCGTCCAGCCACATCTGCTGCGGGTAGATTTCCTTATGCCAGAAACCGCCATCGCTGACCCGCGGATGCGTCGCCATCTGTGACCGCAGAAGCCGAAGCGCCTTTTCGTATTTGGCCTTGCCGGTTTCCCGGTAAAGTCGGAAAAGAACTTTGCCCGGATTGATCCGATCGATATTGTAGTCGCTTAAGCGATACATTAGAATATCGCCATCATCGGTGATAAAATGATCGTAATAAGATTCGACATATCGAAAAAAACTGCTGTCACCCGTGACCAACCAGACTTCCTGAATAGCCTTTAAAACCAGGCCGTAGGTATATTCCCATTTCGGCTTCTTGGGGGCTTCCAGCGTCCAGGGCTCGGGGTGGCGCTGCATGACCGATGCGGCCATGCGGACCGACCAGGGCGCCGCCTCACGGGCCGTCGGCGAGGATTCGCACATCGCCGCTGCGATGAAAACCACGGACAGAATTAAGGCGCGATACCATTTTGAATTTCCCTGATGCGTTCTGCTCATCGGTTCTCTGCTCCGGCATTTAAGGATGAAAGCAGGGAGGGCTACATCGCCCTCCCCGCGTTTCATATATATCGAAATTTACAAAAACTCGCAAGGGTTACTTTAACAGCAACATCTTCTTCATACTTACATTTTCACCCGATTGCAGGCGGTAAAAATAGACCCCGTTGGCCAAATCCGACGCGTCAAAATGAATCTCATGACGCCCTGTGTTCAGATTTTTGGCTACGGGTGTGGCAACCACCTGTCCGAGCATATTGTAAATAACCAGGGTCGTAAAGCCCGATTTTTCCAGATCAAACATAATCCTGGTTGTCGGGTTGAATGGATTCGGATAATTCTGAGCCAGGCGGAAAGATTTAACCGTCACGGCTTCCGGATCGTTCGCGACGATGGCCGTTACCCATCTCGGATCGCCGACCGGCTTGCCGTCGGTTCCCCCCGTATAGGCTCCCAGTGTAGTGGCATATGAACAGTCGAAAGTCTGATCGAAATACTGCCAGTTGCGGCGGTCGTAGTCGTCGGTCGCCCGGTTAAAATTGGTGGTCACCTTGGTCTTGTTGCCGCCCAGCGGTGAGCGGTACCATTCTGCCATCGCAACCATCGGTTCCGGCCGGTCCGTCACTTC
Source organism: uncultured bacterium (assembly GCA_964589175.1). Classification (GTDB taxonomy): domain Bacteria; phylum Fidelibacterota; class UBA2242; order UBA2242; family UBA2242; genus CAZPRY01. Next base: position 128,922 of record CAZPRY010000006.1, read on the forward strand.
AATGGCCTCTTTCACAAAAGCCTCCACACCGGCTTTCCCGGCGATATGATCGGTCAGCGGGTCGCCTTCGCCTTTGAAGCCGCCGTCCGTGGTCATCACGCCGTCATAAAAAGCCTGAACCGCCGGAGATACGCCGTAGTAATTACTCTTGATATCCCAGCTGGTGGAATCGTTGATTACCGAGGAAATCCAGGTCATCTTCGCCAGACCGAATTCATCAAGTTCCTCACATTCGTCGAATTCCGACTGCCGAACGGCGTCGGTATCCTGGCCGGCTACGAAAGTGTCCAGGAAAAGGTTGTTCGTAATTTGAACTTTCTCTCCGACCCAACCCAGCGCCAGTGTGCCGTGATAGGACATTCCATTCACGAGCGTGTTATGATCGAAAATCAGGTTCTCGATTGCAGCTGTACTCGACCGGTGCCGGATGATGCGGTCCTGGAAGTTCACAAAGGTATTGTTGATGAAAATGGCCGAGTCGCAGGAGGTATTCCGAAAGTCGACACCCTTCCCGGCGCCGAAATTGGAACGGCCCAGATCGCCCATATTGGCCATCATGGTGTTGGTGATTTTAACAATGCGGGCAGCGCTCTCGGTCCGCACAAACTGACCGCGACATTGGGTGAACAGGCACCCGTCGATCACGATGTCATAGCCGGCCGCATCGGTTCGAACAACCGAATTGCCGATCGTGGCCACACCTTCGGGATCGGCTTCCAGGAATCCGACGATGATCAGGTCTTTCAAACAGATATCGCCCTTGATACGGAACAGGTCGCCGGGATCACTACCGGAAACCGGATTCACAACCGCATAGATTACCGGGCGGGTGCCGGCACCATCCTGGGCCTTGATTTTAAGCGGCCACTCATCGTTGCGGATGGAAGTATTGACAAAATAGATACCGTCACGCGCCAGAACATAGACGCGATTCGGGGCAGTCCGCTCGCCGGTCGCCGTGGTATCCCCGGCAATCACAGTATTCAATAAATCATCCGCCGAAGCGGCGCCCGGAACGAAAAGTTCTTCTTCCGGGGCAACGTACGGAGTGGCGTCCGGAAACCAGTTCAGATCGCCAGCCGGCAGACCGTCCGTACCGCCGATATACGCCCCCAGCGTGGTGGCATAGGAGCAGTCGAAGGTCTCGTTGAAATACTGATAATTGCGGCGGTCGTAATCGTCGGTCGCCCGGTTGAAATTGGTGGTTACCTTGGTCTTGTTGCCGCCCAGCGGGGAGCGGTACCATTCCGCCATCGCGACCATCGGTTCCGGCCGAGCCGTCACTTCAATCGCCTCTTTGATGAAAGCTTTCACTCCCGGCTTTCCGGCGATATGATCGGTCAGCGGATCGCCTTCGCCTTTGAAGCCGCCGTCCGTGGCCATTACGCCGTCATAAAAAGTCTGAACGGCCGCAGAAACACCGTAATAATTCGCCTTAACCGTCCAGGTGGTGGAATCGTTGACTACCGAGGAAATCCAAGTCATCTTCGCCAGACCGAATTCATCCAGTTCCTCACATTCGTCGAATTCCGATTGCCGCACGGCATCGGTATCCTGGCCGGCTACGAAAGTATCCAGAAAGAGATTGTTGGTAATCTGAACCTTTCCGCCAACCCAGCCCAGCGCCAGCGTACCATGATAGGACATGCCGTTTACCAGCGTGTTGTGATCGAAAATCAGATTCTCGATCGCAGCCGTGCTCGACCGGTGCCGGATAATGCGATCCTGGAAGTTCACAAAAGTATTGTTGACGAAAATCGCCGAGTCGCAGGAGGTATTCCGAAAGTCGACACCCTTCCCGGCGCCGAAATTGGAACGGCCCAGATCACCCATATTGGCCATCACGGTGTTGGTGATTTTAACGATGCGGGCGGCGCTCTCGGTCCGCACGAACTGACCACGACACTGGGTGAACAGGCACCCATTGATCACAATGTCATAGCCGGCTGCGTCGGTGCGCACTACCGAGTTGCCGATGGTCGCCACACCTTCGGGATCGGATTCCAGAAATCCGACGATGATCAGATCCTTCAAATTGATATTGCCCTTGATACGGAACAGATCGCCGGGATCACTGCCGGATACCGGATTCACGACGGCATAGATCACCGGACGGGTACCGGCACCATCCTGGGCCTTGATATTGAGCGGCCATTCGTCATTGCGAATGGAAGTGTTGACAAAGTAGATGCCGCTGCGCTCGAGTACATAGACACGGTCCGGGGCATTTCTTTCGCCGGTGGCTGTCGTATCCCCGGCAATCACATTGTTTAATAAATCATCCGCCGACGTGGCGCCCGGAACGAAAAGCTCTTGTCCCCATGCAAGCCCGGAAATCAGCAGGCAGAGAGCAAGAACGGTCAGCATTTTTACCCCACTAAATTTTCCCATCATATTCTCCTTTTCGTTGATCCGTTTAAATTTTTCCTCAAACTCACAAAACGTTAACATCTGTTTTTCGGCTATCCTCCTTTTCTTGCTGATTCAGGATTATGATATGGTATCGCTCTATTTTATGTTTATAACTCTATCCGAATCCCCAGGTCCGCCGTCATCCCGTAGCGTTCGCGGTTATCGATGAAAGTCCAATCGTTGACCCGGTTCACGATTGAAGTACCCTCGTTAATGTCGGTCAGGTTATTGACATTCAGCATGAGGAAGATTTTATCCGTGACCTTTTGCTTGAGAGCCAGGTCCCAGCGCGTATAGGCGTTCTGAGTACGATCGGAGCGCCGGGTCGGAGAGAACTCACGGTTAAATTCGCCCTGGTGAAACACTGAAACGCGCACCGAAAAACCGCCGATATCGTAGCCCAATGCGAAATTGCCGAAAAATTCGGGCTGGCCTTCCAGCTTCTGTTTGTTTTCCTGGAGCAGATAGTGATACTTTTTCGTTGGAAAGGGCATTCCCGGAAGTTGCTCCAGATATTCCTCGATCAGCACACTGGGGATGTAAGTTTCCGAGCGCACGATCGAGAAGTTATACGAGGCCACGAGATGCTCCAGAAATCCGGGCAGAAAGCGCAGGTTGGCCTGATGCTCTACCTCGAGTCCCCATACGCGAGTGGGTTTGGTGGAGTTGAACGGATAGGTCAGCTCATAGATTTGGTCGGCAAAGCTGGGAATATGCTGCACGCCCAGGCTATCCAGCACCCCGCGCCCCTTAAACACCAGGCCGTCCATCAGATGAAACATATCCTCGATGTCTTTATAGAATACGGATACCGAAAACAAGCCGATCGCCTTACCGTAGAAAGAAGTGTTGACTTCATAATTCCAGGCTTTGGCGGCTTTCAAGCCGGGATTGCCGACGATAAACGAATTGGCGGGATAGAACGTGCCACGTTTTCGGGCCACAAAATTGGCCAGACGCCGGTCGAAATCGGGACGAGCCAGCGCCTTGTAGGCGGCTAGTCGAATGCTCATAAAACTGGTCGGCTTGATGTTAAGGTGAGTATTGGGCAACCAGACCGTTTCTTTATGCGTCGCGGAAGTGTCTTCAATGGCTCCTGTGGGAACCGGGAAACCGGAGAGATCGCCGGGGGAAAAACGGGAGTCGTAATCATTATCCTCGGATTCCACGCGCACGCCGGCAATCCAGGTGACGCGCTGCCCGAAATTGATCGTGTTCATCAAGTACCCGGCGGACACTCTCTCGACAACGTCATAGAAAAGCGCATCCGGTTCCAGGTTTTTGTTGTATTCCGGGTGTTTGCCGGCCGCATCCGAATAACCGTCCCTATTCAAATCCCACCAGTCGCGTAATGCATCCCGATTGATTAAGGGGTAAAGACTGTACTTGTCAAAAATATCCCGATTGACAGGCGTCTCATCCAGGAAATTGCTGAAGAGAATGATTTTACCACCCACGTTGGCAAAGTCCTCAAAGCGTGTGCCGGTATAATCCTTTTCTACAATAGAACCGTCCGCCAGCTTGTTGTATTTCGAAAAGGGCACGTTGTAGTAGGGCGCGAACAATTCGGTCCTGTTACGCGAACGGGCCCGGCTGTTATATTTACCGCCAAATTTCAGATCGCCGGAAATGATATTGCCGAGAACGTACTTGCGGGACAGATTCAGGAACGCGTTTTTACTCGTTTCTTCTGAAGTTTCGCCCCGGTAGAAAGCAGTGTTGAAATAGGCTTTTTCAAAATTATTAAGCGCATAGGAAATCAAGTCGTCCAGGGGACCCTTGAAACCGACCGGAACCGGCAGCATGTGGGATATCGGATTGCCGGCATTATCCAGGGCGGAAGGTTCCAGAAAATCGATTTCATAATCATAGGGAAAGTCCGATTTGGACTGCGCGAAGGCCAATCCCCAATCCACTTCCAGGCCGAGGAGATAATTATCTCCCTTCAGGTAACTGTTATAAGTATAGATCTGCTGTTCCCGGTCGCGGGCGCTGTACTCCAGATCGTTATCGGATGTGGTGGGATAGTTTCTTCCGTACTCGATATAATCACGCTGGGTAAAATTATAGACATTGTTGAGGCGGATTACACCGCCGTCGGGTGTGGCAAAATCGAGTAATAAACTGGCCCCGCGGCGTTTGCGGGTCTCGTTCGTATATCTCAGTTCCAGATCATTGATTTCCCAGTCGGTGCCCTGCTCGTTGAGATTCTGATTATAATCCACATCGTAATACTCACGGCTTCGAATCCGCTTCTCGGCATTTGCACTTACCTGCACACCCAGAATTTCCTTCCAGAAACGCTGCCCGTATCGAAAATTGAGGTCATACTGGTTGCAGCTCTGCTCCAGGTCATTATAAGATCCTTTACTGTCCAGACGGATCAATCGCTCGGAGGGGGCTTTCTTGGTGACCAGGTTGATACTGCCCGCAATCGCGTCGGCGTCTTTATCCGGCGTCAGGGCCTTGTAGAGCTCGATACCGGCCAGGCTCCCCTGCGAAATCGTACTTAGGTCAACGCCGCGCGAACTGGAATCGGTCGAGGCGATACGTACGCCGTCGACGGTAATGCTCGAGTACTGATCGCTCAATCCACGCAATACGACCCGGTTGGCCTCCCCGCCGGACCGCAGCACCGAAATACCGGGCAGGCGTCCGATGGCTTCCGCGGCATTGGCATCCGGCATTTCCTGAATCTTCTCTTCCGAAATGATATTGACGATAGTATTGGATGTGATCTGCTGGTTGATGGCCGCGGCCTGTCCCACAAACTGACCGGTCACTACAACCGTCTCACCCTTGATTACGTCCGGTCGTAATTCGGCATTCAATCCCAACGATACATCATCTCTGACTAAGACCCGAATTTTTTTTGTGACATAACCGATATACGAAACAGTCAGGGTATAGGTCCCTTCCGGTATCCGGTTGATGCGATAAACGCCCTCCAGATCGGTGGCCTGGCCCAAAGCCGTACCATCCAAAAAAACATTGGCGCCGGCCAGCGGCCGGGATGTCAACGAATCACTGACAACACCAGATAACACAGCCTGAGCCATCAGGGACGCGGGAAGACAGCCCAGCAAAACTATGATAAAAAAGACAAAACCGCACTCTCGTATCACGCTTGATTTTTGCAGCCCCATGGATCGCCTTTCTGCTTTAAAAAAGTTGAAAAGAAATGCGCATATTAATTGTCTGTATATTTGGATTCCCGAATATCCTCGATCCAAGTAACGATAATTAGCGGTGCAAAAAAAGTGAATAACTGTGAAGAACTGTTTTTCACATCGTATTACATTATCGTAACATGTGAATTACGCGGGCGATATGGACAACGGTACGGGCCGGGGAACAAAAATCCATACAAAGCCGCCAGCCCCAAACTTTTCATTTACTTTGCAAATAAAGTTGCTTATTTTTTTTCTCAGATGTCTACCGAAAATACACAAAAGAAATTGCTGGAGAAAATTATCAACAGCGCCGAGTTTTCGGGGTCGAAAGTGTACGCCTCTTATCTGGCTTACCTGGTCGAGGCCGCTAAAAGTGGTAAATGCCTGAAAGAGACCTCGATTGCCATTGATTTTTTCGGAAAAGATGCCAATTTCAATCCCGCGGAAGACACGATCGTTCGTTCGCACACCTATACGCTGCGAAAAAAGCTCCAGAGCTATTATTACAGCGAAGGCAAGGACGACGAGTACCGGCTGCGCATCCCGAAGGGGCATTATGAAACCACTTTTGTTCCTATCACGGAAAATCTCTACCATCCGAAGCACCTCTTCCGCTGGCTATCGAAAAGATACTATCTGCTAATCATCCTGATCCTCTGCATCCTGCTGGGCCTGATGTGGATTTACTATCAAAACCTCTGCGGGAAACTGGAGACCTACCAGATCATCGATAGGAATGATCCCATCTGGCAGGAGTACCTGCAATCGAAATTGCCGGTGCTTGTCGTGGTTGGCGACCATTTTTTCTTTAATAAATACGACGAAACCTACCAGTATGCGATCGACATCCGGCACGGTAAGATTAATTCGCTTGCGGATATGGAGGCACTCAAGAAAGAGTTCCCCGACAACAGCATAAAATCCACCGAAGAGCCCTACTTCCCTTACCACAGCATCTGGAGCCTGCCGCCTGTCCTATCCATCCTCTATTCAGCCGGCCAGAAACCGCTTATGCGCAAATCGTCATCCATCAGTCCCCAGATTCTCGGCGAGTTTAATCTGATCTTTTTGGGAAGCATCAAGACCCTCTATACTTTAAAACATACTCTGTCCGAGTCGCACTTTGCGTTCGAGATCTTACCGCATAAAATCACCTACACAGCGCCGGACAGCAGTGAATCTCAGGTTTTCCGCACCAGCCTGCATTCGGCCGGCCCCAACGAGGACCTGGTCCTGGCCCTGAAACTTCCCGGCCCGGCAAATAATTCGATTTTCATCATCGCGTCCTACCATTCGCTGGGCGCACCGGAAATCGTCAATTACCTCACTGCAACGGCAACCCGCAAAGGAGTCGAACAAAAATTCATCGACAAATACGGGAAGATGCCACAATATTTTGAGATTCTGTTCCGGGTCACCGGCATCGATAAGACCGCCTACAATACCGAGATGCTGATCTATAATGAGATCACGAAAAATTGACCCGGCGGCGCCAGGCATCGGCGGTCTTCGCAGCTAGTTCATCCAACCAAATTACACAACACCGCCAGATGGCCGAAGCCGGTGTTCGAAATCCCGCGCGAGGCGTTTTTTATTTCTTACGATAGATATTGACCAGAGCCAGTTTGGCCAACCGCTCGCCGACATCCAATTTGTTCTTCGGATGAATATCCTCCCAATCACCGATATCCTCGGTCACCGCCAGGGCGGTACCAGGCAACTCCAGGCATTTGCGCTGGGCTTGCCATAGTTGCGCCAGTTCACCCTCCGCATAATCTTTGTACGGCGCAACCTGAACCAGGTAGAAGGGGAAATCACCCTGACCCCAGACCTGCCGCCAACCCTCGATCAACGCCTTCATCTTGGAAAAGTACAGCATTCCGTCCCCGACATTGGACTCGCCCTGGTACCAGAGAACTCCGCGGATCGGGAAAGTCTTAATCGGAAATATCATGGCATTATAAATACGGGAAGGACGTTTTGGCTCACCCCAGACACCCGATTGCTCCATTTCCATGCGGTTCTGATAGAGATCGCTTACTTCAGGCACTCGTGCATAGCCTTGCGGTGCAATCCAGGGTTCCGCCTTCGTCGCCCCCCAGGAAGCATCGATAAGCCCCACCGGCACATTCAATTCGCTGTATATCCGGCGTCCGAAAAAATACGCAACGGCTGAGAAACCTTCCCAATCACCCTTGCTGATCGTCTCCGGCGTACACTCCCTCCAGGTGCCGGCGACATCGGCCAGCGATGTATCGCTCCCCGCTTTGACTACATCGAAGAGACGAATTTGCGGATAGTTTGCATTCCGAATCTCTTCGGCCGCATTGTTGACCAGCCCGAGGCCCATTTCCATATTAGACTGACCGGAGCAGAGCCAGACTTCACCGCAAAGCAGGTTATGCAAAACGATCCGGTTCTGGCCCTGAATATCCAGGCCGTACGGTCCCCCGACTGCCGGAGAGGGACAACTCAATTCCCAGTGACCCTCGGCGTCAACCGTCGCGGAATACGTTTTTTTATGCCAGCTGCCCTTCACGCTCACCGCCTCGCCGGGCGCTCCCCAGCCCCAGATTTTCAGGTCAATATTCCGCTGCACAACCATATTATCGGAAAATATTTTCGGCAGATGAATCATGGCCGTCAATTGCAGCGGAAGAATCAGAAAACAGATAAACAGTGAAAGCGATCCCAGTCCCATCATCAATTTCATCGTATGCCTCCCCTTATTCAGTATATTCATCTCATCACTCAGATCGGAATATCGTTCCGGCGACTCATGGCGCGGTACCTGGCCGGAGAAACGCCGTAATATTTTTTAAACATCCCGTAGAAACGGCTCAGGCTCTGAAAGCCTAGATCCAGAGCTACGGCCAGGATTTTGCCGTCGGTTTCGACAATCTGCTTGGCGGCCTGCTTGATGCGCAATTCGTTGATAAATTCCGTCGGCGTCTTATCAAGATATTTGCGGAAGCATTTACAGAGATGTTCCTGGGAGCAGGGTGCAAGCCGTTTCATCACAGGCAAACCGCCGGCAAGGTTCTCAGTTTTTTTCATATCCAGACACAACTGGTCGAACCAGACGGGCCGATCATGATGGCCGCCGGAGGAATCGACTTCTAGGAAAAAACGCGTAAAAATCTCCGCCAGCATGATCTTGATCTTCAGGCGCGCCAGGTCGACAGATGTGTTCTGCAGGGCATTCATGCGAATCAGGCGCACGGCCAATTCCTCGGTTTCCGACATTGACAATTTAAAAACCGGGGATACGACCGGCCCCGTATATCTCCTCAGGAAAAAATCATTACCCAGATATTCGCTCAGATCGAGCAAAAACTCCAGCCGGAAGGCCACATTGACCAGCTCGCAGGCCGCTTCGCCCAACCGCTCAAAACCGTGGACATCCGTCGGCCGGATAAACACCAGCGTCCCGCTCTGCAGATCTTGCTCTTCACTGTTGATAATATGCTTAATTTTGCCACTCAGTACCAGAAAAAATTCGGCGAATTCATGAGTGTGCAGGGCCGTCGCATCGCCGACCAGACTGTGGTAGCGCAGGTCCGAACCGGCCTGTATGCTCTCCGGCTTGCGCCCGCCTTCCCAAACCAGGCGATGAAAGGTGATACTGGCGCCGGCCGGGACATGAACAAAATTATCACTTGCCAGGGCAATGGTTTTCACAATGATAATATAGAGCAATATATTGATAATATAAAGGCTGTTTTCGTCATGAAATAAATATGCATAAAGATGAATATACGGTAATTTTGTTGGGTTATGAAAAAGGAACAAAAGATGACCGGCAAAGAAATACTGTTATCCGCATTCCGGAGAGAGCCGACAAAGCGCCCACCCTGGGTTCCCTTTGTGGGTTGCCACGGCGGTAAACTCATCGGTGAACCGGCGGACCGTTACTTGAAATCCGGCGCATTAATCACCCGCGGCCTGAAAAGAGCTTACGAACTGTACCGGCCGGATGGACTGCCGGTTATGTTCGATCTGCAGGTGGAGGCTGAAGTGCTGGGCTGCGATCTGCACTGGGCTATCGACGTACCGCCTTCGGTGGCCTCTCATCCGCTGGATTCGATCCACGGTAAAAGCATCGCCGATCTGCCGGTGTTCACAACTGACAAGGGGCGCTACCCGGAAATCGCCAAAGCCCTGCGGAACCTTAAAACCGAGATCGGAGAAGAAATTGGGCTGTACGGCCTGATCTGCGGTCCCTTCACGCTGGCCCTGCATCTCCTGGGAAACGAGATTTTTCTGGAAATGTACGACCATCCCGAGCAAACCACCGAACTACTGGCCTACTGTGCGAACGTCGCCCGGCAGGCAAGCGACTTTTACCTGGCAAACGGCGCCGATATCATCGCCGTCGTCGATCCCATGACCAGCCAGATCTCGCCGGAGCATTTCCGTCACTTCGTCACTCCGGCTGTTAACGGCATCTTCGATCACATCCGCTCCAAAGGCGGGCTCTCCTCGATTTTCGTCTGCGGCGATGTCGATCGTAATCTGGAATGCATGTGCGAAACGACCTGCGACAATATCTCGGTAGACGAACAGATTTCGATTCCCAAACTGAAAAACCTGGCCTCAAAATATGAAAAATCTTTCGGCGGCAATTTAAAACTGACCGTAGCGTTGCTGATGGGCGATGCAGACGACTGCCGGCTCGAAGCCATCCGCAATATCGATGAAGGCGGCCTGACCGGATTCATCCTGGCGCCCGGTTGTGACATTCCCTACCATGTCCCGGAAGAGAATCTGGAAGCCGTTACGCAAATGGTTCACGATGAATATAAACGTGAAACCGCCCGCCAAACGCTGGCAGCTAAAGAGTTCAATTTCGACCACATCCGGCTGCCCGATTACGATCATCTCGAAGATGTGGTTATCGATATCGTCACGCTCGATTCCAGCTCCTGCGCGCCCTGCCAGTATATGGTGGAAGCCGCTCAAGAGGCATTGGCCGGCCTGGGCGTGAGAGCCGTCATTCACGAGCATAAAATCAAGAATCAAGAGGGCGTCGGCATGATGTGCAAACTCGGTGTTTCCAGTCTGCCAACGATCTGCATCGACGGTGAAATTACCTTTATCTCGATTATTCCCGATCAACCGACCCTGAAAGCCGCGATCGTCAAGCGCGCTCAGGAAAAAACGCGGCGATTCACCGAAGGGATCAGATGATTCCCGTCAGCCTGGTTACCGGCTTTCTCGGCAGTGGCAAAACCACTTTGCTAAAGCAGATCGTGGCGCAAAACCGCATACGTAAATTCGTCTACCTGGTCAACGAATTCTCACCGAACGACGTGGACGGCGCCCTGATCGCCGATAAAACCGCCGACACGGTTGTCATTCCCGGCGGCAGCATCTTCTGCCGCTGCCTAGTCACCCAGTTTGTCACGCAGATGAAACAGATTCCACAGCGCTTCGCGGCGGAGGGACGGCCCATCGAAGGTGTGGTGATCGAGGCCAGCGGTATCGCCGATCCGAAAGTGATCCATAAAATGCTGGCGGAAACCCGCCTGGATGAAGTGTACGATTTACGTAACGTTATCGCCGTCGTCGATCCGCTCAGTTTTCACAAACTGCTGCAAACTCTACCCAACATTCGCGCCCAGATCGAGGCCGCCGATACCATCATCATCAATAAATCCGACAAAGTTTTAAGCGAAGAATTATCACGCACCGAAGACGCCGTTCGGGCGCTGAATGTCGGGGCGCGGATCGTAAAAACCAGCTTTTGCCGAACCGACCTTGATATTTTCAAGCCGGTCGAAAAGCCGGTGGAAACCGCTGGAGAATTCGCCCCTTGTGCCGACCCGCATTATACAAAATTGCTGATTCGCAATAAGAACGTCTCCCTGGAGAAACTGAAACAGGCCGTGGCGCCCGTGGCTGACGATATATTCCGCTTGAAGGGCTTCATCGAAGAGCGCGACGAACTGTATTATGTTGACTATTCGGCTTCCGGCTGGCAGACGGAAAAGGCGCCGGCTTCCGTCCACAACGCGGGCCTTTCCGTGATCATCAACGGCGAAAACCGGCAAAAAATTGTCGAACACTTTCGGGAAATCGGATTATTGGGTTAAATTTGCCCCATCAACGTTTTTCGAAATCGATAGAATAACAGGAGAAAACATGGCACGCAACGAAGATCTGTATGCAGCGATATTGCGGGGCGACCGCGCCAAAGTCCAGGATATTTTCACGACGGCAATTGAACATAATCAGGATGTCAATGAATTGCTGGACGATTCGATGATTCCCGCCATGCGTGAGATGGGCGGGCGCTTTTCGCGCAATGAAATTTATGTTCCGGAAATGCTGATCGCCGCGCGCGCCATGCAGGCCGGGCTCAACCTGATCGAACCCATTCTGGCCTTGAATAAACGCCAGTCCCCGGGCAAAATCGCCGTCGGGACCGTCAAAGGCGATCTGCATGACATCGGCAAGAACCTCGTGGCGATCATGCTCAAGGGCGCCGGCTATGAGGTCATCGATATCGGGACCAACTGCAGCGTTGATAAATACGACGAAGCCGTAGCCGCCGGCGCGCGGATCGTGATGTGCAGCGCCCTTCTGACGACCACCATGACCTACATGCAGGAAGTCGTCAATCATTTTCGGGGCAACGCTGCAATCAAAGTCGTGATCGGGGGCGCTCCGGTGACGCAGAATTATGCCGATTCCATCGGCGCTCACGGCTATGGACGCGACGCCAACGAAGCTGTGAAAATTGTCGAAAGGCTGCTCAGTGCAGCGGCCTGATCCTGTTCCGGCATTAGAAGAATCATGCGTAAAGTGCACTCATTTTTGTTAATCGGGCAATCCAACATGGCGGGCAGGGGCGAATGGAATTCCATACAACCCGTCTCTGATCCGCGCATATTTATGTTCAGAAACAATTGCTGGCTGCCGGCCGTGGAGCCTCTTCATGACGATCGCCCGGAAGCAGGCGTCGGTCTAGCGATGAGCTTTGCCGCCGAGCTTCTGAAAAGCAACCCGGACATTGCCGTCGGCTTGATACCCTGCGCTGTCGGTGCAACCACTATTTCCGAATGGCTGCCCGGTCAGGCGCTTTACAGGCGCGCCGTCGAAATGGCCCGGGCTGCTCTCGATGAAACCCATACGCTGCAAGCCGTGCTCTGGCATCAGGGTGAGTTCGACGCCGGCAAAATAGAGGACGTCCGGCAATATTCACCTCGTTTGCACGAGATCATTGACGCGCTCCGGAAAGAATTCAACAATTCGCGTCTACCCTTCATCAGCGGCGAGCTGGGCGCTTTTATCAACGCCGAAATCGCTTTGCCTTTCGGGGAAAAAATCTCACATACACTGAAATTCCTCGAAAACGAAATCCCAGACTACGCCTGTGTCTCCGCTGAAGACCTGAAAGACAAAGGCGACCACCTGCATTTCAACAGCCGCTCCCTGCGTGAATTCGGCCAACGTTATTCAAAAGCCTATCTGAGACTCATCAGCAAATAGCCTGCCTTATGGATGCTATCCGGAAAAAACTGGCGCAGTTATATTCCTCCGAAGAAATCGAATCCATCTGCGGCGGCATTCAATACCTGCTCGAAAAATACCGGCCAAGTCCACAGATCCGGACAACTTTGGATGAATCGGATGTGGCCCTGATTTGTTACGGTGACAGTTTCCAAAATCCGGACGAACCCGGCCTGCAAACCCTGCATTCATTCCTGCAAAAACACCTGGACGATACATTCTCGCTGATCCATATTCTGCCCTTTTATCCCTACTCCTCCGATGACGGGTTCTCCGTCATCGATTACAAGGCCGTCAACCCGGAATTGGGCAATTGGAGCGATATCGAAAGGCTTGGCCGGTCCTACGGCCTGATCTTTGATGCCGTGATTAATCACGTCTCGGCCGAAAGCGACTGGTTTCGAGAATACCTGGATGGCAATCCGGAATTTGATGATTTCTTCATCGAAATCGACCCGGAAGCCGATCTCTCAGCGGTCACCCGCGCCCGCGCGCACTCGCTGCTGACGACTTTTCAACGCAAGGGCCGGGAGATTCGACTGTGGACAACTTTCAGCGCCGATCAGATCGATCTGAATTTTCAAACTCCGAAAGTCCTGCTCCGCATGCTGGACGTGCTGCTGTTTTACGCCTCGAAATCCGCCCGCATTCTGCGCCTGGATGCCATCGGCCATGCCTGGAAACAACCCGGCACCTCCTGCCTGAACCTGCCGCAAGCTCATGCGCTGGTGCAGATATTCCGAGCCGTATTGGACATGGTTTTCCCCGATGTCCGGCTGCTCACCGAAACAAACGTTCCTCACATTGAGAACATCCGCTACTTTGGTGACGGCCGCAATGAAGCCCAGCTGGTCTACCAGTTCCCGCTGGCCGGTCTGCTGATCCACAGTTTTTATAGCGGCAGCACAGCCAAGCTCACTCGCTGGGCCCAAACGCTGGAACTGGATTCGGAGCATTGCACTTATTTCAACCTGCTGGCTTCACACGACGGCATCGGCGTACGCCCGCTGCTTGGAATACTGAATAACGCCGAAATCGAACTTCTCGTGGAACACAGCATCGAACGGGGCGGTCTCGTTTCCTCTAAAGACGCCGGCAACGGAAAACGTGATCCCTATGAGCTGAATATTACCCTGTTCGACATCCTGGCCGATCCCACCCGGAATGAAGCTGAGAATATTTGTAAATTCATCTGCGCCCATGCGATCCTGTTGGCAATGCAGGGCGTTCCGGCCATCTACTATCATTCGCTTTTCGGCAGTTCCGGCGACCGCAACGCCGCTCTCAGCACCGGCCAAGGCCGGGCAATCAACCGTAAAAAATTCGATGGCGTGCAGTTGGAAAGCGAACTCACTCGCCCGGATAAACGCGCGGCAATAATTCTCGCCGAATTCAAGCGCCTGATCGCCATCCGCAAGCAACAACCGGCTTTCAATCCCTACGCCAGACAGGCGATCATATCGATTTCGGATCGGCTTTTCGCCCTTGTACGGATTTCCGCTGACGGGAAGCAAACGATTCTGGCGGTTCACAATTTATGCGATGAGCCGGTATGTTTACGGATTCCGGGAGGCATATTTTCACAAAACGTTGAAACGATCCAGGATTTAACGGCGAATTCTGTTCTGAATATCAACGAGGAAATTATACTCAAACCTTTCGGCTTCTGCTGGCTGAGCGCTGGAATAGAGTAGCAAACTTCGATGATTTCTGGTTCCGATTCATGCTTTTGCTAAACAGCGCCGTACGGAAAATTCCAGACACTTCCCCTAACAATAAAAAAACCGGGGAACTCAATTGGGCTCCCCGGTTTGACATTGACAGGTAATTTATAAATCGAACTATTTTATAGCGATTCTCAGAATAAATGTCCTATGATTTACAAATAGAAGAGACAGC
>CAZPRY010000007.1:0-51917 GCA_964589175.1 uncultured bacterium
TTCTTATGGTAAAGTTAATGATAATTACGTCATATTACAAGTGACATGACACTACCATTAAAAGCACTTACACCACCAATTTTAATAAAAAATTCACATCCATTATTCTTAACCCAGAAACTAATTACATAAGACTCTCCGGGAACGGCTTCATATTCTTTGCAAAAACCCGGTGAATACCATTCGCCCTGTGCATCACATTTGCGCACTAAGAATTTTAATGATTGTTTCCCATCTTTATACTCGCTGCTATCTATAATTAAATCAAAGTCACTGTTTTCTACAGTTTCCGGCGTGAAAAGAAGCCAGTTAACCGGTAGTCCGGATTTTGTAACTTCAAAACTGCCATTCATGCCGGCAGCAGCATCATAATATGTTTTAGACATGGGGGAACATCCACCTAAAAATACAATTGCTGAAATTGCTACTGCTAAAGCAATCTCATTGATTCTGGAATTTAACGGTTCCATAGTTTCCCCCTTTAATCATTTCATAAAACACAATGTTATAGAATTAACGTCCTTAATACAACAAATTACATAAGTGTCAGTCGTGCAATTGGGCATAACGTACGACAAAGTATGATGTGGCCGGATCGCCTTCCCCAGCCCCCTCAATCGAAGATTCTTCCACCGGCTTCAGGTCAAGTTCCCCAACCAGAGCCGAACCGAATAACCAGACCTGGTCCCATAAGATCCCGTTATCGATCATCAACGTGGCCTTTTTGCCGTTGATTTGCAGTTCGATCAGGGGTTTCCCTCTGTGCATCGTGAAAGGAATTCTGACCGGCCCGTCGCCGGGTACGAGTCTTTGGTAACTGCCAGGCCCGGCAGTCATCAATGAGTCCGGACTCCCGGAATTCCGGGCATCCAGGGTAACCCCGATAAGGAGCATGGCGCTAATCAGTAATAATCTTTTCATTCCAGTTTCCCCATAGAATTGTATGTTCTTGATCCACAATGGTACCAGCGTTTTTGACCAACTTGCGACGAAGGCAAATCTTTTACTCATGTGTATTCCTTCCAATTAATCCGGACCGGACGGAAACAAGCCTTCCGCCTGCCGTTGTTTATCTCAAATTCAATTCATTTCGTTGACTTCTGTAGCCGTTTTCCCTAACAATCTTCTATGCAAAACAGTCGGGATATGTTCCAATACCAGGCAGTTGTTTTCAAATGTTTCGCTACGATCTATGCGATCTCAGTTGTTGGAACGAAGAATCGTGCTAGTGATATCGAAAGGTGCTTACATCGATACTATCATTTGATACTGCCGGAGCAAGAAACCACTATACTCCTTTATCGATAGAGCGATTGTCTCTTTTTGAATTGTTATGCGAAAATTGCGGGTTATAGCAATTTGTTGAACTCTTCGACGGAAATATTCGCCTGACGTATTATCGCCCGAAGCGTTCCTCGATCAAGTTCGTTGTGGTCTGGTATCACAAGTTGGCAAAAAGGTTCGTGGCGCCGGAGGATGATATGACTCCCATGTTGTCGTTTGAAAACGAAACCCAACTTTGAAAGCGCTTTAGCACATTCGCGGCCCGATACCTGCGGAAGTTCACTCATACAGCCAATATGACAGCTTCGAACCGTTCCGGTGGTATGGCAAGCCGGTCCTCTTGTAAAGCAATAATGTATCCCTCAATTGCTTCCCGAATATTGGCAATTGCTTCTTCTTTGTTCAGCCCCTGGCTGGTGCATCCCGGTAGACTGGGGCACTCGGCTACCCAGTATCCGTCTTCCCCGGGATAAATGATGATTTGCCTCATAGTATGCTCCTTCTCATGCATATTGAAATATACCGGTCTTTTTTATGATCCGCCAGCCTCTTTCGCTCAACGGTCTTAAAAGCGACCACTATTATTTGTCATCAACAAAGTGAGCGTCGTTGTTACCGCTATTATGTGATGCGTCAACCTACATCACCGGCGTATATTGAATGCGTGTAAGAAAAAATTATCGGTCAAGGGGCCCGTACTGATGCCTAGCTCTTCACACATCGCTTTGAAAAGTTCCATAAGTTTCTGGTTAGCAAGTTCATTTGAAATTGGAATACTAATAATCGTTTCGTAGAAGGCCTTAAGTGAAAGTAGCACCTTATCGGAGTCGTGAAAGGCAACGAAAACCTGATTGAGTGCCTCTGTAAAAGGCTGACCTTTTAAGTCATTTCGATTGCCAAGGAGCTTTTGTACTATCTGAAGTTTTTCTTGACGGACTTCGCTACGATGGTAGTACCAGGTCGAAATCAGTACGCCTAGCAAACCGGATATAATAGATGAGGCAAGGACAATAATAACATCCATTGTGATCTCCGTAGATTTGTATTTTCACAAAACGTGTGCAGCTACTACTCCGTTTGTTTGGCCGTAAAAAAATAACAATGCTATCAATAATCGACTTTTTCGAGACGGTAAGCGCAAACCTAAACGTTTGTAAAGGCCCGAGCGGCAACAATAATCCATTTCAAATATCGGAGGCTCGTGGTACGGCATGTTATGCGAAGTTCCCTCTCACGGCATCTGAAGTTGCTTTTGATTTACCCATTCAAGACTTGATGGTTTAATTACAAGTACATCAATCGGGCCGCCGACAGTCTTTGGTCGACTTTGAAAACGAAAAGAGTCAATAGTTGTCCGGATTAGGTGCACACCGAAATCGATAGCGTCCTGAATTGTAAAGAAATTGATAGGTATCGAAACAGGTGAAAGTGGTTGCCAAGTGTTGTTGGTGCCGGCAACAGCGACCGGCTGAAGTAACCTGACAACAATTTCTGCTTCACCACCGAAGGCCAAGCCTTGTTGATTAGGCTGGTTTCCCTTCTGGATACGATTATTCTGTACTTCAACTATCCAGACTTCCTGTACTGGTGGAGTCGAAGCATCATAGCCTGCCACATGAAAGCATGTCTTCAATGCCGGATTGATTCCACGGAAGTTCGTAAGCAGATCTTGAGCAGTCTGCTGTGGACCATGTGTTGTTGGAAGAGCTGCGATGAATGAATCAATGAAACCAGCGATTGGAACGCCCTGAATATCAGCTTGGCCAAATGTGCTGATACCGACGTGGTTCGGAGTGACAAAAAGTTTTCTGTTGCTATCCGACATCCCTACAGCGAGGTGAACGGTTTGTTGGCCAACTCTTTGAGGCTCCTGCGTATTTAGTGTAAGGCGACTATCAGCGGCCATAACTATCCCTTCTCTGACGTTTACTGTGACAACTAGTGACATTTTATGCCTCCTGGTTATTTGATTTGGATTTCAACTATTGTTCTTAAAAAGTCTCTCCGTTTAGTGATTCCTTGGCATGGAATAGTAGGAAAGGATTACCTCATCGGATTTCTTATTGTGCCCTTCAATCTACTGTGTCGAAAAGACCCATTCTTTGTATATCTCCTAAGTAGCGAATCGACGATAAGAGTGTCGCCTTCACTTGCAAGTGGTCCGAGAGTTATTACAATATTATCGAGAATATCAGGATTTATGCAAACATCAAAATACTCAATCTTTGGGGGATTGCCATTAATGATGCTTTTTATGATGTGGCTTGGAAGTTGTAAAAGGTATTTATCATCAGAAATACCAGAACTCGGAATTGGTATTGAGGGAAGAATAAAAAGCACAAATCGGAACTCGCTTTGGAATTCCCATACCTTCTGTTTGTATCCTGCTAGGTTGGTAACCTTGTCTATTTTTAGATTTGCATGCCCCTGTTTATCGATTTCTAGATTGACAGCATCTTTATAGATATCTTCAATGTCATCGACATATCGTACTTTCCGTCCGAATAGGTCTTTATTTACAATATTTGGGAGAACGATGTAGTCGTCAGTAAAGAGTTGTTCGAATGGTATTGGTGAAAGTACTTCACTTTGAATAAAAAGATCAGCATTGGGAGGTTGCTTTAAAGGACGATAGTTGAAAAAGTGTTTCGGAAATGTTAACCTTACTCCGGCCATACCGTTTGTATACATATGCCATTGAGGAATACTCTCAGCGCCAGAATCCGTCCAACAGCTAACAAACAGATAGTTAGCAAGATTGAATTTCCCAAGGGATTGGGCTTCACTCATATCTTCTACTCGGTCCAACCGATTGAAACGAATTGTTTTATTCTTCAATATCAGAGCCAGAGTATTGATATTTGTGTAATGATGGATTTGGGTGGTGATTTCCAAAGTTCGCTCCAGGGGATCCGCTTTTAAAGATAGGGACTTCCCTAGCAAGTTAGTGAGGTCTGAAGATATTCTATGTGAACCGTCGATATAAATTTCCCAAAAAGAGAGACTGAATTGCTCGAGGGTCGATTCGCCCGTAAATATGTTGACGCGAGTACGTAAAACTTCTTCATTTAACCTTGGCTCCTCCCAAGTCACAATAGCTGTTTTTGGGTTGACGCGAATCGCTTTTACTTGAATATATTCCTGGTTAACAACAACCTCTAGATGATTTAAAGGCAGAGATTCTAGATTCATATTAGACCTTAATTCACAAAGTGAATTTTCTTATAAATAGCAGTAATAAGGTTTAAACATTTTTATGCTATTATTCTAGATCTACATTTCTCACGGAACTACTCTTCAAAACATCTACGCTAACGCGCTTATCCATAAGCCCTGGCTTTTCACTTTGGTAGTGATCTGATACATTTGCATGGATACTACGCATAAAAAACGAATAATGTCAATCAAAATCAATCTATTTAGGGACAATTACGTTTTTTCTTGAATTGCCTATTGACTTTTTCACGCTCAGCCCTTATTCTGTTAATGAAGAACATAACAGGATCGCGGCTGGCCTTACAGGCTATTTCGTTTTTAGTTATTTGAAAACAGGATTCCGATGGCAATATCCGCTTCACCTCACCGGGTCGCAGTCATGCAATCGGGGGCATTCCGGCGCTGTACGCGAGGATGGCGTCGGGCAAGGGGTTAGGAATTGTATAAAATTTCCGTTAACCGGCTGACCGGTGACGGCGCATCGCCGCAAGCACCGGCCGGCCACAACCCGGGAGGTAATCATGCCATCGCATGGAACCCTGTTCAGTTACAAATTGATCGAAGTTGCTTCGGCCACCCTGACCCTCTGCGACAATTTTGCCGAGGAGCAGGACGCCCTCGTCGCCGTGCGCTCCACCTGGGCGCCGCCCTTCATCTATAACCTGCGCGCCCGCGCCAACAGCGCCATCGACACCTATCTCGGCCGCGATGCGCTCAAAGGCCAGCGCGAAGCCACCCAGAAAGTCCGCGCCATCCAGCAGCTCGCCGCCAACAATCTCAAACTGCTTAAAGACCAGCTGGGCATCGATTATTCCGGCGACGCCCTGAAAAACCTGCTGGATTCGCTGGGCTACACCCGCTTCATGCCGGCCGTCAAAGACGGCAAGCAGGAAGACACCATCCAGATGCTCGCCCAATTCAAGCAGAATATGACCGGTGAGTTAAAGGCTGAGATGGTCGCCAACGGCACCTCCGCCGCGCTGATCGATGAGACTGTAGCGCAGGCTGCTACTCTTAAAGAGGCCAATACCCTGCAGGAAACGCTGAAATCTTCCCACCCGGTCGTCTCGCAGGAGGCCGTGACGGAATTCAACGCCATCTACCAGCAGGCCATCGGCATCTGTAAAATCGCGCGCCGGGTCTTCCTGGGCAATCCCGAAAAGCAGGCCCGTTTCACCTTTTCCAGATTGATCAGGCAGATGCGCAGCTGATCGTAGTTCCCATATTCTGGCTTCCTCAACCGCCACCGGTCATCCGCTTCCCGTTTCCGAAAATCGCCTACCGCCACCGCCAACCGGATACGCCCCTCGCTGACATAGACCTCGCTTCCCGCAACATCGGGCGCCGCACCGGCTTGATGGATTTCCATTTCCGGCAGATGGACTTTCATATCCTCAACATGGGCGGGCCTGCCCGCAACATGGACTGACGTTTCCGGAACATGGACTCCTGTATCGCCAATATGGGCGGGCATATCCGGAACATGGTCCGGCGTATCCCGGACATGGACTTTTATATCTCGCTCATGGATTCCTGTCTGGCGGACATGGACTTGTATATCCTGTTCATGGACTCCCGTTTCGCGCACATGGACGCCTCTATCGCCAACATGGTCTCTATCCTGTAAATCCTGTAATCCTGTCTCCAATCTTTGACCTCGCTACGGGGTTGCACTCCGTAGCGGTAATTTGCCTCAGCGGAGGCAGGCCCTCCCGGAGGCAGATCCGTGATTATCTGCGAAAGTGCTGGTGTAAATGCAGATTTGGGGCATATCGATTATGTCCCGTGTTGGCCTCCGAGAGGAAGCGCTCAACCTGGGAACGAGGTAAAAAACATATCTCCGTGTCCTTGTCTCGGCGGCAAATATTCCACTCAATCTGAAAAAACTGTTTTTTTATGACCGGAAAATGATATATTTATCCAACCTCGATGGAAAATCGAGCCTATCATTCCCCGGGGTCCTTATTCTCATATCCGCACCCATTCGAATGAATGTAAATCCGGGGAGAACGCCACATGACCAAAAAACGTAAAATCTTCGTCCTCGACACCAACGTCATCCTGCACGACAGTTCCTGCATCCAGCGCTTCGAAGAACACGATATCGTCGTTCCGATCACCGTGATCGAGGAACTGGACCAGTTCAAGTCCGGTAATCAATCGATCAACTACCACGCCCGCGAATTCGTGCGCGCCCTGGACGCCCTGAGCGGCGATAAACTCTTCGACGGCGGTATCAAGATCGGGCCCAACCTGGGCAAGATAACCGTCAAACTGGAACAGAATTTCCACGAAGATATTGCGCTCAATTTCTCCGAACAAAAACCGGATCACCACATCCTCAACATCGCCTACCAGCTCGCCAAAAGCAACTCCGGCAGAGAGGTCATCCTGGTCTCCAAAGACGTCAACCTGCGCATGAAGGCCAAAGCCGTCGGCATCACGGCCCAGGATTACCGCAACGACGCCGTCCAGGATATCGTCTCGCTGTACACCGGCCATCGCCTTGAAGAGGATGTCCCGGAAAGCATCATCGACCGGATGTATTTGTCGCCCTTCGAAATCGACGCCGCGGAACTGCCGGTCGAAAAGCCCCTGGTCCCCAACGAAAGCCTGATTCTGCGCAACGCGCGCAAGTCCGCGCTCGCCACCTACGACCCTTTTCTATTGAAAATCAGGCGCATCGATAAAGACCAGGCCTACGGCATCATACCACGCAACGCCGAGCAGACCTTTGCCCTCAACCTGCTCCTGAATCCCGATATCCGGCTGGTCAGCCTGACCGGCAAGGCCGGGACCGGGAAGACCCTGTTGGCCCTGGCGGCGGCCCTGGAATGCCGCAAAAGCTATACGCAAATATACATGGCGCGCCCGATCGTACCGCTCAGCAACAAAGACATCGGCTATCTGCCGGGCGACATCAAATCCAAACTCGATCCCTACATGCAGCCCCTTTTCGATAATCTCGGCGTGATCAAAAACCAGTTCCCGGAGTCCAATCCCAAGCATAAAAAGATCAAGGAATTGCAGGACACGGACAAACTCGTGATCACCCCGCTTTCCTACATCCGCGGCCGCAGCCTGGTGAAAATATTCTTCATCGTCGACGAAGCCCAGAACCTGACGCCGCACGAAATCAAAACCATCATCACGCGCGCCGGGGACGGCACCAAACTGGTCTTCACCGGCGATATTTTCCAGATCGACCACCCTTACCTGAACACCGAGTCCAACGGCCTGACGTACCTGATCGACCGTATGCACGGGCAGAAGATCTACGCGCACATCAACCTGGAAAAGGGCGAACGTTCGGCCCTGGCGGATCTGGCCAGCGACCTGCTCTAAACCATCCAGATGGGTTTTTCATGGCAGCCTTACGCATCGGCACCTGCAGCTGGAAATATGATTCCTGGCGAGGATTGGTCTATTCCGCCGCGGATAAGAACAATTACCTGAGGGAATACGCACAGGTCTACGATACGGTCGAGATCGATCAGTGGTTCTGGTCGCTTTTCGGTAACGATAACGTCGTTCTGCCCCGCCCGGAGGTGGTGCAGGATTACGCCGCATCCGTCGGAGATAATTTCCGCTTCTCGATCAAAGTCCCGAACAGCATCACCCTGACCCATTTCTATAATAAGGGCAAAGGAAACGCGCTACAGCCCAATCCGCACTTTTTATCGACGGCGATTTTCGATCGATTCATCCATTCACTCCAGCCTCTGCATAGTAAAATCGGCGTGCTGATCTGCCAATTCGAATACCTGAACCGTCAGAAAATGGCCTCGCCGGCGCTCTTCCTGGATTCGCTTCGGAATTTTTTCCAAAACGTGACGGCGCCCTTTCCTATCGCCATCGAAACCCGCAATCCGAATTACCTGAACCAACAATATTTCGAATTTCTCAACGAAAACGGCTTGTATCATTGCTTCGTGGAGGGTTATTATATGCCGCCGGTTTTTGAGGTATTTCGAAAATTCGGCGACTATCTGCGCGACCTGACCGTCATCCGGTTGATGGGGCCCGACCGTCAGGGAATCGAGGCGAAAAGTCAAAAGCGCTGGGACCGCATCCTCGAGCCGCAGGACGCCGCCCTTGAAGCTCTCGCACAGATGATCGATGAACTGATGCATAAAAACCTGCGGATTTTTATCAACGTCAACAACCATTTCGAAGGCTCGGCGCCGCTTACCATCCGGCGCATCCGCGCCCTGCTGGAAAACAGGCGTTGATATCCGGGACCTGGAAAGGATACTATGAACTTACTCGACCTGATCCGGCGCGATGATATCGAAGATTGGCCGGCGAACGCCAAACCGGTGCCCTGGGAAGATCGCGGTTTCTCCGAGAGAATGCTCCGGGAGCACCTCTCGCAGGAGCACGATGTCGGCACGCGCCGTAAAACGATCGTCGAAAAACAGGCCAGCTGGGTGCACAGCACACTCCTGGCCGGGCATCGCACCCGCATCCTTGACCTTGGCTGCGGTCCCGGTCTCTATTCGCATGAATTCGCGCAACTCGGCCATCAGCCGATCGGTATCGATTACTCGCCGGCCTCGATTGACTTTGCGCGCCGGGTCGCCAAAGCCCAAAAACTGCGTTGCGAATTTCGTCTGGAAGACTTCCTCTCGGCAGAATACGGCCAGGGCTTTGGACTGGCGCTGCTGACCTTCGGCGATCTCAATACTTTCATTCCGGACGACGGACGGCGCATTCTGACAAAAATCTATCAATCGCTGGCCCCGCGCGGGATGCTGCTGCTCGAACCGCTCAGCTTCGCCGCCGTTGAAAAAATCGGCAACCAGGAATCCAGCTGGTATTCGGAGGAAGCCGGTATTTTCGCCGCTGAGCCGCATATCTGTCTCGAGGAGTGCGATTGGGACCCGGAAGAGAAGACGGCCGCCGTGCACTACTATATTCTACACGCCGCGCAACCGGAAATCGATTATTACCTTCAGAAGTATTATGCTTTCAGTGATGACGAACTGCAGAAGACTTTACTGGAGACCGGCTTTTCAACGGTGGAATTTTATCCCGGTTTCACGCAGACTAAAAGCGATTTCGACGACGACCTGATCGCCCTGGTCGCCCGTAAGTAATATTCCGCCGAAGGCCCTATTTCCCTTTTCGGGAAATCATCTCCAGGAGCGCCGTTGCAGCGGCCCTGGGGCCCTCGCTCTCATATCCGGGCACGCCCAGGCGCGTGCGAATCTGGCCGACACACAGACCGCGCTTGAAAAACTCACCGAAAAATCTCTCGGCAATTTCATCATGTAGATGCCGGTTTTGGGGCGGCCCGAAGATATTGGCGAAATAGGAATGCACCAGCCCCGTGCGGGTGGTCGTACCCTTGCTCATTACGGCTCCTTCGCGGAACACCCGCAAGGCATCGCCGGCGCTATCGAACTTCTCCAGGATCGGATGATCCTCATCTATATCTTCGTAGTTATTGACGTACAGGACAAAATCTATCGCACAGCCTTTGGTAATGGTGGCAAAGGTCGTAACCGGCAGAACGATCCGGGCGTTGACCCGGTTCGGATTCATGATAATCGCGCGGTCCAGCTGACCGAAAGCGTAACCCGGCTGCAGGTCGTCCAGGCGCAGGAAAGCCCCGGTCTCCGTACCGAAGCCCCGCACAGCTCCATCGGCAGCCAGTTCGATCGAACCCATATCATCGGCGATGATGGTCAAATCCTTGATTTCTTCTTCCCCGATCAGGCGCAGGGCTTCGAGGGATTCGGACTTCCCCGCCCCGCTATCGCCAATCATCAGAACCGTGGCCTCGCTGTCGTTTCTTAATAATATTTTAACGAGTGCGCCGTGGAAGGGCAGGTTTCCCCGCTTCATGATTTTTATATTGTGCAAGGTCAGGATCATTTTCTTCAGGTAACCGAAATAGGCAAACTCATCGCCGTTCGGCACAGCCCCCACCAGCAGATCGTTTGCTTCGTCTTCGTAATAAACCGTCGGAAACTCCGCCAATCCGGCCAACGCTGCGCCATCAACGCCGTAGCAGTAAATCGCATCCGGCTTGCGCAGTAAATCCTCATCCTCCGCCAGTTCGAACAGGTTGCTGAGACCGAAGCCGATCTCGTAAAAGCGTTCATGAAAATAAACCAGGATCAGCAGTTCGCCGACCTTCGCCGGGAAACACAGCCATTCGTCCTTATTGATCTGCACCCGTTTGAGCGGATTTTCATAAACCCGAACGAACTGGCCCTTGCGCTTGTTCATCGGGGGGTCAAAAATAAGCGGCGGATAGAGCAGCACCTGCCGGATCACAAAGACATCGTTCAGTTGCGTATACTCGTTGCGGAAAGTGTCTCGCGGAACCGGCTTGGCGATGGTTGCGATTTCGGCCCCGGCATGGACCTGGCGATAGACATTGGGGTGCTTTTGGGTCAGGTTTTCCTCAATATCACGATAGGCCTGGCGCACGAGATGCATCAGCCGCTCAACGGTCGAGTTGAAGGTACGATAGGGCCGCTGGTCGAGAGCTTCGTCTTCCGAATCGCAAATTACAAAACGGTCGAAGCTTCTCCAGAAGTTGTACAGTTGTTCGATCAGTTCGCTGAGCAGCGCCTTGTCCGCGAAAAAAACCTCAGACCCCTTGACGACGTTGGGAACCATATCGGCTTCCAGTTTGGCCAGGTAACGCAGGGCTTCGATAAAGCGGTCGATCGACTCATCGGTGATGGCCGCTTCGCCGAAAACTCCGGCCAGCGGTAATTGCTTGCGGCGTACCCGCTCCAGGAAGCGCCGGACAACCTCCTGCAGCAACTCCGTCTGAAACAATTCATCGACGGATTCCACGACCCGGTCCTTGACGCGAATGATAATCTTATTTTCTTCTATGCTGAATGATGCGGAATTCATACGAACCTCTCGAATAAAACGTTTAGGGCTAAATTTAGCATTCGTCCTCAAAGAAACAACGTTCCACGAAATAAAATCCCGTAAAAAGCGACATTCCCGATAAAAATTACGTGAAACAGATGACTATTTGCCTGAAAGCAGGTATATTTGCAGCAATTGACACCGGAGATAAACATGCCAAACGGAAAGATGACCCAGGTCGGAAATTCCCGGAATCAACTTTACGGACCGCGCAAATTGCTGGTTTGCGGTTATGCGCCGAAAGACCAGGAACGCCTTCTGAACCTGCTCGATGAGGAAAAGCTGGAAGCCCTGCCTGTTATTTTTATCAGCAAGGGAAATCAGGGCCGGACGCTGCAGGAACTGCTGGCCTTCGAAGACTACTCGGGGCTGGACCAAAAATCCAGCCTGCCCCGCACACTGATTATGTCCGGTCTAACCGAAAAGGAATTGCATCAATTGATGATTGCCTATCGCAAATCGGGGATGGCGCCGCAGATGTGGGCTACCCTGACACCGATTTCCGAAAACTGGGTTTTGCGCAATTTACTGAAAGAGCTCCAGGCCGAAAATGCGGCTATGCGCCGGCGGCAGGCTGGCCAAAATGCCCGAATACATGATCCGGGATAAAAGCGAGGTGACAGGTATGCACGGATATGTTCAGGTCTATACCGGCGACGGAAAAGGCAAAACCACCGCCGCCCTGGGACTGGCGCTGCGGGCCAGCGGGGCCGGGCTTAAGGTTTTTATCGGCCAGTTCGCCAAGGGGCAGGAATACAGCGAAATCAAAATCCTGCGCGAGAAATTCGACAATATTATCGTCCGGCAATACGGTCGCGACTGCTTCATCGTGAACGCACCCAAACAGGAAGATATCGACCTGGCGCGCGCCGGGCTGGCTGAAGTTCGCGAGGCGATTCTGTCCGGCGCATACGATCTGGTCATTCTGGATGAGATCAACATCGCAATTTATTTCAAACTGTTCGGCGTCGAGGACGTCCTCGAATTGATCCGCGAAAAACCGGAGCAAGTCGAACTGGTGCTCACCGGCCGCAAAGCCGATCCGCAGATCATCGCCGCCGCCGACCTTGTGACCGAGATGAAAGAGATCAAACATTATTATCAGAAGGGTGTGGCGGCCCGCACGGGTATTGAATCATAATGAAAATCGAAATCCGCACTGGCTATCAAAATGGCTTTCCCGGACACTCGCCCGTACACGCCATCTGCGGAAAATCACATCACTTCCTTTGCGTAACCGGTTCTACGTATTTCATTTAGATTTCCCGGACTGAATGGAAGCAGGACCGCCTTACTGAGAATACTGGATTTTTACCCATCATCTGAAAATCATAGAAAACAGGCGCAGGATACGCGCAATCAACGACGGTGATTCTCTGAACAAGCAAAAGCCCCCCGACGTTTCCGCCGGGAGGCCTTTACCGCTTCTCGATGTTTTCCCGTCACTCTTCGTCTATATCGGGGTCATCGTCGGGTCTGAAACCACCCATCGGACAGGGTTGGTCGTGATCGCCATGCGGTCCGCGTTTCATCATCCTGCGTTCGCCGCGTCTTCCCATCATGCCCTTCTTCATACCGACCTGCATCCGAAATTCCTGCATGATCTTTTTCTGCTCGGCAGTCAGAATTTTGGCGCTTTCCATGCGGTGCCTGATACGCATTTCAAACAGTTTACCGCGAATCTCGTTCACTTTGGCAATCTGCGCATCGATCTGCTTGGCGGCCGCATCTTTCACGAGCAGCTCTTCCAATTCCAGGCGGGCTACTTTCAGATCCGCCTGCATGGGAATCTGCTTCTTCTCGAGGGCGAGCTTCAACGCATGCATTTGTTCTTTCTGCGCGTCCGTCAGCTGGAGTTTTGCCCCCATGTAGGGGCCGGGCATATTATGCTTGTCCTTCATCGGTCCCGGCTGCGCCGTCAGTACCAGGGTCGGGATTGCCGCCAGCAATACGAGCATTGCTATACTCTTCTTCATGATTAATTTCTCCTTCTGGATTGAGGACCCATCGGGCGATCCTCGGGGTTTAACATTTTCATCAAACGATTTCTGAAATTGCTGTCAAAGATGATGAATTTCATCTGCTGTTCCGGGGTCAGAACATCCGACAGATCAAGAATAAATTTCTGCTTTTTATCGATAATCCTCTTCTCGAAATCGGTCATCTGTTGCGTATATTTCCTGACGTCTTCCTGGCTGATCCGGTCAGCCTCACGCTCAATCTTCTCATTGATCCGGCGAATGATCTCGCGCTGGCCCTCCTGATCGGAGCGGATGGACTTTTCATATTCACGCAGTTTCGGGAAGAACAGCACGGACTGATCCGAACTGAGTTCCAGGAATTCCGTCATCTTCCAGATACGCAGACTCTCCATGCGCTCGCGCCTTTCCGGGTTCATGGGCTTGAAGTCGTCCTGCCCAAACAGGCCGTTTGCCATCAGAACCAGCGCCAACAAAGTATAAACGGGTTTAGTCATTTTCATCATCCCAGGTCCTCGTCTTATATCACTTCCTTTTTCATCTGTTCGATCAACTGGTCAAATTCACTCTCGTCCAGGCCCTGCGTAGCCAGAATGTAATCATCCATCCCCGGTAAAACCGGTTCATCGAGCACAAATTTCAGCGCTTCGGCCTGCAGTTCATCCCGGGCCTCCTCCAGGTTTCCGACGTCGCTGCTCTCGCCGTTGAGGTAAAGCGGATCGCTGAAATAGCCCGTATTGGTCATTTCCGCAAAGGTCGCCGTGCCCTCCAGCTCCGCAAGAAAATTTCCCGCTCCGCTATCCGCATCATGCAGAATCGAAAAGGCGATAAGAACTACAGCGGCCAGGGAGGCCAGCGCCGGAACGGACCATAGTCGGCGGCGGGCCCGTTTGCCACGGGCGGCTATCCTGGCGTTGATGCGAACGACGAGGTCACTGGCATACGCGACAGGCACTTCCACCCGATCGACCGCCAGCATTGATTGAATCCGGCCGATCTGCCCGGTGTATTCGCAACAAGCCGGACACAACTCTAAATGAGCGCGGATTGCGGTCATTTCAGCCGCCGCAAGATCCCCTGAAATCATCAGCGGAATCAGGTTTTCATATTGTTTACAGGGCCGCATAATCGACCCCCATTCCCGCTAAAATTTGGCGTAAATTGCCGAGTGCATGCGAGTAGTTCACCTTGGCTGAATTCTCCGTGGATTCCATAATCGCCGCCACCTCCCTGAAGCTCAATTCCTGAAAGGAGCGCAACATTACAACCATCTGCTGTTTAGGGGGCAGTTTCGCAATCGCCTGCCTCAGCACGCTATTGCGCTGTTCATTTTCCGGTTCGATGCTCGCAGAGAACCAATGCTCGATTTTCTCGATTCCCAGACCCTGGCGGAGTTTCTGCCGGCGGAGATAATTCAAGCCCGTGTTCATCGCGATACGATAGATCCAGGTGTAAATCGAAGATTGCTGTTTAAATTGCGGCAGGTTTTTGTACACTTTAATAAAAGTCTCCTGGGTCAGATCGTCCGCTTCGTCGTGGGAACTGACCATGCGGCGGAACAGGCCATATATTTTTTCATGATTTTCATAGACCAGGTGATTAAATCGGATTTCATTTTCGGACTTCGCTTCATTTCGATTCAATTCGAACGGATCCTTTTGTCGGCCTTTTGACAATCCCGGCTCCGAAAAAGTTAAATTCATCTTACCCATAATTTTCGCTATTTATTCGAAAAATTCAAAATCCTCTACCGTTCTTACACTGTTTTAGACAATAATCTCCCCAAAATAATTCCCAGGCAGCGGGTAAATCGTGAAGTCCGGACAATCCGGTCCGAGCAAATGTCGATAATTATTGATTTTCAGGACTTCAGGATTTAGTTTATCGGAACAAATCGGGGCTTTATGATAAAATCGATATTGCGCTGGTATTTCAAGACTTCGATCCTGCTGCGGATTTTGTGCGGCTTTCTGATCGGATCGGCCGTGGGCGGCCTGCTCTGGTACATCTCCAGCCGCACCGGCCGGCCGGTGACCGAAAGCATCATTCCGTATGTATCTCCGTTCGGCACCGTGCTGATCAGTATGCTCAAGATGATCGTGATTCCGATTATTTTCTTCTCACTTATCACCGGCGCGGCATCACTGCCGATCAAGCGCTTCGGGCGCATCGGTCTGAAAGTGATCGGCTGGTACTTGCTCTGTTCGATACTGGCCGCCATTCTGGGAGCATCCCTGGCCGTGCTAATCAATCCAGGCGGGAATTCGCAGCTGGAAGGCTGGCAGGGTATCGTTGAAACGCTCGGAAATCAAACGGATGCTCTCGCCGAAAAAGCACCGACCGGCGGCAAGCTGGGCGACATTTTTCTCAATATGTTCCGGAACCCTTTCGAAGCCCTCGCCACCAACAATTTCCTGTCCGTCATTGTCTTCTCGATCCTGTTCGGCCTGGCCATCCGGATCAGCATTGAAGCCGGTGGAGACCGGGCCGAGGTCCGGCGCCTGGAAAAACTTATCGATCTTTGCATAGCCGCCCGTGATGCGGTATTCAAGATGGTAGACTGGATTCTTGAATATTCGCCGATCGGCGTTCTGGCGCTCTCGATCATGAACTTCGGCCTTTACGGACCGAAAATCGTCGGACCCTATGTACGCGTAACGCTGGGCATTATTGCCGGTATCCTGGTAATGATGCTGGTCGTCTATCCGATCCTGCTGGCACTCGTCACGCGGCGGAATCCCTATAAAATCATGAAAGGGATGGATGAGGCTATTTTAACCGCCTTTATCACCCGCAGCAGCGCCGCAACGCTGCCGGTTTCCCTGCACGTCACCCAGGAGAAACTCGGCGTGCGCCCGGAACTGGCGTCCTTCTCGCTACCCTTGGGATCGACGATCAACATGGACGGCGTCTGCGTGCACCTGCCGATGTTCGCGATTCTGGCAGCCAATATTTTCGGATTGCCGATGACGCTGCCGACGCTGCTGATCCTGGTGATTACGACGGTGCTGGCTTCGATCGGCGCCGGGGGAGTTCCCGGAGGCAGCCTGATTTTGCTCTTTATCATCCTGCAGGCCATCGGCCTGGACGGCAATCAGATAGCGGTCGTCGTCGCACTGGCGATGGGGATCAACCCCATTCTGGACATGTTCGAAACCGCCAACAATGTGACCGGGGATATGGTTTGCACCTATGCGGTTGCCTGGCAGGAAGATTTATTCACGAAATAATGCTAAAATATGTGTAATTTTAGGGGTGAATAAGGAGGATTAAACCATGTTGGATGTCTATCAAATTAATTTCAAGAAAAATAACGAAGCCAAACGCAGATACATAGAAGTCGACACGCTGGAAGAGGTTTTTGAAAAATCCGTAGCCATTCTCGAAGAAGAAGGCTTTAACCGTGAAGAACTCGGCCAACAGGACTCTATTTTTATAAAAGCCATGCATACCCGCAAACGGTACCGCATCAATCAGGATTGCAGCGCGCTGGTGGCGCAGGAACAGCAAATCTCGTAAAACTTCTTTAATTCAAAAACCCACTCCGCAATCCCCGATTGGATTAGCGGATGCGTATATATTGCCTGGTCTCGGAAATAGAACCGACACAGCCCATAACCGGGTTGCCGTTCTGATCGCGTAAATTACTTTTTTGCGGGTCTTTCAACGCTAAGTCGGAATAGTAATAGCGCCCGTAATTCGGGTCCATTACGCTGACGGTAATTCGATACAAACCGGGAAACAGGCCGAAGAGCGGCTCGATTCCAATGGGATTTCCGCCGTTCTGCCGGGTCAGGGCTTCGATCGGAAAAGAGGGATGCGTATAGATAATCTGGATCGAATCGGGCAACAGAATCTGCTCCATCATCACGTAATAGGTTGAAGTCATTGGGTCGGAAATCCAGCGAATATCATTCGATTCATTGAAGTTAAAATAGAGCGTATCGCCATTCCTGGCGTAGAGAGAATCGAGAAAAACCGCCGGCGGCAGCGGGACCGTACGCCCGGTAACGACCAGGTCGTACTTCTCCGAAATCACCTTGAATTCGTACTCGCAACCGCACTCCAGAGAGAAGCCCGCTATGGAATTGGGGCGGTAAGCACCATAATAGACGTTCTCGGATTCCAGCTCTTCTTCATCGTTCTCATCGTTAAAGCGCGCACCCGTGCGGTAGATCAGGAAAGAATCGGCTTTAGCCGTCCAATGAAACTGAAACTCCTGCCCGCTGGGGATGTGCGTTATAAATACCTGCGCCGTGCTGTCGTGAATCAAGGGCAGCGTCTCATCATATTCGTCAATGTGCGGCTCGCCCTGATCCGGGCGCCCGTTGCCCTCGCCTTTATCACGGACGGGGAACCCACCGTCCCGGCCCTCGATACCGTCTTCACCCAGGT
Source organism: uncultured bacterium (assembly GCA_964589175.1). Taxonomy (GTDB): domain Bacteria; phylum Fidelibacterota; class UBA2242; order UBA2242; family UBA2242; genus CAZPRY01. The sequence continues at coordinate 17,775 of CAZPRY010000007.1, forward strand.
CGTCGTTGAGGGCTTCGCCGCTATCCCATTTGCCATTGTTGTTATCGTCGCTGAACGACATCCAGTCGCCATCATCATCCCGGCCGTTGTAAACAACCGTATCGTCGACGCCAATCGTCCGATCGATCCGCACGATCGAATTCATCGGGTTCCCCGGACAGAAGATAGCCTCGATGCGCAATTCGGTTTGGAATTCCGCAAATTCATCGGAAAACTCGGAAATGTCCAGTTCTTTTTCACAGGAAACTCCCGAAAATAGTGCGATGAGAACGGCCCACAAACCTGTATATCCGATTCGTCTGTTCATGTTCATGCCTCTTTTCATAACTCGAATTCCAGTCCGAAAGTCGGGATGATCGGGAACATCCCGATTGCCGTTACTTTTGAGGGAGATTTGGAATGATCCCAATTGTACAGCAGTACATTGAATTGATTGGTGAAATTGATCACCTGCGCCTTCAGACGCCCCTTGATCCCGAAGGGCGAGATATCGCGCGTCCAGCCGATATCACCGCGAATGTAGGTCGGCAGAGTCGCAGAATTTTTAGCTCCATTGATATTGTCCAGTTGCTCGTAGGGATTCAGCAGACTGCCGAAATTGCTCTGCGTATAGACTTTCCCGATGACCGGGGTGTACGGCTGTCCGCTGGCAAGCGACCAGGTCAGACTGAGCTGGTTCTTACGGCCGAGCCGGTAATTCAGAACCAGGTTGATACTTTGCGGCCGGTAATATTTCGGCACGAAAGCTTCACCGGCGTCCTCGTCGATCCGGCCGTCGCTGTTGTAGTCAATGCGGCGCTCGGTGTAGGAATAGGAATATCCCAGCCAGCCGCTCAGTTTCCCGCTGGTTCTTTTGAGCAGCAGTTCAATCCCCCAGGCATGTCCCTCCCCGGAGATAAAATCGTCATCCGGATCCGCCGGATTGTTGTTGGGATTTAAATCGAGGAGGTTGGCATAGGGTTTATAATAAGTCTCCACGGAAGCCGTGAAGTTTTCCCCGAGCCACCGCTCGATTCCGAGAATATAGTGCTGGTTGTGGATCGCCCCCAGGTTTTGAGGGATCGGTTCCCAGAAATCGACAATCCGCAGAATCTCATCGTTATCGTTCGTCGTAAACAGAAATTGGTAGTAATCTCCCCAACTGCCTTTGATCGAACAATCCTCCGTCAGTCGATATTTGAAGCCGAAACGCGGTTCGGCATAGAGCCGTTTATGCAGTTCATATTTGGAAATCCGCAGGCCGAACTGCAGCGAAAACAGGGCGCCGGTATTCCATTTATCCTGCAGGTAGAAGGCGCTGACGCGGGGACTCTGTTTATTGTCCAGATAGGTCACATCATCGAGTTTTTGTTTGAAGGTGATGGAAAGGGTTTTCAGGTCCATGCCCAGCGTGAGCGTATGCGCCGGTGAAACGTACCAGGAAAGTTTTTCTTTCAAGGTCCAATCGGAGACTTCGTTATTGACCAGAATCTGGTTAGAAGTAGTGCCGGCGACGCTGTCGGTCTGACTGATCTGCAGATTGACATCGAAAACATATTGGGTCCGGGCGATACTCGTTTCCGAGAAGAAACGGGCGTTGGGGACATAGCGCCATTGCAGGCTTGAAGTGTTGTTGCCCCAGTTCCAGTCGAAATCGATCTCGTTGGTCAGGCCCGCATCCAGTTTAAATGCCAGGCGATCCGTTCCGTTGTAGGTCATGAATGTCAGCCGGTTATTTTTATCCAGGTCGGAAATCACCTTGAGTTGCGTATCCCAGAAATAGTATTTCCAGTTCTGGTCCTCCTGCTTGGCCCAGTAGTACAGTTTGGCCAGCTGATCGAAATAGGTCCGCCGGGTCGACAGAATCCAGGATCCTTTATAAAACGGTCCCTCGGCCATAATTTTGCTGCTGAGTGCGCTGATTTCGCCCTTTACGCCGCTCAGGTCCCAGTATTTCGCCAGCGGCGTATTGCGCGTGAGGCGGCCGCCTTTGGAGTTTCCCTCTTTGGATGTAATCTGCAACACCGAGGAGACCCGCCCGCCGAACTCGGCCGGATAGCCGCCGGCCAGAAATTCCGCGTCGGAAATCGCGTCGGCATTGAAAGTCGAGAACACGCCGCCGATATGATACGGATTATAAATCTCAGTGCCATCCAGCAGGATCAGGTTTTCATCGGGACTGCCGCCGCGCACAATCAGGGCGGACGAGAAATCGTTCTGGGCGCTCACGCCCGGCAGCAACTGCAGCGAGCGGAAAACATCCGCCTCGATAAACGCCGGTGCGGATTTGATCTCGCGGAAAGAGAGATTGGTGCGGCTGATTTCGACTTTCTCTTCGAAACGCGTGCGCTCCGCGGTTACCGTCACGGCTTCGGTCTCGATGGCCTTGACCGCCAGATCGAAGTCCACCCGCTGTTCCTCACCCACTCTGACGACCACGCGCTTCCGCTGGTTCTCGTAGCCCAGCATCATAGCCTTGACAAAATACTCACCCGGTGGAACCCTCGCGATCACGTAATAGCCGTAGACATCCGCTGCCGCGCCGGTATCGGTTTGTTCCAGAACAATATTGGCATACATGACCGGTTCGCCGGTAGCGGCATCCCGTAAATAACCGGAAATTCGTCCGCTGCTCTGAGCGCTTCCGGGGAGCGGAATGATGAACAGGATCAACAGGATTGAAAGATAAAAAAGCGGTCGCAGAATAAGGGTTCGATGCATCGTTTATTTTCCTATGGCTAATCCCTGCCGTTATTGCCGGTTTCTGAATCAGTCCTCGAACAATCGATCCGCGCGGAAGAATCGTTGTCTGTTATAACGCAAAGCGAGTACTTTGTTTCCGCATTTCCTGACGCGATGGGATTTCATACTTCTCTTGGACACAATCCCGGAGCAAATGATGACAGCCCGTTCAATTATTTTTCGACGGCTCCGGCTCGAATCAATTGCCGTCTGAGCGGATAAACTGTTGCAGCTTTCGCTCTAACTCCGCAAGATATTCGCCATCGACGATCCGTTTCACCAGGCTGCCGGTGCGAATAAAGTAGAGCGCATGCCGGCTGACTTTCAGACGCGACCATTTCTCCAGGATGAAGGCGTAGAGTCCCAGCTGGGCATCATACTTGTGCAGCAGGTCTTCGTCCCTCTCCGCACCGACACGATCACTTTTAAAATCGACAATCACATAGCTGTCATCCGAATTATGCAGGAGCAGATCGATTTTGCCTTCTATGATAACGTCCGAATAGAGGCCGACCACCTCGATCTCGCGGTCGATCCTGCGGCTTCGCGCAAGCAGCTCGCGTAACGGATTACCGGCCTCTGACAGCGTAGCTATCCACGGCTCGATTTCCCGCCGGATTTGCTCCTCTTCGGCTGCATCGAGGTAGTAAGGCGCAAGTAAACGACGGATGCTTTCCCGCAGTGCTTCCGGATGCTCGAAATCCCACCAACTGAAAGCCTTGTGAATCACGCTCCCGAGTTCGAGCGGCGTCAGGGCTCGCTTCCAGATTTTCCCGATCGGGATCGTGATTGGCCGTGGCGGAGAGAACTTTCCAGCCACCCATTCTGCAAATTCCGTGGCGGTGATTTTCTCATGACGCATACGGAATTCCGGCGCCCTGCCCAGCTCACGAATTTGATTGATCTGCAACCCGGTTAACTTTTGAGGAGATTTTTCTTCCCCGGCGTACAATTGCCGAAATTTTTCAAACAGCCCGGATTTCGTCATGATGGTTTTGGTGAATAGCTCCGGCCGGTCATGATCCAGAAATCCGTTGCAGTACGCCCACAGGCTGCCCTGTTTATCCTCCCGGCGCTTGCCGTCGTCAACCGCCGATAAAACCAGGTAAGAGGCCGCCCGCGTGGCCGCCACATAGAGCAGGCGTTTCTCTTCGGCATGTACGCGCCGGGAGTCCAGTCTCTTCAAATATTCAAACATAAACGCCTGCCGGCCGCCGAACGCGGAAGACAAGCGCAGCGCCAGGCCTTCCTTCGGATTTTCCAGCAGATTGCCGCTGCGTACATTGATCCGGGATGCCAGGCGCGGAATGAACACGATCGGAAAATCCAGCCCTTTGGCGGCATGAATCGTCATGATGGTCACGCTGTCATTCAGTTCCGAAACCAGATTGGCCTCGCCTTCGCGGGCCTCGAGCGAGCGATAGATCTGCACCCGGCGGATGAAATCGATTGGCGAGATATTTTCCGGAACCGACCACTCCAGCGCCAGGTCAACCAGTTTATTCAGATTAGCCTTCTGACGATGGCCGTCTGATAAGGAGGAGACAATCGCCAGATAGTCGGTCCGCTGTAAAATTGCATCGATCAGTTCACCGATGCTCAACGTCTGCAGTTCATCGGATAATCCGGTATAAATACGGTGGAAACGATCCAGGAGTTCCCGTTCGGACGGAGCCGGCGGCGCGCCCAGCCATTCGCCCCGGAAGTATTTCTTCAGGCCCTCCAGCAGGCGATCCTCTTCGGAGAGCTGGTACAGGGTGTAATCGCTCACGCCGAACATTGGCGAGCGCAACGCACCCACCAGGGCCGCCTCATCGTAAAAATTCAGCAGTACACGCAGGAAATTTATCACGTCTTGGATTTCACGTTTTTCATAGAAGCCCTGGCCTGAAAGCACATAGAAAGGGATGCCGGCTTTTTGAAATATCGATTCGAAAACGGGCTGATGCGTGCGGGACCGCAGTAAAACGACCATATCGTTCCAGGTGGCGGCGCGCGGCGCCTGGTCTTTGATTTTCACGATCGGCCGCCCGTGCAAGGCCGCCATGCGCATCGCCACCAGCGTCGCCTCGGCCTGCGGATCGGAAAGGGCCGCCGCATCTTTCGTCCCGTCTTCCGCCTCTTCGTCGTCTTTCACCAGCAGCAATTCCACCGCGGGAACGACTTCGCTACTCTTGAAATGCGGCTCGATAGGAATCGGATAGTTGACCTCGTATTCTTCGGCACTGGCTTCCTGCCCCAGAAGATAGTGGAACAGCTCATTGAAGAAAGCCATCAACGGCGCGGTGCTGCGAAAATTGCGGTTCAGGCGCAACGCTGCGGACGTTTTCTGCAAACGGTTGAAGATCTCGACCTCCGCTCCGCGAAAGCGATAAATCGACTGTTTCTCGTCACCGACAAAGAAGGTGATCAGCTGCGGATTCAACCGTTGCATATTTTGCAGAATGGCGTTCTGAATGGGATTGATATCCTGGAATTCATCGACCAGCAGATGCGTGTAGCGGCCGAGATAGTCGCGCATTGACGGATCGTCGCCGGACGTCAGGCGCAACGCCTCACGCTCCAGACCCGCGAAATCCATCTGGCTGTTGGCTTTGAGCAACGCGCGGTAGGAATCCATGAACTCACCGGCCAGCGTCAGAAACGGGATCAAAACGCGAATGTGATTTTTCTCGATGTCCTCATCATATGGCAGGATATCATCCTTGATCGTCTTCCAGCGCCGGTTCAGAAAATCGTGCACGGCCCGGGCGTGTTCGACCTGGTCGCCCCACTTTTTCGCATTTCCTTTAATGCTTCCACTGAAGGCTCTGGCGAGATTATTATCAAAACAGGCCGCCGGTATTTTCCCCGATTGAACCGCCTCCGCGGCGGCCCGAATCGTTCCGAAGGCCTGCCATAATTTGTCTTCGGGGTCAGGGCAACTCAATCTGTCGATTTCCCGCAGGCAGGCTTGCCCTTCCGTATCTTCAAAAATCTTTCGCAGCGTTTCGAGCGTGTGCTGCTCAAATTTTTCATGTGCCAGAGCCACTAGATCGGATTCCGGCTTCAATCCGACTTTTTCGATATAGCGAAAAACCTCGTTCTGCAGTTGCCAGGCTTGCTGGAAAAGTTCGGCAATCGCGCCGATTTCCAGGTATTCCAGCAGGCGGGCAAAGGCCGGGTCTTTCGATTCGAGTTTACGATGGATAAAACGATCCAGCGCATCGCGGCGTAGGATGGATTCCTCAACCTCGTCGACAATCCTGAAAAGCGGGTCAATACCCGCCTGTTCGTAATTATCCTGGATCAGGCGGCTGCAGAAGCTGTGCACCGTCGAGATCGGCGCCGTGGCGAGCGTGTCGATCAGTTTTAATTTCTGCGGTTCGGAGAATTGCTCCGCCTTCACCAGTTCGGCCCGGATGCGCTCGCGCATCTCACCGGCCGCTTTCTCGGTAAAGGTGATCGCCACGATTTGCGGAATCACCGCCGCTGCACTGCCGACAATTTCCATGTAGCGGTCCACCAGCACCCGCGTCTTGCCGGTGCCCGCCGAAGCGCATACAATTTGCGAACGCTGAATATCCTTTTGGGCGGTCAGGTAATCATTAGTCATGGAAATCCGGTATCTCTCTGTTTCGAATATAAGCAAACAACTTGAATTAACTATCCAAAATGTATAATATTAAACCCGAAAACAAATGGAGATAGTGTGCTGATATATCAACCTTTTTCAAACGAGTGGATTACTTTTTCCGTGTTTCTGCTGATCATTCTGGGTTTCGTCGCCCTGAGCGAGATTATCCGCAAGCAGTTCCACGTTTCGGGTGAACATACCCGCCAGATGGTTCATGTCGGGGTGGGCTTGCTGGTTTTTCTCAGTCCGCTGATTTTCAGCGCCGGACTGCAGCCAGCCGTGCTGGCCTGCATCTTTATTGTCCTGAATGCCGTCGCCCTGCGCAAGGATCAGATGAAGGGCATGCACAGCACGGAACGCTTCTCACTCGGGACCGTTTTCTTTCCCGTCTCCTTCCTGCTGCTGATCCTGTTTTACTGGAAAAGCAATCCCAAAATCCTGATGATCGGAATCCTGATTATGACGCTTTCCGATCCGTTGGCGTCCATAGTTGGAACCGCCGCCAAAAGCAGCCGCACCTTTAACTTCTGGAAAGACAGCAAGAGCGTGGCCGGTTCGCTGACGGTTTTCTTCAGCGCCTTTTTCATCACAACTGTGGTTTTTTCTTTGCTGTGTATTTTCGAGGGCAGCGCCCGGCCTGCGCTGGTAAGCCTGACAATCACCGGGATCACCGTTGGCATCGTGGCGACCCTCAGCGAGGCCATCTCCTACGCCGGATCGGATAACCTCAGCCTGCCGCTCCTGAGCGCACTCATGCTCGACATCATGCTGAAAATTCCGTTCCCCGCCCAGGTGGCGGTGTTCGGCTGGGTGACCTTTTCCTTCTTGCTGGCCTATGTGGCCTTTCGCCTGAAAGCCCTTACCCCGGGCGGTGCTGCGGGCGCCATGCTGCTGGGATCGATCGTCTTCTCGATCGGCGGCATCTTCTGGGTGATTCCGATGGCGACTTTCTTCGTGCTCTCCTCAATCCTCTCCAAAATCGGTAAACTGCGCAAGACGCTCCTTAAAGGCATGGTGGAAAAGGGCAGCCAGCGGGATATCCTGCAGGTTTACGCCAACGGCGGTATCTCCCTGATCATGTCCATCCTGTATTTTTATACATCGCGCGATATTTATTTTTACATGTTCCTCGGTTCTCTGGCGGCCGCGACCGCCGACACCTGGGGCACCGAAATCGGGATTTTCGCCCGTCGCCAGCCGCGCCATATTCTGACCTTTTCAAGAGTCCCGGCGGGCACTTCGGGCGGCGTCACTATGCTCGGCACATCGGGCTTCTTTATGGGGGCCGGCATCCTGACCCTGAGTGGAATTATTCCGGCCAGGACCGACACAACGCTGGGAATCCTCTTCGTCATTATCGTCGCCAGCGGCATACTCGGCGCGCTCATCGACTCAATCATCGGCGCGACAGTCCAGGCGCAGTACCTGTGTCCGCATTGTGATAAAGTAACGGAAAAACTGCAGCACTGCGGCAGTTATCCGACGAAACTGGTCCGGGGAATTCGCTGGATCGATAACGACGTCGTTAATCTGGCCTGCACCACGTCGGGCGCGTTACTCGTTTTATCGATGTACCACTTATTCCTGTAAAATCGTTTCACTTTCGGTGTCTGCCTCCGAAAATGCAATCTTACCCGGATCGATCCGGCACAGATCGTAAAAACTGCAGCCATTCCGTTTGCAGCGGGTCGTATTAAACGGATGCAGGTTGAAATGCCCCATCGCGATTCCACTGAATTTCTCCAGCAATTTCGTTTTAGCATCGTCGAGAAGTTGACGAAGTTCGTCCTCTCTCATCGTTTTGATACCGGCAGATTTCCCGTGCAGGGAAAAGCCCTTGACCCGTTTGCCGCCGAAGAAGGCATGCGAGACGAAACCGGCCGTTTTGCGCTCCCGCTCCAAGGTCATCAGGTACATCGGGATCTGGAAGTGAATGCCGTCAGCGACGCCTTTGGGCACGTTATGCGCTGTATTTTCCGTCCGCTTGTATTCAATGATGAAGGCGGCCTGATCAATGGACGAAATATCGATGCGATCGATTTTACCGCGAAATTGGATGGGTAATTCCTCGCCATCCAGCGTAATCGCAAATTCGCGGTCGGCATACTCAAACTGCCGCTCGAGTTGAAAAGGACGAAAATCCAATTCGATGTAGTCCAGTTCGGTTTTGGCAAAGGCCTGCAGACCCTGCCGCAAATCGGCCAGTTTGCGCGTCCAGACCCCATCGGACAGGAAGTTGTAGCGCGGCCGGTACTGCCGGTCGATTTCCGTGATGCAAACTTCGATCTTCTCTTCAACATTCGCTTCAAGGTAGCCTTTCCAGTCATCACTACCGCTTTGGACAAACGGAGCCACAAATTTTTCAAATGTAATGTGAATCAGGAGCCCTTCGGCCAGCGGTGTCAAATCGATTGATGGTTCTTCGGATGTATAAACCTTCCAGAGATGGCGGCACAGATAGAGAAACGGACACCAGGCGTAATCCTGGATTTTAGTCGCCGAGAATTTTTTGCTCACGAGGGACGGAAACGGGCCGGAATCCGCCAGATTGCCATTCCAGTTTCCGGAAAGTTCCTCGCGGCGCGATCGTTCCGCCCGGCGGCGATGGCGCATGTTTTCCAAGGCAGCTTCTCCCAATATATCCCCGAATAGTTCTCTGTCCGACCCCGCCCACTCCCCGCCGAGCGCAAGAGCTTTTCCTTCTTCAAGGGTTTTAATTGCCTCGGATTTTTCCTGAACCGCGAGCGTTTCGAAAGAGGCATCGCCCCGCTCCAGCGCCCCGGCTTCCCGGCAGGCGCTGAAAAGGAACGCCAGCAGACCGGAGACCGCCAGCTGTTTCCCGGCATTATTCATCTCCGGGAAAGTGATCAGAACATTTTGCCTGGCTTGCGCCAGAAGATAATACAGCAGGAAACGCTCTTCGGCCGGGTTCGAGCCGGTATCGGCAAACAACCGCTCTTCCGCGAGCGAATTGAACTCCCGCCGGCGCCGGTTGTCGAAAAGCGGGTTTTCCTTGCGCAGGGCCGGGAATTCGCCATCGACCATACCTAATAGAATCAGGACGTCGAAATCGCGGCCGCGCGCACTCATCAGATCGGTGACCAGGATTCCCGAAGTCTGCTGCGCTCCATCCCGAATCGTCTCGGTCTGCATCATCTTCTTCAGATATTGAACGAAGAGTGTGAGCGGAATCTTCTCATCAACGGCAATCATCTGCGAAATCTTGCGCAACAGCAGCCGGATCTTCTCGATCGTCCGAATCAGGCTGTCCCCGCTGAGCTCGCCGTAAAAACGATGCAGAAGCCCGTAGCAGACCTCTTCATACTCAGCGACTGCGGCCTCCTGCGGCACACGAACATCCGTAAAAAGCCGTGTGATCGCGGGCAGGATCATCTCGATTTTTTGAATTTGCTCGTCAATATCGGCCGGAAAGAAACCATATTCCTCGGCCTCGACGCCGCTCAGGCTGTGCAGGAAATCGCGTCTCTGATTCAGTTGTTTGAGCCAGTTCTGTTGTCCATAGGGCGAACCCCACGCTTTCGACAGGTACTCAAATTCAAGCAGCGCCTCTTCACCGTAGCGCTCCCGAACGATGCGATGCCGAAACAGATCTTCAAGGTCTTCGCGCCGGAAGTCGACGGCATTCAGGGCCAGAATCCTGAGCAGCAGCTGGGCCGGCTCCATATCCGCCAGCGCAAGCTCGGGCTTGCTGACGGGGATTCCGTATTGCGGGAAGATCGTCTGGATCAGCCGGCTGTAGTCGTAGCCGCCGCGATAAACCACCGCTACGCGCTCGACCGCGCCGCCCTCGCGCAGCCATTTCCGGAGCACGGCTGCAACGGTTTCGACTTCGGCCCGGCGCGTCGGACAACGCAACACCGCAAGCCCCTGCATTTGCCGCAGATTTTTCCAGGACCTGTCGAAATGCAGCGCTTCGGTATCCACCGGTGGAACGCGAAACAGCTGCTGCCGGATACGTCCTAAAGCATCATTCTGATCACTATTTTCAATGGCCGATTCGCTATTGTCCTGACCCAATTCTGGCCACAGGTCTTTACAATATGAATATACCGGATGGTCGGGATGATCGATTATACCGATAATCGTCTGCCTATAATATTGGGATATGTGCCGTAGCAGTGTCGTCTGGAGCGGCACCATTTCGTAGAAACCGTCGACGAACAAGCAATCCCCCTCAAAATCAGGCGGATCGTCTTGCAGAGTTTGGAGCGCCAGCGCCAGCGAATGGGTGGTCGTTCCGATTCTTTTTTGGGCGTACTGTCTTTCCAGTTCCTCGAAAAGATCAAGATACGCAAGGGCCCGGCCAAATTTCTGCCGCCGGAAGAGCTGCCGAAGCGCATTTGCATCGAGCCCGGTATTTCGAAAATTATCGAAGATCTCCTGCAATAGGGTGATGCAGCCGGGGCTCCCCGGCTGCCCGGCGGTCCGGCGCGCCAGGGTCTGGATGCGAATCCATTCTTCCTGGCGCGAGATGATCGCGACGGTTACACCGGCTTGGTCCAGGATACGATTCGCCCAGGCCACAAAGGTACCGAGGAATAGCTGCCCGGGAAGCGTAAACGTCACACCCTTTAGCAGGGCTCTGCGATAAGTCTGGATATGATTCACGGAGGGTAAAAGGAAATCAACCCGCTTGCCTTTTTCGAGCGCCTCGGCCGCGCGGGCGACGATCATGCTTTCCCGGTTCGAGCCCAGCGAACCCCGTATGTAGCGTTGCTCTGACATCTTTTCAAATCTAAATGTTATCCAACTGACTACCAAGATGATTTCGACGACAACTCATATCGTTTGCACCCCAATGAAATTCACTGGCAATTCTCAAACAAATCCTTTATCTTCCCAATCAGTTACGATTAAACGGTTTAGATGCCCTTGGAAATGACTCGTAGAAAATAGGCTGCAACAGGAATATTCAGAATGCCCCATATGATTGTTGCAGTCACAGGAAAACGTCAACTCCGCGAATTTGTTCAGCTTCCCGCTCGAATTCATAATGGCCATAAACGGTGGGTACCGGGTATCTTTCAAGACGATCTGGACTACCTGGATCCCGCCTGCAATCGTTTCTCAGTCAACAGCGAGACGGTTTTGTACATGGCCTATCAAAACAAAAAACCGGTAGGCCGGATTATGGGCCTTATTAACCGGCGTTATAACGAAACCCAGCACGAGAAAATTGCGCGTTTTACGCTCTTTGACTGTATCGAAGATGTTGAGATCGCCCGCTCCCTGCTGCAGGCCGTCGAAGGCTGGGCGGCCGATCGGGGTATGGAACGAGTCGTCGGTCCCAAGGGTTTCTCCAATCTCGACCCCCAGGGTATCCTGATCGAAGGATTTGAATTCGAACCCACCATGTCGGCATTTTATAATTTTGAATATATTCCGAAGTATATGGAAGCCTGCGGTTATTCCAAACAGGTGGACTACGTCAATTACCACATCCTGGTTCCGCAGGAGATGCCGGCCGTCTACGAAAAGGTATATACGCGCATCTCGCACCGCCGGGGCATCCGCCTGATTGAATTTAACGACAAAAAGAAACTTCAACCCTATATCTTACCGGTTTTCCGACTCATGAACGATGCCTATCGCAACATCCACGGCTTTCTGGCATTTGATGACGACGAGATCCGGAGCATCAGTAATAAATTCATGCCCGTGATCAATCCCAATTTCGTTAAAGTTGTAGAAAAAGAAGGCGAGGTCATGGCCTTCGTACTGGGAATCCCGAATATGAACGACGGCTTCCGCAAAGCCCGCGGCCGCCTGTTTCCCTTCGGCTTTCTGCATATTCTGAGATCTGCGAAGTCCTCCAAGAAGCTGGATCTGCTGCTGGGCGCCATCAAAGATGAATGCCGCGGCCAGGGGCTTGACGTCCTCATGGGCGTGGCCATGATCCATTCGGCCCGGGAGTTGGGAATCCAATACATCGACAGCAACCAGGAATTGGAACAGAATCATAAAGTCCGCGCCGAGATGGAACGCGTCGGCGGAAAGGTATTCAAACGCTCCCGAATCTATCAGAAAGAATTATAGACTCACCCAAGGATTTATAAAATTTCTATGAAACATCACTTGAATATTTTAAAATTAACTGTTCTTTGAACGATCTTTGTAACTGCATGGGTCATACGCACAAAACAAACACCTTAATTTACAAGCCTACTTGTGAAATAATGCCACGCATGGAGAAGCGCGCAGTCATTCCAGGCTACGTCCTCCATACGACATATCGAACAAGTATCTAACACCAAATGGAGGAACGTTATGCAAGGTAGTAAACTCTACTGTGGGAATCTGAAGTACTCTGTTTCGGACGAACAACTCGAAGAACTGTTCGGCCAGTACGGAGAAGTCAAAAGTGTAAACGTCATTCAGGGAAAAGGTTTCGGATTCATCGAGATGGGAACCCCTGAAGAGGCTGAAAAAGCCAAAGAGGCATTGGACGGTCAAGACTATGAAGGCCGGATCATGAAGGTTTCCGAGGCACACCCGCCGAGAGAAAAACGCGAATTTGGTCCGAGAAGACCTGAATAAAGTACGAATAATACGTATTTGACTCATTAGAGACTTTAGATAAATCCCTTCGCGCCGGGATTCGGATTATTTTTCCATTCCGCAGGAGCTAAAAAAAGGGGACCTGTCGTCCCCTTTTTTCCCGTATTTTTTTAACGCCAGAAGGCGGCCTTCTCACCCAGGTAACTCAACAATTTCTTCTGAGTGATATAGACTTTCGGGTCGTCGGGATAACGGACATAATCCTGAGAGTAGCTGGATTTGGAGCGCCCGACGAAAACAGTTTCCAGGACGGACTCGCCATGCTTGAGTTGTACATAGATCGCCAGCGAATCGCTGATGTTGTACTGGTCGTATTTCTCCGGATTTTTAGTAACGAAACCCGTCCTTTTGGCGTTGACGATATTCGTAAAAAAGTTATTGATCCGCCAGTCTTTAACCGCTCCGGTATCGGGCTCGGCGAAAATCCAGGTCGTGTCGGCCTTGATCAGCGTAACGGAATTCTGGCCTTTACCGATCGTGAACGCCGTGATTTCTTCGGTTTTAACCTGGAAGACATCGGCTACCTTCGACCCGTGTTTTTTGTTCTTGAGCGTCACAAGCAGGAGGAGCAGCACGGCGAAAGCTAGGATAATTATATACCTGATCCAGGGATTGATTTTCTTAACCATAGATTTCCTCCAGTAGTTTGCGTTTATCGGAATTGCGTCTCCAACGCAACAGTCCGAGGAGAATAACCAGCAGGGCCGGCAATACGATGTTGAGCCATTTCCAGAAGTGGCGCGAGCCGTCGGCGAGCTGCGCCAGCGGCCGGGCCGTCACCTCGCGGGAACGAATCTCAACCAACTCTTGGTCACCCGACAGGTAATCCACACTGTTCAGGATCAGGTCGGTATTCTCGGGAATCCCGCCGCCGCGCTGATCGCTGAAGAACTCATTGTCGGTCAGCAGGATGATCTCGACTTCACCGCGACTCCGAAAGTTTTCCTTCTTGCTATAAACCGGGTCGTTCGCAAAGTAACTGCTGCGTTCGCCGGTCACCAGGGCCGCCAGCGTCTTGGATTTCAGCGGAAACGACAGCATCGCCGGATTCTGCATCTGCGAATTATTGATATGCGGCATGATATTGTAGCCCTGAACCATGCTGTAGTTGCCTGTCATGGATTGACGCGGCACCATCCCGGAGGCGATCGAACCGGTGTTTTTCGAACTACTCATCAAGGGCGTAAAATGAACACTTGAGTCCGTCGGGCTGATTTCGTTGACAAAGAACAGGCGAACCTGTTCCAGGTTTTTCACGATCATATTTTCGTTGTTAAAACGGTGAATCAGCGGGAAGGCCGGATAGGAAACGGCGTTGGCGAAGTTGAAGAAACCGTGACGCTGCTGGACCTGGATTTGCCCGCAGTCGCGGTCGATGATCATGTCTTTGCCGATTCGGAAGCCGTAATTCTCCAGCAAATCGAAAATATTGGATTGGATCTCGGAAGCGAGGCCCTCCTGCAGGTTGGCATTCAGACGACCCTGCCCGATGAAAAGGCGTCCACCGCGCAGCAGATACTGATCCAGGTTGTACAGAGCGTCCGTCGTCAGCGAATCCTGCCAGCCGTTCATGATCACCGTTCCGATTTCCGGGGGAATTTCCTTGTCCGGAGACAAGCTGCGCACTGTATAGGTCTGCTGCAGGAGCTGCCGCAGCTTGTCGGTGGTCAGGCCTTCGACCTCGGGAGAGATGATGCCGACTTTTTTCATATCGGTTTCAGAGACCTTTTTGATCGCCATCGTGATGTCGTACTCGAGGCCTTCCGTCGTCTGGATCACGGGGATGGTCTCTTTCTTGTCATTATAGAGCAGCACCATACCCATGTAAACGTTCTTGATCTCGAGTTTGTCGTTCTCCACGACCTGCAACTGGACCGGCGGGATGCCGTAGCCCTGGGCTTCGGTTTGGGATTCCTTGCTGTCGTCCGGGTTGATGAACTCGAAATGGAACTCACCGCTCGCATAAGCCTGATACTCCTCCAGTAAGTCCTGCAGGTAACGGCGCGAGCTGGCGTACTGGCCGGGCAGATCTTTGGAGAAGAAGATTTTCGCGACCATGCGATCGTCGATTTTTTCAATGATGCGCTTGCTGGAGTTGGACAGCGAGTACATGCCGTTGCGCGTCAGGTCCAGCCGGAAGAACAGCGTCCTGGACACGATATTGAAGACCGCCAGGATCGCCACGATCAGGGCGATGTAAATCGCAAATTGTCTTTTATTTTGAATGTTCGTCATCTCTACCTCCACTTTCTCATTTCCAGAATGCGAATACTTACCAGCAGAAAAAACAGGATGAGGGAACCCAGGTAGATGATATTCCGGGAATCGATGACCCCCCTCGAAATATTGCTCAAATGGTAATCGATGCTGAGAAACTGTAAAATGCCGCTGAGGAAATTCGGCACGAAGATCAGGATCTTATCGAAAATGAACAATACAAAAATGATCAGAAAACTGATGATAAAGGAAACGATCTGGTTGTTGGTTACGGCACTGCCGAAGGTCCCGATGGCTGTGTAGGCGGCACCCACCAGCAGCAGTCCCAGATAGCCCGAAATCGTCGCACCGAAGTCGATATTGGTGCCGACGATCAGCAGCGTGAAAAGGTGGACAAAAGTAAACAGCAAGGCCGTCCCGACCAGCGACAGAGCTGCCAGGTATTTGCCGACCACTATCTCGGCGTCCGAGAGCGGCAGGGTCGTGATGAATTCGATCGTTCCGCTGTTCTTCTCCCGGGAGATCAGACTCATGGTGATCGCCGGTACGAAAAAAATATAGACAATCGGCACGACCGAGAACAGGGTACGCAGTTCCGATTCATTCACCAGGAAAAAGGTGCTCGTGAAAAACCACGCGTTGATAAGCAGAAACACCATCAGCGTGATATAAGCCACCGGGCTATTGAAGAAAGAGGATAACTCTCTCCGGTAAACAATCATAAAGTTATTTCGCATGGGTAGCCCCCCCTTCAATCGTAAGGTTACGGAAAACGTCTTCCAGGCTCGTCTTATGGCGGCTCATTTCCAGAATTGTCCAATGATTGTCCACGGCGTAGCGGAAGATATCTGCACGGGGATCCGCATCGTTGGGATACTCGAGCACGGCTTCCAGGTGCCTGGCCTGCGGCTCGATCCCGGCCACGGAGATATGGGGATTCACGGAAATGATGTTCCGCACGCTCTCATCGGTGGCATCGCGCAACTCCATCGTCAGGCGCGTCTTGCCTTTGAAGCCGCTCATCAGGTCATCGATGGTGCCGTCGGCCACGATTTCGCCTTTGTTGATGATGATCATGCGGTCGGCCGTCACCTGGATTTCCTGCAAAATGTGGCTGGAAATGATGACCGTCTTCTCCTTGCCGAGATTTTTAATCAGGTTGCGAATCTCGGCGATCTGGTTCGGATCGAGGCCGGTCGTGGGCTCATCCAGAATCAGAATCTGCGGATTGTGGATGATGGCCTGGGCCAGACCGACACGCTGGCAATAGCCTTTGGAAAGCTCGTGGATATTCTTGTAGACGACTCCCCGCAAACCGCAGAGTTCGACGATGTCCCCGAAGCGCCGTTTGAATTTCGTTCTGTCAATCCCGCGTGCGCTGGCGACAAACTCGAGAAAGTTGTAGACGCTCATATCGTGATAGAGCGGGTTCATCTCGGGCAGGTAGCCGATCATATCCCGAATCTGCATCGAGTTGTCGAGCACATTCATTTCGTTGACAAATACATTTCCAGAAGTGGGCGCGAGATAGGAAGTGATCACCTTCAGAGTCGTGGTCTTCCCGGCACCGTTGGGACCCAAAAATCCCAGAATCTCGCCGTCTTTGACGGTGAAGGAAATATCCTTGACCGCCTCGACGTTGCCGTAGTTTTTTACCAGGTTGCGAACTTCAATCACTATAACCTCCTTTGTATAAGGTTTATTCCAGTTTAGTTTGGCTTTTATTCAACGCGTGGTTCCCGGAAAAATGCTTTTCTCGAATTGCGGATTTCATCGATCATACCCGTCCGGATTTTATAGATAAAGGGCCTGTCCGCCGTCTTAATATAATAGTAATCATCCACCTGGTTGGCGACCAGCAATGCCGGGACCGTTTCGCCTACCGGGTACAGGAAAATGCGCAGCAGCGGTTTCCCAAAGCCGTAGAGCCGCTCGTCTTCAGGGAAGTACGTTTCCAGCTGCATCGCTTCCAGGTTCTCGATCTGCCGAATCCAGTCGCGGATCTTCTGCCCGTCGGCCGGGATCGTATCCGGCTGAATAAACATCCATTCCGCCGAATTATCCTGAACGGCCGAGTAAAGAGTATCCTCGATCTGCCACTCGATGCGATCCACTTTGGCGGGATCGAAGCGCAGCAGCTGTTTATCCTGAAAATCGAAGGCGGTCTTATTGAGGCCCTCGAAAGTCCAGCGATCAATCGTAAAGACGGCCGGCCGGCCGCTTTCAGCCGCATAATAATTATCTACGTTCGACGCTTGCCTGCCCACCAGGAAAGTTGTGATCAGCGAATCCTTCCCGGAAAAAAGCCCAATCTGTAATTGCGGTCGGTCGAGTCCGTAGGAGGACCAATCGGACGCACTATCCGCTTCGAACGATTTCGCCCGGTCATTGCCTAAACGGCTCAGGAAGGATTCGATTTCGCTCTCCTTCGCCTCGATCGCCACCGGCTGTGTAAGACGCCAGGCGTCTTCGGAGCGGATCAAAATGATCGCCGTTCCGGCAGCGGATACGGCTTCGATTTTCCGAACGGAATCCAGATCGAAATGGGCAATCTGTTTGTCGCGCAGATCAAAAAGACTCTTATCGATATTATTTAGAAAGCGTTTTTTCAGGGTATAAATCCGGGCTTGCTCCGCGAATTTGGCATAAATAAAATCACCGGTGGGATTCTCATCACCGATCAGGAGCATTAGCGACAAAGAATCGTTCGATTGCACCCTCACTGTAAAACGCGATCGCGCCAAACCGTAGGCGCTCAGATCGTCCGTGGTATCGGCTACAACCCGATCCCGCTCGCAGTTCAGGATAGCCTCCAGATGGGATTCGATCGCTTCCTGATCCCCTGCTGTGACGATCGGTTCGGTTATCACCCACGTCTTATTTTCCCGACGATAACCGACTGCGCCGTACGAATTGATCAGAGTCACCGCGGTCACATCGCTTTTTTTAAGCGTGAAAATCCTGGCTTCCCGCCCTTTGCGATCATTGCGTTTTCCCTCGCCCTCGATATCGAAAAAATAGACGGCGGCCAGTAAAAGCACAAAACCTCCCAGCAGCCAGAGTATCGCCGTCTTACGCATCCCTACCTTCTCCTCACGTAAGCCCTAACCGCAAGGCCGAAACAGGCCAGCGGCAGAAGCACAACCGTCATCCAGAACACAATGGCCGATTGCGCCGGCGACATGTTGACCGTGCGCATCTCCGGCGATCTCGGCCGGATCGAAATCAGGTCTTCGTCCGCCATCAGCCACGCAATCATATTCAGAAACAGGTCGCCGTTACCCTGCGTTTCAAAGTAGGCATTCGAGGCAAAATCGGAATCCCCCGTCACAACCGTGCGTCCTGTGCGGCCGTCATCCGTAATGATGCTCAGTGCGCAGGCAACCGGAATTGGTCCCTGCGGCGCTTCCGGATCGATTGCAAATTCCCCTTCCGCCGTGATATCCTGGGGCCGGACCGAATAGCTGTTGGTGCCCGTGAAAGCGATCTCGCCGGCACTGACCGAACCGGCTGTGCTGTCGGTCGATATAGCGACGGAGCGCGTCAGCGGAAAGAAGACGATATAATCCTGCATGTCTTCGACAATCGGGTGCTCGCCAAACTGTGAAATCAGGGGCACTTCAGGCCCGGCCCCCAGCAGGCGTCCAAAACCGCTGGCGTCCATGACGATATCATCGCCGACTTTGATATGCCACTTTTCCAGCAATTCCCGCATGGCCACTCCCGGCGCAGGATCGAGCAGAACCAGGACGCTTCCGCCGCCGTCAATAAAATCAGAGATCAATTTCAATTCATGCTTGAAGAAGGGCTTCTTCGGCCCGGCAATAATCCAGATCGAATAGGCCTCGGGCAGTGAATCCAGGTCGGCCAGCAGCAATTCTTCCACTTCGTAATTCCGCCCTTCGATGGCCGCTTTAGCCACGCTGTAGCCGTCACGTTCGGGGCTGGCAATACCCGCTTCACCATGGCCGGTAACAAAGGCGACTTTCCTGTTTTCCATCCGCGTAACTTTGATGATGGTGTTGGTGATGTCTTCCTCGGCCGATGAGTTGATCTTTTCTTCGCGGATATCGGAAGTCACTACCAGCGTTCCGTATTCGCGAATGGCATATTTCTTGGCGAGCAGCGGCCGGGTATCGGGATCGACGGTTTCCCACTGCAGATGCCGGGAGTGACGCCTGTATTCCTGCAGACGATCTTCCAGCGCAGCTTTATCCAGATCCTTGACAAAAGCTAGGATGTGAATATCCTGCGTCAATCCTTTCAGTACCCGGACTGTCTGATCCGAGAGACTGAAGGCCTTATTACCGGTCGTATCCACCCGCCAGCTATGGCGCGCCAGAACAAAATCCGCCAGTCCAACAATGGCAATAAGCAAAACGATCACGGCGAACATATTGCCGCTGTAGATCACGCGGCGGTCTCTTAATAATTTTTTGATATCCAGTCGAAGCAGGGCAAATACGGTGACAGCCAAACCGATGGCCAGCGGCGTGATGATCTCCCCATTCCAGACATTCTCGATCGAATAGAGGATCAGCCCGGCCGCCAGCAGCGCCAGACCCGCCAACAAAATCCAGTGGTCGCGCTTCATCAGCGCCCCCTCCATCTGGAAGATTCGACCGATTGATAGGTCAGGAACAGTAGTACAAAGGTCATTGACAGGTAAAAAGATAGGTGGTTGGTATCGAAAACGCCCCCGGAAAAATCCTCGAAATGATCGATAATCGACAAGTATTTCAAAATTCCCTGCAGCACTTTACCGCCCAGATCGCCGGCGGCACCGATGATCCAAAGCGACATCGTCGCCGCGAACGTACCGACCGCCGCCACTACCTGGTTTTCCGTCAGCGAGGAGATAAAATTACCCATGGCTACCAATGCCGCCCCCAGCAGAAGCAGGCCCAGGTAGCCGATTAAAACCGGCGCGAGTTCGGGATCGCCCCACAGAAAGAGAAACAACATGAACAGGAACGTGGCCAGGATCATCACAACATATAAAAAATAACTTGCCAGAAATTTACCCAGAATGATTTGCCGGTTTGTGAGCGGGACCGTCAACAAAAACTCCATCGTACCCGCTTTCTTTTCCTCCGCGAAGGAGCGCATCGTAATCACCGGAATGATGAACAGGATGATAACACTGAGGTTCAACAGGAAGGGACGAATCATCATCAGGTTAATATTCAGGGGCGCGCCTTGGCGGTTCATCATGCTGGCATAGGCGTACTGCATGAAACTGCTGAGCAGCAGGTAAAAGAATATCCCGGCCACCATCAGGAACAGTCCGATGATAACATAGGCAATCGGCGAGGCAAAATAGCCGCGAATATCCCGTTTACAGACAGCCCAGACATTGCCCATATCAGTCGAGCTCCTCTTCGCGGGTGGTCAGTTTCAGAAAAACATCTTCCAGGCTCAGGGCTTCCCGGCGTAATTCCCGCAATTCCCAGCCCCCATTCACGATCAGGGCCGCCAATCGTCCGCGAATATCCGTGTTGACTTTGGATTCGATCCGGCAGTGCATCACACCCGCGTCGGTGTGCAGGGAAAGTGAAAGTACATCTTCCATTTTCATGATTTTTCCGCGTATTTCTTCTGGAGCCCCGGCGACTTCCACAACGATTGTCTCCGA
Organism: uncultured bacterium; assembly: GCA_964589175.1. Taxonomy (GTDB): domain Bacteria; phylum Fidelibacterota; class UBA2242; order UBA2242; family UBA2242; genus CAZPRY01. The sequence continues at coordinate 38,543 of CAZPRY010000007.1, forward strand.
GCCCTTCAGGCGCGCCGTCAGGTTGGCGGGTGTATCGACGGCCACCAGCCGGCCGGCATTGATAATCACGACCCGCGAACAGGTCATGCTGACTTCCGGTAAAATATGGGTCGAAAGGATCACAGTATGGTCCTCTCCCAGGCTGCGGATCAGTTCGCGTACCTCGATGATCTGTTTGGGATCCAGGCCGACCGTGGGTTCGTCGAACACCAGCACCGGGGGATTATTCAACAGCGCCTGTGCCAAGCCGACCCGCTGTTTGTAGCCTTTCGAAAGTTTATCGATGAACTTATGGCGCACATCCCCGATGGAAACCCGTTCGATTACCCGCTCTGTTTCGGCGGCCAGAGCCCGGTGCGCGACGCCCTTGACCTGCGCCGCGAAACGCAAATATTCCGTCACCGTCATATCCCGGTAGAGCGGCGGATTTTCGGGCAGGTAGCCGACTCGCCTCTTGACCTCGATCCCGTTTTCAAAGACATCATAGCCGGCGACGCTGGCCGTCCCCTCCGAAGCGGGCATAAAGCCGGTCAGGATGCGCATGGTGGTGGTTTTCCCGGCGGCGTTGGGACCGAGAAAACCAAGCACTTCGCCGCGCTGAACCGAAAAACTGATATCGTCCACAGCCTTCAAGTCACCGAAATACTTGGTCAGATTGCGGACTTCGATCACACGTCACTCCGGGATAAAAGCTGTTCTTTGCGCGTCTGTTCCACGCAGCGCCAGGCCCGCTGCCAGATGATCGGCAGACTGCTTTCGGCAGGAATCTGCTTGGCGAATTTCACGAGGTCCATTTCCTGTAAAACCTGGTCAAATTCCCGGATGAAAGCGGCTTCCATATCGGTCTCCGTCAGCGCCAAACCGATTTCATAAGTCGACATCTCCACGGCGCGCACGAAATAGCGGTGTTCGAGGTATTCACGCAGGATCATCGATAGTGCGAAGTAGTATTGCTGCCGCTCCTCCGGTGTCTCCCATTTTGCGTTTTTAAGTTGTTCCAGCTTAAGGAAGGCAATCACATGCGGCGCTTCCAGAAATTTTTCATCGAACTCGATCGACGGGTGTCGTATTTTCCAGCGCCGGTAGTAGAAAATACCGCTCCCGGCAATCGCCGCCAGGACCAGGAAAAAGATAATATAGTCCCAGGGTACGACCTTGCGGATCGGGAAGGGCGCCTTGATATCCTTCGGTTCGGACGTACCCGGCGGCAACACCGAGATCACATCGATCGTATACCCATCGGTCGTAAAAGTCAGAACGCTGACCGTATCGGGCGGGACGACGGCCTTGATTTCCAGCGGCGGAATATTCACTTTGCCCGTATCGAAAATCGCCAGGGTCAGCTGCCACCGCTTTTCGAATCCCCCGGCAATGCCTTTTTCACGTGTGAAACCGGCACCCACGATTTCGAACTTTCCCAGATTCTTTTCCAGGGCCGGAAATACGAAGCGTGTGCCCTCCGGATAGCGTAAGCCCACGTCCAGGTGAATTTGATCGCCAATTGTCGCCATCGTAGTATCGACTGAGGTCTTGATACTGACGGGAATGGTCTGCGCCTGTAAAACCGGCGCAGCGGACAGGATCAGAAACAGGGCTGCGAACGATCCGGGTAATAATCTGATAATTATTAGATCCAGGATGTGTGTCGATCTGCGAATCATATTACCCTATCTTTCCGGTTGTGAGCAGTTGTCGCGGAGTCCAAAACGAAAAGCCCTTTCCCAAAGCCGGAATAATAAGTTTGACACGCAATGGCTGGCTGTTGTTTTCGGAAAAAATACCATTCCCGACCATATCAGATCGCATACCCAATTCTCAACGAAACCGCATTTCCCTCATCTTGAAAAACTTAATCAAAGGATCGATATAGTTTGTCATTGTATCAATCTCGATGAAATCCAGATTCATCTGTTTCGCTTCTTTAATAAAATTCTGCCGCTTTTGTTCCATCAACGCCTGATACGATTCTCTGAACGGCCGGTCGGAGGTGTCAACCCACATTTCCTCGCCGCTTTCCGCGTCCTGCAATTTCAGCAGCCCCACGGCAGGCAGATCGTTTTCGCGGCGATCCCAGATGCGGATGGCGATGACATCGTGCTTACGGTTGAGGACCCGTAACGGTTTGATAAAATCCTGATCGTCAAAATCCGATACGACGAAAACGATGGAACGGCGTCTCAATCCTCTGAGCAGGTACTCGATACCGGTGCGCAGATTCGTGCGCGGCGATTGGGGCGTATAGTAAAGGATCTCGCGGATCACGCGCAGCACATGGCTCTTACCCTTGCGCGGCGGGATGAATTTCTCGACGCTGTCGGTAAAAATCATGAGCCCGACCTTATCGTTGTTTTTGATGGCCGAAAAAGCCAGCAGGGCGCAAATCTCGGCCGCGATCTCGGACTTGAATTTCTCATGCGTTCCGAAAGCACCGGAGCGCGAAACATCCACGGCCAGCATCACGTTGAGCTCGCGCTCTTCATCGTTCACTTTGACATAGGGACGATCGTAACGGGCCGTGACGTTCCAGTCGATCGTGCGGACATCGTCGCCGTGCTGGTACTCGCGCACCTCGGAGAACTCCATGCCCTGCCCTTTGAATACCGAATGGTACTCGCCGCTGAAGACATCGTTCACCAGATGCCGGGTGCGCAGTTCAATCTGTCGGACTTTTTTTAAAATTTCTTTGGGCAGCATGGTTATCGGTCTATTTGCTCTTCGTCACCGTCATGTTCTCGCCGCAAGACTTGGTGCTCAAGGCACTTCGACGGTATCGATTACTCTCTGGATAATATTCTCAACCGTCACCTCTTCCGCCTCGGCCTCGAAAGTCAGGATCACGCGATGCCGCAAAACATCCCAGACAATATCCCGGATATCTTCGGGCGTAACGTAGCCGCGTCCCTGGATGAAGGCTTTGGCTTTACCGGCGATGGTGAGATAGATCGACGCGCGGGGAGAGGCGCCGTAGTTGATCAGTTCGCTAATATCTTTGATGTTGTATTTTTCCGGCTCGCGCGTCGCGAAAACCAGGTCGACAATATACCGGTGGATTTTCTCATCCACGTAGACATCGTTCACCACCGACCGCGCACGTTTCAGGTCCTCCGGTGTCACGACCGGGGAAATCTCGATCTTGCCGTTGGTATGCGCCATACGCCGGATGATCTCGAGTTCTTCCTCTTTATTCGGATATCCCAGAATCACCTTCAGCATGAAACGGTCCACCTGGGCTTCGGGCAGGGGATAGGTTCCTTCCTGCTCGATCGGATTCTGGGTGGCCAGCACGAGAAAGGGATCGTCCAGCAGGTGCGTCTTCTCGCCGATGGATACCTGCCGTTCCTGCATCGCCTCCAGCAGCGCCGATTGGACCTTGGCCGGTGAACGGTTGATCTCATCGGCCAGGATAATATTGCTGAAAATTGGTCCTTTCTTCGTCTCGAATGATCCTGTCTTCTGATTGTAAATCAGTGTACCGATCAGATCGGCGGGCAGCAGGTCCGGCGTGAACTGGATGCGGCGGAAAGTGGTTTGAATGGCCTTAGCCAGGGTGCTCACCGTGAGGGATTTGGCCAGACCGGGAACACCTTCCAGCAGAATATGCCCGTTGCATAACAGGCCCAGAATCAGCCGCTCGATCATCACATTCTGGCCGACAATTACTTTAGCGATTTCCTGCCGTACATCCGTTACAAAAGCGCTCTCTTTGCGAATTCTCTCATTCAATTCGGAAAGGTTGAAAGTCATGTTCGAAACTCCGTTTACTCTTCTTTTTCACTCAGTTTATTCAACTGGGGAATGTCTTCCAGCGTTTTTCCCAGATTGTCCAGTTCCCACTGGGCCGAAGACGCCAGGGCGTGATCGGGATAGGTCTTGATGAATTCCTCGTAGTTCTTACGCGCATTTCCCTGGTCGTTTACATCGTTGGCATAGATGTAGCCGATCATGAAAGCGGCGTTCGGCGCCTTGTCGGAATCGGGGTAAAGACTGATAATTTTGCGATAGATGTCGATGGCTTTCTTGGTATTGTTCAGGTTGCTTTTCCAGATTTCCGCAACCAGGAAAAGCGCCCGCACCGCCATGTCATCCTGCGGGTAAAACTTGACGATCTTTTCGTATTCCTGAACCGCAACCTCATAGTTGCGTTGTTCGAAATTGATCGCAGCCGAATCCCAATAACCCTGAGCTGTTTTGGTCGGTTTCCGGGTACATCCTACCACTACCATCAGCAGTATAATAGATAAAAAAGCGATCTTTTTCCCCATCAGACAAATCCTCCATTCTTGTACATTTTTCATAATTCAGTTCACCAAAACTTACAGGCCTAAATATATCGTATTTTTGCTATCACCCCAACTGAAATATCAATTCTTACTTACGCAGTCATCTCTGAATTGTTCCGGATTATTGTATCCTGCGCGCATGGATTTCGCCATTATTCACGCCAATTTCCAGGCGGTCTCCGCTGACGAATTCGCCGTTGAGAATTTGCATCGAAAGGTAATCCAATACATGTTTTTGCAGCATGCGCTTGATCGGGCGTGCGCCGTACACCGGATCCCAGCTGGCTTCGGCCAGCAATTCCTTGGCTTCCTCGCTGATCTGAGCCTCAATCCCGGCAGCTCTCAGGCGCACCGTCAAGCGGTTGAACTGCAATTCCACGATCTCTTTAATCTCCCGCGGCAGCAGCGGTTTGAAGACGACAATTTCATCCACACGGTTGAGAAACTCCGGTTTCAACTGCTGGCGCAGCTGCGAGAGCACGGTTTCCTGGATGTTGGCATAGATCACGCCGATGTTTTCATCAGTCACCCGGGAGGTCTGCCCCATGATCGCCTGCGAGCCCAGGTTGGAGGTCATGATTATGATCGAGTTTTTGAAATTCGCTACCCGCCCTTTGTTATCCGTCAGGCGACCGTCTTCGAGAACCTGCAGCAGGATGTTGAAGACGTCGTTGTGGGCCTTTTCGATCTCATCCAGCAGAATCACGGAATAGGGGTGCCGCCGCACGGCTTCGGTCAATTGTCCGCCCTCATCATAGCCGACGTACCCCGGAGGCGCACCGATCAGACGCGAAACCGCATGTTTTTCCATGTACTCCGACATATCGATGCGGATCATGGCGTTTTCATCGTTGAACAAAAACTGTGCGAGAGCTTTGGCCAGTTCGGTCTTGCCGACGCCGGTTGAGCCGGTGAAGATAAAGGTCGCCAGCGGCCGGTTCTCATCCTGCAGGCCGGCCCGCGCCCGGCGAACGGCGTTGGATACGGCCGCAATGGCCTCATCCTGGCCGACGATCCAGGAGTGTAAATTTTCCTCCATGTGCAGGAGTTTTTGACGCTCCCCTTCCACCAATCGCGCTACGGGGATATGGGTCCACATGGAGATAATCTCGGCTATGTCTTCCTCGGTAATCTCCTCGCGCAAGAGGGCTCGGTCCGACTGGATTTTGATCAAATCCTGCTTGGTAGCGTTCAGATTTTTATCGAGAGTGACCAAGTCGGCATGTACAAGCTGCGCGGCTTTTTCCCAGTTGCCTTCCCGTTCGGCTTTCTCGGCCTCAAGTTTGGCGGATTCGATCTGTTTTTTCAGGTCGTTGATGCGGCCGATATAATTCTTCTCGGTTTGCCAGCGATCGCGCAAAACCGTCTGCTTCTCTTTCAGATTGCCTAATTCATCCTGGATTTTCTCAAGCCGGATTTGCGAATCCTCGACATCCTTTTCCTTGGACAGGGCCCGGCTCTCGATTTCCAACTGGCTGATTTTGCGTTCCACCTCGTCCAACTCGGCCGGCAGGGAGTCGATCTCCAGGCGCAGGCGGCTGGCGGATTCGTCGATCAGATCGATGGCTTTATCGGGAAGGAAGCGATCCTGGATGTAGCGATCCGACAGTTCCGCGGCCGCCACCAGGGCGGAGTCCTTGATGCGGATACCGTGATGAATCTCGTACTTATCTTTGATACCGCGCAGAATGGAGATCGTATCCTCGACGCTGGGTTCCTCGATATAAACCGGCTGAAAGCGGCGTTCCAGGGCTTTATCTTTTTCGATGTATTTCCGGTACTCGTCAACGGTGGTCGCACCGATACAGCGCAGCTCGCCGCGGGCCAGGGCCGGTTTCAAGAGGTTAGAAGCGTTCACCGCTCCTTCGGCGGCTCCGGCGCCCACAACGGTGTGAATTTCATCGATGAACAGAATGATCTGGCCTTCCGCCTCGGTCACCTCGCGGACGACCGATTTCAGGCGATCCTCGAATTCACCGCGATACTTGGCGCCCGCGATCAGGGCGCCCATATCCAGCGAAAGGATACGTTTACTCTTCACGCCTTCCGGCACGTCCTGGGAAACAATGCGCAGTGCCAGGCCTTCGGCGATCGCCGTTTTGCCAACGCCCGGATCGCCGATCAGAACCGGGTTGTTTTTCGTCCGGCGGGATAGCACCTGCAACACGCGTCGAATTTCCTCCTCGCGTCCGATGACCGGATCCAGTTTGCCGCGCCGGGCCAGATCGTTCAAGTCGCGGCAGTAGCGCCGCAGCGCCTGGTATTTATCCTCCGGTGATTGGTCCTGCACCCGTTGCGTGCCGCGGACATCCTTCATGGCCGTCAGCAGGACATTATTGCTGATGCCGTACTTTTTAAAAAGCGCTTTTAGGTCGCCTGTGGCTGCCTCTTCCAGGGCTATGAGGATGTGTTCGGCGCTGATATAATCATCTTTCAGCTTCCGGGCGCTTGCTTCGGCGGCTTCGAACAGACGATTGGTCTCCTGACTGAGATACGGCTGCCCGATGGCTCCCGTGATTTTGGGCAGACGCTCCAGAATTTCATCGGTATCACGTCTGAATTGATCCTGGTTACCGACGATTTTCTTCAATAGAATCAGGGCGACATTGTCTTCCGTAGCGAAAATGGCGCGCAGAATATGGACGGGTTCGATCTGCTGATGGTTGAGTTGGCCCGCCAGATCGAAGGCGTTTTTGATTAATTCCTGCGTTTTGATCGTCAGGCGGTCAAAAGATATCATGGTTCTGCTCCTTTCTAGAACGCATAAGGTATCGAGAATTGAAACTGCCAGGGTTTCTCAATCTCTTTCTTACTCGACGGGTTAAGAATCTTCGCATAGTCAACCCGCATCGGTCCTAAAGGAGTGGCAATTGTCAGGCCAAGTCCAACATCGAGGCGAAAATGTTGGTTCGAAAGTGACTTTATGTCAGAGGCAAGGTTGCCGCCGTCAATAAAAAGCTCGGCGCCCAGGCGCCAGAACAGCGGAAAACGGATTTCGGCATTGGTCAGAACTTTCAGATCCGCGCCCTGCGGCTTGCCGTCCGTCAGAATGAATTCGCGGTCACGCCAGCCGCGCATACTCGTGGCGCCGCCCAGGTAGAATTTTTCATACTTCGGGGCCTCTTCCCCCCAGAAAGCATCCATCCAGCCTACCTTAAAACGGTAGGCGAAAACAAATGGGCCGATGAGTGTCAGGTACTGACTGAACGCGGTTTCCAGCTTGTAGTAATCCTGCGTACCGCCGAGCATCAAACCCACGAGTTTGGCATTTGCGGTTAAGACCGTTCCTTGGCCGGGATAGAGAAAGTTATCGCGGTAATCGCGGCGCAACGCAAAGGTGAGCGCCCGCTCGCGATCGGATTCGTTGATGGTCGTCTCATACTGTTCGGTACGGAAGCGAATTCCGTTTATTTCGATACCGGATTGCAGGAAGACACGTTTATCCGGTTTATAGGTCAGCGCAATTTCACCGCCGTATTTGGTGATCGCCTGCTCCGGCAGTACCTGGTTGTTCACGAAGATACGGAAAGAAGTCGCCGATCGAAATCCCCACATCCAGGGTTCGATATACAGGATTTCCGCCTCTGTCTTGGGTCTCACCAGAATGTTGGTCAGGTTGATCGAAGTCGTAAAAGCCGTACTGAGACGGCTGCCCCGTTTGAGAATGTTGCGATGGAACCATTCCCCGGCGAAATCGATCGAGGTGTACGGTTCGCTGCCGCTGATCCCTTTATCCTGGCCCATGCCCAGGTCGAAACCGAAATAGTGCATCCTCATCTCCCGCACGTCCACCAGTAAATCGAGCTTACCACGGGCCGTATCGACATCGGCAAATTTGATGCTGACACTGGAGAACAGACCGGTCTCGAAAATATGCCGCTTGGATAACTCGATTTTTTGCTGGGAATAGAGATCGCCCTCTTTCAGGACGATTTCACGCAGGATCGATTTATCCCGAACCTGATCGTTATTTACGATCGCTATGTTGCCCACCTTCATCGTGGGGTTTTCTTTGATATGAATAAAGAGGCCGATGTCGCCGTTGGTCGAAATCGAATCGTCCACAATCGCCAGCGGTTTGCCGATATTCGCATAATAGGCTTTGATCTCGCGGATTCCGTTCTTTATCTTGATCGTGTTATAGGGTGCACCGATCGCATGATCCAGCATACGGAGCAACTGATCGGTTTTGAGATTCTCATTGCCCTCAACCATAATCTCTTTCAGATAGTACTGCCGGCCTTCCCGGATCGAGAAGAAGAGATCGACCTCGGAATTTTGATCGGTGCTGAAGGAATCCGCCACACTGCAATCCAGAAATCCATTCTTCACATAGACCGTTTCCAACGACAGACGATCCAATTCCAGAAGTCGGCGTGTAAATGTCGAATGTTTCTTCAAAAGCCGTTTCTCTTTGAGACCGAGTTGTTTTTTTAGGTAGCGGACAGTAAACTGCGTATTCCCATCGATGTGGATATCGTCGATAATGTATTCACGCGGTTTGAATTCCGACTGCGCCCAAAGCATACTGCCCAGCCCCAGCAGCCCTCCCAGAAACCAGAAAATCCGAAGCATGTTCCGTCGTGTCGTCATCAATAGTGATACTTGAACCGGTAATTGAATTTCAGCAAACCTTCCTGATCGATTTCTCCAATTAGAGAAGTGTTTCGATTTAAGCGATATTCCACCCCAATCTGCTGATTGGGCTCGATGAGCGATAGACTCCGTTCATAGGTGATATATAAATTGGGAGCCAGTTTCTGGCCCACCATCATGCTCCACTGGTCCGGCTGGAGGCCGGAGGCAAAATTTCCATCGGTCCGGAGCTCAAACTCATCCAGACCGCTGAGGCGGCTGACGCCCCGCTCCAGCTGCCGCTGAAAATAAGCACCGAATACATTGACCGCATCGGTAGAGAGCTGTCCCTGACCGGTGCCGTCCTCGACACTGCGCTGCATACGCGTAAGAAACATCAGGATATCGCTCTGCGAATATTTGTCATCCAGCGATTCAAAACTCAGCGACGGTTGTTCCAGATCGCCAGTCAGGCGAATCGTGACATTATCACTCCCACTACCCGACGTATTGGTGGAATCCCGGTAGCCGTAAGCGCCCAGATCGACGGCAGCGCTTAAATCCAGCTGCGGGTTGAATTCGACCGGATCAAAACTAATCGTCCCCTGTACGTCCCGGAACTCCCACCCGTAATAGAAAAATTTGCCCCTTTTCACCTCGAGATCACCGGAGAATTGGAAGGGCTCATCGCCATGCTTCACCAGCCACATCTCACCTTCCAGTTCCGAATCCAGCTGACTGTTCCGGAAATAGAGATTGCCCGGTATCATCGCATGCAGGTTGTAAATATTATATATCGAACCAGGATGCGTTTCCTCCAGGAGTTCCACAGATTCCTGGAATTCGTTGCGGATGATCAGTTCAATCACATCGATTTCGGCGTCGATATTGATCGTATCCCGCCCGGCCATGCTAAATTCGGCGTCAATCAGGCCTTCCTGTTCGGCCAGGAGGGTTCTGAAATAGATCCCATCGCCCTTCAGTTTCAGATCAAAATCCGGCCTGAAAAAATAGGCGAAATCGATCGTTCCGGTGACACCCAGATTCGGGTCATTCCGGACCAGACCCGATGGAAAAAGCAGGTCATAAGTAAAAGAACGAATCCAGTCCTTGATCCGATCCATTTTTGTTAAACGCCGGGGTTTCAGCATATATCCGTTAAATGAGACGATCTGCATGATATTGTTCGATATAATGGCGCTTCCCTGTATCCCGGTAATCTGGTTCTCCAGGCTGGAAATATCCAGTACACCATTGCGGAAATTAATGTTACCCGAACGAATGGGATGACTGGGCGTACCGCTGATGCTGAGCGCCAGATTAATATCGCCGCTGACATCATCCAGACCCTCGATATAGGCCGCCAGGAAATTCATGGATTTCGTATGTCCGCTAAAAGTCATACTCATACTGGAATCCCGCTCGAATACTGCCGTCAGCGGCACAAAACCGAGATGCAGGGGCAGGTAGCCGTAGCCCGTATAACTGCCGTATTCATCCGATTCGGAAATCTTATCGAACCGGAGTTCGTCTTGTTTATATCGACCGACTGTCGTCAGCTGCTTCCCCTGAATACGATCAAAAATTGGCTGATCGATTTTAACATCGAATTCGATGGCAGGATTTTTAAGCGACTGCTCAATCGAGAGCTGGCCGGTCAGCTTTCCCGCTTTATGCAGTTTCTTGATAATATACGGATCAAAAGTCTCGACCTGAAAGTGATCGAAATTCAACTGCAGATCGATAGAATCATCGGGACGGAAAAGCGGTCCTTCCGGGCCCCCGGTAAATTCACATCCAATCCTGCCCTGTCCCTGTACGAAGCCCCCCTCCATATCCTGAACCAGAAAATCCTTTATACTGAAGACTTCGTTTTCGATCTCCGCCCCGAGCCGTAAGAGTTGAAAATGATGTGGCCCAATCCTGAAGTTTTCAGAGGCCAGATCCATGTTAAGTTTCGCCGATCCGTTCGGACGGTGATATTCGGCGTAGCCGTTTACGATTCCGGCGATATTACCGAGCTGCGGGACAAATTTTATCACCGCATCAAGGTTCAGATTGGAGATACTCGCAGAGGCGAACCGGAGGCGTTTCGCGACGGTGTAACCCTCCAGGTACAGGTTCCCGTCATTCAGCGAGAAACCGCAGGCTGCCATACGTAAGGTATCGGCGCGGCTGCTGATGTGTAGCGGAGAAACGTTATCCAGAATGTCATTTTCGATTACGGCATGAAAACGATTAATAAAGAAATCCTGCAACTTGACCAGCTTGGCTTCCAGAGAAACGACGAATTCGTCCCCGCTGACTTGAAATGAGCGTACATAGGTTGTGTCTTCAGTGAAGCGCAGCGTTATATCCGCCTGATCAATCGATTTTGAGATCCAGCGACTCTTGCCGTCTTCCGCCGTTATGGTCACATCCGCGAAGTGATTTTCGGCTACATTCACGAAGCCGAATTTGGCTGAGACTTTATCAAAGCGGAGATCGCGAAAGCCGATTCCCCGCCCCCTCAGCCAACCCCGAAAGTCCGGTTGCAGCAGAGCTCCGGTGATCTCGACAAACGCTTCTGCGTTCCCCTGCAGCGAGTCTATTTTGGAGAAAATGGCCAGATTGCCTAGATCGGATGAGACGAAGTACGCTTTGGCATCAACCAATTTTAAGGCCAGATCCGATACTCCCACCATCTTTGCATGGGTCTGTTCCAGATCGACAAACAGGGTATCGACGATCGAGAGTTGCCGCCCTTCATAAACAACCGCACCTTCCACACGATTGAATTGCAGTGTATCAAAAGTACTTTCCCGAAGCGCAAGCCGTGAATATATCCTGCCGGGATTGCGTACTTTTCCCTCGGCTTTCAACTCCCATCTACCGGTCAAATCAGTGCTGGTTTTAACGACTCCCCAATTCTTCAGATTGAGATTCCAAATATCCATTTCCGCGTTGAATCCGGTGTCCAGATTGCCCCTGATCCGGGCTGTCAGTTTCTCACTTCCGGATCGGAAGGCCAGTGACCGAACCATAAAATCGCCGTCGTCATATTGACCGGCCAACTCACCGTTCGTTATGCTTTTTCCCAGTGTCTTCCCGTCGAAGCGCAAGTCGCAGTCGACCTGTTTGAAATGCGTTTTAAGACGGCCTTTAATATTGACATAATCGGAAGGGGCCAGTACTTTATCGACCCTTCGCAGATATTCGGTGAATTTGAAATTCCTGAGATCGATTTGCAGTTCACTCCTGCGGGTTGAATCCAGCTTCACAAACCCATCGAGAGAGACCTGAGCGCTCTCGTTGCACACTTTGCAACTCCGTATGACGAGAGAATCACCGTAGATGCGGTATTTGCCTTTGCTGAGATTGAATTCGCGCTTAAGCCCGGGGAAATGCACTTGGGCCGTATCGATCTGAATCGTATTGGAGTCGGCAACGAATTTCATCCGTCCCGTGATCAGTTTCGAGGTCAGTAGCGTATCTGCAAATCCCTGCCCTTCAAGCGCCATTGCATCATGGATATTAATCCGATGAATGTCAAAATTTACCATGCTTGGTCCGGCTCTGCGCGTTTTGACCTTTGGCAACAAGGAATTCATTGAATCCGGTTTGAAGAATCGTAAGCCATCGATTTCGACGAGATTGATTGCCGGTTTTTTACGCAGAAGTGATAATAACCGATAATCAATCTTTAATTGTGCAATTGAGACAAGTTTCCGTCCGGTCAGGGTATGGACCTCTAAATCCCGCAATTTGATATTTTTAAAGAAATTGCCGCGCAAGTCAGAGGCGTGAAACGTGACCTGAATCTTTTCCTTGAATTTGTTATCGAGATACGTCAGCAGGTTGGATTTCCAGTAGTCCGTACGTAGCCATAGGATAGCTGCGCCGCCGACAGCCACAAAAATGAAGATAATTATCAGGAATAGGGTTTTCCCTGCCTTCCGGAAACCGCCCATATAAAAATCCAGAAAATTTACGTTGGGAGCCTAACTCTCCGACACACCGTTTTTCATACTGACAGCACCTCAATTCGATCATTGGGAGTGCTATCCTTATATGACGGAATTTAATTAAAGTTCGACGGGGAATAAAGATAAATCCCTCTCTTTTTTAAGTCATTTTATGGCTGGACGCAGAACCTGTTTGGATGCTCTTCCGTGTAGATGATCCTGAAAGGTCGATACGCTTTCGTCGAGCGAACTTTGCCAGCGTTATGAGACTTCAACCGGCTGACGAGATCGGCGGTTTGACCGATATAGTGAAAACTCTGCGTGAGACTCTTGAGGATATAAACGTAGTACAAGGCTCATGGAGCTAAACTACGGCGGAGGGACTGAGCGAGGGAATTCCCAATGGCGCTAAACCGGCGGTTTTTTCCAGGGGAATCTCCACGAGGCAAGACCGCTGCCTTACCATATTCCCTCAGATTTTAATTTGTCCCGCAACCAGATATTCCCCGCTCCGGATTTCATATACATTTCCCGTTCACACGCCGAAGACCGATCCGGTAACTCTTCCGTGTAGAT
>CAZPRY010000007.1:52017-119996 GCA_964589175.1 uncultured bacterium
ACCGATATAGTGAAAGCTCTGCTAGAGACTCTTGAGGATATAAACGTAGTACAAGCGGAGGTGGAGGGACTCGAACCCCCATGGGCGTGAACCCGGCGGTTTTCAAGACCGCTGCCTTACCAATTAGGACTACACCTCCATCAAAAAAGCAGGCAAATATACACATCCCCGTGGAAGCAATGCAAGCAATTTTGCCCGGCGCTACTCCTGGTCCAGGTACATCTGTTCCACCAGATCCGCGTACTTTTCCAGAACCACCTTGCGTTTCACTTTCAGTGAAGGAGTGAGCTCGCCGCCTTCGATCGTAAAATCGTTCGGCACAATGCGGAATTTTTTAACCTGTTCGAAGCGCGAAAACACCTTCATCTGGTTGGTAATTTCAGCCTGTATTAATGCTACTACGGCGGGATTCTGCACGAACTGCGTATAGGGTTCCGTGGATATATTCTGCGGTCCGGCCCATTTCCGGATAATATCCTGTTCGAGCGTAATCAACGCCGATATGTAATTGCGTCGGTCGCCGATCAATACCACCTGGGCGATGTATTGGCTCAATTTGATGGTCTCTTCAATCGGTTGCGGCGCTACGTTTTTCCCGCCGGCCGTAATTAACAGATTTTTCTTACGATCGGTAATGTACAGGAAACCATCCTTGTCGAAATACCCGATATCACCGGTATGTAAATAACCCTTCTCGTCGATTACCTCGCGTGTCATATCCTCGTCTTTAAAATAGCCCTGCATGACCTGCGGACCTCTCACCAGTATCTCTCCATCGGATGCAATGATAAATTCCGTTTCAGGGATGGCAATGCCCACCGAGCCCATACGGACATGTTCCGGACCATTCACCGTAATAACAGGACTGGTTTCCGTCAATCCGTAGCCTTCAAATATCTTCAAACCGGCCGAAAAGAGAAATTCGGCGATCTCCTTGGAAAGCGGGGCCCCTCCGGAGATAAACCGCTCCAACCGGCCGCCCGTTTTCTTGTGCAGCTTGCTGAAGACCAGTTTATCGGCCAGCGCCAGACGTCGCTGATCCCACCAGTTGAGTTCCTCTTGCTGGATGATGGCATTCATGCGCTTCTTGCCGATTTTCAGGGCCCAATGGAAGATTTTCTTCTTGAGATTCGAACCGGCCTGAACACCGGACATTACGGTCGCATAAATCTTTTCGAAGAGACGCGGCACGCTGACTAAAATGGTCGGCTGCACTTCAGACATATTCTGCAGCACCGTCTCGACACTCTCCGCAAACCCGATCGTCGCCCCGAGGATCATCGGCACATAGTATCCTCCCATCCTCTCCAAAACATGACTGAGCGGCAGAAAAGACAGAAATACATCGCTGGGAAAAATCTGGATAATCTGGATGCTGTTTTCGACATCCTTTACAAAATTGGCATGGCTGAGCATGACGCCTTTGGGAACCCCCGTGGTACCGGATGTATAGTTGATGCAGGCCAGATCATCGTCTCCGATCTGCTGCAGTAGATGATCGAACCAATCCGGTGTCCTCCGGAGCAAGTCCATTCCTTGTATTTTCATTTCTTCCAGGCTTATCGTATTCTCCGCTTCGACACACTTATCGAAAGTAATGATGCGTTCAAAATGGTAACCGCTGTCCATAACTTTCTGATACATTTCCAGGCTGGAAACAAAGATCGCCCGCGGTTTGGAATGCTCAAACAGGACCTGAATCTGCGGAACCGTCAGAGTCGGATAAATCGGAACTGAAACGGCTCCGATGGAGAGGTTCGCCATGTCGGCCATGATCCATTCTTCACGGTTCTCCGACATAAGCGCCAAAATATCTCCCTTTTTAAAGCCCCATGAATCCAGGACAAGGGCGATACTCTGCACGATTTTGCCCAATTCCCCGTATGTAACCGGCCGGTAGATCCCATCTATTTTGGACAGCAGCGCAGCTTTCTGGCGGTATTCGCGCACATTCGCGAAAAACCGTTGCGGTATAACTTTTGAATTCATCCTAACCCCCTCAAATTTGTAGTTTGAATTTGTCAGCATAGTCCCTAAATTTGCAGGCCTTTGGATTGGAGAGGTGGCCGAGCTGGCTTAAGGCGCTCGCCTGCTAAGTGAGTATCCTGAGAAATCGGGATCCCGGGTTCGAATCCCGGCCTCTCCGCAAAAAATAACACCAGCTTTGTTCCCCATAAATTATCGCCTGCAAGTGCGCTAAAATTACGGGATTTATTTAAACTTCCCAATTATTAGATCGCGATCACGATTAAATCATAGAGAGTATGACTGTAAGCCGCGATTCCGAATCCGCGCAGGGCGTAGATGACCGCCAAAAAAATACCGGCCAGGAAACGGATGATAAACGAGCGTGGATCGAAGGTATCGCCGAACGGGCCCAGATAATGGAACCAGGAGAAGATAAAAGACGAGAAAATCACCGCGATTACAACGGCCAGACCGGCAGGCAGGGATAGAATATTTTTTAAGAAGAAAACCGATCCGCTGATCAGTACCACCCGGAAGATGAATTCTTCGTAAACCCCGGCCCCCAAAGCCAGTGCGATCAGATGTTTGCCGGCCGCCTTCGGTCCGGCCTGCAGGGTAAAATTGCCGACTTTATCCACGATGATAAAAAGCAGCATGGCGTAGAGGCAGCTTTCCAGCAACATGAGCAGGAAGAAGCGCTTGTCGAATTTGCCGGATGGCTTTGATCGGGAATGGAAGTAGAAGGCGATGATCAGGGCCAACAGTACGATAAAACCCACCAGGTAAAATCCGTAAATATTGAAAACCGAAAAAAACTGACGAAAGAGTACATCGGCCCCGTTGCGCATGCCCATGATATCGGAATGATTCAGCGAGAACATCATCGCTTCGTAACCAAAAATCAGGGGAATTGTAAAGAGCAGACTGTAGAAAGCGGATTTGGATTGATGGAAATAATTGGCGAACAGCCGGACGATCTGCCGAAAACCGTTCATCGGGATCAGCGTTCCATTTTCAGGACGGCCAGAAAGGCTTCCTGCGGGATTTCCACCCTTCCGACCTGCTTCATACGGCGTTTCCCCTCTTTCTGCTTTTCGAGCAGTTTTCGCTTGCGGGTAATATCGCCGCCATAGCATTTGGCCGTCACGTTTTTGCGCAACGGTTTGACGGTGGAACGCGCGATGACCTTGCTGCCGATTGCAGCCTGGATCGCCACTTCAAACATCTGGCGCGGTATCAGTTCTTTGAGTTTGCGGCATAGCTCCTGCCCCTGATGAAAGGCGTTATCCCGGTGAACAATCAGGGATAATGCATCGACCGGTTCGGCGGAGAGCAGGATATCCAGCTTGACGAGATCACCGGGCCGGAATCCAATCTGTTCGTAATCAAAAGAGGCGTAACCTCTGGAAACCGATTTGAGTTTATCGTAAAAATCGTAGACGATTTCGCCCAATGGAAGTTCGTAAACCAGCTGGACCTTTTCGGCATCGAGATAGTGCGTGCTCTTGTAGATACCCCGCCGATCCTGACAAAGCTTCAATATATTCCCCAGATAGGTCGTCGGGACGATAATCTCGGCCTTCACATAGGGTTCGTGAATACCTTCAATGTCACCGACCGGCGGCATCTGGGACGGATTGTTGATTTCGATTCGGGCGCCGTTTCTCTGAAATGCCACGTACTTCACATTCGGCATGGTGGTGATCAGGTTCAGATTAAATTCCCGCTCCAGCCGTTCCTGCACCACTTCCATGTGCAGCAATCCGAGATAGCCGCAGCGAAACCCGAAACCCAGGGCGTTGGATGTTTCCGGCTCATAGATCAGCGAAGAGTCGTTCAACTTCATCTTTTCCAGCGCATTGCGTAAATCTTCGAAGTTCTCGCTATCCACGGGATACATCCCGCTGAAGACCATCGGCTTGATTTCCTGGTAACCGGCCAGCGGTTCCGTCGCCGGGTGGATCCTGGTCGTGATGGTATCGCCAACGTTGATATTGGAGATGTCCTTAATGGCTCCGACGATGTAGCCGACATCACCGGCCTGGAGGGTGTCCGCTTTGAGCCGTTTCATCTTAAAATGACCGACTTCCGTCACTTCGTACACCGAATTATTGGAGAAGAAGCGGATGACGTCGCCGGCTTTAACCTGACCTTCAAATACGCGTATGTAGGGAATCGCGCCCCGGAAGGCATCATACGTGGAATCGAAAATCAGCGCCCGCAGTGGTTTATCCGGTATTTTTTCAGGGGATGGAATTCGCTCGATGATAGCTGCAAAAACGTCCGCCAATCCCAAACCTGTCTTGGCACTGGTCAGGATAATCTCTTCCTCGTCGCAGCCAATCAAATCCATAATCTGGTGTTTGGCATGCTCTACCTGCGCACCGGGCAGATCAACCTTATTGATAATCGGGATGATAACCAGGTCGTTCTCAATAGCCAGATAGGCGTTGCTGACCGTCTGAGCCTCGACGCCCTGGGCCGCATCAACCAGGAGCAGCGCCCCTTCACAGGCGGCCAGACTGCGGGATACCTCATAAGTGAAATCCACATGCCCGGGTGTATCGATCAGGTTCAGGATGTAGTTTACGCCTTTCGGATCCCGGTATTCCATCTGGATCGGATGGGATTTAATCGTGATCCCACGCTCGCGTTCGAGATCCATATCATCCAGCACCTGGGCTTTCATATCGCGCTGGCTGATCGTATGGGTGAATTCCAGCATGCGATCGGCCAGAGTTGATTTTCCGTGATCTATGTGAGCAATGATAGAAAAATTTCGAATGCGATTATCCATAGCCAAAAATTTATCGAAAATCTCTCCTCGAAACAAGAAGGGTTTTGTCTATCTCCACGGATAAATTCAGCGCTGAAGGTAACGGATTTATTGCGCTTCCGTCCGGTAAAGCTGATGTTCGCAAATATAGGCCTCTACCGCAGGGTTGACCAGGTAGCGGATCGACTCTCCGCACCGTAGTTTCTCCCTGATCCGGCTGGAGGAAATTTCGATCACCGGCGATTGTATGAATTGCACTTCCGCCAGGAATTCCGGCTGTACGCGGCCGGGATCGAAGCCGGGGCGAGGAGCCACCAGAAGTGTGACGCGTCTCAGTATTTCCTGCGGTTGACGCCACCTGTGCAACTCCATCAAACTGTCGCTGCCGATCAGAAAATAGAAATCCTCGCGGGATAAATGATACACACGGTTGATTGCATTGATCGTATCGATGGTGTAGGAGATGTCTGCGCGGTCGGCTTCCAGCGTGGACAGTTCGAAGCGCGGATTACCGGCAATCGCCAGTCTGACCATCGCGACTCGATGCTGAATTGCGCTGCAGTCCTGAGACGACTTGTGCGGCGCCAGATATGCCGGTAAAAATAGAATTTTATCCAGTCCGAACTGATCTAATAGCGACTCCGCAATTATCGCGTGCGCAATATGGGGAGGATCGAAGGTTCCGCCGTACAGACAGAGGCTCATTGGGGAGACTTCTTTTCCTGTTCCTTCTGAATTTTCTTCTGCTCTTTATCCAGGGCTCGTTTCAGGACCATCAGTTTGTCTTTCCTGGCCGTCAAATCTTCTTTCGCCTGCAGATCGCCGAGCAGAGTTTCATACTCCTCAAATTTCCGCAGATGGATCAGACACAGCGCCTTGTCGAGTTTGGCAGGTATCGCCCATTGGCTGTCGTAATACGTGGCGAGTAAATTATCGAAGTAAATAATAGCCGATTCCCATTCCTGAAGTTTGATATAGAGAACCCCGGATTCATAATTTTTGCGCGCCAGTTTATTGCGTATATCCCGAATCTTCTCTTCAACCTCGCTGCGATATTTACTCTGCGGGTAAGAATCCAGAAATTCCTGGAGTGACTGCAAGGCCCGCTCGGTATTGGTCTGATCGCGTTGATACCGGGGAGATAAATTATAGTAACAACGGGCTATTTTATAGGCTCCGTCTTCCGCCAGCGGGCTGTAGCTGTAGCGCTCCGTCAGGGCCTGGTATTCGGAAATCGCCAGTAAATAGTCTTTTTTCTGAAAGTAACTCTCGCCGACATAATATTGAGCGTCATCCGCCAACTCGCCGCCGGGGCTGTTCAGCAGCACCAGGTTGAAACTCTGGATGGCCTTCTCCCAGCGCTTCTTCTTGAATTGCTCCATGCCCTGTTCATAGTATTTCGTGTAGTCGCTGAAGGCCTGGGGCTTGACATCCGCACAGCGCATGAAAATCAGGGCAAACAGACCTGCCAGTAAACCCGTAAGATACCGCTTCATTTTTATCATAAATTCATTTCACCTATGGTGATTCCGTTATTTTACTAATTCTATTTGCCCGGCTAGAACGCCAGATTGAGGCTGACACCGCGCAACGGATTACGCTGGCGATAGTCAGTGATCAGGCCGAGGTGCCAGCTGACCTGGGTTTCCCCTTTAAATTTTTTGGCCGCGATATTAGCGTCGAAGGCGCTGATCAGGTGGTTAAACATCAGGACAGTCACAAAATTGGTCGCCATCTTGAGCGCATCGTTTGATTCTTTACGCTGGGTCAAATAATCATTCCGGTAATCATTCATATATAACGTATCTGGTTCGGTTCCATTATTCTTTACTCCGAAATCATCCCAGCCACCGGCAAACTGGTCGTATTTCCCGATATTCTCGTAAAAATCGCGAGTCTTGATTGGGGTGATATCATCGCTACCGCTCGCCATCAGGGAAACCCAGCCCGGAACATACTTATTCAGCGTGTCCGCCTGGGCCATATATTCCTGTTCGTTGTATTCGACGTAGATGTGATGCGATCCGAAATTCTTACTATGGTATCCGCTCGGGCCGGACATGGTGTTCCAGAGATTATTGGCCCATTCCTGGATGTTCCAGTGGGTGTCGGCGTAATCCTCAAAATCTCCTTCCAGGCGCAGACCGCGGGATTTGCTACCGTACCACAGGCCCCAGCCGGCGGCCTCAATCCCGGCATAGATCAAGGCTCTCCACTTGGCCCCGGCGTACAATTGGCCGGTACCCGGAACTACGGCTGAGAACAGAAAGGCCCGTCCGGGAGATTTGATATATTGAAAAGTGGTATCAACACCCTCATCGGATTCCCCGTACTTCAGCTGGTTTATGAATTGGCCGCGCAGGACCGAATTCTGATCCTGATTTGCGGGGAGTTCCTGGGCCCCCGCCAAGCTCAGGATCAAGGCAACTGTCAAAACAATCAGGGTTAGTATTCTGCTGCTCATCTTACCTCCATCAAAGTCCAAATAAAATTGTTATGTATGTTCGCCATTCACCGCCATAAATATGCGCCTCATCGCGCCTGTCGATAAGCTCAAATTTATCCAATCCGTAGACAAAGTCTAGACTTATTGCGGTCGGATAGGCATAAAATGAAAATCCGCTGAAACGCAACTGCATGCCCACGTCGGTTTTAAAATCCGCCGTGATCTGTTGAATAACATCCGCCGGGCTATTCGCAAATTTCTTCCAGCCCAGTTGGGGATAGTCCTCAACCTGGCTCCAGGCATTACCGGTCTCCACGTACGCGCCGACAAATGCGTTCTGCAGATTGAATACGCCCAATTGCATGTTTTTTTCAACAAACAGCGGGTGGCGCACGGTGTAATGAAAGGTCAACAGATTACGCCCTTCAATGCTGTAAAACGGGTAGCCTCTCAGCCCCGGCAGCCCTCCGGCGAAGAAATGGAAAAACGAATCCACATCCGGCATGCTGATCCAACCCAAACGCCATTTGAAATTTCCGACCATCTTTTTTAGAACGGGATACTTATGGTAAACGTTCCCTTCATGATCGATTTTCCAGTAATAATTTTTACGAAAAATTTCCCTCAGGGTGCCGAAATCCTCATAAATCCCGAATTCCTGCATGAAATTGTCGAAGTTGCGCGAAATGTTGGTGGTCATTTCGAAGCCGTTATCGGGATTCGTCTCGGAGTTGACATTGGGCAGGATTTTGCGCTTGTTCCAGCTCAGTTTCAGATAACTACCGCGATAGTAATCATAGGTAAATCCGGAACTGTAAATTCCCTGAGATTCGATCCTCTCATCCGTGCTGGTCCGGTAACGGGCCAGCCCTGCGTCGAGACGCAGGTGGTTGAAACCGTCGATCGGGCGCGATACACCGAAGATGGCCTCGGTCAGGTAGAAGGTATAATCGGTATTGATCGGGTAACCCTTCCAGGTCAGCTTCTGGTTGAGAATATTGCGGCTGATATTGTAAAATTCGAGGAAAAAGGTGGGCTCCCACTGATGATACTCGAGCGTTACGAATAGATCACGGTCGCCGATCCGGTTCAACGAGGCCGTACCGAAAATGCTGAAGCGCTCCAGAATCTCCGAGGAATAGAAATAGAAACCCGGTTTGGCGGTACCGTAATCGATCATCAATTTGGGTAGAATGAAAATCTTGGCGAACTGGTCCCGGTACTTCTGGGGTTCGGGGAAATCCTGCTGCACCACGGCCATCATCGCCGGCTCCTGCATCGGCTCCGGAAAGTACACGGCCTCTTGCGCCGCAAGTACGGCAACCGTATCCAGCCGCGCGACTTTAAAAGCCGAATTATCGAACAGCGCAAAAACCAGCTGCCCTTGCCGGTTGACGGCCGGCATCATCGCGCCGCCGACAACATTGGTCAGCAGTTCCGTCTCCCCCGTCGCCAGTAAGCGCCGGTAGATGTTGAAAATCCCGGTCTGGTCGGAGGCGTAATACAACCATCGGCCGTCAGGGCTGTAGTAGGGATTGCGTGTATCCCAGTCGTGCCCGTCGAAAATTGTCATGGAATCCGATTCCAGGTGATACACGGAGATGTCGCGGCCGTGATTCAGGGTGTAATCGAAGGCAATCCGTTTCCCGTCCGGCGCCCAGTGGACGGAGAAGAGTTCGATACCGTCGTCAAAATGGGTCAGCTGCTTTTCTTCCCGGGATTCGAGGTCAAGCAGCACCAGGTTGGAAGTGCCGTCTTCCCCGGTGATGAACACGATTTTCTTGCCGTCGGGTGAAAGCGCGGGCAGATAAGCCCGGCGAAATTTAGTGATCTGCTTTTCTTTTTTGGTGTGTAAATCATAGTGGTAAATATCAAAATAGACCGAGCCATGTTTATTGGGCTTGCTCTTTTTGGAATAATAAAGGTATTTGTTATCGGGTGAAAGACTGATCCGCGAATGCACTTCCGCCTTCAGCAGCCGGTCTTCGTTCGTCACCGCATTATGGACATATAACGAGGTCTGGCCGTAGTAATCACGACCTTTGTTGGAGAGATAATAAATCAGCGTGTCGGCACCCCATTCGGGATAGATCTGGGTTGTGCCATCCCCCAGAATTATTTCTCCGCTCACCGCATGTTGCCGGATTCGTTCGGTCTTTGCGGCGTAATCTTTTTCAAGCGTGTTTTTCCAGTCCCGGTAAATTTCGTCAGCCGATACTCCGGTAGCCTTCTTCAGAGCGCTGGTAACAGAAAATTGCAGCGGTGCCGACAACAGGTCCATCATCCGCGGGCAAATTTCGGAACCGAAGCGCCCGGTCAAATATCGTACAAACGCATAGCCCTGGTTGTACACCGATTCGTTGCCGATGCCTCTTTTACCGAAGCTGCCCATTTGGTCGAGGCTCAGCAGGTGATGATTCAAAACACGGTCGCGCAGGAGCATGTCCCGGTGCGTATCCCAGAGATCGTTGGTCGATCCCGGGTACTGGAACTGCGCCACACCTTCCGCCAGCCACATCGGCATCACAAGGCCCGGCAGCGGGTAGGAGGCGATCACGCGCGGATAACCGTAAACGACATCGTCCCGCTTTTCATCCTCGTAGTCGATGACCTGCAGGTAGGCAGCCGGAATACTGCGCGGTAATTTCATCGCCTTTTGCAGGCTGACGATATGGGCGAATTCATGCGCGATTACGTCTCTCAGCCACTGATGGTTGCCGCGCAGCAGGAAGTCCAGCGGCGTCGCCCAGAGCTCGATCTTATTGTCGTAATAATAGGTCGCGCCGTTCGAGTAATCATCATAATCCTTGACGTACAGGTGCGTCTTGGAATCCGGTTCGAAATTGTAAAATGAAGTTATCGGACCGTAAACGGCCTCGCCGATTAGAGCCGTCTCTTTGGCGGTCCATTCCGCCCCTTCATGATAATGAATTTTGAAGTGCGGAGTCTCGAAACTCAGCCAGTCCAATTCGGGATGATTATATCGTTCCTGAGCAAAGATTATAACCGTACCGATTAAAAGAGTCAATATTGCAGATAGAATTTTCGGGAATATTTTTGCGATCAAATCTCAGCTCATTCTGTGCTATCGAATTATCATTACTTTGACGATCTTACTGATCGATTCACTGCCCTGCTGCGCTTTTACAACGGCAAAATACACGCCGCTCTGAACGCCGGAGACATCCCAGACTGTTTCGTTATAATCACCGACGAGGGGATCTTCATCCGTTAGCGCAGCCACGAAATCTCCGGCCAGATCGTAGACCTGGATCGAAACACGGCAGGATTTCCGGACGAAATAGCGGAATGCCGTTTCGTTACCTTTTACCGGATTGGGCCAATTGAAAACACGCTGCAGATCAAGCAGTTCGTCCGGCGGCGGAGCTTGCGTATCGGATTTAATCGAGATGGAAAAATTGCGCTGGGGATTGCTGCCGTAGGCAGTCCACATAATATCCGTCAACTGCCCCGCAGAGAGTTTACGCGCATTCAACTGAGTGCCGGCGGCATCCACAGAAACGTGTACGATCCCGTCGGGCGAATCCAGCAATAGGACGCTGTTGCCATTGTAGACGGGAAGCGTGACGGGGAAATTCGGGAGCAGCTGGCCCTTGCGGTCGAAGGCTGCAATGCCGACACCATGAATTCCGGCGAGGAGCGTCAGCCGCCCGGCGTCATCACAGCTTGTCAGCAGGTAAGGATCGAAATAACTGTAGTTGAATTGGTTCGGAATCGACGCCGGAAAATTGGCTTCCAATACCAATCGCTCTGTGAAGACGTAGATGTGCGCCGAATCGGCCAAGGCGATCTCGATTTTGTCATCTCCGTCGATATCCGCCAGGACCGGGAACGGGTAATAATTTTTCAGTGGATAGGAAAATTGCCGGATGTTTTCCGGTTCCGCCAAAGCTGCATCCAGAACGGTGACGATTCTATCTTCCCCGCAAAGGACCACATCCGCCACGCTGTTGTCGTCCAGCCAGCCGACCACCATATCGCCGATCATCGTCAGGTCGACATCGGTCAGCAGTTGCAGCGCCAGCGGCGCAGTTTCCAGCAGGTATAATTCCCCTTCCCCGCTAACAGCGAAAACCTGATCGGCATCCCCTGCTAGTCGCGCAATAGGCTCCGGCACGGAAATCTGTTCCGGACCGTAGCGCAAGATATTTTGGTCCGTTGCCGAATCGTAGAATGAAAAGAGCGGCTTGCCATGGAGAATCATTGCATTGGAAGTGAGCACTGCCGCCGGGAAGGACTCCCGGTTGGCGTATTGCAGCCGATTATTGAGCAGGCGATAACGGTACAGACTCAGGCTGCCGTCAGTCTCCACAGTCGGGATATAGACGGAAATCTCGCCCGCATCGACGGCCAGCAGCGGCGTAGCAATGGTCGACAGATTGCTCGTAAAGCCAGTCGAGATCCGTTGCAGAATCATCCCCTGAGAATCGATCAGGAAAAGACTGTCCCGGTCCACCACAACGAAGTTCAAGACTCCGTCTTCCGCTCCTGTATCGAGCTGCAGCAGCCCCAGAATTTTTCGATCCTGACCCAATGGAAGGGGAAAATTTCCAAGGTTCCGATCCAGATGAATACGGAAATTCATCTGTTCGCCGGCGGGACCAATTTGATCAATCGCGATCCCGGTGTAAGCATTGGCATAACTGCGCGACGAAGGTTGGGTGGAGTTCGTCAATCCGACACTGCGGATGGAGTCTTCCGGATATTCGGGATTCAAATCCCAGAAGCCGTCATTTCCGGCAAACCACGGATCGAAGTACCAGCCGATGTCGACATTCGCGCCGAAGAGCTGGCCTTCATAGCCAAGGTCCTGGGCGCCGTCGCCTTCCTCGAGATCAACCCCGCGGTGCTCCCGGTCGATATTGACTTTATTGGCTGAAAGATTTGCCTCGATCACCGATTCGTCGATGTGCCAGATCAGCAATCCCGATCCGGGCAACCCGGCATCATACCGCGGCACGGACAGCAGGACTCCCGTTCGCGCCGAGAATTCCGCCTGCAGTGAATCGCGGATCAGCGGGAAAATCAGCGGCCATCTCTCCTCGCCGTTGTCTTTGTAAATTTTATACTGAATACTGTCGAGACTGACGCCCGGGCGCAGTTCGGCGTTGCGGTTCTCTACCAGGAAATATTCGTTTTCATCGATCGGAACCTTCCAGATGGATGAAGTCGTCGCCGTCTCGGCGTTTTGCAGCGTGATCTCCTGATCCGTCCCGGCCGGCAGCGGTTCTTCCCAACCCATAAAAACGCGTGACCAGGCCGTCGGAAGAGGCGGAATCAAACCGTTCAGATTGGCGGAACCCTGGTCCATCAAACCGAACTTGCCGACGCCGGTTTCACCGGTTTCGGTATTGTACAATCCCGGCAATCCCAGATAGAAGCCGGTCATGAAGGCGAAGGTGCCGTTCAAGCCGATCTGGTAGGCACATGGTTCGTCGGCTCCGCCGAAAACTTCCTCCCAGTTCGAGAACAGCAGATGGTTTTGGGTTTCCGGTAAAATCATACCGGATACAATCAGATCATTGCCGCCGTCGACCGGGATACCCGCAAACGACGCATTTCCCGGAGCAGCAAAGAGGGCCAGGTCACCGGTATTCAGATAAACCGAGGGAATATCGTAGGGCGTCGGATCCAAATCCAGATCGAAATCCTGCCCCACCCCGGCGTGGAATACAACCACGAGATCATAATCCGCGAACTGCAAATCCGCGTCCGCCAGTTGCACGGCTTCGTAAAATAGTTGCGCCAGGCGGGTATCCACCGAGTCTTTCACTAGAAACGGGTGGTAATATTCCATTTTACGGGGCAGCTGATAAGTCAGCGCGTCGTCGAGCGGATAGACCTCCGAACGCAGCGTATCAAGAAGCAGATGGCCTTTGGACACATGGCCGTAGTAGTTGGAAAGCGCCCGGATATGATCCTTGAAATAAGCCCTGTTATGCGGCGGTGGATCGACCACCAGGGAGGCGCAGACCGTGTCCTGGGCGGTGGTTAAAAACCGGCCGTCGCCGGTCGTGTAATCGCTTTCATCCGGGATAAAAGAAACCCGTAACGCACAGATTGATATGTTATTACTATGTGTCTGAACTTCTACAAGCCGCTTCCCCGTTTGCAGGGAAGGGCTAATTCGCCGCGTCGCGGAATCATTCGCCGCGAATAAAATATGGCATACCAGCAGAGCAAAAATAAGACGATGTATTTTCATTTTGTGACAACAATTGAAGTAAAATTATCGATATTTCACCAGATCTGAATCGGCCTCCGGATCTGCTCTAGAATTGAATATTCAGTGAAAACAGCATGGTATTCTGACGGGGATGCCCGGGATCGCCGGCGGTGTAACCGAAATCGAATCCCAGCCCGGCATAGCGCAAGCCCGCACCGAAGGTTGGCACCGGATACTTGTCTTTCATCAGGATCTTGCCCACTTTGTCATAGATAAATCCCAAACGCAGGGCAAACAGATTCGAATACCAGTATTCAACACCGAAATTATGCGTTAACTTTTCCAGCTCGCGGCCCAGAGAACCGTCTTTGGTGTTGCCGTCTTCGTCTTTTTCACCGAGGCCGTCCGCCTCCGAATCATGCAGCAACAGCCAGTCGTCAACCCAGGAAGTGAAAAGCCCAACATACCAATCGTCGGAATGCGCCTCTTCATAGCGACCGTCCTTGTTGTAAACGCCACCACTGAATTTATGGCCGTTTTCATCATATCCGCCGATCTTCCCGTCGCCGTCAATGTCGCGATTAGGGTAGGAGGAGACCAATAATTTATTGATGTCGTAGGACACCGTGATTTTGTTGTAATTGCCTTTCATCGTATAAGCCAGCCCCATCTTCAGGTTGGTTGGCATCGGATCGGCCTGGGATACATCGATAAATGAAATTTTCGGTCCGATATTGGAAACCGAGGCGCCGAAAGTCAGGTTCTTCAACAGGAATTGTTTTTTCATATATCCCACATCAAAACCGAAATTCGTGGAGTAGCCCTTACCCTTTTCCTTACCGGCCAGAATATCGGTCAAATGCTGATAGATCATTTTCACACCCACGCCCACCGACGAAGTACGTGTGAGCTGGGTTCCGTATGAAGCTGTAAAAGCCATCATGTATGAGGCAAATGTGCCGAGATAATTAGCGCGTTCATCCATGGCCACCTGCTCACCCAGGTTCATAATTGTGATATTACCGCCGATGGTGCCGATATCCCGGAAGAAAAAATGGCCGCCCAGGAAATCGTAGTAGATATCCGAGGCCAGGTTCGGCAGCCAGTTGGTGTGCATCAGGGCCGCTTCGCGTCCCCGTAAAAAGCCCAATCCGGCCGGATTCCAGTAGCTGGCATAGGCATCATCGGCAATGGCGACACCCGATTCACCCATCCCGCCTGAGCGGGCTCCCGGATTAATTAACAGCCAGATGGCCCCGGCTTCACTCTGTGCCAGGGACAAACTGAACATCGCGCATAAAACAAGTGCAAGAATCAGTATTTTTTTCATTCGTTCCTCCTAGTAACAAAAAACCGAACATAGACAATATTCGGCCTTCCAACTAGTTATTTTTAACTTAGTCCAGATTTTGTTGCTATTGATTAGTCACAGGATAACAATTATTTTCGGCAAACTCCACTTAACCGGTGAAATCTAAGCGTATTCATATCAAGAATCAAGCCTAATTCGATCT
This sequence comes from uncultured bacterium, assembly GCA_964589175.1. Lineage (GTDB taxonomy): Bacteria > Fidelibacterota > UBA2242 > UBA2242 > UBA2242 > CAZPRY01. Next base: position 66,909 of record CAZPRY010000007.1, read on the forward strand.
AAAAACCTTCGGCCTCTTCGATCAACATGATCGGGATATCATCCTGAATATCATATCGCAAGTGGCAGGCAAGGCAGCTTAACTTTTGATTCTCCGGATCGTAATCCAGATCGCCCTTGCACCGGGGACAGACCAATATTTCCAATAATTCTTTGGACAGCATATCGATCTCCTGTTAAATCAAAACGGTTTGGGTTTGAAATTGAAGAAAGGTCGATATGGATCAGACTCGCGGTAGCAAATTCAATCTTCATACTCGGCCTGGCTGCAAAAGTTCCCGGGCGCAATCATTCCAAGCATCAAAAATCTAAAGAGACATTTTGTTGATCTGATCCTTGAACTCCTCCAAATCCTTGAACTGTTTATAGACGGAGGCAAAACGGATATAGGCAACTTCGTCGGTATCCTTGAGATGCTTCATCACCAGTTCACCGATTTGTTTGGATGCAATTTCACTGCCGGATGTCTCCTCGATACCCTTCTCAATTTCCAAGACAATCTCTTCGATTTTATCCTGTGGAATGGGACGTTTGTTGCAAGCGATTTTGATGCTCTTCTGGAGTTTCGCGCGATCGTATTCCTCGCGCGAACCATCGTTTTTAATAATCACCAGCGGGTAATCGACGACGTATTCATAGGTGGTGAAACGATGACCGCAATCCAGGCATTCCCGGCGGCGGCGAATCGCATTGTTCTTCTGGGCAGATCGCGAATCGATCACTTTGGTTTCCGGTGAACTGCAAAAAGGGCACTTCATGTTTTACCTACGCGTTTATTTCTTGATAAAGTGGAAATTGGGCGCACAGCTCCTTTACTTCCTGCCGGACCCGCACGCGCCTACCCTCATCGTCCGGTTTGGAGATGACCCTGTCGATTAGTTCGGCTATCTGGCGCATCTCCGCGGTTTTCATGCCGCGGGTCGTCATAGCCGCTGTGCCGATGCGGATACCGCTGGTTATGAAGGGCGAACGCTGGTCAAAGGGCACCATGTTTTTATTGGTCGTAATCCCCGATTCTTCCAGTAAATTTTCGGCCTTCTTTCCGGAGATATCTTTATTCGTCAGATCGATCAGAATCAGGTGATTGTCCGTTCCGCCGGAGATCAGATTGAAATCACGCTTAAGCAGCTCTTCCGCAAGTGTCCTGGCGTTATCCATGACCTGCTGGCAGTACTGCTTAAACGAGGGACGCAGGGCCTCACCGAACGCAACGGCCTTGGCGGCGATAATGTGCATCAGCGGACCGCCCTGAATCCCGGGCATTACGTTGGAATCCACGATTTCCGACATCATCTTGGTACGGCCGGATTTGGCAGCCAGCAGACCGAAAGGATTTTCGAAATCCTGGCCCATCAGGATCAGGCCGCCGCGCGGCCCGCGCAGGGTCTTGTGCGTCGTTGAGGTCACGACATGACAATAGGGCAGGGGACTGGGGTGCAGACCCGTCGCAATCAGACCGGCCGGATGAGCGATATCAGCCACCAAGAAGGCGCCGACGCTGTCCGCCACCTCCCGAAATTTTGCAAAATCGATAAAGCGTGGGTAGGCGCTCCCGCCGGCGATGATCAGTTTCGGTTTGTGTTCCCGGGCCTGGGCCGCGAGCTGGTCGTAATCGATCCGGCCCGTCTCCTTTTTGACACCGTATGAGGCGATCTGAAACAGCTTCCCGGAGAAATTCACGGGGCTGCCGTGTGTCAGATGACCGCCGTGCGCCAGGTCCATTCCCAGCACGGTGTCGCCGACGTTAATCAGCGAGAAATAGGTCGCCATGTTGGCCTGGGAGCCCGAATGCGGCTGGACATTGGCGTATTCGGCGCCGAACAGCTGCTGGACGCGTTCCCGCGCCAGGTTCTCGGCTTCATCGACCGCGTGGCAGCCGCCGTAATAACGCTTGCCCGGATAGCCTTCCGCATATTTATTGGTCATTACGCAGCCGGCCGCTTCGAGGACCGCCGGACTGACAAAGTTCTCGGAGGCGATCAATTCCAGCGTCCAGCGCTCGCGCTCCAGCTCGCCTGTTATGGCTGACATTACATCCGGGTCCTGCTGACGTAATGCGTTAAAATCCATCGTAAGATCTCCCTAGATTTCCATTTTCTCCACCCGGCGCTGATGCCGGCCACCCTCGAAGGGGGTGCTCAGCCAGGCCAGGAAAATTTCCTCGGCGTCTTCAGGTGTCACGAAATCGGCCCCGAAACAGAGCACATTGGCGTTATTGTGCCGACGGCTCAGTTCGGCAACTGCCCGGTTCCAGCCCAGCGCCGCCCGGATGCCCCTGATCTTGTTGGCCGCGATGGTCATGCCTTCTCCGCTACGGCAAATCAGAACACCGAAATCGGTTTCACCGGAAGTTACACTGCAGCCTACTATCCGGGCATAATCCGGATAATCCACGCGCTGTTCTGAAAAGGTGCCAAAATCCAGAACCTCGTATCCCTGTTTTTGGGCGAAACTCAGCAGGTCGCCTTTCAGTTTAAAACCGCCATGGTCCGAACCAAAAGCAATTTTCATTAATTCTGCTTTGCCTCGGCTGTAATCCAACTGTATTCCGGCATTTTAGGACGGAAGAGCTTGCGCTCGGCGCCGTCCGCATCATATTTATTCATAAACCAATCTTCATTTGTCGGGATGAGATATTGTTTCAGAAAATCAATCCGGCTTTTGACTCCCAAATCGCCCATTTTCTGGGCTTGCAGATAATCGTCATACGCCAGTTTATAGACCAGTTTATCTTCGAATGAGGGGGGCCGTCCGCTTGTGATCATCTCGGCGGCCTCAAAGTACACATCCGCGCGCATTTTATAGGTGAGCGCACTTTTTTCGATTGCCAGTGCTTTTTGGGACCACTCGTAAGCATCCGCCCACTTCGCGAGACGGCGGTAACCCCGAACGATATCTTCAATAATCGAGACATCTGTAAGGGCGATATTTTTATTGATATAGATGAAGGCCTCGATCGCTTCGTTATGCTTTTCCATCGTCGCGTAAATCTCGGCCATTCTCTCCCAGGCCTCACGATTGCGCATATCCAGGGCGGTCACCTTTTTGTAAACGGCGATGGCTTCGTTATAACTATACTGCTCCGCCAGAGCCCGCGCATATTCAAGGCCGTAACGGACATTGGTCGGATTTTTCTCCCACTGCGCCTTCTGCACCGTCGTGATGTCCTTACCCAATTTCTGGTAAACAGTAATCCGGTCGTTGATAGCCTGTTCGTCATTGGGTTTCAGTCTCAGGATTTCGCTGATATAGAGCAAAACATCTTCGTAACGTTCGGCGGCAAAACCGAGTTTTACCAGACGGCGATAGTGGTCGATATTTTCCGGCTCAATTTCTACCATTTTTTCGTATTCCCGAATTTCCAGATCGGTTTTCCCCTGCAATTGGTAGATGTAGGCAATATTTTTATGCAGAAAAATATCGTTGGGGAGGTGATCTTCTCCCTCCTGATACACATAGAGGGCACTGTCGAGATAAATGGGATTTTTAGTTGCCAATTGCTGGTAGGCGCGTCCGTAATATTGAAAAATATCCACCGCGCGCGTTTCTTCACAGCCGGCATTGATCATTTTTTTATAGTTACTGATCGCTCCGCGCCAATCCTGATTCTGATAGTACGAATAGGCAAAACTGAGATACAGTTCGCATTTTACATCTCGTAACGAGTCCTGACGCGCTTTCTCCGCATTTTCGAGATTACTCATTTGCCCGGCGGCATCTGATGGTGGCAGGCAATTCACCAAATAGAAGCCCGCAAAAATCATTACAATCAGTATGGCGTATTTCCCAAGACGCGGTACCTTCATGTCACACTCCTCCTCCAATTAACGTCTTTTAAATTGTTTAAACCACAATTCACCCGTTGTAACCCCCACGTGCAACGAGATAAGGTTTTCGTTTCCGAATTGACTGCTGAATCCATCCCGGCGGGCTGCAATCAGAGCAATGTCCAAACGATTCAGACCTCCATAAAAGGGAATCCCTAATCCGACGGACACGCCGGTTTCTTTCAGGGGATCGGACTGGGAGAATATCTCCGTCTTCTGATACAAACCAGCCCTGTAAGATAATTTTTGCAGCGCCTTCCTGTCTTTCCGAGGGGATGGACTCTTCTCGATTCCGATACCAATCACATATGCATTTTGGGCATCCACCGGCTCATTCAGGTAGAACTCCTGAAACATGGAACCGGGCGCCGTATAATAACGGAAATCCGCCACAACAAGCAAGTCGTGCGGCAGTAGCCGGGCGCAGCCCAGGGAAAATGTCGAGGGATAATCCAGAGACCGGTTTTCCTGGGTACTGTCCGGACCGTACTGATAATCCAACAGAAAATCATATTGGAAATTAATATTCTGATCCCAGTAGGCCGCAATGGTCGTTTTTTGTGGGCGATCCGTCCAGGCCAGTCCAAGGCCGGTTTGCACTCCCCGCAGGTTATAGCGTCTCTGCTGGGAGATATCGATATCGTCGTCCTGCATGAGATCCACGTCATGCGTTGTGGCGATGTTGCCGTAGAAAAACCTGCCTACGAGGCCCAGGCTCAGGTTCGGGGACAGTTTATAGCCGAATCCCGTGTAAAGTTCGGAAATTCCACCAACCGTCTTCTTGGTCGATTGATAGGTATATACCGTATCCGCATATGGCGCGTCACCGGTATAAATTTGCTCACTCGACATGCGTGTTACCGGGCGCATTCCCATGGCAAAGCCCAACTTCTTTCCAATCGGCATTTTAAAAGCAAAGCCCATGAAACGGGTCATCGATCCCGTATAGTCCCGCTCGGCGGCATTGACAAACTGGGTGTTCAACTGCCCCTGCATGGAGGTTGTCAGAAAACCGTGCCACAATGCCGGGCCCAGGGTATTCAGACCGATCGAGTCGCGCGCGGCGCTTCCCGAAAAGCCCATTCCGATATTACGTACCGGAACCGAAGGGGAACCCATTCCGAATCCGTACGACGAGTAGATCGAATTCTGAGAAAACAGAAAACCGGTGATCAGGATAACGGCAAGGACAATTTTACGCATGCTAATTCGTCTCTTTAATGGTAATTACTTGCAGATAGGGCGCCCGGGCCGTGTCCGTTTGGGCGGACGCATACAGACTCAGAACCGACAGATCCAGGGTCGAAGGTGACGACCAGAGCAGGAATCCAAAATTCTTCTGTTCGGTACTCATATATTGCTGAACCGTATAACTGATCTTGAAAATCGCCTCACCATCGCCGGGCTTCAGCGAACAGGTGGCGATATAATCGCTCGTACTTGTCGTCAACGCCTCATCGTACCATTCGGTCGAATCCAGCTGCGTCAGGTATAGGTAAAAATTCTCGTTGTAATTGAAGGTCTGCGTTGTATCCACTTTAAGGTGAAGGATGGCTTCTCCGACGATTTCGTTTTTATCCGTGAGCGCATCCGTGAGATCGATTTTTAGAAAGGAACGGTAAGCCTGCCCCTTGCTGACATAGCTATGGCCGGGGTCCGGTGCAATGTCAAAGAAGCGTATTACGGAAATATCTTCCGAAGCATAGGTCGTCGTGGAGACCGTATCGCCCTCATAAAAGAAATCCGCGATCAGCGCCGGCGCATAGTAGGAATTTTCGGCGGAGGTAAAGGCCTGCATCAGCGGTTCGGTCGTATCCGCAGCCTGCAGCAACAAGCCGTAATTATACAGGGAATCGCCATTATACCAGTCATCGTACCAGCCCCGGAAAACAGAATTCGGGATTTCAATTTCGATGGAATCATTATTAGAGTAGGCAAAAGTACCGAGCAGTTCCCGATCAAAACCCTCGAGTGACCAGGTGTCCGGAAAAGTATCCTGCGCCCAGTTGACATGACTATCGGAAGAGAGCAGGTATACCGCAATTTCGTGGTTGTGGACATTCAGCGAATCGTAAGGCAATTCCGATTCGGTGCGAATCACAAAAATGGAACTTATCAGCGAATCCACCAGGCTACTCAATCCCGTGAAATCGTTAAAACGGATCAGCGCATAAGCCGACGAATGTTCATCTCTGCCGGCCAGCAGCCGCAGACTCGACTTCAGTTTGGGGGTCAATATCTGAGTTGAATCGACGATGTGATCGGCTTCAATCCTGACGTCCGAAAACAAAAGGGGGGCGGTATTGGTCTCCTCATACGGTATTTGTTCCGAACAGGAGGGCATTAGAGACAGAGCCGCGAACGCAATCACCAGGGCACCACGTACGATTCGGTTTCTATTTTCGGATTGAAGCAGCTCCCGACTGCCGCCGGATTTATATACTCTCGATAATCTTAATAATTTCATCGGCTAATAGTTGCCAGTCCTCGCTGGACTGACCTTTCAAATTATATACACTTATTTTCTGTTTCTGTTTCTCAAAAATCGGTCCAAATGTAGCATCTTTTTGATACTTATCCATCAGTTTATTGCCGGTGTCGATCAGCAACGTATAATCGCTTAATGCTACAGAAGCCGCGACGGAATTGATCACGCCGCTCTTCTCAAATTGTTTATCCACATTGGTTAGGCCGATGCTTTCGTAATCGGGAACCGCATAGCGGGAAAGATCCGATTTGGAATGCAGGATTTGGACAACCTTGACGCCGTCGAAATATTCACGGTTGAGAATATTGGCATTGACGAAGAGCTGCAGCAGGCTCATCTGCCAGTCGTTGCAGATAATGACTTCCGGCTTCCAGCGAAGGTAATTGAGAGTCGTCAACGCGGCGGAAGCAAAGTAACCGAAGCGCACGATATTCTTGCTGTTTTCGCTGTCATCCTTGGATAGGTACAATGTTGGTTTCGTGGGCGTGTAATAATCCTCGTGTTCGAGGAAATATACCTGAACTTTGGTATTCGGTACGAAGGCCGACTTGACCGAAGCCATTATACTCTGATTCTTATAGGTCAATTCCATATCGCGTAAACGGATTACTTCACGCAGGATATATCTTCTCTCACTAATAAAACCGTACTTGGGCATCATAACCCGAAAATCGTATTTGCGCTCATTGAATACAATCGGAATCTCTTTGGAAAACGTTGCCAGAGAATATGTTTCGGCGAACGGGACGATTTCGGAGGTTAAAAAATAGATTCTCTTAATCATAATATAATTTCATTCGTTACTGGTTTCAAATCGTTGTTGTTTCAATGCTGTCACTGCCATAAAGTTTCGAAAAAAGTCGGATTGCGCGGCTGCGCTCATTCCATTGGCCGGGATAAATAAGCCGGTATCGTCATTCGGTAAATAATAATTTCATGATATTTTGAGTTACGAAAATCAGCGTTGGGAGTAAAACGTGGTTCAATATCGCGGTCTGCCGTAAAATACTCCTTTTATTCAAAGGTCGCTTTAATCTTTTTTCTTTTGATGATTTTTCAAAGAAACACACTTTTCCAGCGTCGAAATTTACGAAATTCCGTCGAAAAAGCAATTAAATTTCATCAGCCGAAAGGCGGTCTCACGCTGGAAATTTAACATAAATCGCAATTTGATTTCCACCTACTGGGTTGATCTGCTGCCGATGAGCCATTGGGCGAGCCCATCCCGCCGCGTGTTTCCGGGGATTTCAGCCGATCGCATAGCGGACAGACCGGCCTGCGGCGAAAATCTGTGATGCCGTTCAAAACTCCGAAAATGTCGCCATCAAAGCATTGATTCGGCTCCCAAAAAACCTTATATTGCAATTAATAGTAATGCGGGATTTAAACATGAGCAAAGCAAGCGAAGACAAAGACAAAAACGTTTCCCGGCGAGACTTCTTGAAAAAAATGGCTGTGACCGCGGTCTTTACCGCCCCCGCGATAAAGACCTTCTCACTCCTCCAATCCAATCCGGATTGGAGTACCTGGACCGGTCACGGACACGGACACACCCCAAAAAAATAGCTTAGTACCGGAAATTTAATCGGCATTTTCCTCCGGTCGGGATATCTGCGGCAATTTCAATCCATTTCCCCCATTCGCACCCGGTAATTTTCAAGCAGCAAGAACGTCCCCAGTGCTTCTGCCGACTCTTTTCCCTATCGATTCATCAGGCCGGTTATGAGGACGAGCGTAATACTTTTTGCAGTTTCAGCTCAAATTCGGTCTTGCCGATGCCCTTCAGGCCATGCTCTTTTCCGTCGAGCAGATTGGCCAAACCCTGCAATTCCGCACCCGAGAAGCGCACGGCATTCAAGACGTGTTTCTCGAAGGCGGCATAGGCCATGGGGGCCACAGCATTGGTCATCATGGCAATGACCTTGCCGTATTCGCGGATTTCCCACTGGGCGTGGTAATCGAGGCGTAAATCCAGGAAATGCATCAGGTTGTGCAGGTCGATCTGCCAGTACCACTGCGTATAAAGAGAGAGCGGCAGATTGATACGCGCCAGTTCCCGGGCGATATTGTCCTCGATCATATCACTGTAAGTTTCGTATAATTCCCTCTGACCTTTGAGAAGGATTTTCAATACTTTCTGACTCAGCTCCGGAGGAACCTCGTCGTTAGCACGCCCCTGCCGGTTGGACTGACTCTGGTAGCGAATCTGTTCCTCCGCAGGAACATAGAACTCATCCTCCATGACACTGTAGCGGCCGCTGATTTCATTGACACGGGCGGTCCGGTGCCGGATCCACTGGCGCGCCACGAAAATCGGCATTTTACAATGGAAGGTCAGAATTACCTGCTCGAAGGGCGAGCTATGTTGATGACTCATCAGGTATTCGATCAGGCCGCGGTCCTCCCGCACAGTCTTGGTGCCCTGCCCGTACGAAACACGGGCGCTTTGCACGATGCGGTCATCGCCGCCCATGTAATCCACCAGCCGAACAAACCCGTGATCGAGCGCCGGAAACTCTTTATCGAGAATGGCCTCCGCTTCGGGAACGACAATGTGCGCCATACGATTCTCCTACTTTTTCCGATCCAAATCTACGGATTTTTGCTTTGCCGGAGAAGTCTGAATTTACCGGGCCACGGTTGAACGGGGGAACCATTCTTCTGCCGCTCGAATATAAGTCGTTGATAATCTCAGTATTTTTTCTAATTTCGAAATCAGATGAGATGTTTAAAAACCAGCATTGTTTTCTTCCTAATTGCCTTGCCCCTGATCGGAATACGGGCGCAGTATGACGAGGACTGGCTCGATCGGGAGATCCAGACCAAGCAGCGGCTTCTGCAGGACCGCCGGGCGCTGGCTAAACTGGCCGCGAGTACCAACGCCGCCGATTATGACATCGGTTATTACGGTCTCGATCTCCATGTCAACGTCGATTCACAGACAATTGCCGGCTCCGTTACCATTCGTGGAAAATCGCGTATAGATTCTTTAAACCTTGTTGAACTGGACCTCGCCAGCGGACTGAATGTCCATGCCGTGACTGGCCAGGCTGTCTCTTATCAACACGGCAACAACATTCTGCAGATTCGGCTGCCTGAAGCGCTCTCAACAGGTGAAGGATTTGAATTCACCATCGATTATTCGGGTTCGCCTTTAACGGGCGGGTTCCAGGGTTTCAGTTTCGGTAGCTACAACGGCAGCCCGATAGTATCCACCCTCAGTCAGCCCTATTATGCCTACGGCTGGTTTCCCTGCAAAGACCGACCCAACGACAAGGCCGATTCCGTCGATATCACCCTCACCGTCCCGGCCAACCTGGAGGCCGTCGCGAACGGGACCTTGAAGAAAGTCGAAAATAATTCCGACGGCACGCGCACCTATTTCTGGCAGGAGCGCTACCCGATCGCCACCTATCTGATTTCACTGGCCGTCTCGGAATATACTTCCTGGCAAGATACATACGTCTCACAGGACAGCAGCCTGACGATGCCGGTGATGTACTGGATCTATAAAGACATGCCCTCCCCTTACACAACCGACTTGGCCTTGACCCCCTCCATGATTTCATTCTTTTCAAGTATTTGGGGCGAATATCCCTTCATCAAGGAGAAATATGGCCAGGCACAGTTCTCCTGGGGCGGCGGCATGGAGCACCAGACCTGCGCCAGCATGGGCAGTTTTAACGAAATGCTGATCTGTCATGAACTGGCGCATCAGTGGTGGGGCGATATGGTCACCTGCGCCAACTGGAAAAACATCTGGCTCAACGAAGGTTTTGCGCGCTATGCGGAAGCGCTCTGGCGTGAGCATATTGACGGTAAAACGGGCTTAGAAGCATATATGCAGATCCTCAACCGGCCGCAAAGCTGGCAGAACAGCAGTGTCTATATCACCGACACAACCCGGGTCAGCGCCATCTTCAATCGCATCGTTTACGATAAAGGCGCCTGGATTCTGCACATGCTTCGCAAGATCGCAGGCAAGGAAAATTTCCGCGCGATTTTTCTGGCATACCGCGAGCGACACTCCATGGGCGCCGCCGACACCGAAGATTTTCAGCGCGTCTGTGAAGAGGTCAGCGGCCTCGATCTTGACTATTTCTTTTCGGAGTGGGTTTACGGCCTCGGCCAGCCGCATTACCAGGTGAGCTGGCACCGGGTCCCGGCCTCCGACGAGCACTGGACTGTCAGCGTCCGAATCCAGCAGATTCAGACCACGGCAACTTATTTCTCGATGCCGATCGAACTCTATCTGCAGACCGAAACGGGCGATACGATCATCACCGTCTGGAACAGCCGACGCCTGCAGGACCACGAATTCCAGATCAACAGCAAACCGCTGGAATTGATTATCGATCCCGATAACTACATCCTGAAAAGCGTCGCCTATTCGACAGTCGATCCCGATCTGGTCACAAATCCGACGGAATTCGAACTGTCCGGGGCTTACCCGAATCCGTTTAACGGCTCCACCCATTTCCGGCTCTACCTGCCCCATGACATCCTGGGGCAACTGCGCGTCTACAACCTGGCCGGTCAGCAAGTGGCCTTGATCGGGGACGGCCGGTTTCGATCGGGATATCGCACCTATCAATGGTCGCCGACGACCCAAGCATCCGGAATTTACTTTATCCGGCTGGAATCCGACGATCAATTTCTGGAACGGAAGGTGTTGTACCTGAAATAAATCCCTGAACCGCTCCCGTTGAAGTAGCGTTCGAACGTTCCCTGGGGAAAATAGATGCGTATTGCACTGAAAAATAATGTAGCTTTTTATGACTTTAAGAGTCTAAATTTTGTTGTGCCTGAAATGGCAAAAAAAATGACCGTTTTTTATGAATGACAAGGAACAAAAACCACTCATCAAAGTATAGACCACTATGAAGAAAATATTTTTAGTGCTTGTATTCGTTGCGCTGTGCCTTCCTTTAATCGGGTACTCGCAAAATTTTGGAAAAAATAAGGTCCAGTACGACGATTTCAACTGGTCTTATATTCAAACGCCGAATTTTGACATTTACTTCTACGACGACCGCGAGAAACTGGCGGAATTTGCGGCCCCGATCGCCGAACAGGTATTTACCGAGATCCACAGTATACTCAACTGGCGGATGCACAAACGCACATCACTGATTCTGTATGCCTCGCACAGCGATTTTCAGCAGACCAATGTTCTGCTGGATTATCTTACCGAAGGCACCGGCGGATTTACGGAGCTTTTCAAAAACCGGGCCGTTGTCGCTTTCGACGGCTCGTATTCCGATCTCTGGCACGTCATCCGCCATGAGCTTGTCCACGTTTTCGTGAATGACATGATTTACGGGGGCAACATCCAGAGCGTAATCTCGGGAAGAGTCCGCCTGAACATTCCGCTGTGGATGAATGAAGGCTTGGCGGAATACATCTCGATGGGCTGGGACACCAACGCCGATATGATCCTCCGTGATCTGGCCACGATGAACGAAATTCCGACCATCGATCAGCTAAACTACTATATGGCCTATAAAGGTGGACAGTCTGTCTACCGCTTCATTGCCGACAAATACGGCGAGCCAAAAATCGGCGAAATCTGGGACAAGATGAAAAGCCGTAAAAATGTCGAAAGAGGTTTTCGGGCATCGATCGGTATGGATACAAAAGAATTGACCGAAAAATGGCATCGCTGGCTGCGACGGGAATATTGGTCGGACGTGATCGACCGCAACGAGCTCGGAGAAATCTCAACCAAATTGACCGACCATGAAAAATTGCGCAATTACTTTAATACCAGCCCGGCAATCTCCCCGGCCGGAGATCAGGTTGCTATAATGTCGGATCGCAAAGGCTACGCTGACATTTACCTGATTTCCATTATCGACGGCAAGGAAATCAAGAAAATTCTCAGCGGCCAGAAAAAGCCAGACCTGGAAGAGTTGAAATGGCTCTATCCGCGCCTGAGCTGGTCGCCCGACGGAAAGAAGATCGTGTTGGCCGTGAAGAGCGGCGAGAGCGACGGTTTAATTATCCTGGATGTCGAATCGGGCAACACCGAAAAGCACAATTTCGACGGAATCGAGGAATTGTTCACTGCCGCTTGGTCACCTAACGGACAGAAAATCGCCTTCGTCGGATTACAGAATGACCGCACCGACATTTTCCTGTACGACCTGTCCGCCGATGAGATTACGCAACTAACCGATGATCAGTATTCCGATTTTGAACCGGCCTGGTCGCCGGACAGTAAACAGTTGATTTTCTCATCGCAAAGAGGGCTGGAAGGCGACAGCCTGGGACTGGCTGGCGAGACCGACCTGTCCTCAGTCGTATTCCGCCAGAAAGACCTGTTCATCTATGATCTCGAAAGCAGTTCAACAAGGCGTGTTACCAGCACGGCCTGGAATGAGAATTATCCCGTTTGGGCCAACACTCGCAACGCCATTTTCTACACATCCGACAATTGCGGAATTTCCAATTTGCGCCTGCTGGATCTGGACACGCACGAGGACCGTACTCTCACGAACGTGATTACGGGCCTTTTCCAGCCCAGTCTGACCTTGGATGATTCCCGGCTCGTGTACGCCGGCTACGAAGATGTCGGCTGGGACATTTTTGTTATCAGCAATCCGTTGGAGATGGAAGACCTTTCGGCCAAAATCCGTCCCACAAACTACGCCATTGAGTTAGATGACCTATTGAATAGACCGGCTGTTGTCGTAGAGAAGGATACAACGAAATTATCCCTGACGGAAGCGTCCTATACGAAAAACGTCGAGACGGACGCCAGTTATACCAATTATATTTTCGCGCCCGGATATGAGGATTACCAGCCGGAACCCACCCCGGAAGACAGTGCAGGGATGAGCCCGGATTCGCTAAAATTTAAGACGGATGACGGCGACTATATCATCAACCAGTACAAAACCAAATTCACGCTTGATTTGATCGACAGCCAGGCCGGCTATAACACTTTCTGGGGATTTCAGGGCACGACCGTCTTCGCCTTCAGCGACTTACTGGGCGATCATCGCTTCATGCTCGGAACGGAACTGTACATCGATCTCGAAAACAGCGATTACTACCTGGCCTATGAGTATCTCCAGAAACGGACCAACTATTCGGTAATGGGGTTCCACACGGCCAATTTCTTCGGACTCAGTTTCTACCAGGTGTTGCGCCTGCGAAATTACGGAGCGGATTTTTCCGTTTCACGACCATTCTCCAAATTCTCGCGCGTCGAACTCGGCGCAACTTCCTATAATGTCGAACAAAAGCTGATCAACCTGCTCACGGGTACAACCGATTACCATCGCAGCATCAACACGATTCTGCCCCGCACTGCATTGATTTATGACAATACCCTCTGGGGCTACTTTTATCCCGTCGACGGCTGGAGAATGCGTCTGGATTTTATCGCCAGTCCGAAATACAACAACAACAGCCTGCAATTTAATACGCTCGAAATGGATGCGCGCCGTTACTTCAAACTCAATCGCGAGTACTCCTTCGGATTGCGTTTGACAGCCGGTCTGAGCGAGGGTTCGAACGCCCAGCGATTCTTCCTCGGCGGCGAATCCAACTGGATAAACCAGCAATTCAAGCAATACCACAATTACGAAGATGTCGAATCGATCTACTTCTCCGAGTTCGTCACGCCCCTGCGCGGCGCCCGCTATTACGAAAGAGAGGGCGACCGTTTCTTTCTCGGCAATTTCGAATTTCGTTACCCCTTCATTAAATATCTGGCCATGGGCTGGCCGATACCACTGACTATGGCGAGTATTCAGGGAGCGACTTTTCTGGATATCGGTTCGGCCTGGTTCGGAGATAAATTCCAGCCCTTCGGTAAAGATCCCTTCCGCGGCCTCTATATGAACGACCTGGTAAGCGGCTTCGGATTCGGGGCGCGCTTTTTCTTCGGATATTTCATTCTGAAAGTTGACGTCGCCTGGCGTTACGACTTCGACCAGGTCTCGGCGCCGCGCTACTATTTCTCGCTGGGTACGGATTTCTAAGACGGGTTGCGAAATCCGGCCGGCGTCACCGCAAATTGCCATCATCCCGCAAAAGGAACGATATTTTCGTTTTCATCGATATACGCTAAATTATACAGACGTCAGGGTTGAATTTGTAAGCAATCCCTGCAAAATGAAGGATTTATAAATCATGACGGAATTAATAGCCAAACCGATTGTCGTCTACGGCGGTCCGCTTTTTAATGGAATCGATCAATTCTGGGAAAACGGCGCGATCTTCATCGAAAACGGCAAGATTGCCGCGATCGGGACGGAAGAAGAGGTATTCGAGCGCATTCCCAAAGCTCTCGACATCGATACCTACGACAGTATGGGCAATGTGATCTTTCCGGGATTAATCAACCTGCATCACCATTTTTACCTGTCCCTGGCGAAGGGATTTCCGGCCACCGGACCGCTGGACAGCTACCAGGACCGCCTGCGGAATTTCTGGTGGAAACTGGATAAAGCGCTCGATCTGAACGCGATCCAGCTGTCCGCGCTGGTATCGATCCTGGATCTCATCCGCTCCGGCGTCACGACCGTTTTCGATCACCATTCCTCTCCGCTGATCGTCAAGAACAGCCTGGAAAGTATCGTGGGAGCCGTCAAACGTTCCGGGATTCGGGCCAACCTGTGTTACGGCGTTTCGGATCGCCACGGCGAACGGGTCATGCACCAGGGCCTGGAAGAGAACCTGGCGGTTATGGAACGCTACACCGGGGATAATAATATCAGCGGCACGATGGGACTCTATGCCAATTTCGCCCTGTCGGAAGAGTCTCTGAAAGAAATTGCCGGACGCTATCAACCGGAGATGGGCATCCATATTCTCGTCGGAGAGGATAGCACCGATCTGAAACACAGCCAGGACCTGGGTTATGACGGACCGGTAGATCGCCTGCAGCATTTTGGATTGCTGAGCAATAAAGCGCTCCTGGTTCACGGATTGCATCTCTCCCCAAAAGACCTGCGCCTGATTGCCGAAAGCGGAGCGACGCTGGTCCACAATCCCGAATCGAATATGCTGCACAACGTCGGAAGTTTGACTCTGCCTTTGCCGGAAGACATCAGCACCGGCTTCGGCACCGATGGACTCAGCAGTAATCCGCTCAACGCACTCCGCAGCGCCTACTATCACTACCGCAGCACCGGCCTGGAAGACAAGGTCATTATTCCCGCTCTTATGAACGCCCTTTTCGAAGGCAATCGCAAGGCCGCCGGCCGCTACTTCAACGGCTATCCCGGCGTTCTGAAAGAGGGTACTCGCGCCGATATAACGGTTTTTGCATATATGCCCCTCAGTCCATTTCAATCCGATACACTCTTTGAACACCTCATCGCAGGCATTTCACAGCGCCAGGCCGGCATGGTCATGGCCGGCGGGCACATCATTTTTTCCGAACATGCATTCTACACCCTCGATGAGGAGGTGGTCCGCTCGGAAGCCCAGAAAGTCGGTAAGTTCGTGTTCAACCGTTATCTGGCCTGATCGGCCCAATTGCATTATTGTATCTGAAACGGATTGCTATTATATTCCACATGCAATGAAGATCCTCGTCATTCACGGACCGAACCTGCCTCTGCTCGGGAAAGTCTCGGCCCGGACCGGAACGCGGCTGACCCTCGACAAAGTGAATTCCTCTCTACGCAAAAAGGCCCGGGAGCTGGGCGTTGAGATAAATATATTCCAGTTCTACGATGAACGCCATATGCTCAAGGCGATCAGCACGCACCGCAACGATATGGACGGTCTGCTGCTTAGCCCCGGCGCCCTGTCGCGCAGCTGCTTTGCCCTCCGGGAACTGCTGGCCATCGTCTCGATTCCAACAGTCGAGCTTCATCTTATGGATCTGCCTTTCGCCGCTGAGAGCTTTGCGGACTCCGTCCTGAAAGATATCATTCAGCAACGCTTTATCCTGCCGGGTCCAGAGGCCTATCCCAAAGCCCTGGAGCAGCTCGTTGCCGGTCTTCCCATTCAAAATCTACACCAAAAAGAATAAACATTTAGGAGTAACGCCATGAAACGAGCGAGCCTGATTATCGTCTTTTTTCTCATGGCAGTGGTCCAGCTGAGTGCCTATCCGGGTGAAGTCATTCAGTCGTTCCCCACGCCGGGCAGCTGCCCGACCGGATTGACTTTCGATGGCCAAAACCTCTGGCTGGCTGACCGCAAGGCCGATAAACTGTTTTGTATTTCGCCCGTCACCGGCAAGGTTCTCAAAACGCTCGACGCGCCGGCTTACTGGCCGATGGGCCTCACCTGGGACGGAACCTGCCTCTGGAATGCCGACAACCAGGAGGGCAAGATCTACCGGATCGATCCCGAAAAGGGCACGATCCTCAGAACTGTCGAGGCTCCCGAACGCAGTCCGCGCGGCCTGGCCTGGGACGGCCGGTACCTCTGGTGCGCCGACGATCAGGCCGACCAGATCATCCAGTTCAGTCCCGATGACGGCACCACCATTCGCGCCTTCCCGTCACCCGCCACCGATCCGCGGGGAATCTGTTACGACGGCAGTTATCTCTGGATCTCGGATCGCATCAAAGACGAAATCTACATGGTCGATCCGAACAGCGGAGCGGTGCTTCTGATCACCGATGCGCCCGGACCGTTCACGCGCGGCCTGGCCTTCGACGGAACTAACCTGTGGGCGGTCGATTACCAGAATGACAAACTCTATCGCCTGAAAATGCGCGACGATCAGCAATTCATCCGCAAAAACGAGCGCAAGGCCAAAATCCTGTTCACCCACCAGGTCAGGAATTTCGGACCCGGGAAAATCCGCGATCTCGACGTCCACCTGGCCGTTCCCCTGAACCGCGACAACCAGGTCATCATCGGGGACGTAGTCTACGAATCGCGACCGGAGGATTTCGTCCGGGATCAATGGGACCAGGAGACGGCGCATTTCCGTTACAAAAACATTAAGCAGGGTGAGACGATCAATACCGTGTCGACCACAACCGCCACGATTTACGAGACGCGCTACTTCCTTTTTCCGGACCATATCGGCATCCTGGACGACATTCCCCAGGAGATTAAAGACAAATATCTGGCCGACGATGAAAAATATCAGCTAAATCATCCCGTCATTCAATCCGCTCTGCTTCAAAGCGTCGGGGATGAACAAAATCCCTACTGGATCGCCCGCAGGATTTTCGATTACCTGATCGAGAAACTGTTCTACGAGCGGGTCGGCGGCTGGAACACGGCTCCGACGGTGCTCGAACGCGGCAACGGCTCCTGCTCGGAATATACCTTCGTCTATATCTCAATGTGCCGCGCGGCCGGATTGCCGGCCCGCTATGTCGGCTCGGTAGTCGTGCGCGGCGACGACGCCAGCATGGATGACGTCTATCATCGCTGGGTCGAGGTTTACCTGCCCAATTACGGCTGGATTCCCGTCGATCCTAGCGGCGGCGATCGGGAATTGCCGCGCGATCAGGCCGACTATTTCGGGCATCTGGCGAACCGCTTTTTGATCACGACCGAAAGCGGCGGCGGATCGGAGACCATGGGCTGGACCTACAATTCCAACGAATTCTGGACGACCGATCCCCAGACCAAGGTCTATATTGAAACGATCGCGGAGTGGGAACCGCTACCATAATGGAATTTGCATTCGGGTATTTTGAAATGAATTAGGAGAATTTTATGCCTCTCGAAAAACTAGGAAAAACGCTGCAAGAAAATCTTGACGATCTGGCCCGCAGTGGCCGCGCGAAGGGGGAAGAGAAGATCATCGTCCGCGTGAAAAAAGCGGAGGGCAAAAAGGGACCACGTTACTATCTGCAGGGCTGGAACGACCGGGAATTTATCAAAATGAATTCCAACTCCTACCTCGGCATGTCCCTGCGCGAAGATATCATCGCGGCCGAAGAAGCCGCTGCCCGGGAATTCGGCGTCGGCCCCGGCGCGGTGCGTTTCATATCGGGAACTCATCAACCGCACATCGAACTCGAAGACCGGCTGGCGCGCTTCCATGGGCGTGAGGCAGGTATGATCTTCAGCTCGGCCTATGTCACCAGCATGGGCGTCATCGTGCCGTTGGTCACGCCCGAGACAATCATTATCAGCGACGCTCTGAATCATAACTGCATCATCAACGCCATCCGGCTCTCACGTCCTGCCGACAAGGCCATCTACAAACACAACGACATGGCCGACTTGGAAGCACGACTGCAGGAAAGCATTGGCAAAGCCAAGCGCGTCCTGGTAATCACCGACGGCATCTTCAGTATGCGTGGCGACAATGCGCCGCTGGACCGGCTGGTGGCGATCTGTCAAAAATTCGATCCTCACTTCGAAGAGGGCGTCATCTCCATCGCCGACGATTCGCACGGCGTGGGCGCTTTCGGACCGAGCGGGCGCGGCACCGAGGAATATTGCGGCACCAAGGTGGATGTGCTCATCGGGACCCTGGGCAAGGCTTTCGGCGTCAACGGCGGCTACGTCGTTTCCAGCGCCCCCTTGATCCGGTTTCTGCGCGAGACTGCGCCGATGTACATCTACTCCAATCCGATCACCGTCTCCGAAGCGCAGGCGTCTCTGAAATCACTGGAAATCCTGGACAGCCCCGAAGGCTTGCGCCTGTTGAAACATCTGCGTGCCATGACTGCGAAATTCGAACAGGGCCTGGTCGCACTGGGTTATGAAACGATTCCGGGCGAGCACCCGGTAGTGCCGTTAATGGTCCGGGATACCGCCAGGACAGCCGACATCGTGAAGCATCTGACCGCCAACGGGGTCCTGGCTACCGGCCTGAATTTCCCGGTGGTACCCAAAGGCGATGAAGAGATCCGCTTCCAGGTTTGTGCCGATCATACGGAAACGGATATTGATTATGTACTGAGTGTTTTAGCGGATTACCGAAAATAATACGGATTACAGTGTCAAATCAAAAAGGGGCTACTCTTGCGGAACGGCCCCTTTTTATATCCACCTAAAAGTTAAATCTACGCCGCACCCTTATCCTTGTGCATGTACAGCGTGCGAATCGGGAACGGAATTTCGATGCCTTCCTTTTTATAGCGGCGGTGCAGGCGCTTGACAAACTCGTGCTTAACCAAAAACTGGTCCATAAATTCACCGGCCTTCATAATGACCGTGAAATTGATGCTGCTGTCCCCAAACGTATGAAAGCGCACCAGCGGCTCGGAATCCGGTATGCCGCCCGGTACGGTCTGCATAACCTCTTGAGCCACTTCTTTGGTCACCCTTTCCACCATCTCGAGATCGCTGTCATAATGCACGCCGACCTGGAGGCGGACGCCGAGTTCCTGCACCGGTTGGTTGAAATTGGTCAGGATCGAAGAGGATAATTTCCCGTTGGGTATGATGATCATGTTGTTCTGCATGGCCCGGATGGTGGTATTGCGCCAGGATACATCCGTGACGTAGCCTTCCTGCCCGCTGTCGAGTTGCACATAGTCGCCCGGAACCACCAGCCGGGTGCCGATGATGTACAGGCCGGCGAAGAAATTGGATAGCGTGTCCTGCAGCGCCAGGGCGACCGCCAAACCACCAACGCCCAAAGCGGTCAGAATGGGCGTAATCGATATTCCCAATGTCTGCAGAATGATCAAACCGCCCAGAACAAAAACGAGGACCTTGGTCAGGTTGGCAAACAGCGATACGGACGGCATGCTGGTTTTCTCGGCCTGCAGGCGAATCAGACCCACAGCGATCCGCGACGCCATCACTACTCCCGAGAAAATCGCAACAACGAGCAGTATCTTACCGATCAGATCCAGATTTTCCTTGCTTAACTGCAAAAACTTGGAGGCAATGTCGATCCCGGCCAGACTGAACCAGATGATCGGCATCCGGCGCAGGACCTTTGTGAGAACCGCAACGCCTTTCCATCTTTTTTTGCCGCGCCGCCGGGCGAGACGCGCCAGACGCCGCATGATCACCACTTCAACCAGAAAACCGATTAATACACCGAGAAGGATGATCCCGATCGGAATCGCCCATTTGATAATTTCTTGCTTTATATCCATACTCTCCCCAGGATAGTTGTATGCTGATCGTTCATTCTTTGTATTGAAAAGCTACTTTATCGCCTTGCGGAAAACCAGGGAAAAAAGGCACTGGTGCCGGCTTTGTAAGCTTCGAATTCAGGATTGCCGGCGTATTTCTTTTCCAGCATGGGAATTCCGGAGACTTTCAACAATAGAAAGCTAATCGCCAGCGGGCTGATTATCGCCGTCCAGCCGTACGGCAGCGGCAACGCGAGCAGGAAAACGCCCCACCACATCGCCGTCTCGCCGAAGTAATTCGGATGCCGTGTGCAGCGCCAGAGCCCGGTTGTCATGATTTTGCCCCGATTGGCGGGATTCTTTTTAAAGCGGCTCATCTGGTAATCACCGACAGCCTCGAAAAAGAAGCCGATCACCCAGATCATTCCGCCGGCCATTTCAATCAAACCAACGGGGGTGAACGGTGCAACAGTTATGAGTACAAGCGGGTAAGCCACGATCAGCATTATCAAACCCTGCAGCATGAAAATCTGCAGGTAGCTGCGCAGAACGAAGTTTCTGCCCCATTCTCTGCGCCAGGCGGCATAGCGAAAATCCTCTCCCCTGCCGCGATTGCGGAAGAAGACGTAGACGGCTAACCGTAATCCCCACAGCAGCATCAGGAAGTACGCAATTCCACGCATCCCGGGAAAAGGGTGCCCATAAATGATCGTTACGATTGAAACGAGGATAAAACCCGGGCCCCAGCCGATATCCACAATCGAGTTGTCTTTGAGGGTTAAGGCCAGCAGGAATAACAGCGTCATGTAGACAAATATAGCAACGGCTGAAATAGTTAATAGCTCGATCATTCTATTCCCCTATCAAACATGATCCAATCCAATTTCTTAGCCACTTCAAAGACCGATGAAGTTATTCACTCCTGACTTGATCGCACCGAAAACCATAATATTGGCCTCTAGATTTTTGATTCGACATTGCAGTCCTGATGAAGGTTTAAAATTGCCCGACAGTGAAGAACTGCTTCACGGCCGAGATGCCCGATATTTTGGCTTGCTCCACGCTCCCGCTGAAAAGGATTTTACCGTCTTCCAGGAAAATAACCCGGTCGGCGACACGGTGGATACTGGCCAGCTCGTGGGTTACGATTACAATCGTCATATTCAACTGGTCGCGCAGTTTCAGAATTAATTCATCGAGCGAAGCACTGGTCAGCGGATCCAGGCCGGCCGACGGCTCGTCGCAGAAAAGAATTTTAGGATCGAGGGCGATGGCACGCGCCAGGGCGGCCCGCTTTTTCATACCGCCCGATAATTCGGACGGCAGGAGCTGCAAAGCATGCCCCAGATTCACCAGGCCCAGTTTCACCTCGACGATTTTTTCGATGAGATCGCGGGAGAGGCGCGTATGCTGTTCGAGCGGCATGGCTACGTTGTCGGCCACGCTGATCGAGTTGATCAAGGCGCCGTTCTGGAACAGCATCCCGATGTGGATCAGAATCGCCTCGAAAGCGTTCTCGTCCATTCCGATGGTTTCCTGACCGAGGATTTTCACTGATCCGCTTTCGGGATCGTGCAGGCGCAGGATATTTTTCAGCAACGTGGTTTTCCCGCAGCCGCTGCCGCCGATAATCACGGAAATTTCGCCCGCGTAAATATCGAGATTGATATCACTCAGAATGACCCGTTCGTCATAACGGGCGATCATATTTCTGACTGCGATGATCGGGTTCTTTTCCATTTAAATCATATAGAAGAGACTAAACAGGGCATCCAGAATAATCACGGCGAAAATAGAGGCGACGACCGCTTTGGTGGTGACTTTGCCGACGCCTTCCGCACCGCCCTTGACTTGGAAGCCGAAATAGCTGCCGATGATGACAATCACCCAGGCAAAGAAGATGCTTTTACTGAAGCCGATCAGCAAATCCTCGGCATTCAGAATTAAGATGGTCTCATTCATGTAGGCCGACACCGATAGCCCCAGGTAAGTCAGACCGATCAGGACGCCGCCTAAAATACCGGCCGCGATCGAGAGCATGACCAGGAGCGGCATACAGAAAGTCATGGCGTGCAGTTTGGGAATCACCACATAACGGACGGGGTGAATCGCCATCATCTTCAGGGCATCGATCTCTTCGGTCACTTTCATCGTGGCAATCTCGGCCGCGATGGCCGATCCGCTGCGGCCCGCCACCAGAATCGCCGTCATCATCGGCCCCATCTCCCGTACCATCGATACCGCCAAGAGATCGGCGACATAGATATTCGCACCGAATTGCCGCAGCTGCGCCGCCGATTGCAGGGCCAGGATCAAGCCCAGGATGAAAGACAGCAGGCCGACGATACCGACCGCATCCGCGCCGATCAGCAGCGCCTGCTGCAGGACGGCCCCCTTGCGCTGTCCGCGATGGTTAAAAAGCCCGATAAAAGACCAGAAGGCGATGTCCGACGTCAGGTACATCCCCTCGACGAATGCTTTCCAGGCCTGGTAGAAATTATTCCCGATAGCCTCTAAGAAATTCGGTGAGGGTTTTTTCGCGGCGGGTTTCAGGCGTTTGCCTGAGAAGGTGCTGATCGTATCCCGGAAATGATCCGGAACGCGGCTCAGTTCGATATCGGGCTTCCGGAGCTTTTCGGCGATCCAGTCCAGAAAGGCCACGCCGCTGCTGTCCAGCACCGTTAGCGCCTGCAGATCGATGCTCTTCGCCGCAGTGGCATCCAACCGCGAAAACTGTTTCGTCAGGAGCGGAACGGTCTCTTTGGTCAGTTCCCCTTCGAGCTGAATGCGCGCGCTCTCTTTATCGAATGATAATCCCACTTTCTTCTCTTCATCCTCCCCGGTTGTGTCCGGAACTGAAAGATTTGCCTCAGCGCAGGAAATAGGTGATGCGCAGGAACAGCGTGTGCCGGTCGACAATATACTCATTGCCGTCTTCGGACTGTTTATTGCGCAGACGGATTTTGTAATCCAGGGATATGTATTTGAATAATTTCAGATTGAATACATTTTCCCACTCCACCGCCATATCCTGGTCCGGATTGAACGGAAACAGGAAATCGGCGGTTGTGTAATAGGTCAGGTTGAGCGGCAGCTGGAAATTGCCCACCACCGATACCTCGGTACCCTCCTTGTAGGCCGATTCCTTCTCGATATACACTTTATAGACCTCGCTGCCGATTGTCTCCGGCACATCCGAAAGATTGAATACATTGTCGTTGATATCCTGGCGCATACCGAATCCGAAACGCAGGTTCAGGTTGGCCTGCGCCGTGTTGAAAATCCGGTAGTTGATGCCGACGCCCTCTTTCAACACCAACGGAAAAAAAGGCTGCTTGATGCTAACCTTATCCACGCCAATCCTGCGCTCCAGGTCGTTCCCGTTCAGGTCTTTTTTGACATAATTAAAATCACCGGCGCTGTAAAAATTTTCCATGAATAAATGGCTCTCGGTATCGAATCTTCCGTAGAAACCGATGTTTTTGAAGAAATAATAGATAAACGTATTCTTGAGATAAAAATCATCCGTTGAAATCCGGAACCCGGTATCCGTGGTTTTGGTCGTCCCCAGTTCGATCAGGTTGCGCATGGTATAGTGAATCGGCCGCTTATCAAAGATCACGGTATTGTCGAACTGCGTATTCAGGGTGACGGTGACCTCATGATTCTCCTTATCCTTCTCGTTATCACTGTTCATGTTGGCGTTGCCGTGAACGGCATTCGAGAAGCGCCAGTTTTCCAGAGAGGTGAGCAGGTCGCCCTCTTCCAGAATACCGGCTCCGAGCATGGTGGTCGGGTTACCCTCGTCATCGGTATCAACCACGATCGTGAACTTCTTGACCTGACCTTCTTCGAGGAAAACCGTGCCGAAATCGCGGTAAGTATTGAACGTCTCTCCGTTAATCGTGATTTTGTACAGGGCGGGTTTCAGAACCCAGATTTTCTGCTGTTCGCCGAGCTCCTTCTCGGCCGGAAATTCGGTTCCGTAGCTCATGCCGCTCTCCGAATCGAAAATCTCATAGCGCACTTTGGCGAAGTTGCGTTTCTCATCAATAACATCCACGATCAGGCAACCCCAGACGGGCTCGATAATCGTTTTATAGCGTGGAATGATCTCGATCTCCTCAGTACCCATCAACTGCGCAACGCTGCCAGATCCGTATTTCACGGAATACTTGCCTTCCTCAAGCGGCATGGGTACGCCCATCTGCCCGGCGATTTCCTGCCCCTCCGCATCGTATATTTTATACGGCGGTTCGTTATTGGTCTTGGTAATCGAAGGCAAAAGCAGCGATCCCATTCCCTGCGATTCCCCCTCGTCGGGAACCATTTCGACGATTCGCTCTTCATCTTTTATTTGATCGGATTTGAGGATGGGCCGTTTCTCCCGGAAACTGATGATGATCTTCTCGATGAATTTGTCACTCTCCTCCATGATCATATCGTTGATAATCTGCACATACGTCTCGACTTCATCATCCAGCAAAACCCGCTCACGATTCATCGAATGCTGCACCTGGTAGGTCTGCTGATCCATGCGGCGGAGATAAAAATCCATGTTCAGCCGGGCCTCTTTGACGGATTCGGATTCATAGAGTTCGATGTTGTTAATCTGGGTAAAAACAACGTAATCCGGCCGGGCTTCGGTGATTTCACGTTCCACGTGCCGGAATACGTTATAACGTTCGAGCCGTTTGCCGATCAGGTTGGGAATGATCTCCGACAATTCCACGGCCCAGATATCATGGCTGGAATAGGTGATCCGCGGTCCGAAATGACGCACAACCAGTTGTTTGCGATCGTAGGTATTCGGAATCTTGGTATCTTCGACGATTGCCGAAAAATTAAAGGGCTGGGTTTGAATCAATTCCGGCTTTTCGGAATAGGGAAAATACTCCAGCACATAATAATTGGTCGGCACCGCCTGTCGAAACGAACATCCCACCATCAGGAAAAGCAGCAGGAACGGGATAACTTTATGTATAGATTTCATCGGCTTTCCTACGATTATTTTTTAGAACGTAAAAGGAAAGATGGATCGTCGCTGATCTGCCGCGAAAATTCATTCAGATAATCAGCCGTCTCTTTGAGTACCTCGAGCGATTTGAGCAAATCCTGCCGCCCGCGCAGTACCACCAGGTCGACGTGCGCAAAGGTGGTGTTGATCTGATTCACCGCCTTGCGGATATCCTCGATGGTCGCAACCAGGTCCGTTTGGCTCAGGCTTTCGGAGAATTGGGCGGTGTTGACGAGGACGTCGCGGATTTCGGGCGAATCCAGGATGGCGTTCAGCTTTTCCAGGGTCGCGTTGGCGGAAATGCTCAATTGGTTGAGATTGGCGGAGGTCGCCCCGATGTTGGCGATCGTCGCGGCGATTGGTTGCCGGTTCTCGCTGATCACCAGGTTCAGATTTTCCAGTACCTCACTCACTCTTTCGCGGTTCTCGCTGATGAGTGTGTCGCTGTTGGCCAGAATTCTGCTGATCTTCTCACGGTTCGAAATGTTCGTGATCTCGCCGAGATTCTGAATCAGCAGTTCGAGCTTCTCGGCAATGTCTTCCGCTTTCCCCGTGATGTCATCGAAATAGGAACTCCCGGCGTTAATACGGGCCCCGGGTTCGAGCAGCACGGCCTCGTTCGAACCGCCGGTCAATTCAATCTGTTTCAGGCCGGTGATGCCGACCGTAACCAGCGTCGCGTAGACATCTTCCTTGATCGGGGTCCCCTGTTTAATTCCGATCTTGACGATGACGTTCCGGATATCCTCCTTATCGATCGAAATATCATCGACTCCGCCGATATTGATACCGGAGTATTTGACGGAACTGCCGATCTGCAGGCCGTTCACGGATGCGTCCCGGTAATGAATATAATAGGTATCTTTGCGTTCCATGAGCTTATTGCCGGCCACGATAATGAAGAAACCAATCAGCAGTGCGGAACAGAGCAGGATAAAAATTCCCAGTCGAAATTTTTGTGCTTTACTAATCATTGCTTACCGATTCTAAGCGCGCACGCATTTGAGTTGAGAATCTACGGAAATCTAATGATTATTTCCGCTCGCGTCGAGATTATCTTTTTCATCGTAGGCTTTGATGATCTCTTTCACCAGACGATGGCGAACCACATCGCGGGAATCAAAATAGATAAAATCGATTCCGTCGATTCCCTGCAGGATACGCTGGGCTTCGATCAGACCCGAGTGCTCCTTATTGGGAATATCGATCTGGGTAATATCGCCGGTAATGATGGCCTTCGAGTTGGCGCCCAGGCGCGTCAGGAACATCTTCATCTGCATACTGGAGGTGTTCTGGGCTTCATCCAGGATCACGTAAGCATTGTTGAGAGTCCGCCCGCGCATATAGGCCAGCGGCAGAATCTCGATCGAGTGCTGTTCGGTGTAGTTGCGCAGTTTTTCGGGCGGCAGCATGTCATGCAGAGCATCGTCCAGCGGCGCCAGATAGGGCTCGATCTTCTCCTTTAAATCTCCGGGCAGGAACCCGAGACTTTCGCCGGCTTCCACCGCCGGCCGGGTCAGGATAATGCGCTGAACGTCGTGATTGCGCAGGGCCGCCACGGCAATCGCCACCGCCAGGTAGGTTTTCCCGGTACCCGCCGGTCCGATCGCAAAGACGATATCGTTCTTCAACGTCGACCGATAATAGTTTTCCTGGCTCAGCGAGCGCGGCTTGATCACCCCGCTTTTCTTGAAAAGAATCACCGTTTCCGGCGTAATCTCACCCTGCAACCGGCCGCCGCCGGTCTCGACATTGACCAGCGCCCGGATATCGTTTTCGTCCACAAAGCCCTTTTGGTTGATCGTCAGGAGCATCTCCCCCAGGATGCGGTCAACCTGGTCGATGCAGGCCGGTTCGCCTTCCAGGGTCACCCGGTTCCCGCGCGCGAATATCTTCAGCGGAAAACTCTTCTCCAGCAGGGTTAAAAAAATATCATTGGCACCGTACACCAGAAACGGATCAACGCCGCGTAATTCTATAACCTTCGAACTCATCTTTCCTCATTCAATAGTACAATGTTGCTTACCTGGCTATATACACATTGTCGTGGGATAATCTGAGATTTTTCCAGCATAGTATCAAGTCAAAAAAAGAGGGAGTTGCCTCCCCCTCTATCGTAATCCCGGGGCCAGAACCGTCCTTAGACCGTTCTGCCGCTCTTTCCTCTAGTTTTCAACGGCAACAGGTGACGCCACTTCGGTGTGCACATTGAACTGCGGCGGAGTTTCGAGATGCCGTTTGACCGCACACAGATTGGCCGACCGAATCAGGGCTTCTTTGTACTTCTCCGGAAAGTCCGGCGCGGTACCTGAATTTCCAGTTCGATGTCGCTGATCAAACCGTTCATCGGATTGCTGCGCATTCTCTGGACTATACGGATATTGTCGGTATCCAGACCGCGCTGCCGGCAGAATCCGAGCACATAAATCCCGGCGCAGGTGCCGATCGACGACAGAAACAATGCGAACGGAGCGGGTGCTTCGCCGCCGCCACCGGCCTGCAGCGGTTGATCCGTCATGACGGTCTGCCCTCCGAAATGCGCATCCACCCGTAAACCTTTGGGAAAATCAATCACCATCTCCATGTTGCCTGGCTCCTTTTTAACTTTTATTAATTGTTAAATTTTACACACTCTTCAGATAAAAATCCCCGATCAAGGTTACAGACATATGCATGCTGTTGGAATTGAATTTCAGGCGCGCTAGATTTCGCCTCATTAATTTGAAAACCGATATGGAATGCTCATGAAGGTCGCAGGCATTATTCTATTGACCATCGGATAGCGACTCCGATTAATTTTACATGCGTATTCGCTTCAAATGACTTACATTTCGATTAACGGGAATTTTTTAAAGGAGGAAATTATGCGGACCGTATTTAAATCAACACTTCCGATAATGGCCGTGTTTATGTTCCTGATGCTCGTGGGCTGCGCCACGATCGGGACCGAATTCAACACGGATGCCGTCTCGCGTATCGTCATCGGTGAAACCGGCAAAGCCGACATGCAAACCCTTTTCGGCGATCCGTGGCGCACCGGGATCGAGGACGGCAGCCCGACCTGGACCTACGCCTGCTACCGCCTGCGCCTCTTCAAAGCGCCGGAAACCAGCGATCTATACGTGCGCTTCGATGCGACCGGGAAAGTAGCATCCTACGCCTTCAACAGCACCAAACCTGTTCCCCGGCCGGCGAAGTAGATATCACGTAGGGATCGGATTTCTCGTTTTCAGTTCCGTCAGGAGCTCAGTTATGTCAGCCCTGACGTCCTCGTTCCCAAATTGGATTTGGCAATAAAAGTCTTCCGATATTTATGTTTGGCAGAATACCTTAAGATTTCCGCTCCCAAATCAGAGTTTGGGAGCGAGGAGAACACGAGATAAACGGTTCCGTCAAAAGATCACTACTGACGGCCTTGCAGTCATTTCGTACAAGCCGGGTATTAGACAGCGGCACGGGCCCGCGCTTATCGGATCAGGTCTTAAAAATAATTTGTGATGATCGAGGTATTGATTTATCCGGCCTCTTCCTTGCCGCGGATAATCCGAATTCCCAGCTCTTCCAATTGTTTCTCATCGACCGGGGTCGGGCAGCCGTCCATCAGAGAGGAAGCGCTGGTGGTCTTGGGGAAGGCGATCACGTCGCGGATATTATCGGCACCGCACAGGATCATAATCAGGCGATCGAAACCTAGCGCGATGCCGCCGTGCGGCGGTGCGCCGTAAGTCAGGGCTTCCAGCAGAAAACCGAATTTGCTCTCGACTTCCGCCCGGCGCATGCCGAGCACATCGAACATCTCCTGCTGCATTTCCATAGTATGATTACGGATACTGCCGCCGCCGATTTCGTGGCCGTTGATAACGACATCGTAGGCGCGGGCGTGCACCTTTTCCGGGACGCTTTTCAGCAACGCACGCTCTTCCGGCACGGCCGACGTGAAGGGATGATGCATCGCCACAAAGCGATCGGCGTCGGCGTCCCATTCGAGCAGCGGGAAGCGCGTCACCCACAGGGCTTTGAACACATTGCCCGGGATCATCTCCAGGCGATGCGCAATCTCCAGGCGCAATGTTCCCAGAGCCGGGTAAACAACCTTGGCCTGATCCGCCACGAAGAGCAAAATGTCACCGGGAACGGCCGCGAACTCGTGGACGAATTCCTTTTCCGTACCGGACAAAAATTTGGCGATTCCGGCATCCAGGCCGGTTTTCATGACCTTGCAGAAAGCTAATCCCTTGGCGCCCAGGTTCTGAACCTTAAGCGTCAGTTCGTCGATGATCTTGCGTGAGAACTGCGCCCCACCGGGCACACGGATACCAGCGACGATACCGCCATTTTCGACGGTAGCTTGGAATACGCGAAAATCGGTCCGGGCCGCCAATTCGTTCAACGTATGAATTTCCATAGCAAAGCGCAGATCGGGTTTGTCGGAGCCGTAGGTCTGCATCGCTTCCTCGTAATTCATGCGCGGGAAGCGGCTCTCCAGTTCCACGCCGATCACCGCGCGAAACACCTGCCGCAGCATGTCTTCGGTAATCTGCAGGATATCTTCTTCATCAACAAAACTCATTTCCACATCGATCTGCGTGAATTCCGGCTGGCGGTCCGCCCGCAGATCCTCGTCGCGAAAGCA
This sequence comes from uncultured bacterium, assembly GCA_964589175.1. Taxonomy (GTDB): domain Bacteria; phylum Fidelibacterota; class UBA2242; order UBA2242; family UBA2242; genus CAZPRY01. Next base: position 96,849 of record CAZPRY010000007.1, read on the forward strand.
TTTAACAACCTGGAAATAGCGGTCGAAACCGGCCATCATCAGCAATTGCTTGTACTGCTGCGGCGATTGCGGCAGGGCATAGAACGAACCCTTGTGAATACGGGAGGGCACCAGGTAATCGCGGGCGCCTTCCGGAGTGCTTTTCATCAGGACAGGTGTTTCAATTTCATAAAATTGATGCTCGTTATAAAACTTGCGCACGGCCTGGGCCGCGGTATGCCGGATCGCCAGGTTACGCTGCAGCTCTTTCGTGCGCAGATCGATATAGCGGTATTTCAGGCGCAAATCCTCGAGCGCGGTATTGCGGTCGGTTACCAGAAAAGGCAGTACCCGGGCCTTATTCAGAATTTCCAACTCCGCTCCCAGCAGTTCGATCTCCCCGGTTGCCAGGTCCGGGTTGAAGGCATCCCCGGGGCGCAGCCGGACCAATCCTTTTACGGCGACGACATCTTCATGCCCGAGTTTTTTGGCCTGTTCGATCAATTCCAGGCCCTGTGCCGGATCGAAAACCAATTGGGTCATCCCGTAGCGGTCGCGCAGATCGATAAAAATCAATCCACCCAGATCCCGTCGGCGATTAACCCAACCGTTCAGGACCACCGTTTGGCCGGCGTGTTCTTTCCGCAATTCTCCGCAAGTCAGCGTACGTTTTAGCATATATTACCTTAATCCGTTTTCCTGTTTTTAGAAGGATCTGTCTGTGAAAACAGTCCGGTCCGTTTCCGTCTCCCGGAACGTCCCCTGGGCCCGCCTTTGGTCAAAGCCTCATACATCTGTTTGGAACTTTTGCATTCGAGCAGCAGGTCGCGCCCTTCTTCATTTAGGGCCTGGCTGATCATCGACATGAACTGCATATGCGGCGCTGAGGCGCTTTCCGGCGAGAGGGTCAGGATAATTATTTTGGCCGGCTGCCCGTCAATCGAATCGAAATTGATTCCATCCGTTTTCAAGCCGATGGCACAGACCAGTTTCACGACCGCGTCCGTCCGGCCGTGCGGAATGGCGATTCCGAATTGAATCCCGGTCGACATGCTTTCTTCCCGGGCCATGACCGCCTCCCGGGCTTTTTTCAAATCTTTGATCAGGCCGTTTTGATCGAGAACATTTAAAAGTTCATAAATGATCTCCACCTTGGTCCGGCCGCTCAGATTCGGCTTCAGGACATTCCGGGTGATGTAAGCCGACAGATCGGGCCGATGCAGTCCATCCGGAACATGTTCCTGGAGTTTGCGGCCGATCTCCACGCCATCAATCGGTTTGCGCAGTTCCTTGATCATGGCTTCAAACTCCGCCAGCACCTCATACATAGCGGTATTGATGTAGGGCACCTGGATTTTGCTGCAATCGAATTGAATCAATCCGTCCTTGCGCTGAATGTCGATGACAATATCGTCCTTGCGCAACTGGTACAATTCTTTACGCTGGCTGAGAGTATGGACGTAGAATCCTTCCGTATCGAAAAGATATAATAATTTGGACAGGATCAGCTCGGCGGTCTGGATCGATGGGAATTTGAAATTCACATAGGTCACTTCCTCGGCCACCTGCTGTTTCCGCACGCCGCTGCCGGGACGCCGGAAAAGCCGGATCAGGACCGGGGGGGCAGCCAGAGTCGTGAGCAGCGTCATGAGCACACCAACGCCGAAGATTTCAGGCGTCAGAATTCCGGCAGCCAGTCCGATGCCGGCCACAATCAGGGCAACCTCACCTCTCGGCAGCATTCCGACACCGATACGCAGGGCTCCGCGCAGATTAAAATTCGTCAGAAGCGCGGGCAAGCCGCCGCCTAAAATTTTGGCTACGATCGCAAGCAGAGAATAGATAATTCCGAAAAGGAGCACGCTTCGCGAGGCAAAAAGCCGGACGTTGACCAGCATGCCCATTACGGTGAAAAAAATCGGCACCAGAAAGGCCTGGATCGGATTCAGTTTTTCCATGATGACCTGGTTGATATCGGTCTTGGACAGTGACAATCCCATGATATAGGCTCCGATGATCATCGCCAGGCCGGCTTCCTCAAACATACCGGCCAGGATCAGAGCCAGCCCCAACGACATCATCGCAATCGAGGAGCGATCGCCAAACCATTTCAGAAGGATGCTGATCTTGCGCGACATTATCAGGCCGATGGCGGTGGCGGCCAGCCAGATGCCGATGGCCTTTGCCGCAATGATGCCGATATGTCCCCAATCCACACTCCCCGAATGCTGCGAAGCCGAAATGATACCGAGACCAATCGCCAGCAGAACAATGCCGATTACGTCATCGATCACCGCTCCGGCTAGAATCGTGACACCTTCGGGGGAATCGAGATGGTTTTGTTCGGATAGAATTCGCGCCGTAATACCCACGGATGTCGCCGTCGAAATGATTCCCAGAAACAGGCTGGACGGCGCAAAAAAACCGTGGTGTACGCCGAAGAGCAGCTTGGAAAACAAGACGGCGGATAGATCCCCCAGTAAGAAAGAGAAAATCACACCGCCGATGCCGACCAGGCTGCCTACAACCGAATAGCGCAAGAACAGTTTGAGGTCCGTTTCCAGGCCGATCATGAAGAGCAGCACAATCGAAGCCAGGGTGCAGACGCCGTAAAGCTCCGGGGAAACCGGAAATTCAGCGGTGAAGACCGGGAAGATCCCGTTGGGAAAAAGGGGCAAGGAAATACCGCCCAGAATATAAGGCCCGATGAAAATTCCGGCGCTGAGTTCACCCAGCACACCGGGCATATTCAGGCGCTCGAAGAGCAGATTGCCCAGGCGGGCCGCGAAAAGGATGATGCCGAGCTGCAGCATCAACATCATCATTCTGTGCGTCATCGTCATGCTGGCGGGCCCAATTTCGGAGCCCATCAGCCCCGTCAGCGGTAGTAACACCACTAAAACTATGAATATTTTATTCCAGCTGATTTTCAATTTTCCACCTTTATGAGAAGACTGATGCAAAGTACAGCGCTCAATTTAAGTGCTTCTCTGCAAATTCTCAAATGCAGAATTCCGTTCAAAAATATTGGGTATGGGCGAGTTGTATCGTTCTTCTGAAAACTGCGACGGGAATAGAGAGTCGGAACCCGATCAGGCTTCATCGCGACGTGACGGAGTGGAAGAATGGGCCTGCATATCGCATCGGCCTTCGAAATGGGCGCCTTCTTCGATCACAATCTGGGAGGCTTTCATATCGCCGTGCAGAACGGATTTATCGCCGAGCATCACTTTGCCCACAGCCATGACATTTCCCTCAACATGTCCTCCAATCTGCAAATCGGTACCAATCAGTTTGCCCTCGATTTCGGCACCCGGACCAATTCGGATCGTTCCGTCGGTCTCGATATCCCCCAGGATTTTTCCGTAAACCACGATATTGCCGTCGAGCTTGATATTCCCCTGAATAACCGTATCTTCGCCGATTATCGTATTGATGGCAGTATCTTTCTTTTTCGTTTCCACGCTTCCTCCTTAGCCTCCGACATTACTTACGGATACATCCATACGTCGATATGAAAATATCATACTCTGAGGATCAATCGGGCTGCCCTCCCGCCAAATCTCAAAATGAAGGTGCGGTCCGTTACTGACACCCGTGTCGCCGATATAGCCGATCACATCCCCCCTGTCAACATACTGATGTTCCGTGACAATATTCCTTTGGTTGTGTCCATATATCGTAAAATAGCCGTTTTTATGGTAGAGGATAATCATATAACCCAGGTCATAGGTCCAGTTGGAGAATACCACGACTCCCGAGGCAGAGGCTTTGATCGGCTCACCCTCCGGCGCTGCTACATCCACACCGTAATGATTCTGATCCGTGAATACGTTATCATCGACAAAACCCTGGGTAATGTAACCGTCGACCGGCGGGTAAATTGGGATATTATCCAGGTAACTGATCTCAATTTCACTGTCTTGAAGCGTCTGGTTGGAGCCGGGCGGGATAAAGAGCGAATCGAAACTGATCGAATCCATCGAAGGCAAATTCAGATCGGGACCGAGAACCGACCGGATATGGCGATCCATCTGCATAATCTGGTTGTAATCACTGATAATCTTGGTAACCTTCAGGCGATCCTGAACCAGTTGCTCATTCTCAACCATCAGATTGCGGAAATTCAGCGCCTTGGGCAAATAGAAAAAAGTAGCCACCAGGAGCAGAACCGCGATAATTCCGAATCCGATCAGGAAAATACGCAGCGCCAGCTCGCTGAATGTCAAAATAAACGGTTTTTCCTTATTTTCGGATACTATATGAACGGTATAGTAACTTTTCTTCATTATACTGATTCCTCGATAGAATCAAGAATTTCTATTAGCCGGGTCAGATCCTCCCGGGAATAAAACTCGATTTCAATGCAGCCCTTGCTCTCGTTCCCGCGGATATGAACCCGCGAGCCGATGACCTTCATCAGTTTTTCCTCTAATTCCTGGAAATAGGGCGGTTTTTGGGGAACAGGGGCATTTTTTTCGATGGGCTTTTCATCAGTTGCTTTTTTGGTCAAGGCCTCCACGGCACGCACGCTCAGGCCATCCCGGCGAATGCGATGCCAAAGATTAATTTGCTGCTGTTCACTGCCGAGGGTGAGCAGCGGGCGGGCATGCCCGGCGCTCAGGTTGCCGTCCCGCACATCCTTGAGAATGGGATCGGGGAGATTGAGAAGCCGAATGGAGTTGGTAATCGTAGAACGGTCCTTCCCTACTTTCTGCGAAATTTCTTCATGGGAAAGATTGAAGGTGTTGGCCAGCAGGGCATAGGCCTGGGCTTCATCGACGGCATTCAGGTCCTCGCGCTGGACATTCTCGACCAGGGCCAGTTCCATCATCTCCACATCACTCGAAACCGGCAAGACATAGGCCGGTATAGTCGCCATGCCCAATTCCAGGCTCGCGCGCAATCTCCGCTCGCCGGCGATCAGTTCGAAACCGCCATCCACCTGCCGGACCGTGATCGGCTGGATAATACCTTTTTCGCGAATCGAGTACTTCAGTTCTTCCATCGATTGCACTTTGAATTCCTTGCGCGGCTGTTGCGGATTGGCGCTGATCTTCCCAACGTCGATCTCGGCGACTTTATAGACCAGCTCCGTCCCCTCCGGAAATTCGGGAATGAGAGCGCTGATCCCTTTACCCAAGCGTTTGGCCATCATTCTTTAGCACCTCTCCCACCAAATTCATGTAATCCTGTGCTCCGGCCGACGAGGCATCATATAGAATAATCGGTTTCCCGAAACTGGGAGATTCTCCCAGACGAACATTGCGGCGGATAACAGTCTGATATACTTTTTCCTTGAAATGGCTGCGAACCTGCTCCGCAACCTCATTCGAAAGCCTGAGACGGGAATCATACATCGTGATCAGGACGCCCTCAATCTGCAACGATCGGTTCAGACTTCTCTGCACGAGCCGGATTGTATGCAGCAATTGCCCCAAACCTTCCATGGCATAGTACTCACATTGAATCGGAATGACGATCGAATGTGAGGCGGTCAGACTGTTCAGGGTCAGCAGGCCCAGCGATGGCGGACAATCGATAATCACATAGCGATACGATTTGTCCAGATTTTCCAGTGCTTTCTTGAGTACGTTTTCACGGCCCATCATCGAGACCATTTCGATCTCAGCCCCGACCAAACGGGTCGTTGACGGCAAAATATCCAGGAAGGGAATTTCGGTATGCATGATTGCCGCATTGATATCCACTTCTTCGACCAGCACTTCGTAAACACTTTTACTTATATCTTTATAATCAATCCCGCAGCCCAGCGTGGCATTAGCCTGGGGATCGATATCGATTAAGAGGGTTTTCACTTCAGAAACGGCGAAACCGGCAGCCATATTTACAGAAGTTGTCGTTTTCCCAACCCCGCCTTTCTGATTTGCGACGGTCAATATTTTGGTCATGCCAACAACTCCAACCTATGTATTAACAATATATTACGAACGGTCCCATGCGATTTTAAAAACACCAAGAATTTAATTCCGCACTACCTCAAAAACAAGTCAAAAGGCTTGGGGCCGATCCCCATACAGCATTCCAATCTCTGAATCCTTCTGCCGTAGAAATGCCATCCGAACAGCGCTCCGGAAATATTTTTCAGAGTGGATTCTCGTCGGAAATACGGTGCGCGTTAAGGCTCCTCCGGCAGCAGCATTTCCTCGACCTGGTAATGCACCCCGCGCGCCGCCAGATAAGCCAGCACATGATCGAAGCAGGCTTGATCCGCGCCGATGTATTCCGGCGGACAGACACCTTTCTGCTTGAATTTACCTTCTAGAAAAAGGTCGACGACGGCGGTGCAGGTGTAACCCGTCGTGCGCGCCATGGAACTCGTCATGGTCTTCTTATCGAAGTGATCGAAGAGATGGTAGTTGTACTGTTTGCGGCGCCCGTTCTCGTTACCGGTGATAACGATTTTCATCACGGTGAATTCCGGTTCATCCTTCTTTAGATACCATTTCGGGAAGAGCAGATGTTCGGTCAATTGCAGCGGCACCAGCTCCTGCCCGCCGACGGAAACCGGTTCCCGGCCAAAAAAACCAGTCGCTTTCAGAATTTCGATCACGGAACGGTGTCCCGGGTAACGCAGCGTCTTCTCCTTCATCTGCGGAATCCTGACCGTTTTCAACAACGTCCGTAAACCGTCGGTGTTGAAGGCCTCGAGTGAACCGATCGGGTCAATATCGATAAATTCCGGGTCGGACAGGGCCGGCTTCACTACGATCTTGCCGTCCACCACCATGCGCGCCGGACGGATATACTCCTCGATGACATCGCTGGGCGAGAAAGGTGCCTTGTAATAGTAAGGCCATTTGCGCTCGAAAGGCATTCCACCGACGTAACATTCATAACTTTCGATTTCCATGCGCGCGTTGTGATAACCCAGAATAATATTGCTCATACCCGGCGCAACCCCGCAGTCCATCAGAACGGTTACGTCTTTTTCTTTGGCAAAATCATCCAACTCGAAAGGGTCCTCGTTGAAAAAGGAAATATCGATCACATCCTTCCCGGCATCCACGATCGGCCAGAGAGTATTGAAGCCCATAAAACCCGGCAATGCCCCAACGACCAGATCGCAATCACTGACCAGTTCGCGGATTTTCTCCGGATCATGGATTTCGGCTTCAATGGTTTCTACCGGACAATTCCCGCGCATTCCCTTGAGCCGTTCCTCATTCAGATCGACGGCCACAACATTGAAGCGCTTACACAGATCCAGCGCGATAGCACTGCCGACCATGCCTGCACCCAGTACCACGACTTTCTTCATCGATTTTCCCCCTCTCTCAGCGTTACTATTCACGATCCGTTGCGGCAATCCAATGGCTTTTCATGCTTTCCGGGTAACGAGCAACTGAAGAACTGGAAATTTCCGTCATCCTGATTTCCTTTGCTTAAGACTAATCGCATTCCACGAAAATGTCAAGGAAAACCGTAGATAATTTTAGCGATTGGCGTAGCAGTATATGCAGCCGTGCGCACAACTGTGATAACACCCGATATCACGGCTTGCATAACAGCCGCAGCCTGCGCGCGTTGGCTTCAGCCGGTCAGCGAATTGCTGATCCCGGAAAAGTTTCTGCAACAGCGGCGCATCGATGCAATGTCCGGCCGTGATCCCGCTCGCCGCCGAGACACCATTCTCACAGCAGGTGAAAAGACGGATGTGTTCCCGTTCGGCAATTTTTCGCATTTCCTGCGCCAGTTCGATCTCGCGCTGCAGGTCGGGCTCCCAAAAGCGCAGCCGGCCGCTTTGCTCCAGCTGTTCAAATTTCCTGCGCACTTTACCGTACAGGTCCACAAAACTGATGTAGCAGCGCTCGGTGACATCATGCAGGATTGCGGCCAGGCCGGCGAAGCGCTCCAGGCGTTCCTGCGGCGGAGTCAGATCGGAAAAGATAATCGGATCGAAGCGCCAGAAAATTCTGTCTTTGCCGTAACGCCGTGCCAATTCCCGCAGCGCGGGCAGGGTGTCCGCCAGGAGCGGCACGCCCGGCTCGAGCAGGTCGCGGGCAGTCTGCGTATATCCGGTCACGGTCACATGGAAAACGAAACGCTCAGCATACAGATCCCCGATCTCATCCAGGATGGGCAGAAACGGCCGATAATCCCGGGACCAGAAAACGAAGGCGCCTACGTCTTCCGGGCGCAGCGATACGCAGTAGAATTTGCCTGAAAAGGGATTGGGCACCGCGACCATTCCCGCTTTCACCTGCTGCCGAAACCAGTCGCCGAAAAAAGCCGGGATATCCGTGCGGCGACTGGCGGAGATGATCGATTTCATCCGCGCCTCGTGTAGATTCATGATTTCACGAAGAAAGACCGATACGATTGATTGGGGATAAGTTAAGCAGTTTCCGCGACAAAAACAGCTTATCGGCCTGGCAGGCAGGCCGGGTCGACTGAGTCCTGTTTTTCGGGGATCGAGGAGATACCGTAGACGCAACAATCCCGCAATTCAACAAGGGAAAGTGGGTGTAACCCTATCGTAAATTGCGGGACCGGACTATACTAGAATACTTACCAATTTTCTATCACGACCTTTGCGCTCGAACTTCACCTTACCATCGGCGAGCGCGAAGAGCGTGTAATCATGGCCGACACCGACATTGGTACCGGGATGAATTTTCGTGCCGTGCTGACGGACGATGATCGAACCTGCCGTAACGAATTCGCCACCGAAGCGCTTGACACCCAGCCGTTGAGCATTGCTGTCGCGACCGTTTTTCGAACTTCCAACACCTTTTTTATGTGCCATTACTCAGAACTCCTAGCTCTCTTTGCTCTCTTTGCTCTCTTTGCTTTCTTTGCTTTCTTCGGTTTTCTCGACCACCGGAGCGGGTTGCGCTTTGGGAGCGGCTTTTTTCGCCTGCTTTTTCGCCGGAGCACCAAATTTGCCCACTTCCAGCACGGTATATTGCTGACGATGACCGTTCTTTTTCTGGTAGCCTTTGCGGCGTTTTTTCTTAAAAACGATGACCTTTTTCAGCCGGGCGTGTTCGACAATCGTAGTATCGATGGATACGTTCTCGATAAAGGGATTCCCGATCTCCACCGTTTCACCGTTTCTCAGGTAAAGCACATTCTTTACAACAAATGTGGCGCCGGCTTCCTGATCGAGTCTGGGAACCTTAATTTTCTTACCGGGTTCCATGATAATCTGTTGCCCTGCTATCTCGGCAATCGCGTAATTTTCTAATCTCATTCTTTTCTCTCTGTTTCCTTCCAAAAAGGCTGGTGAATTTAAATATTCCTTTTAGTGATGTCAAGTCTAATATTCATCCGTCAGGTCTTTCTCGGTGCGCGTGGAATAGACCCGGAATTCGTCGTTATTCAGGGCCGGATCGACGACCACTTTGATCAGGATGAAGTATTTCCACTGCAGTTTGCGCAGCAGGTTGCCCGTCGATAGACGCAGGTATTCGGCCATCTCCGGATTGAGATGCAGACGCAATTTGCGCTCGCGCGATTTGACCTTGAAACGCCGGAACCAACTTTCCATGCGCGTAACCATCGTGCCCTTGGAAGTCACCCGACCGGAACCGTGGCAGAGCGGACATTCGTCGCTGACCGCATCCAGCAGATGAATCCGGATGCGCTGACGGGTCATTTCCAGCAAACCGAAAGCCGAGATCGGCGATAAGGCCACCTTGGCCCGGTCGCGGTATAACTCGCGCCGTAATTCCTGGAACACTTTCTTCTTGTTCTCATCTTCATCCATATCGATGAAATCGATGACGATCAGACCACCGATATCCCGTAAGCGCAACTGGCGGGCGATCTCTTTCGCGGCCTGCTGATTGGTTTTCAAAGACGTTTTTTCGTGGTCTCTTTTGCTGATGAATTTCCCGCTGTTCACGTCAATCGTCGTCATGGCTTCGGTGTGCTCGATGACGATAAATCCGCCGTTTTTCAGCCAGATCTTCTTACCGAGCGATTTCTCAAACTCTTTCTCGACATTGTACTGCTCGAACAGCGGCGCGCGCGAACTGTAATGTTCGATCTTCCTGACGAACTCGGGCGAGACACTCTTGACGTAACGATGCAGCTCTTTATAAAGCGATTTCGTATCGACCACAATTTTGCTCACATCATTGGTCAACAGGTCACGGATGACCACCGACGCCATTTCCATATCGCGGTAGACGCAGGCCGGCGCGGCTTCATTGCGGATCGCGTCCTCAATGTCTTTCCACTCCTTCATCAACTGCTTGAGGTCGGCTTCGAGCGCCTCACTCTCCTTTTTTCCGGCAACCGTACGGATGATCAGGCCAAAATTTTTGGGCTTGATCGCGCGGGCAATTTTGCGCAGACGGCGGCGCTCCTCGCGCCAGTGAATCTTCTTCGAAATGCCGATGTAATCGATGTTGGGCACCAGCACCAAAAAGCGGCCGGGCAGCGAAATATCCGTCGTGACGCGAGCGCCTTTGCTGGCAAACGGTTCCTTGATCACCTGCACCAGGATGTCCTGTCCTTTTTGCAGATTGGCCGAATCCACCCCGCCCGGGCGGGTGTGTTTGGGTTTCGAATCGACTTCGTCTTCCTCGTCTTCTTCCTCGTTATCGCTCAAATCACCCATCATCGTCATGAGGTTCTGAGGATTGTTGATTTCAGAGAAAGGTAGAAACGCATTGTGCGGGGTGGCGATATCGACAAAGGCCGCCTGAATACCGGGAATGACGTTTTCAACCTTCCCTTTATAAATGTTCCCGATCATGCGGGTTCGTTCCGGTTTCTCTACATACAATTCCACCAACTCGCCGTCTTCCTGAATGGCAATCCGGGTCTCCTTGGCGGTTTCACTGATTAATATGACTTTATCCATTTTTTAAATCCTGATTCAAAATCTTGTTATGGTTCATGTACCAACAGGGCTGCGCGATGGACCTGGTAAGATCGATCCGACAAGCCCAGTACGTTTAAAATTTCATCCACTTTTACGGTGTGTCCATCCTTAATGCTCGTGCCGATAAGCAGACCACCATTCTTATCGCGCTCGATGGACTCCACAAATGCCCGAACATTGAAGGGTTTTTTGCGACCGCTCCGAATCCGGTGCACGATGACCTCTTCGCGTGATAGAAAATCGTCGATTGTCCCGTTTATGTCAACCGGCAGACTCTCCTCAAACGCCGCCGCATAGCGGGCGGCATAAATCAGACTGCTGACCGCCGGGTCGCGCAGCGGCAGCTCCGTCACTTCCAGAATTTCCAATCCAATCGGGAAAGCCGCGTTGATCTTCTCGCGGACGGCCGGCGAGGGCTGGTTCAGCACGATTTCCAAGTACTCCGCTTCCGACGTGTATCCGAAAGGCAAGGCCAATCCCATCGAAATACGCGGCCGCTGGTTGAATCCCCCGGTGTAGCGTAAATCCAATCCGCTCTGCCGCAAGGCGCGCTGGAAAATCCGCATCAGGTCCAGCTGCGATGTAAAACGGATTTCAGGCCCTTTTTTGAATTTCAGACGATAGCGGGTCGGAAGCGGCTCGGCGGTTTCCTGAACGACGCCGGCAGGCACACTTGCGCTCTCCCCGGCAATACGCATATCCAGCGCCCCGGGAACGCACACACCGCAGCTCAAACAACCGGAGCGGCAATCGGCGGTGCTTTCCGCGCGCAGGGCTTTTTCGCGCTCGCCCAGCAGGAATGCGCGGCTAATCAGCGGATCGATGATTTCCCAGGGAAGGACAGCATCTGTTGCAATTTTTTTTATATAATCATCCGGATTAACGCCGCTTTCCGCAAAGGCTTCGGACCACAATTGCGGCGCAAAGAATTCCGTCCAGGAATCGAAACGGGCACCCTTTTCCCAGGCGCGATAAATCACATCGGAAAGCCGCCGGTCGCCACGCGCCATGATGCCCTCCAGGCGCGACACCTGCGGGTCCCGCCCCATCACCTTGATAAATTTCAGTTCGCGTAGGCGCGGCTTGAGAAAGTCCAGTTTGCGCTGATTCTCTTCGGGTGAATCCTGCGCCTCCCATTGAAAGGGCGTGAACGCTTTGGGAATGAAGGGCGAGAGCGTGACATTCAGAGTGAGTTTGGATTTGCCAACGGCCAGCACCCGGGCGGTCAGATCAACGATGGCCTGCAAATCATCATCGGTTTCGGTCGGTAATCCCAGCATAAAATACAGCTTCAGCGAGCGCCAGCCATGCCTGAGCGCAATTTCGACGGACTGCAGCAATTCGTCCTCGCTGATTCTTTTGTTGATCACCCGCCGCAAGCGTTCGGAACCGGCTTCCGGCGCGAAGGTCAAGCCCGATTTGCGCGTCTGGCTGGCAGCCTGCGCTACTCCTTCCGAAAAACTGTCAAGGCGCAACGAGGGCAGACTGATCGAGATGCGGCGCTGCTCCCGAAATTCCGTGGTATCTTCGACAACCCGCTGAAGCCCCGTATAATCCGAAGTCGACAGTGACAGGAGCGACAGATCATCGTAGCCGGTGGCCTGCAAAGATTTCAATATCTGCTCCGTCAATTCGTCCGGCTCGCGCTCCCGGATCGGCCGGTAAAGCATGCCCGCCTGGCAAAAGCGGCAGCCCTGGGTGCACCCGCGCATGATCTCCGCAACCAGGCGATCCTGCGCAATTTCAACTAGCGGCATGATGGGTTTTTCCGGATAGTTGTCCGCTGCCAGTTCCGCCACCCGGTTGGCCTTAATCCTGGGTGGAATATCATCGTAGTCTGGGCGCAAGCCGTCAAACTGTCCATCCGGTCCGGTTTCAACATGGTAAAGCGAAGGCGCGTAAATACCGGAGAATCCGGTCGCCAGTTTACGCAGGATTTGCTCCCGGGGCAACCCATCCCGCCGCAAGCGGGCCAGTTCCCTCACCACCGGAACGATCGACTCTTCGGCATCGCCGATAAAGAAAAAATCCACAAAGTCGGCCAGCGGTTCGGGATTGTAGGCACAACCGCCGCCGGCCACGATAAAGGGATCGCCCGCGCCTCGCTCCCGCGACCGTAGCGGGATTCCGGCCAGATCCAGCATATTCAGTACATTGCTGTAGCATAATTCATACTGCAGTGTGAAACCGAGCAGATCAAAATCTTTCAGGGCCGTCTTGCTCTCAAGGCTGTAGAGCGGGATGGCGTGCCGGCGCAGTTCCGCCTCCATATCGTCCCAGGGCGCGAATACGCGTTCCGCCACGATATCTTTCTCCCGGTTGAGGAGATGATAGAGAATCTGGAAACCGTAGTACGACATGCCTACATCATAGAGATCCGGGAAAGCCAACGCCACGCTGACAGCCACCTCAACATGGTTTTTCCGGATGATATTTGTCTCATTGCCCGTGTAGCGGCCGGGCTTGGCGACACGGGGAAAGATCTCAGTTTCGAGCTGACGAAGGAGCTTATTTTCCAGCAAAATTTTCTTCCAGCAAAGCTTTCGAATCTATTTCACGGCAGATGGATTCTGACACCCAATCCGCTTTGCGGTCTGCCGGATTCTCACAATTTAGATGGTATGAACGGTTTCATACCATAGCGTATATTAATGAATTTTCATGGGTTTATCAACCCATACAAAATTGCGTGATGCCCGCCCTCCCGAAAAAGTGCTTTCTTCAGACGGATAAATTTCCTTCCAGCTTCAAATCTTTGGCAATGGTTTTGAGCGCATCGATCACGCGCTGGATGTGTTCGCTCTCCTCCACGCCGAGTTCAGCGATACCCTGCCGGATCTCCTCGCGGTTGACCTTGGCCGCAAAAGAATGCTGCTTGAATTTCTTGCGCACCGATTGGGGCGTTACATCATAAACACTCTGCGAGGGACGCACCAGCGCCACGGCAATCACAAAACCGGCCAGTTCGTCAACGGCGAAAAGCGTCTTGGCCAGCAGCGTATCCCGCTCCGTTCCGGTATAGTCGGCATGTCCCATAATGGCCTTGCGCATCTCTTCCGGGTAACCTTCCCGCGCCAGGATTTCATTCCCGCGATAGGGATGATTCTGCGCGTCCGGGAACATCTCATAATCGAAGTCATGCAGCAGGCCGACAACTCCCCAATAGTCCGGATCTTCACCATAATATTCGGCGTAATGGCGCATCGCGGCCTCGACCGCCAGAGCATGTTTGATCAGGCTGTCTGTTTTCGTGTACTCATTTAAAAGTTTCCAGGCTTTCTCTCGATCCATAGCGGTTCTCCTTTTACAGCTAACGCAAAAATATCAATCCGGGTCTTGCGGGCCATCACCGGGAACGCCCAGATTCGGACAATGCCCGCAGGCCAGAAGCACCCGTTTAAAGCGGCGGTCATAGATCATTTCGTACTCCCGCTCTTTGCCCGGGAAGTGCGTCAGGATCTTCTGCCGGGCGGTTTGCAGGATTTCCAGGGCTTCCGCCTCACTGAGACTCTCATTTCGCAGGCGCCCGACAACTCTATCCGAATAGCCGCGCAGCCAGAGCAGCCAACGCTCTTCCCGCATCTGTTCTTCCAATATAATCTGCGCCATGATTCCGGTCCCGGATTTAATTCCTCAAAATGCTGTAAACGAGTTTACAAAATGAAGGATAAAGAAGAAAGTCCAAAATTCCGTGCAAAGGGACGTTACCCGGAGAACCAATCGGTCAGACGTTGAAACGGATTTCCATGATATCGCCGTCCTGTACGACGTACTCCTTGCCTTCCAGGCGCGCTACGCCGTTGGCTTTGCAGGCGGGCATGCTGCCGTATTTGATCAGGTTATCGTACGAGACTACTTCGGCGCGAATGAAGCCGCGTTCCAGATCGGAATGAATCACCCCGGCGGCCTTCTGGGCGTTGATGCCCTTGCGGATCGTCCATGAACGGCATTCGTCTTCACCCACCGTGAAAAACGACATCAGCCCCATCAGTTCATGCGAGTGATGAATGACGTTATACAGCGCCGGCCGCTCAATTCCCAATTCCTCCAGGAAGAGCTGCTGATCTTCTTCGCCAAGTTGCCCGATCTCGCCCTCGATTTCCGCGCATAATGCGGTTACGGCGGTTTTCGGCGTCAGGATAGACTGGAATTGATTCAGCGTCTCCGCGACGCCGGGCAGGTCTTTCTCATTGATGTTGATTACATAAAGCAGCGGCTTGGCAGTCAGAAACTGGAAGCCGCGCAGCACTTTTTCCTCAGCATCGGCCAGCTGCATCTCGCGCAGTGGTCTTTCCTCTTCGAGCTGCGCGCGGCATTTTTGGAGCAGATCGAATTCTTTCTTTTCATCGGCGTTCTGCACATTGCGCAGTGATTTCGCGAGTTTCTCCAGCCGGTTTTCCACGATCAGAAGGTCCGAGATCAGGAATTCGGTGTTCACAAATTCGATGTCGGCTTTCGGATCGATCCGTTCGAAAGGATGCGGAAACAAATCGTTATCGAAAGCCCGCACCATCAACAAAATGGCGTCGACCGTCTTCAGATTGGCGATAAACTGGGCCGGCAGTCCCTTATCGCTACGTTCCATTTTTTCCAGGCCCGGTACCTTGAGATACTCGATAGTGGCGTTGACTTTGCGCCGCGGATTGTAGAGCCGGGTCAGGGTATCCAATCGCTCATCGGGAATTTTAACGATGCCGCGTTCGGCTTCCTGTCGCCCGCGGGTGCCGTCCCCGTCCGGTTTATGACTCAGGAGTGTCGCAAACAGGGTACTTTTCCCCGAATACGGCAACCCCACAATTCCTATCTGCATTCATTTCTCCAACATTGCATTCTAAAAAAGCAGGCGGCTAATTTACCCTTAATCTGCGAGCAAACCCAATTTATTCCATGAATCCGGCTTTACTTTTTTCTTATCCATTTGGAATGATCTCGTTAAATTCCGGCTGAAGTTGAGGGTGAAAAAAAGAACGACTATTTCTTACACAGAGGCAGATTTATGAAAGCATTGGTAACCGGATCGACAGGGTTCATCGGACAACACCTGGTCAAACAACTACTTGCCGAAAAGTGGGAAGTCCGCTGCCTGGCCCGCAGCACCAGCTTTAAACCGCTGGAATTCCTGGATGATGTCGAATGGATGATCGGCGAGTTGAGCGATTTTCACGCACTCGAAACCGCCTGCAAAAACATCGATGTTATCTTCCACCTGGCCGGCGCAACCAAAGCCAAAAATTCCAAGTCCTTTTTCGAAATAAATTATCTCGGAACGGAGAACCTGCTCGAAGCCATGACCCAGACCGGTAAAAAAACGGCCCAGTTCATTCTGATCAGTTCCCAGGCCGCCGGCGGACCGGCCAATGATCCCGATCATCCCAAAACGGAGGATGATCCCTGTTATCCCGTGTCCGCTTATGGGCAAAGCAAACTCGCTGCCGAAATCGCCGTCCTGAAACGCAAACACCACCTGCGCAGTGCGATCGTCCGGCCGGCCATCGTGTACGGACCCGGCGACCAGGAAACCTGCCTGTTTTTCAAACTGGCCAAAGCCCATATCAATCCCAAAATCGGCAGAGAGAAACATTTCATCAGTCTGATCTACATCGACGACCTGGTCCGGCTGCTGATCGACATCGCCAACGCGAAACCGGCTTCCGGCGAAATCTTCATCGCCACCGACAACGAAAACGGCCACCTGTTTCAGGATGTGATCAGGACCGCCAAAACGGCTCTGCGTACCTGGACATTGCCGGTTTTCATCCCTCTCTGGTGTCTTAAAATTGCCGCCGGAATCGCTGATCTCTGGCGCCGTCTGTCGGGGCGTACGATGATGTTCACCCCGGATAAATACCGGGAAATTGCCCGGCCGTTCTGGATTTGCAGCGCCGCCAAAGCCAAAGAAAAACTGAACTTTGAGCCCAAACACGATCTCGCCAGCGGTTTCGAGATCACGGCCCGCTGGTACCTCGATAACGGCTGGTTAAAGTAAGCTTACTTGATTTTCGGCCAAAATGCGGTATCCCATAGATCGTTCCCTCCACCACTCCCGGCCCATCCGTCGGACAGCCGGGCTCCCGAATCGATCTGAGTTTATACTATTCTTTGTTTTTGAATTGAAGCAAAAGTTCGTTCACGGTGCGGCGCGTGGCCTTCTTCACGGTAATCGTCCCATTCTGAAGCTGGACTAGCTCACCGGTTCGCGGGATATGTTTCAGGGAGTGTACCACAAATCCGCCGACGGTTTCATAATCGCCGTCCGGGATTTCCAGACCGAAACGCTCATTGAATTCATCTATTTCCATGCGGCCGTTAACGACGATCCCGCCGTTGTCCAGTTTGCGATAGAGCGGCTGAACCTTATCGTACTCGTCTTCGATCTCACCGACGACTTCCTCGAGAATGTCTTCGACGGTCACGATCCCTTCGGCGCCGCCGAATTCATCCACGACGACAGCCATGTTGCGGCGATTGTTCTGCAACTGTTCCAGCAGAACGGCCACGCTCATCGAAGGCGGCACAAAGTAGGTGCTGCGGACCAGGGATTTTATTTTCTTCTGCGGATCTTCCGCGAGAGTATCGAAACTGTTCAACACGCCCACGATCCGGTCAACCCGCTCGACGTAAACCGGCAGGCGGCGGTGTTTGGTCTGCACGAATTTCTCGATCGCCTGGCCGACAGTGATCTGATCGCTGACGGCCTCCACCTCGATCAGCGGCACCATGATGTTCTGCACCTCGGTCTCCGTAAAAGAGAGCAGGCGGTTGATCATTTTCTTTTCGGATGGTTTAACATCGCTACGCTCCCCGGTCATCTGCATCAGGAGTTTGAGTTCCTCCTTGCTGATGAAACGGATATCCGGGCTCGGCGGCTTGCCGCCCAACATGCTGGCCAGCAGCGACGCCATCTGCGAAAAGAGCCAGACGACCGGATAGGTCAGGATCGAAAAGCCGCGCACGATAAAAGCAATCCGGGGCGTGATCGTGTTGCTCAGCTGCTGAAAAATGCTCTTCGGGACAATCTCGGCGAAAATCCAGTTTACGAACGCCATCACGGCGATCGAAACCGGAATTCCAATGGTGCCCAGCCAGCCGTGAAAAAGCGCCGCCGCCAGGGTCGTACTGGTGATAACAAAGACGTTGGTGCCGAGCAGGGTCGTGCCCAGAATCCATTCCGGTTTCTTGAGCATCTCCAGGATCAGGCGGGCGGAATGCTGACCGCGCTTGGCGGCATGCCGCAGCTGCAATTTGTCCATGGAAATGAGGCCGATCTCGGCCCCGGAGAAAAATCCCTCTCCGAGCACACACAGGGCGATGATCACGATTGATAGCGTCGTCGACATTATTTCTTCTTCACCGTCAGCATTTCGATACGGTTGCCCTCGATTTTATCCACGGTAAACTGCAGGTTGTGATACATGATGGTGGCCTTCTCTTTGGGCAGCTCACCAAAGAGCGAGAAAATCAACCCGCCGATCGTATCCACCTCGTCCGAAACCAGCGCGACATCCAGCAATTCACTGCATTCATCCAGCGTCATGGAAGCCCGAATCCGGTAAAGATATTCGGAAATTTTCTCGTGTTGTGAATCCTTTTCCTCGAACTCGTTACGAATTTCGCCGAAAATCTCTTCGAGTAAATCCTCCATCGTCACCAGCCCCAGCACGCCGCCGTACTCATCCAGGACAATGGCGATTGATATTTTGCGGTGCTGGAAGGCCCGGAACAGCTCCTCGGCTCGTTTCGTCACCGGCACGAAATAGGGCTTACGCAAAATCCGCCGGAGTGTACTGTCGGAATCTTCAATCTCCTTCCGGCTGAGTCCGATCAGATCGGTGGCAAAAAGAATCCCGAGGATGTCATCGCGGTTATCCTTGTAAATCGGAACCTTGGAGACGTGTTTTTCCTTCAGTTCACGGATCATTTCCCTGAGCGGCATCTCCACCGGGAAGTAGAGCAGGTTGGCGCGGGGCGTCATAACCTCGTCCATTTTCACGTCCCCGAAATCGAAAATGTTGTAGATAAACTCCTTCTCCACCGAATCCAGAATGCCCTCTTTTTCGCCATCCTCGACGATGGTCTTGATCACATCTTCGTTGAGAATGCTGCCCCGGCGCGCCGATTGACTTACAAACAGATTGACGATATGGTCGGAGATGCTGCGAATCAGCCAGCGCAACGGCGTAATCCAGCGCGCAAAAAGGCTCAATGGCGAGGCCACCATGCGGCTGAATCCTTCATTATTGCGGATTGCCAGCGTCTTGGGCGTGATTTCCCCGAAAAGGAGCAGAACCGGCAGCACCACTAGAATATTGATCCAGAGCAGATCCTTGTCGAAAATTTCGATGATCACAGCCGCCGACAGTGTAGAGATCGCGATGTTGACGAACTCATTGCCGAGCAAAATCGTAATGATCAGACGCCGGGGCTGTTCCAGCAACTCGTGAATCCGGCGCGTTTTTTTAGGCGTTTTCTGCGACAGCTTCTCGAGCTGGATTCTGGATAATGAAAATAAGGCCGTCTCCGAACCGGAGAAGAAACCGGACAGTAAAAGCAACACGACTACCAGCGGTATTTCTATGTATAGTGGAGACATTGTCCTGTGGGATTATGAGTTTGCGATCCTGGGTCATCCGAATTCATCGACATTAATATAGTCATTGCTTGTTAATTTTCAAATTGGCATTCACGGGCGGTTTTTCTTCATGACTGTAACGAATTATTCACATTTTGATCCATCTGGCTTACATTGCACTCTTAAAAACTGAACCGGGAAAACATCATGCTCAATCACTTATCGACCGCCCAGAACGCAGCCCGCGAAGCCGGGAAAATCATCCTCAAATATTATCAAAACGATTTCCATATCGCCCGAAAAAGCCGTAACGATCCGGTAACGACCGCCGATTACGAAGCCGATCGCTACCTGCGCGAAACGCTGCTCGCCGCCACTCCGAACTACGGCTGGCTTTCCGAAGAGACCAAGGATTCCGCCGAGCGTCTTTCCAAAAAGCGCGTCTGGGTCGTCGATCCGCTGGACGGCACGCGTGAGTTTATCCGCGGCATCCCGGAGTTCGTGGTTTCCATCGGCCTCGTCGAAAACGGCACGCCGATCATGGGCGTGATCTGCAATCCTGTAACGGGCGAAATGATCGCCGGGGCTAGGGGAATTCCGACCTTATACAACAATGAACCGGTCATGCTGACTGCTCGGAAAAATCTGGCGGAAGCCGTCATCTTTACCAGCCGCACGGAACAAGCCCACGGTTTGTGGAGACCCTATCAATCGTACTTTAAGGGGATTCGCGGCAGCGGTAGCGTGGCCTATAAAATGGCCTTGACCGCGATCGGGCAGGTCGATTTCTTCGCCAGTTTGCGGCCCAAGAATGAGTGGGATATTTGCGCCGGGGATTTCCTGATCCGCAACATCGGCGGCATCACATTGACCCGCGAAGGCAGCCTGATTCTCTACAATTCGCCCGACCCGTTCATTCCGCACGGCCTTCTCGCCGGGCCGCAACACCTGGTGGGTGAAGCCCTGCCGATTTTCCGATTTTAATTGATGTTCAATTGTAGGGGCACGACATGTCGTGCCCTATTTTTATAAGAGGGTAGGGGCAATTCATGAATTGCCCCTCCGATAATACCAATGATCATATGTATGTGATTGGGCATAATGACATATTTATCAACTTTCGCACCTAGAAATCGCCGCGATATCTTCTCTATACATCTTTCAGCAATTACTCCGTACTCGTTCAAAATCATTTCGCCGTCTGCTATTGCACCCAATACATTTTTTCCCTTATCGGTACAAATCGTGATGAAGTACGCCCCGGGGCGGGAATAATCGTATTCCTTCAACCGAATCGACCGGCGATGAACGTCAGTCCCGGAATGATCCTTTGTCATTTCAGCAATAACATCTTCCGCGCTTGCCGTCGATCAGCGGCTTCCAGCGACAGGATATAAATCCCGCTGCTCAACCCCATACCATCGAAATCCAGCCGGTACTCGCCGGCTTGTTGCCGCCGGTCAACCAGTACGCGGACTTCCCGGCCGGTAATATCGGTCACGAATAATCGCATCGTCTCCGCCCGATCCAGTCGATAGACGATTTTGGTCGAAGCGTTGAACGGGTTGGGGTAATTCGGCAACAGGGCAAATTGAACTGCTTGCAAGCCGGGCTCCTCCTCGACATCCAGCGTCGTAATATCTCGCCGGTAAATGCCGTTGTCCGTGGCGATGTAGGCGATATTGGGATTCTGGGGAGAGAAGTCGATCTGGTAGACGACCTCGGTCGCCAGCCCGGCATCCATGCGATGCCAGGTCAGCCCGCTGTCGGGACTCGCCAGAACGCCGTTGCCAGGCATTATGAGAAAGAGTTTCTGCAGGTCCGGTGAAAAGGTCAATTGCCCGCGAGAACGCGCTCGATAATACGCTGTCAGATCGCTACGAATGTCAGTGCTGGACCAAGTCTGACCGAGATCAGTGCTTACTTTGACGATACCATCGCTGTGGAAAAAGATAACAATCAGATCACCCACTACCTGCCATGTAAATCCTTCCCAACCTGAATCCAATGGAATTGTCTTTTGCACGCGAAGGCTATCCCAGTCCACAGCGAACAGACCAAATTCATTTGAATAATCTTCCATCCGACTAATCCAAATCCACTGCCGAATCGTATCGAATTGAGAACTCACGTAGCAGGGACGCTCATCCCCCCAGAGTCGTGACATAAAGACCCAGGTGCTGTCTCCCTCCGACACGTTAAAGGTTCCATCCACATAGTGGATACCGGTATCATAATCATCGGCATGATCATAAAAGTGATAGATCACATGGTTTGCATTACGAGGATCTACGCTGATATCGGTGGTTTCGCCCCAGCCGCCATAGTTGTGAATATACTCAGCACCATTGCAGGTCAAATATTTGATCGTAGTCCAATCTTCTCCCATATTCCAGCTATGGCTGAATTTATGACCGCCGGTATACAAAATATTCGGATCGGAGGGCGCTTTCTCCATCTTCCCGGGATGGATACTCATTGACATATTTCGCAGCTGCCAGCTGTTGCCGTTATCGTCGCTGGTATAAGTACCGCCGCCGCTCAGATCCGCAACCAGACGAATCCCACTATCTCCCTGCCTGACAGCCTGGATGCCAGAAGTGGGACAGTGCCGTATCCCACTGTCGCTTTTGGTCCAGGTCTGGCCATAATCCGTGCTTTTCAATATACCAGCCGGGGTGGCAACAATCATTTCCCCTTCATCCCAGCGCGCAATGTCGATTGCCCGGATTTCACTGCCCATATCTCCGACGCTGTACGACTCAAGGTTGTGTTTCCCGATGATAAAAATCTCTCCGTCCTCTCCTCCGGCAAACAGGAGTGAGTCGGTCTCCGCCAGGGCCGTCGTGGACGGAATATTTCTCACACTGTTCCAGGTTTGACCGAAATCGCGGGTAACCGAGATGCCTCCGCCACAACCACCCCTAATACCATAATCCGTGCGCCGGGAATACATATAAAATACTGAGTCGATGGCGCTATATTCGCTCAGATACGGAAAACATAAATAATGTTCTTCCTGTTCGGGGAACACGCGCCGCCACTGATTCCAATCAGCACCCAGGGTTTGAAAAAGCGCGTACGCTTCCGTGCGATAAACCGAACCGTCGCTATGAAACATGAAAGAATATCTTTTATCACCTATACCACGTTGAATCCCGATAGAAACTGAAACAGTGGATTCCCATTTCCATTCCTGCCAGGTCGCTCCGGAATCGCGACTGAGGCGTCGGGATTTTTCGGCATCCAGATGAACGAAGACAATACTGTCATGCAAGACAACCTGCTTGGCGCGATCATCGAACACGACCTCCCAGCTCTGCCCGTAATCCCGGCTACGATATACCCCGCCCTGAGTCGCAGCATATGCCAATCCTCCCTCGGCAATCGCCACATCATAAGCGGCTTCCTCAATCGCATACGCCCAGCTGCCAGCCCGATCCGTACTGCGATAGAGTCCGCCGTTGGCGACCGCTGCCAGCATGATTTCGGGCTGATCGGGAAAGCTCTTCAGCGCGACGACTACGCCGCCACTGGGACCGATCTCCTGCCACATTCCTTCCGCGAAGACCATCACCGGAACTACGAATATCCACCCAACAATGACGGCAATCCAAAACCAGTATCTGCTCCTTTTGCTTCGAAAAGATCGTATTGAGTCAGGCATGATTAAAATCCTCCTGTTATACAATCGTGATCGCCAACCGGGTGTGCCGGAACGATTCCTGTTTTACACTTGATA
>CAZPRY010000008.1:0-55178 GCA_964589175.1 uncultured bacterium
GCGCATAGTCCTCAACAACAGAGTAATAGGACATTTATTCTGCGAATTGCTATAAAGAAAAGACTGCCGATTTATAGATGCAGACCGATGACGATTAGCATTGCAATCGCACCGATGATTTTAGTCAATTTACCTCCAACCGCTCCAACCAGGGCACCCTTGCCGACTTCAACAGCATAAGCGTAATCCCGCTTGCGCAGATACTCGAAAATAAAAGCCCCCAGAAAAGCACCGCCGAAGGCACCGATTAAGGCGCCCAGCAAGGGAATAATCCCGGCTCCGAGAATGGCCCCCGCAATACTGCCCAGTATCGCTCCGACAGTCCCCTTCCGGGAAGCCCCGTATTTCTGACTGCCCCAGACCGTGAAGCCAAATTCGATAGCTTCCAGAATCACGGCAATCGCGAATAGAATGCCCACAATTTCCCAATCGATCCCCGCATGATTATCCATCAATTGATAGAGCAGGTTGAAGCCGGCAATCAGGAATGTGCCCGGCAGGTTGAATAGAATCGTCAGTAAAGATCCGATCAGGAAAAACCAGTAGACGATCATAAGAATCCATTGCATCGCCTCACCTCCCCTGTAATGCTTCTTTTAACCGGGCAAAGAATTTGTGATTGGATTTGGGAAAAGGATATCGATCGATTTCGGCGATTGAAATCCAGCGGAAATCGACCGGACCTTTGAGGATTATTTCACCGGAAATGTAACGGCAGATAAACACATCCATCTCGATCCTGAAATGCGTGTAGGCATGTTTTACCCGGGCCAGATATTCTTCAATCGCGATTTCCAGGTTGACTTCTTCCCGAATCTCACGCAGGCAGGCATCCCGTGGATCCTCGTCCCGGTTCACCTTACCCCCCGGAAATTCCCAGAGGCCACCCAGTAGCCCGTTTTCCTTACGCCTGGTAATCAGGAGTTTGTCTGCTTTAAGAACCACGCCTACTACAATTTGATAAAGAGGAATCCGATCCTTTTGAATTCGTTTCGGGTATTGAGACACGAGCCCTTTGCTGAGAGCCCCGCAACAAGCTGAGACCGGGCAAAGAGCGCAATGCGGATTTTTCGGGGTACAGAGCAGGGCCCCTAATTCCATTAGCGCCTGGTTATAAATACCCGGTCGGCCAGCATCTATAAATTTTACTGCCATTTTTTTGAAAGAATCAGCCATCGCACTGTCATTGACCGGCGCCTCTATTTTCGCGAAGCGCGCCAGCACCCGTTTTACATTTCCGTCGATTACCGGGTAGGGCTGATCGAAGGCGATACTCGCTACTGCCGCGGCGACGTATTCTCCCACACCGGGCAACGCACGCAGTTCCCGGTAGTCGGCCGGAATTTTCCCACGATATCTCTGATCGACAATCACCGCCGCTTTATACAGATTACGGGCCCGTGCGTAATATCCAAGTCCCTCCCAGACTTTGAGCACCTCCTGCGGATCAGCGCCCGCTAAAGCGCCGACTGTCGGATATTTTCCCAGAAACGCCGCATAGTATGGAATAACGGTGTTCACCCTGGTCTGCTGCAACATGACTTCCGAAATCCATATTTTATACGGATCGCGGCTATCGCGCCAGGGTAATTTGCGCTGGTTGGCAGCGTACCAGGCCAACAAATTTCTCTGAAAACGATTTACATCAGGGATGCAGTCGAAAGAGGGTGAAATCAAAATCGGTACAACGGGTATTTTGAGATTTAATTCGTAGAAAGACGGAACATCATAATCCGGTCATTGCCCGTATCGGCGATATACACAATCTGATCCTCCAGGAAAGGCGATACGGCGATGCCCTTGGGGTTTTTAAACTGCCTCGGTTCTGTGCCGAAATCCACGACCGATTGCAGGAGTGTTCCGGTCGTCGAGAAGCGATAGAAACCGGGCAGATGCTGAGGTGTACCGCCATCCGGGGCAATGCTTCCGGCATCCACAACAAAAATATATCCGAGTCGGTCCAGAGCGATATCTTCCGGATTCCAGATCTTGTCGGGTGAGTAAAAAGGTGTACCGATATAGCCCGTATTCGGGACGAGCATCTCCTGTCCTTCGAAGAGGGTCGTCGCGATATGCTGAACTTTGAAGCTGTTGTACACGAGACTCGTACGCCCTTTTTGGGTGAACATGAAAGCCTTGGTGTCCTCGGCAGTCGAGGAAATGTCCAGGTACTGTTCGCGCATTGAAATAATGGAAGTAGGAACGATAGCCGAGAATAAACCCGTTCCGTTAACATAGAGCGGGATCGGACCTTTCAGCGTGTGAGCGCCTCTGAAATCGTAAACAAAACTGAATTCGAGGTAATTGGTACTGCTGTCGGCGACATCGACGACGGTTACATAATATTCGGAGCCGTTATGCACACTGATCCCCGTAAACTGCCGTGTTGGCTCGCTGGTTTGCTCAAAGACAACCTCCACGGGGGCCTCGCTGATATGGTGATTGTATTGAAACATCCGGATACGGTGAATTTGGTTGGTTTTATTGACAATCAGCAGGTCAAGACTATCATTTTGGGAAATCGCTTCGGGATGTTCGATAAATTGAGAGGCTCCCTGAACTGTACCGCCGGCATCGAGCATCACAATCCGGTCGTTATCCGTATCGCAAACATACAGAAAATTATCCACGCCAAAATAGATATCGGAAGGATTCTTGAAATCCCAGCCGTTTTCGGCACTTAAAATCGGATTGATAAGGTTATAGACCTCTTTACCGACGCTGCCGTAGCGATCTTCTATCTCGGGTATGGTCGGAAGCGGGTACTTCTCGTGTGAGCATCCTATAAAAAGGAGGCTCAGGATTGCGAGGTTGATGGCGATGTGACTGATCTTCATATGCAATTACAAAATGAAATGAATGGTAAATTGATTGACATATCCGAGACGGCCAAAATTCGAAAAGGCATAATCCAGTCGTAAATCCCGGTTCGCGACCGGAATCTTCAAACCGGCGCCGACGGAGATATCGCGATCCGTTCGTCCGCTGATATAGCCCAGGCGCAGGGCGACCATGTTGCGCCACCAGTACTCCGCTCCGAAGTTCAGATTTTCGGTGTTATCGTTCGGATGGTTCAACTGCACCGAGGTCGTTAACTTGCTGGTTTCGGTTTCGATTAATTCCGTCGCAATACCGATCCTAAAGATTATCGGCGGAGAGTAACCCTGATGTTCGTCGACTGTAACAATCTCATTGTTCAGATTCTTATAAGTAAAACTACCGTCGGGCGATAACTCATTGCTGAAATTCGAAACCGCGACAGCAAAACGGATTTTCTTCCAACCTGTCAGGTAATAGGTACCCAGATCGAAAAGGAAGGCCGACATGCTCAGATCGGCAAGGGTTTCCTGGAAGTACTTCACCGTTATGCCGAAACTGAATTTATCCGTCATATTGCGGGCGTAACTGATTCCGCCCAGGAAATCGCTGTAACTAAAATAACGTCCCGTTCCGAAGGGCTGTAACTCCGTTGTCTCAACCATGTCGGCGGTTGTCAAGGCCATGAAGAACACACCTACGGAATTGATCGGGTTCAGATGAAAAACAGCGCCGCCGTAATCCACATTGATATCGGCAAACCAGGACAGGTGCGAGAATACGACATCGGTACCGCTAAACCGGCTGATTCCGGCCGGATTCCAGTACAACGCCTCCGCATCGTCGGCAATTGGTACAAAAGCCTCCCCCATTCCAATCGACCGGGCGCCAATTCCGATTTTCAGAAAACTGGCGGCCGAAGTGCCGACTCTCTGCCCGCCCAGATTGGGAAACAACTGGGCGTAGCTCGTATGCGTGAGCAGAATTGTCAGGAACAGGATTGTTATGGCTCGAAATCTTCTCATTGATTCAGTCTCAAAATTCTACCGATAATCCAAACAGGATATTGCGCGGTTCCCTATAACGTGCCGGATTCAACGGGTATGGATCGGAAACGGGGAAGGTCAAATCCGGATAAAGTGGATCGTTCCAGCTGACTGGTGTCAAATCGCCGTATTCGTAGGCCTCACCCGTTACCGGGTTGATGATAACGGCATTTTTGTCATTAAATAGATTTTTGACTTCCAGAGTGAAAACGTATTGAAATTTGCGAATGCGGAAAAACTTCTTAATACTCAAATCGGCCCATTTCCACATCGTGCCCAACTTGCTGTAAGCCAGCGTCTGGTCCTCAGCAGTCGTGTAAACCGGGCGATTATCCTGGGAACGATAATAAACAAACTCCACCGGCGTAAAGCGACGGCCCGCCTGGGCAAACCAGCGCATGTTGATATTCCAGTCGCTCAACGGTTGAATCCCAAGAATTTCAGGGCCGGTTCCCTTCGGCAAGCGCAGATTGGCGTTGGCCGACATCTGCCAGGGTCTGTCCCATACGGCAAATGTCTCTTTAATCGGTTCTTCCGAGATGCTCCCCTGGGCGACCAGCAAGCCGACATCCGGCGAGGAGGCTTTGGTCGTGGCGATCGAATAAGAACCGTTGATGTTGCCGGAAAAATATTTCCCGATACGCGTTTTATATTCAATTTCGACACCCCGCGAACGGGCATAGTCCAGGTTGATATAAAAGATCGCAGAACCGATACGCGGGATTCCGGTGAGCGTAGTCGTCTGCACATAATCGAAAATATCTTTATAGTAACTGGTAAAATTGATAACGCTGTTTTCGCTGAATTTATGCCGGATCCCCAACTCGTAAATAACCGATGTCTCCGGATTGAGATTGGGATTGCCGAATTTCTGATAAGCCGATTTCGAACTGATATTGCCCAGTTTGGCATAGACAAACTGAGGGCGCGGTCTTTTGGAGAAATGGCCGTAATTAAAAAACAGCATCTGGTTATCGGAGATCGGGTGCGAAACGCCGAGCCTGGGCATCAGCCGCATCTTGAAATGGCGCCCGAACAATTGATAGGTATTGTCTTGATACTGCTGGCGCATTTCATCGGTCAGGATATTGGCTTCATCCCCGATGGCATCGTCCACATATTTGCCGGGAAACCAGTAATCCAGACGAAGTCCGACGTTGAGGTAAAAACCCTCAAATTTGATGTCATCCTGCGCATAGAGAGCACCGTCGGCCGGAAAGACGCGGTACATATCCTGGCTGGAGCCGAATCCGCCTTCCATCCAGGGATCGACGATATCGATCAATTGCATCTCCGAGAACGAAGACTCGAAGCCGCCCTTCAGCGAATGCACATTCCCGATTTTGCTGGTGATATCGCCCCGGATCAGGTAGGATTCCACGAAGTGATCGTGCCAGAAGCTGGAATTTCCGTAATCGTAAAAACCGTCTCCGGGAATGATTCTCACTTTGGTCGGATCCCAGGATGGGGTATAATACTCGACCGGCAGGCGGGACACGTCCGCCGGGAAAGTCATATCGGCCCAGTCCGTACCCTGGATATCCGAGCGCAGATGAGCCCAGTACTGGCTGAATTTCAATTCATAGAAGGTTCGCTGGTTCAGAGTATGCGACCAGGATAGAGATGCTTGCTCGTTGTCATGCGTATAGGTGTTAAAATTGTCAAGGTTCTGAGAATAATTGTAGGGAAATCCCGGACCGGGTTCGACATATTCCAGGTTCGTCTGCAGGGACTGCGTATTCTGGTTGATCACTATCGAACGGTTATAGGAAAAAACCAGACGGTGGGTTTCATCCAGTTTCCAGGTCAATTTGTACAAACCATTCCACTGGTTGTTCTGCCGTGGCGCCAGGCTTGTGGCATCGAGCAGATCGGTCCCGAAAAGATTGAGGCGTGGCGAGATGGATGAACTCAACTGGTTGGCCGTCGCTCCGGTAAAATCGTCGGCCATCATCGAGTACAAGTTCACAAAAAAGTAAAATTTTCCTGGAAGATTCAGTCCGATGTACGGCAGAAAACCACTTGTCAGCGGTCCCGGTCCGCCGAAATTCATTTCCAGAACATCGCTGTTAAAACTCCAGGGTCGACTTCTAAAGAGCCCCAGGTGATCGGATTTGTAAGAAGCGTAGCCTTCATAGCGATCGCTTCCCGACTTTGTCTTGACATTGACAACACCGGAGGTCGCCTGTCCGTACTCGGCCCGGAATCCACCTGTGATGACCTCTACTTCCTCGATGGCGTTGGCGCTGATGTTCAGGCCAAAACCGGTGCCGGAAAGCGGATCCTGTACCGAAATATCGTCGAGCAGATACTGCACTTCGTAGGTACGGCTGCCGCGAATATGAATTTCATCATCCTGCTTGGTCACGCCGACCTGCTGGGAAATGATGTCCTGAACATTCTCAAGCGGTTTATTGGCGATATCATCGCGAGAGATCGACCGCACCGTTCCGGTTTCATCAAACTGGATCAAAGGTCGCTCACCGATTACTACGATCTCCTGCCCCAGAGCCAGGGCCGTCTGCTCCATCTCAAAGTCAATTACCAGGTTCTGCCCCGCTTCCACGCTGGCGCCGGTTTTCTGAATGATTTTATAACCGATATAACTTACTTCGAGGGAATATTCGGCCGGTTTAATATTGGAAATGAGGTAACGGCCGTTCATGTCCGTCGATGTTCCCAGATAGGTACCCAGGACAACGATATTCACACCGATCAGCGGCTCTCCGGTTTTCGCGTCCAGGATGGTGCCCTCAATGGCACCGGACCGATTCTGGGCAAAGGACAGAGTTCCGCATATACCGATCAGTGCGATCAGCAGCCAGATCACGGGTACTCTCTTTTGCGGTTTAATTGAAAACATAGTTCAGAATCACATCAAAGAATTCATCCAGGTTGTTGTTACCGTTTAATTGGTGCAGCGGGGTGCCGGAAAAAACAAAATCGTAAACGCCGCTATTGTCGTTGCGTCCCAGCATCACGAATAGCGGATTCTCGGCTGCATTGGCATCGACATAGTGATACAGCGGAATCGAACCCGGCTTGGCTGCGGTTGCAATGACACCGAAGATAAAATTGGAAACCTTGAGTTCCGGCAGAGCCGGCGCCGCCGGGAAAACGGTCTGCAGATCGCTCTGGGCTTCGAACAGGCCACCCGGTAAAATCCGGCTATAATAGGTGCCAAGCGACTCCACAGGCGAGAAGGCCAGCGGATCGCCCTGGCTGCCGAAGCCCGTGTTGAACTGGGCTACGAAGATTATCTTGCCGCCTCCATCCAAAAATTTCGGGATAGCGACTTGCGCAGCGATGAAATGCGCATCATTCGCGTCGACCAGATCGGTATACCAGATGATCCGCTCGTAAAGTTTTATAGTCTCTTCGAACTGAATTGTGGAACGGGGAAAAAGTGCCTCGATGTTCCAGTAATCGAAATTTTCCCCATTCGGGACGATCAGACTGTTCATCATATTCCGATAATAGCGATCCGGATAGGCAAAAGTCGCAGATTCGGAATCATGGTCATCGATCAGCAGATAGCGTCCGGAAGGCCGTTTCACGTACCAGAATTGGGCATCATTTTCGGGCATGCGGATAACACTGCTCCTGGCCCCCGCAATATCGACGGCACGAATGTAGAAGGCATGCTCGCCGGCCGTGAGGCCATCGCTTTCATGCAGGGTCAAAGACCTCAGATATCCCGGCACGGCTTGCCAGGTCGAAGTATCTTCAAGCGCATACTCAAAACTGACGATGGTCGAATCGCCGTCGAGGTCCGAAGCACTCCAGATAAAAGTAGCCACCGTAAAGGTAGTATCGGGAATCAGGCTTACCAGGGTCCATTTGATGCTCGGCGGAGAATTCTTAATCGGGATACGCTGGCAGGCCGGGCTCGGGTCCGCCAGGCCCATGTCATCAACGGCTTTAATCTGGAATTGATAGATTGTATCGACGCCGGTCAATTCCAGGGGAAAAGTCATTGAATATCCGGTTGTATAAATCCAGTCGGAAGAATCCGGCTCCTCTTCCCAGGAATAGTAGAATCCGACCACGAAGCCGTCGGGATCGCGGCCGTCCCAGTATAACTTCTGGATACTTTGGGTAAAATTGAGAGTATCCGTGGATTCAATGAAGATACTGGTCTCCGGCGGCAGATTTTCCATGTTATGGGTGATTCCGTCTTTCTCACAGGACAGCGCCAGAATCAGCACAACGAATAAACTGATCCCCGTCAAGACGAACAAGTAATTTTTCCGGAGAGGACGTTTGAGGCGCCCTCCCCGGGTATCTTTAGACGTATAGTGGGTCAAATCGGTCATTATTTCAGATATAACATCTTCCGGGTAGCGTTAAAATTGTCAGACTTCAGTTCATAGAAGTAAAGCCCCGTGCTTACCGCCTGCCCGGCTTCATCCAGACCGTTCCAGCGGACCGTATAGGCGCCGGGATTGACACTGCCGCGATACAGCATTTTAACAC
This sequence comes from uncultured bacterium, assembly GCA_964589175.1. Taxonomy (GTDB): domain Bacteria; phylum Fidelibacterota; class UBA2242; order UBA2242; family UBA2242; genus CAZPRY01. The sequence goes on from CAZPRY010000008.1 coordinate 8,340, forward strand.
GCTGTCCGAGGGTATTGTAAATCGTAACGGTCACTTTACCCGCATTCTTGACGGCGAAACGAATCTCGGTGCTGCTGTTGAACGGATTCGGATAGTTCTGCTCGAGCGAAAATTCCCGCATCAGGGGAGCACCGGATTCATCGATCGATGTGAAATGTCCGACGATATCCGAACTGTCTCTCGGCAGAATTTTGTAATCGCTAAAACTGTAATAATGCATGCCGATGACTTTTTCGATGGTCTCACCCAACGCGAACGTCGAATCGAGCTGGGCATGCCCGAAGAAGCCGTTCATGGCGTCATCAACACGTATCGGACCGCTGCCGTCGTCGATCTCGAACTCGCCGTAATTTCCCGATGTTCCATCCGGGAACGGGTTGGAAACGGTCACATTGTCGACTTCGATTAAAACGCTCTCATAAGCTTCGGCGTTTACTCCGCCGGTTGTGATTTCACCCGTCGTAACCTTGACCGGTTCGAAGGCGCCGTAACTCGGTGTCACGACGGTATAATCGGTAATGTAGTTCAAACGCGTCACACCGTAATCTTCCTGGACGAGGCCATTGATCCGGATCCAATCGCCCTTTACAGTCTTGTTGAGATCGTCACGCACCCAGATACCGCTCCAGGCGCTGTCTTTTTCCTCAATGTAATAATTATTGGTCCAATCAGTAGAATCGGTCATCACAACGCCCTCAAGCGTAACGCGGAAGCCGCGATAGCCGGAAGCATCGTTCGTCATACCGTAGGTGTACTGAATATCTTTGATGGAAACACCGTTATCCCGAACGGCATAAAAGTAGAACGACTGGCTGGTATCGCCCGGCATAATGGCAAAATCATTTTCATCATCGATGGTCGTTAAAAAGAATTTCACCACGGCTCCATTGGCTTGAGCCGGGATGACCGCCGTAAATGTGTCGACATTTGCGGTCATTACCAGAGATTGAAAAGCAGCGTCATTTACACTATAAAGCAGATTTGCTCCCACGACAACCTGGTTATCCACGATTGTCGCCGTCACTGTGACGTCATCGGATGAAGTTGGTATGCCGATGTCCCGGGCCACATTCGAAATAGAAGGCGGATTCGATAAAATTTCGAAATCCGAATCGAAACGTGGATTGATCGTGAAATAGTCCTGACCGACATCACGCACAAATCCCTGTATATTTAACCGGGTTCCGTTTGACGGCCAGGCATTCAAACTGTTGTCGAATTGCGCTCTGAAATGCATAAAATAATCATCGATATAAGCGGTCGTCGTTCCATCCGTAATGACGCATTCATTGGATGTAAATTCGTTGTTGACAACCGTCATATTCTCCAGGCGGACATAATGCGACTCCCACTGTTCGCCGGCGGCATGTGTCGCCAGATCGGCAGCGGTCAGCAATTTAGGTCCCGGCAGCGTGTTTCCTGAAGACAAAATCGTGACCGGAACGATAGGGCTGGTGGTGATATTGAGCTGCGTAATTCCCGAATAGCTGGCCAGGGTGCCGCTGAAATAGACTTCATCTCCCTCCTGCACAAATCCGAGCAGTGTATTCACTTTTGCCGTATCATCCTGAATAACAAAAAATCCACCCCAGGGACGCGCATCGACACCTACCGTATCCACCAGATGGCATGCCCAGCGAGCGCCGACCCATAATTCCCGGGGATTGTGCATGACAAAGCCCTTTACAACCAGCTTCTTGCCCATATAACTGGTCTCCTGATTGGTATTTGTCGGGTTGGCGACATACTGTAATTCTTTTACGGTCACCGTATCATAGGTTGCCGTTTGGGCGAAAGCCTGGGAACCCAGCAGTAGCAAAATAAAGACGATAACAACTGTAACAAATTTTTCTCTCATTTCGCTCTCCTTCAAATTTGGTTCGCTATTTGATCACTAAAAATTTACCGTGGAATATATCGCTCGAATCCAGGTCTTTGACAGTAAATACATACAGTCCGGTCGCAATTGCCTGATCATATTTGGAAACCAGATCCCAGGCGTGTTCTCCTCCCGGAAAGACCGTATTCCCGAATGAAAATTGACTGTACCATTTGATATCTTCACCGGAATACTCTTCGCCATGGTGTACGAATTCATCCACGAGATCGCCGGCGAGTGTATAGATTCTGATCTCGGCATTCTTCGGCAAATTATAAAAATAGAGTTTCCTTTCGCGTTCGAAGGTTCCGTCCCAGAGCGCATTGGCGCGGTAGGGATTGGGATAAACACCAATACCGCCAACCGTCTGGGCGTTGCGGGCTGCCGTACCGGGGCTGACAATCTGCAAATTCTGCAGGCGGCTGCTCTCCAGGCTTCCCAGATTCAGACTGACATCACCGCTGTCGAAGGCCGTAACACTGAAGGCGTACTGCCAGCCGTTGTGCAGGTTATCGATCATCAGTTTGTACCGATAAGTTATTGTATCGATCTGTCCATTCTCATTCTCGACGAATTCAATCACTGGTTCCGGCAGGCGCACACTGTCCAGGCCCGTATCATAGAAAAGACCGTCCGTGCGGTCGTACTCTTTAATTAATCCCATGTTGCTGGTGATACCGTTGGAGGAACGATCCGCACCGATGAAAGACCGGTAGACCCGGTAGCCTTCGAAATCTTTTTTCTTCGTGATCAGATCGATCGACCGTTCCGAGCGATCGTCCCATAAAAGCGTTACCCGGGAATTTTCCGGGATAGCCTTCAGGTAGGGCGCCGCCGGCGGTGTCGGAAGAATATAGCGGTCCAGTTTACCGTTGCCGTTAACGTCCTCGGTCGAGTCGGTACCGGCATAATCCATAACACCGTTTTTATTGGCATCTTCGCCGTAGTAGGCGCGGTAGGCCCAGCGCGTATTCTGGAGAAGATACTGCTTGGCCCGGTCATCATCAATCGTGCTCGGCTGAACACCGGCTTTTTTTCCGCAGACGATCGCAAATACTACATTCAGGCTTGAATCGGGCGGAATCTCCCTAAATGGCCCGGTCGAGAGCAGATTCATGCGATTGCCGGGTTTTTGGAATATATTGCTGTTAAAATAACTGTTAGTGATGGACTCTTTCATCCGCTGATAGCGCGAGCCTTCATCGGATGGCGGCCGGTCCTCATCCGAGTCACCCCCGCTGAACAACCACCAGTTCCGGAACATTTCGCCCCGGTAATCGGTATCGGACTGGTACGAATCCACTCCCAAAAACACCATAGCCACATAGCTGTCCGTAAAACCGGGATCGCCGTCATAGTCATAACAATACATTAACTTAGTGCTGTCGTTATCGATGTAGCCGGCTCCGGCGTGCAGGTAAAACGGCGACCCGACCCGGGGAGGCGTAATGTTCGTATTACGTACCACCATGTCGGCCCACAATCCGACATAAGCGTCCTTGAGTGTGTCCTGCCCGACATTTTTAATGGTATAATTGAAAATGACAAAAGCATCCGCAAAGGGGTAATTCCAGGCGTAGGTTTCCATGTGCACCGCCAGCCCCAGGGGAGTATGGTACGGTATCTGAATACTCGTTCCCGGTACCGTCGTATTGGTATCAGTGAAATCGGCCACTAAATCCTGGTGACTGATGGCATCCACGGAAAAATACTTATTCTCAGGTATCGACGATCTCTCCAAAACACGGTCGGAAGCATCGGCCGAACTTGTGTACTCAAAATTCACCGAACCACCCGTGGACAGCCTGGGGGTATTAAAGGCCGCAGTGCTGACATGAATTCCGGTCGGGCTGATAGCGCCCACCCAGAGACCGCCTACAAAAAGGTGCTCAATTCCCGATCCTTTCGGATAAACACACGACGGTTGATTTACCGGAGTCTGCTCCCTGAAACCGTCACCGAAGGTTCCGTAGTTGGAGATCGTTATGCCGATATTACCGGTTGTCGTATACTTGGAATCATCGTCAATCGTTGGTTTACCAAGCCCGTCCAGGCGGGAAGCCTGATCGACGGTTTGGGCCTGCGAAAACGCCAAAGGCATGGTAATAACCAGAAGAAGATTGAAGATAATTTTCGTTTTATTGTTGCTGTACAAATTCTTCATAATCGAATACAAGCAGAATATACAAAAAGAGAGGTGAAGCCCAAAACAAAAATCATGCTTTTTTAAAATATTCACTGCAACTCGATTTTTTTAAAAAAAGACTACGGCAAAGTTCACAACGGTATTTCGACGGGGATTATTAACAGAAAATTTATTATCAGTTCTGTTGTTTTTAATTCGATTCAATACTATATTTTGTTCGGTAGAGCGGTAGCAATACAACATATATTGTCTGAGGGATGATTAAACATTTGTTCTCACATGTCTTAACCCAAAATTGAAATGACCAAGAAGGAGGCGAAATGAAAACCAAGCTTCTCATGCTTTTCATGCTGCTTTGTCTGGTTCCCGGGCTGCTTCTCGCACAGACCGGAACGATTCAGGGCCGCGTTGTCGACAGCGCGACTGGCGAAGGTATTGCCAGTGCTAATGTGCTTATTGAAGGTACCATGCTCGGTGCAGCTACGGACCTTGACGGTAACTTCGTCGTCTCGGATGTTCCGGTTGGCGACGTCAATGTCATCGTTTCCGTAATCGGGTACGCCAAAATGAGCAAGGCAGTCGTGGTATCCGACGGAACTGCTACAAAATTGAATTTCCAACTTAAGCAGGAGACCCTGCAGTTGGGCGCTTTGGAGGTCCTGGCATCCCGCGCCACCCGCGAAACGCCGGTAGCCTACACCAATGTGGAAAAATCGGATATGGAACTGAGTCTCGGTTCCCGCGACATTCCCTTGATTCTGAACACCACTCCCAGCGTCTATGCCACCGAACAGGGCGGCGGCGCCGGTGACGCCCGCGTCAGCATTCGCGGTTTCAATCAACGCAATGTTGCCATCATGATCAACGGTGTTCCGGTCAATGATATGGAAAACGGCTGGGTATACTGGTCCAACTGGGACGGTGTCGCCGATGCCACTTCTTCCATCCAGATGCAGCGTGGTCTTTCCGCAGTGAACCTTGCGGCTCCCTCCATCGGCGGTACGATGAATATTCTGACCGATCCGACTGCCATGAAAAGAGGCGGACAGCTCAAGCAGGAATTCGGTAGTGCGGCTTTCCTCAAAACGACGGCCAGCTTTCACTCCGGACTGATCAATGACAAATACGCTGTTTCCGGAACCGTCGTCCGCAAAACCGGTGACGGCTCCATCGACAAAGCCTGGACAGATGCCTGGGCTTATTACCTGGGCGCCAGCTACCAGGCCAACAAGAGCAACCGTTTCGAGTTCTTCGCCCTGGGTGCTCCGCAGAGACACGGCCAGATGCGTTACCTGCAGAATATCGCCGCTTACGACCATGAATATGCCAAAGATGTTTTCGACCAATCCGTTCTGGATCTGGATGCCGATGCAAGCGGTACCGCTGATATTTTTGAGAAATTTCCCGCAGCCGGCCGCACTTTCAATGAAAACTGGAACACGGTCTCATCGGATTACAAGGGCAAGCAGTACTACTACATGTACGGCGATAAAGAAAAAGACCGCCATGATCCGAATTATCTCAACGAAAGCGAAAACTACTACCATAAACCGCAGGTTAATCTGAACTGGTACTGGACTATCAACGAAAAAATGCGCCTGTCCACAGTCGGCTACTTCTCGGGTGGTTCCGGTGGTGGAACCGGGACCTATGCCGACCTGATCTGGTATCAGACCGGTCTGCCATCGCGCATTGTCGACTTTGATGCCACCATCGCCATGAACCAATCCGATATGAACCGCAAAGGCAAAGACAAACCACTCGGTGAATCTGTCGGATTTCTGCGCAACAGCGTCAACCGTCAATGGACGATCGGCGCTATTTCCAAATTAAATTACGATGTCAGCAGCGCGCTGAAAACCCAGATCGGTATCGATTGGCGAACCGCCAAAATTCACCATTTCCGTGAAGTCCGCGACCTGCTGGGCGGTGACTACGCCGTCAACGGAAAGTACAACAACCAGGGTGTCGATGACGCCCGCTACTCGCAATATTGGGATGAATTTAAGGCCTCTACGGTTGATGCCAACAAGGCCTATCTGGGCGACAGGATTGATTACAACAATACCAACGACATCAATTGGCTGGGTGTCTTCGCCCAGGCGGAATACAAAACCAGCCTCTTCTCCCTTTATGGTATGGGCGGATTCTCGATGATCAAATACGGCCTGATCGATCATTTTAAGAAAGCCGAGAATCATGTTGCCAGTTTCGTTGAAGCCACCGATGACGGTGAGCTGATGATCAACGCCGACTGGATCAGCGCCATTCAGGTCAAGGGCGGCGGCCTGTATAAAGTGATGGAAAACCTGGATGTGTTCGCCAATTTCGGTTATGTCGAGAAAGTCCCGATTCTGGACAATATCATCGACGATGTTGAAATTGCCCTCGCACCGGATCCGACCAATGAGAAATTCATCAGCACCGAACTGGGCATCAATTTCAAGGCGCTGGCCGGCAAATTAGCCACCAAATTAAATCTCTACAATACCAGCTGGAAAGACCGCAACCTGGTAAAACCGGTTAGTTCGGGACAGGGCTCAAGCGGCGATACCGACATCATCTTCCTCACCGGTCTCAACCAGCATCACATGGGTGTTGAGCTGGAAGTGGCCTACCAGCCCATTCAGATGGCTCGTCTGGATGCCGCGGTTTCCGTCGGCAAATGGATTTATACCGATGACGCAACCGGAACCTACAAGGACGTTCAAGCAGGTACTACCACCGATTACACCTATGCTGTTAAAGACCTGATGGTTGGCGATATGCCGCAGACCATCCTGGCCCTGACGGCTTCGGTATTCCCGGTGAAGGGTCTGACAATGGCCGGTACGGTCAACTACTATGATCGCTTCTGGGCCGATTGGGATCCGAACAGCCGTGAAATCGCTGCCGACGGGGCCGCCGATCGCGGACAGAGCTGGCAGGTTCCCTCCTATGCCAAGATCGACGTCCATGCTGCTTACAGACTGCCCTTCGATCTCAAAGGTGTACGCTTCTCGGTCTATGCCCATGTATTTAATCTGACCGATGCCCTCTATGTCCAGGATGCCATCGACAACAGCGAATACAGCGCGTTTACCAACGACGGCAAGGATCACAAAGCCGACGACGCCGAAGTCTACCTCGGTATGCCACGCCGCATCAACATCGGTTTGAGTGTGAATTTCTAAGATTTTTTTAAATCTTCGATATCAAAGGGGCTGGTTCTTCCGGCCCCTTTTTGTTTTGGAGTAATGCCTCGTAGAGATCCCTGATGGGAGTGTAATGTCCGTGGGTCCCGGCAAACCAATTTCCGACCTCTCTAGAGGACTAAATTGGTTTTATTCTCAAAAGGTGATACCAAAACCCACTTGATCCAACGGACCAACATTTTTGCCTGCATTCACATCTTTCGATGTCGGATTGAAAGTGGGTTTTACTCGATAAACCAATTTTCAACCTGCGTCAGCGGGTCAAATTGGTTTTATCCTTATAACCCAGTCAGAAACCCGGTTGTCCCAATAGGTTGACATATCCACCTTGGCTCCACCTTCTTCGTGTATCGGTTCGAAACCGGGTTTCGTAGAAGACAATTGCGTTGCGTACTGAATCCCGCCAAAGGCGGTGGCGGTGATTGCGATCTCTGCAAGAAAAAAGAAACCTCGCGGTGAACGTTGCGGGAAAAGTAGTTTTGGTTTATTTGAGGAAAAGAATCTTCTGGCGGGCGACGTTTCCGGCTTGTTCCAGTACGATGAAGTAGACACCGCTGCTAACCCAATCTCCATACCGGTTCTTGCCATCCCAGGCAAACAGATAGAGGCCGGCCTGGTAATCCGGAAAAGCGAAGGACCGGATTTCCTGTCCGAGCATATTATAAATTTTCAGTGAAGCAGGCCGGTCGCTCGCCAGGCGAATCCGCAGCTTCGCACTCGAAACCGTGGAAAGAACAAAGGGATTGGGCGCCGGCGTGAAGACGGCCAGCCCGGCTTCCATAGCGTTTAAAACACCCTCGAACCTTAACATAACGCTGGCGGTGTCGACTCCATTATAATAGCGCAGTGTTATCTTCGCAGCGCTGACGAGGTCCTTGTCAAGGTAAGCCAGTACGGCCACCGTATCATTGGCGGAAATGTACCCGGTTTCCGGGTAGATACGCAAATAATTATGATCCGGGATAAAGGCAAAATACCCCTCGCCGGTGCCGATATTGAAGAGTTTAATCTGCACACTCGCAACACTGTCCGAGAAACTTGGCGCCTTAACAATCGCCGCCGACTGGGCCTGGCGGTAATTCCGCTCCAGCACGGAAATTCGCAGGGAATCGCGTCCGGCATTCGAGTCAATCGGGATATAAAGATCATGAAGTCCCGGATCGAGGATATTTCGATCGACGAAAACTTCCACCATATTGGCCACATTCACCGCCGTTCCCTGCTCCGGTTGTACCGACACCCAGTGCAGATGTTCACCCGGAATCGACCAGGTAAGCGGTAAAGTCCCGTTGTTGGAAATTGTAAAGTTTTTACGATATTCGTTATTCCAAAAATACAGGTCAGACGGCTCGATGACCATTTCCGGCAAACGCTCCACCCTCTTGCGCAGGACAGCCCGGATTACCCAGTCGCCGGTCAGCGTCTGGTCGCCGGTGGTCGTAAAATTGTTCAAATCCTGAAAAGTCGTGTTCACTTTCAGATAGGCCCGGCCTTGCCCGGCTTCCGTGTTGCTGTATCCCAGGCTGTTATCAGGCGACTGGACAGAGACATAGATTTCCGTTGAGTTCTGCGGCAATGTCAGCCCCGCAACATCCAGCCTCGTCCAGGCAGCGGCATTGGGTACGACGTCATTGTACACCGCAACCGGGTTGCCGTTGCGTTGCGTATAGATACGGATCGTCACCGGGCTTTCCGAACTGAGATAGAACTTTACGGCCGCCAGTTCCGATCCGTCGTTTGGTAAATCAAATCTTTCGGCGGCTTCGTAATTCTGCATCGTAATATAGGAAGTGACGACATCGCCGTCCTGAATCAACTCCGTCTCTTCGTAACCGCCTTTACCCGAAGCCGTATAGCTGAATTGGGTCGTTTCCTGACTTGATGTAATTTTGAGATTATAGGGAATAAAAGTAATCTTCGCGTAATCCACACCGAAAGCAGGATCGCTGACATTATAGCGCAGCTGATTGGCCGGCATAAAGCTGATCCTGACCGGCGAGCTGTGTTTGACCACGGCCAGGTAAAATTGACTATTATTGGCATGATTCAGGGTGAAGTCGATAGCGGAACCCGAATAGAACTGAATGTACTCCGCCGCGGCCGGGCTCAGTTCATCCGCAACGGGTTCGCCGTTCGTGAAATTCGAGCGAAAATGCGGCGATGTCAGATAGGGCAAATTAGCGTCGCGGTAGGAGTAGCGTCCGTCGGAAATCAGGGGATCGTTCAGCAAATTGGCCAGAAACCAGTCGCGCATCACCTCTAAAAAGGTCAGATTACCATAACCATTGCTCTGTAAAACCTTCTCGTAACTCAGAAGGGAGTTCTCCGGTTCCTGCACGATTTTCTTGATCAAATCCAATCCGAAGCGCTGCGCAAAATAAAACGTCCATAAACCGACTTTGGAGTAGTCGGTGATGCTGGCGTCAAATTGGTTCAGAGGCCGATTGGTATCGCTGAGAAATGAGGCAAATGAGCGGAACGGGTAACCCAGCAAGCGGGGCGCCAACTCGGCCAGGCCCTCATTCAGCCAGGTTGCTTCGTTGGGATCATAATTAAAATGAATCAAATGTTGCAGTTCGTGGGCAACAACCGACAAGGTCTCTGCATCGTTGGCGTTGGCCGGATTGGTGTCGACATAAATGATATCGCTGTAATTTCCCCTGCTCGCATCCTGGTCGAGCGGATCGAAATAACCGGCCACGTAGGTATCGGAGTCCGAATTTTCATAATCGTCACGCACATCGATCAGCAGGACGAACAGGAGACCGTTGCGATCGACATCGGGTGCATCACCGAAAATATCCAGTTCATTCGACCAGATGCCTTTTTCCGGGTTGATCGAAGAAGCCGGCGTTTGATACAGCAGCGCATCGCGCAACTGGCTGATATCCGCGTCGGTGACGCGGCCTTCGTCATACTCGACATTCTCGACAAAGATGACGATTTTATCATCCGCATATTTGCGATAAAAGCCCACCTCTTCCAGCGTAATCGGACTGGCGTAAATATCTTTGCGGATATAGAAAGTCGTATCGCCGTTGACGGATTTAGCCAGCGATCGGATGGATTCCACGCGTAGTTCCTGTTGCCAGTTCTGGGCCGGTCCGACGCCGGCTATCGGGGCACGGCGCTGAAGGTCTGTTGCGAAGGCCGAAACGGAGAGCAAAACAATAGACAGGATGAAAAAGATCGAGGTTTTTCTCATTGATTTTCCGGAAGCGAATGTCTCTCCTTAACGGGTTCGCGCTGCATGAGTTTTTTTACGGCGACGCGTGGATTTTTATCATGAAACAGGACTTCGTAAATCTCGTTCGAAATCGGCATCTCTATACCGTATTTCTCGGCCATCTGGTGTACGGTCCGGGCCGTTTTAACTCCCTCGGCAATCATCGTCATACCATCCAGAATATCCTGCAGTTTGCGGCCTTTTCCAATCTCCTCGCCCACATACCGGTTTCGACTGTGTTTGCTGAAACAAGTTACAATCAGGTCGCCGACACCGCTCAGACCGGCAAACGTCTCCTCCCTGGCTCCCAGGCGGACTCCCATGCGCGTAATCTCGAACAGGCCGCGCGTAATCAGGGCGGCTTTTGAATTGTCGCCCAGCCCCAAACCGTCACAGATACCGGCCGCGATCGCGATGATATTCTTAATCGCTCCGCCCAATTCAATCCCGGTGATATCGGTGCTCGTATAAATACGCAGATGGGCGCTCATGAACGCTTCCTGAACCCGTTTCGCAATCTTCAGGCTGCTGGATGCGGAGACGATCGCCGTTGGGATTTCACGCGCTACTTCTTCGGCGTGACTGGGGCCGTGCAGCGTGACGATCCGGTCCGGTGGGACCTTGCGAACTTCGGCAATCAGTTCGCTCATCCGTTTCAGCGAATTCTGCTCGACGCCCTTCGATAGATTCACCCAGAGCGCCTGTGCGGGAATGCGATCATCCAGCAGGCTGAGCAAACTGCGCATGGCATGCGACGGCACAACCAGGCAGATGAGATCCGGATTGTCAATCACTTCATTCAAATCCGACGTGATGAAGAGTTCCTTTGGAATCGGGATTCCCGGCAGCAACGGGTTTCTACGCGTACGATTCATCAGGCTGACATTTTCAGGATAGTATTCCCACAGCCGAACCTCGTAACCCATCTTAAATAGATAAATAGCGATGGTCGTACCCCAGCTCCCGGCGCCGAGAACCGCAATTCGTTGAATATTTTTATTTTTCATGACTTACAGACGTCGTTTAATCGCTCTATTCGATATGCCCTAGGTAAACCGCTGATTCGCCGTTTTGTTCCAGTTGTCGCTTGATCCCGTCCGCGGCCAGTTTTTCAACGATGAGAACCAAGCCGACACCCAGGTTGAAAACCTTGCGCATTTCGCTCTCGTCGATCTGTCCGACGGATTGGATCAGTTTGAAAATCGGCGGCCACTTCCAAGCCTTCCAGTCAATTTCCAGGCGCAAATCTTCCGGGATAATCCGCTTCGTATTCCCGACGATTCCGCCGCCGGTGATATGGCTGATGGCATGTAATCCCGGCGCTCCCAAGAGCGGGGCAACGGGCTTCAAATAGGAACGGTGCACTTTCAATAATTCATCGCCGAGCAGGTTCTTCAATTCCGGCAGTCGATCGTTCACCTGAAATTTGCTCAGCAGGACTTTACGCGCCAAAGAATATCCGTTGGTATGCAAGCCGGATGAGGACAATCCCAACAAAACATCGCCGCTCCTGACCCGATCGTGCAGAATCAATTCGCGCTCGACGACCCCGACGATCGTACCGACCAGATCGAAATCCTTCTCGCGGTAAATCCCGGGCATTTCGGCCATCTCGCCGCCGATCAGGGCACACCCGTTTTCCTCGCAGGCAAGCGCCAGCCCGGCGATTATGCTGTGAATTTTGCGCGGATCCATTTTGCCAAATCCGACATAATCCAGAAAAAAGAGCGGCCTGGCCCCGGTGGTCAGGATATCGTTTACGCAGTGATTGACCAGACATTGTCCGATCGAATCGAAGCGATCCATCAGGTTGGCAACAACCAGTTTTGTCCCGACTCCGTCCGTGCTGGCGACCAGCACCGGATTTTTGTACTTGTCGGCCGGAAAAGCGAAGCACCCGCCGAAGCTCCCCAGATCGGTCAAAACCTGCGGAGTGAAGGTCTTTCTGACCAGCGATTTGATCCCCCGGACAGCCGCTTCTCCGGCCTGAATATCTACACCGGCTTCTTTATAAGCATCGTTCAACTTTTAATCAACTCCCGTATACATTGCGTCTATTATTCCAGCACATTTTTGCGAAACGATATTTCGCTTGATCTTCAGAGATGGCGTCAATTCCCCGCTTTCAATGGTAAATTCCTGCGCAAGCAACGTAAATTTTTTGATCTTTTCAAACTGCGCAAAACCATCCATTGATTCTTCAATGACCTTGGCATAGAGTTCATTGACCTTGGGCAGATGGACCAATTCCTCGCGATCTTTCCAGGACAGACCGTTATCCCCGGCCCATTTTTCAAGGTTATTGAAAGCCGGCACAATCAGGGCGGAAACGAATTTGCGGCGATCCCCGATCGCCAGAATTTGTTCGATCCATTTCGAAGTGACGAGGACATTTTCCATGGGTTGGGGGGCCACGTTTTTCCCGCCCGAAGTCACCAGAATATTCTTCTTACGATCGGTAATTGTCAAATATCCCTCATCATCGATTAGGCCGATATCACCGGTCGCGAACCAGCCGTCGGCCCCGAGAACTTCGCGGGTAGCCTCTTCATCCTTGAAATAACCGAGCATGACCTGCGGCCCGCGGGTTAGAATTTCACCGTCCGGTGCGATTTTTATCTCCGCACCCGGAATCGGAATTCCAACGGCGCCGATTTTGGGCTTCTCGAGAGGATTCACGGTGATCACGGGCGAGGTCTCGGTAAGACCATAACCCTCGACAATGGCGATTCCGGCTGCATGGAAGAATTCGGCGATTTCTTTCGATAAAGGTGCAGCTCCGGAGATGAAAAAGCGAAGCCTGCCGCCCACACGTTCTTTCAATTTGCCGAATACAAGTTTATCGGCCAATTTGACCTGGGAGGCCAGATACGGCCCGACAGTCTTGTCTTGCATTCGCTTCAGGAATGCCTTACGGCCAACCGAAATAGCCCACCAGAATATTTTCTGCTTAATGGCCGAATCCTGGGAAATTTTATCGATTATTTTCGCATAGACTTTTTCATAGAAGCGCGGAACGGCCGTCATCAGCGTCGGATGGACTTCACGTATGTTGTCGGCTACGGTATTGATATTTTCGGCATAATAAATAGTGGCCCCCAGCGAGGTCGCCAGGTAATGACCCGCCATTCTCTCAAAACTATGGCTGAGCGGCAGGAACGACAGGAAAGTATCCTTCTCGGAGGCATCCAGAATCTGCAGGCTGCCCCAGATATTGGAAGTCAGGTTGCTGTGGGTCAACATGACACCTTTGGGTTCGCCGGTGGTTCCGGAAGTGTAAATCAGGGTCAGCAGGTCATCGCTCTTGATCGCCATGGCTTCCCGTTCGAATTCATCCAGATGCGCGGCCCGGTAGACTTCACCTGCGGCGAGGAAATCCTGCATGATCACGGTCTTCGGATTGACCACATTCGCGTTGTCCAGGATGATGATTTTTTCCAGATGCGGCATATCCGCGGAGACGGTCAGCATCTTCTCGGTCTGCTCCTGGTCACCGCAGAATAGAAATCTGCACTCGGCATGCTGGGCAATCCATTTGGCCTGCTTGGCGGTCAGCGTCGGGTAGATCGTCGTTACAACGCCCCGTGCGACAATCGAACCGTAATCGGCCATCGCCCACCACTGACTGTTCTGGGCAATAATTCCAACCCGGTCTCCGGGCTGTAATCCGAGACTTTTAAGGCCGCAGGTTATCTTCTCTACGATGTCCCGAACCTCGCTGTAAAGCAGCGTTTTCCACTCCTCTCCCTCTTTATAACCATAGGCGACTTTATCGGCGAATTTACTTGTCACGGAGACGAACATTTCGGAAATAGTGCTATAACTTTTGCCTTCCATTTCTTTCATTCCCCCATTGATTTTTTGCTTGTTTTTGATTCCCAAAAAATTAATTTTAACACGCTATTGGCCGAGATGGTGAAACTGGTAGACGCAGCGGACTCAAAATCCGCCGGGCTTCGGCCCTTGGGGGTTCGATTCCCCCTCTCGGCACACTCTATTTAAAAGATTCCGGTTCTATAACGACGATACGCCCCAAAAATATCGTTTTATAACAGGTTCGTATTGGAATTACTTGAAATATTTGTTCTGAAGTTCCGAAATCATCAGTTTGGCTTTGCCGATCTCCTCGGTAGCCTCGGGATATTTGGTTGAAACCCGGCCCAACTCTTCGATGGCGCGGTCATATTGCCCCATCCGGGCGTAACAATGGCCAAGGCGCAACTGGGCATAGGCCTCTTTATTACCATCCCCGAGACCGAAGACCTTCTTATAGGCTTCGATGGCCTGCTGAAACTGATTCTGGTGGTAATAGCAATCACCGATCCACCATTGGGCGTTATCTGCAAGTTTGTGCGACGAATCCATGGCGAGAATCTCCTGATAGATTTCAATCGCTACGGCATAATTTCCGACCTCTACCAGTTTACCCGCCGCAGTGTATAATTCAGCCGGATTTTTCGACCCGGTAGTCTGCCTCGCGGAGCCGCTAGCCGGCTGTCTGGTGGTTTTATACCGGGAGCCCATGCTCAGATAATCTGCCAAAGAGTATTCTTCCACCGGCCCGCGCGTGATTTTAATAGCTACCCGGCGGTTTAAAACTTCCTGGAGTTCGCTGCTGCCCTCCACGAGTGGTTCGACTTCACCCACCGGAATGAGCTCGATTCGCGCAGCGATAAAATTCCGATCCGAATCGTTAAACAGGTTAGTAATCATTTTACCAACCGTCGCGCAGCGCATTTCCGAAATCACCAGGTTCTGCTGATGCGAACCATCTGGGTCGGTATGTCCGTACAATCTCACGGTAATATTATCGTCCTTACGGAGCGCTTTGGCAATTTTTCCCAGGGTAATAAAATAGTTTGAATTAAACGTAAGACCGGGGGTTTTCCATTGGTTCCAATCAAAGAAGATATCATCGAGAACGATGGTATTGCAGATATCGGTTTCGCTCAAAGCCTGTCTTTTCTGCACACTCAGATTCACCGATTCGGTCGGGATTTCGGCCATCACAACCGCTTGTTCAACCCGTTTCATCCGGATCGCTTCCGGCTGGCTCTGATCTGGAACCGGCTGGGGAGTCGGCGGCGCAATGGACTGCTCGGCGACACTATTTACGGATTCCGCCGTAGAACTCACCGTAACGATCGCAGGCTGGGCCCCGGGCAGTTCACGCGGCATTTCCTGGATATTTTCTTTTTGGTTGATTACGACTTCGGGTTCTTTTCGAGGTGACTGACTCTTGGCGAAGAGAAGAGCAATCGAGTCGGGGGAAACCATTCTGGGCTGGCTCTGCGCGGATACAGGCTTGGATTGTTCCGGGTACGAGACAGTTTCCTCCTCAACGGCGACTTTTCCCCCACCGCAGGCCAAAAAGACAAGGACCACAGCCAGAATAAAATATTTCTTCATCCCCTTTTTCCTCAAAAAACGTAAACATCCGACATGGTATAAAACTATCTATGCCGGATGTTTAATTCACAACTTCAGGTTTGGATTATTTACGCTTCTTTTCCGGTTCTACGGCAGCGGTTTCCAGGGTTTTAATCCGTTTGTCCAGATCGGTGGCTTCACGGCTCATCCTGCTGATGTTGGTCTGCAGATCGGTGAGCGTTCTCTGGGTTTGGCGTTTATAGGATGCCAGCTGCCCTGAAAGATCTTCAATGTCGTTTTTGACACTGGCAAACTCCGTTTCGGTATTCATGCGAAATTCACCGATGATCAATCCAAGAGAATCAATTTTCGCAGAAAAAACGGCCTTCGTAATATCCAGTTTATCGTTTAAATCAGTGACTGATTTCTGAAATTCCTGAATATGTTTGCCACGCCCGATGAACTGCAACCTGAGGTCGTTTAGTTGATGATTGAAATCTTCGTTTGTCACTACACTCAGTGAATCCTGGGAATTCAATTGATCCATCCTCTTGTTCACTCTGTCGACAACCAGGGCATAGTAAACCGCAACAAACACAAGGAGCACAATGGCGATTGTCTTAATAGCTTCTTTCATTCAAAACTCCCATAATTTCAATTATATTAATTATTTACATTTTCCGGTCTGATTAGGTACCCATCATCAAATTGCATTCTCGTTCTTAACGTTCTTCCCGTCATAAATACCAATGACGAATTTACAAATCTCTTTTTAATATTCAATGTTTTTCTATAAGGATTTTACCATCTTTCTTTTTTGAATTCTTCCCAGTGATCTATATCCCGTATGATCTGTCTGCATATACTCCGTATATAGGGGTTTAGTTTCACTTCCACTACCGGTTTGTCCTGAACCAATTTTTCCATCACCTCCCGGAATTCCTTCAGCTCCGAGCGATCCACTTCGATACTGAGTCTTGTTAACATATTACCTCGTGCTACTTAATTTCTTGTTTTCATTCAGATTTTATTCACAATGGAGATCGCTTCACCGCAGCGGCATCGCCCTCCAACAACGTTATTTACGCTAACGGAAAACCACTGCCGTTCGACCAGCAGAGCCCCACAGTTGGGGCAGTACGTATTGTTCCCATGTGTGGCTGCGATATTACCCTCATAGACGTATTTCATCCCCATCTCCAGGGCAAGCTGTCGCGCTCCGTCCAGCGTTGTTTTAGGAGTAGGTCGATAATCTCGCATATGATAATCGGGATGGAAGGCGGAGAGATGAAACGGAACATCGGCGCCCAGATTTTCAAGGATCCAATTCACTTCCGCTCGCATCAGGTCCGGGGAATCATTCAAACCCGGAATCAACAGGGTCGTCAATTCGATGAATGTACCCTGCCTCCCGATCTCGATGATGGCATCGAGAACGTGGCCCAGATCGGCATGACAGTATTTCGAATAGAATTCTTGCGAGAAAGCCTTCAGATCGATATTGGCGGCATCGATAAAGGGATAAATATCGCCAATCGCAGCGCGGCTGATATACCCGTTCGTAACCATTACGGTCTTTAGATCCGCTTCCCGGGCCAGGCGGGCGATATCGAGAACGTACTCCCCGAATATGGTCGGTTCGTTATAAGTGAAAGCGATCCCGAGGCTCTCGCTTTGGAGGGCGGCTTCAACGAGCTGTTCCGGACTGTAATGCCGGGAGCGAAGCTGATCCGCCTTGCCCCGGGCGATATCCCAATTCTGACAGAACTCACATTCCAGATTACATCCCACCGTGCCGATGGACAGGACCTGGGAACCCGGATAAAAATGATACAGCGGTTTCTTCTCAATCGGGTCTACATGCACGGCGATCGGGTTTCCGTAAACCAGCGAATAGAGTTCTCCCCGGCGGTTCTGACGGGCGGCGCAAAAGCCGGTTTTGCCGTCGGCGATCCGGCACTCGCGCGGACAGAGATGACACTCTGCGACCTGATCTTGCCGGGGACTCCACCAATTGGCTTTATGCATACTTGTTCATCCTTTTAATAGCGCCTTCACTCCAACCAATATTTTGATCGCAGGCAGCTCATCAGGCGACGATATAAACTAATAAAATGATTGAGTTTTGTCAACTTGATAGTGAATCCGGCGGCGCACCGCATTGCAGGCAATCAATCCGGGCGCCTCGGTTCTAATCCTTGAATTCGTGCTCGTTTTCCGTTAAACTAAGCCTCAGATATTTTGGCATACGGTTGTCCACATCAAACTGGGGGTGTTCATCATGGAGAAAAAACGGGGTCTGCCGCAGGAAGCCTACGAGGCCATACCGGGCGATCAGTATCAACCTTATATTCCTAAAAACGAATCGATGACCGAACTGACCTTCCGTTCCCTCGTTTACGGCTCGCTCTTCGGAATTCTCTTTGGCATGGCGAACGCCTACCTGGGACTGATGGCCGGTCTTACGATTTCCACCGCCATCCCGCTCGCCGTGATCACGGTCGCCGTCGCGCGCTTATTGCAGGGCATCGCCGGCAAGACGTCGATCCTGGAAAACAACATTACCAAGACGGCCGGCTCCGCCAGCTCATCGCTCGCTTCAGGGATTATTTTTACGATCCCGGCTCTTTTTTTGTGGGGCTACCAGCCCAGCCTGCTTAAAATAACTATGATTGCGCTCACCGGCGGATTGCTGGGCGTCCTCTTTATGATTCCCCTCAGACGATTCCTGATTCGCAACGAACACGGCCAGCTCCCCTATCCCGAAGGCATCGGTTCGGCCGAGGTGCTGGTTGCCGCCGACACGGGCGGCACCCGCGCAAAGAATGTCTTTATCGGCCTGGGAATCGGGTTTCTGTACACCTTCATTATGGATATTATCAGACTCTGGCCGCGCGACCTCTGGATAAAAATCCCGTTTATCAAGAAAGCCACGATCGGCCTGAACACCCGGCCTGCGCTGTTGGGCGTCGGGTACATCCTCGGATTCCGGATCTCGGCGATTATGGTTGCCGGCGGGCTGCTCTCCTGGCTGGGCATCATCCCGGCCATCGCCTACATCGGGGATAAATTCACTGCCCCGGTTTACCCGGAAGCGACGCTGCTGATCCGGAATATGAGCCCCAGCCAGATTTGGACCAGTTATGTTCGTTATATCGGCGCCGGTGCCGTGGCGGCCGCGGGTTTTATCACGCTGATTAAATCCATTCCGACCATGGTGGCTTCATTTAAAATCGGTCTTCAACAAATCAGAAGCCGGGCAGAAGGCAATTTCCAGTTCGACCGCACCGATCACGATCTTTCCCTGAAAGTCGTCTTCATCGGGATACTCATCATCTCCCTGGTTCTGGCGATTATTCCGACAATTTTCGACTTTTCGTCATCCTTTTTCGTGCGACTGTTAGCCGCTTTCTGTGTCGTATTATTCGCCTTTTTCTTCACGACCGTTTCCGCCCGCATCGTCGGGCTCGTCGGTGTGACTTCCAATCCCACCTCGGGAATGATCATAGCCACCCTCATCTGCACCAGCCTGATTTTCCTGGGATTCGGTTTCAGCGGCGACAACGGAAAAATCGCCGCACTGACCGTCGGAGCCATTGTCGGCTGCGCAGCCTCCATTGCCGGAGATACCTCCCAGGACTTAAAAGCCGGGTTCCTGCTAGGCGCCACACCGAGCAAACAACAGATCGCCGAGCTGGTTGGCGTGATCACGACCTGTTTCTTCGTCGCGGGCAGTGTGATTATCCTGGGAAAGGCCTATGGATTCGGATCGGCGGAACTGCCGGCACCTCAGGCTAATATGATGAAGATGGTCATCGACGGCGTGATCGGCAGGAATATACCCTGGTTGCTGGTCCTGATCGGCGTCGGAATTACGTTCATCGTGCATTTTATCGTGCGGGTTCCCAGCCTGGCATTTGCGGTCGGTGTTTACCTTCCGGTTTCTACGATGGTCCCGATTTTTATCGGCGGTGTAATCCGCAGAGTCCTGGAGAAGCGTTGTAAAGGGGATAAAGAACTGATCAACCGGCGCCGGGAAGGCGGCATTTTATTCGGTTCAGGACTGGTCGGCGGAGACGGTTTAATGGGTGTACTGGTCGGGCTGCTCGTCATTCTGAAGGCCCGGCCCAACATTCTCGTGGAAAATTGGGCCGGGTCCTTTACGGCTCTGATCGGTCTTGCGTTCTTCTGCGCGATTTCATACCTATTGATCCGGGCTTCGCGGTCAGAATAAATTCGTCGGGAACTTCTATTCGTTCTTTGGGTTAGACTAACAAAATCATTTGAAGACAAACGATCAGGAAGTAAATTAGGCCGTTATGATAAAAGAAAAGAAAATCAAGAAAAGTACACAGTTCGTAAAAAACCTGTCTCTGACAAAAACGAACTATCTCATTTTCGGTTTGGGCTTGCTGGTAATCATCGTCGGTTATTTTGTGATGGCAAGCGGCGACACCTACAGTTTCCGTTCGCTCTCGGTCGCGCCGGTCATTCTGCTGCTCGGGTACCTGATCATCATCCCGATTTCTATCCTCTATCGCAAAGACGAGTCAAAAGACCAGAATAAATCCGAACAGTAAAAGCGGGATCACAACTTTGGCAGACGATTGAGTTCGTCTCCATTCAATATCCAAAAATCAAGCGCCCCTGATTCCAGGGGCGTTTTTTAAGGTTTTTCCACTCGGTATATTATGCGTTTCGCAGACTAATCGGACTTCTCAGTGGGGGTTTCCTGCGGTTTCTGATCCGGCTTTGCGGATTTCACCGGGCTGGCAGGCGAATGATTTTTCTTGCCGTAATCGGTAATATAAAAACCCGATCCCTTGAAAATCAATCCGGTGCCGCCGCTGATTTTCCGGTGCACACTGATATGGCCGCATTGTGGACACAGCCGGACCGGTTCGTCATTCATACTCTGCAGTTTTTCAAATTCGTGTCCGCATTCCTTACAGACATACTCATAGGTAGGCATTCATATCTCCAATCAGGCAATATTACATAGAATTGCAGCAACGTTCACAACATCATCGACACTGCAACCGCGCGAAAGATCGTTCATGGGTTTTCGCAGGCCCTGGATGATCGGTCCGACAGCCTCACAACCGGCAATTCGCTGAACCAGTTTATAGCCGATGTTGCCCGCCCCGAGATCCGGGAAGATCAGCACATTGGCTCTGCCGGCCACCGGACTCCCCGGCGATTTTCTCTGGCCGACACTGGCGACGATGGCGGCATCGAGCTGCAATTCGCCGTCCACCATCAAATCCGGTTTCCGTGCTTTAACGATTTGAGTCGCCTGGATGACTTTATCCGCGAGCGGATGTTTGGCGCTGCCTTTGGTTGAGAACGAGAGCATCGCCACACGCGGTTCTTCATTGAGAATTCTGCGGTGGGTTTCGGCTGTCGCGATGGCGATATCCGCCAACTGCTGTGCGCTGGGTTCAGGCAAAACTGCGCAGTCGGCAAAGCTCCAGACGCGTTTTTCGTCGGGCGTAATCATCAGAATATCGCTGGAAACTGTCGGCGTATCCGGATTCGCACCGATGATATGCAAGGCGGCTTTCATGACATCGCCGGTTGTCGTATCCGCACCGGAGAGGCAACCGTCGGCCAATCCCTTTTCGACCAGCATAGCCCCAAAAAAAGTGGGATTCGACATTAACTCGCGGGCTTTCTCGGGAGTCATGCCTTTATGCTTGCGCTTGTCGAAATAGGTCTGAACGAATTCTTCAAAGCGGTCATATTTTACCGGATTAACGATCTCCACTCCCGTCAGCAGAACGCCCAATTCCTTCGCAAGATTTTCAATTTTTCCCTTATCGCCGACCAAAATTGTCCGGGCGATCCCGTCGGCCTGTAAAATAGCGGCGGCCCGGATAATACGCTCATCATGCGATTCCGGCAATACGATGCATTTATTTTTTCTTTTAGCTTCGTTACGAATATTCTCAAGCAGTTTCATTTGGGGCTCCTGAATTTATTGATTAGTGCTTCTTTTACGTTTTCCGTGACAAATCCGTCCACATCGCCGCCAAATTTGGCGATCTCTCTGACTGTGCTGGAACTCAGATACGTATAATCCTCATGCGGCATTAAAAAGACCGTATCGATCTCATCACTCAGATGCCGGTTCATGAGCGCCATCTGAAATTCATAATCGAAATCCGAAATGGCACGCAGTCCCCGGATGATGACAGTGGCGCCCTTCTTGCGGGCAAATTCCACGACCAGGCCGTCAAAATTATCCACTTTTACGTTCGGATAATCCCGGATGCAGCCTTCGATCAGCTCGAGCCGTTCCTCATCGTTAAAGAGTGGATTTTTATGGAGATTCTTGGCCACAGCGATGTAGACCATATCAAAGATGGATGAGGCGCGCTGCAAAATGTCGAGATGACCGTTTGTAATCGGGTCGAATGTCCCCGGGTAAACCGCGATTTTTTTTTGCATCTAGATCCTTATGAATGTTAGTTTTGTCTCGCCGATTATTCTCGTCCCGGATATCCGGTCGGAAATCTCTGCCGACACTGAAAAGTCTTTCCAGGTTTCGAGGACAAACAGGGTTTCTTTCGATAATTTCAGAACGTTCTGCAGCAGATCATCGATCCGGGGAAACCTGTACGGCGGATCGGCGAAGTAGACGTCTGCCCGGGGCGCTTGCTTCATGAAGTGCAAAACATCGCCCCGCACGATCTCAACCCGTTCGATCACTCCCAGTGATTCCACATTATTCCGGATAAGCTGGAGATGGCGCGCATCTTTCTCGACAAAAGTGCAAAATTCCGCGCCGCGCGACAGGGCTTCCAGTCCCAAATTACCGGTCCCGGCGAAGAGATCGACGACTGTCAAGCCGACGATATTGCCCAGCATGGCGAAAAGGGTTTCCTTAACGCGGTCCTGCGTCGGGCGAAGGTTGTGCGTCTGTTTGGATTGTATAATGCGACCTTTGTACAGACCGGAAATCACTCGAACCATATTATGATTTGCGGGGAAAAATCTCCGACTCCAAACTCAAACTCAGAATCGAATTGACCAGGTTTCGTCCCGAGTTATCGGATATGTAAATTTTATCGGCACCAAAGTTGATTTTGGTGTTTATCAGAGTTTCTAAAAAAGGAGCGATATGTTTGAATGACACTGAACCCGTGAGTTTTGATTTGTAGGGTTGATTCGCCTGCCCCTGGTAGATATTAAAACCGCTGTAGGTGACTTGATGCTGTTTGCCGATTCTTCCCAGTATCTGCCCGAGTGCAGTATCCGATTTATGCCGGAATCCCTTGGTACGCAGCGTAATCTTGCCGCTGGTTTTCAGAACTGCCATGACTTGGAACGGATTAGCCGGATTAGCCCCGGCGCGCTCGATATAAAAAATATCCGGCTTCAGGAAAAGACCGGTTTCGGATAAGTCCCTCTTCAGCGCCAGTCCGGCTTCCCGGGTGGCGATATAGACGACAAACGTGATTCTATCGGCATTGCCTTCCAGGTACTGTAGCGAGGCGTTGGGCGGCAGTTTCTGAAAAATGCCAGCCGTTGCACTTAACAACACATTGCCCCGATTGATCAGGTCGATATAATAATCGCTGATCTCGTTGGGGTAAGCGATCGGTTCCAGGGCATTGACAGTCGAACTGGCAACGCCTTTTCCCATCTCGGCTGCGCCCTTCATGACACCGGGTAATTGCTTGCCAACTTTCTGGGCCGTGTTTTTAACCTGTTTGGAGTGCTTCGGCAAAATACGATCCAGCTGTCCGGTGATTTTTTGAGCAATATTTTTTTGGTAGAAATTCTGTACATCCCGGACAGTCCATTCCCCCGTGTACCAGGTGTACCCTGCCGCGCAAAGGGCCACGAAAAATAGAAAGGCGATGAATCTGCGGGTCCGTCGGCGTTTGCGGACTTTTACCGGTTTTTCGAGTTCATCCGCGCGAGACTTCTTCTTGTCCTGCGGTGTAAATTCTTCCTCTTCGGCGGTTTCGATCATATCCAGATTTTGTTCCAGGGCATCGAAAACCGAAGCATCAATTTTTTTCTTTGCCGCCGATTTCTGCCGGGCCTGAATCAGGTCTTCGATCGACTGGTCGGATTTCTTCGCCCCGGGCTGAACGCGAGCCTGTACATCACTCTGCGGAGGCGGCAGGATTTCTTCAATAGGCAGGATCTTACCATCCGTTTTGATACCCTGATTGGCGGCCAGATTCAGTTTAATCATTTCGCGCTCCCGGACATTCGGCGCAACATTAATCCCATCACATCCATAAATTGACACATGGCACCGTCGCCGTCACCATCATCGAGATACAATTTCAGCGGCGTATGGGTCAAAAACGGCGTAGCCGGTTTCATATTCTCCAGTTCGTTCATCAGCACGATGTTGAAAAAATCCGAATCCACCTCATGGGAATAATAATACAGGTAATCCAGGCTCTCCAATTGGGTCGCCGATGAGTACTGAGCTTGATTCAATTCCTCAACGACCTTTTCGATGATGTCGTCGGGGGACGATCGTCGGCTGATAACGAATTCGGCGTTGTCCACGATCTCGAACTCGGCATAGGCCCGGAATTCGCCCGAATCGACCAGAACCAGGGAATGCTTCTGTTTGCCGACCTGCCAGACTCCCCAGGTTTTGTAGTTGGTCACCGGGTACAATTTTTCGATGCAATTCATGGCACTGAACAGATTGATATCCAACAGTGAAATTCTAAAGCCTGAAGATCGGGCGGCTTTATGCATTATTTCCGCGAATTTTTTAAATAAAGAGATTGTTACATAAACTGTCGATTCGATGGTCAAATCCGAAACCAGGTTGTAGTGCTGAATGATCCGGTCTTTATACAGGTCGCCATAGCGTGTCCGCAACGTCCAGTTTAGCACCTCCAGTACTTCTGTCCGATCCAGGCCGACGTCGACATTCTGGAAAAGGATGTCCATCCATTCATCGGATACGGAGAGCAGCAGCTCCGAATCGGGAACAATCAGGGATTCGCGAATCAGTCCAAAAAGCGCTTCCAGTTTGCCGGTCAGAGACGCCTGCCCCAGCTGGGACGGTTCAAAAAGGAACGATAGAGCTCTTTTATCTACGAATTTAACCGAGTAATTGTTATCCTCCCTGATCATCTGACCGAAACGAAGAAACTGATCAGACAGACTCGCACAAATCATTCACCATCTCTTATTTTTCAGCAATTTATCGAAACAGCCGTATTAGTTTCCCCAGCTTGGTTCGCCATTCTCAATGTACCCGTGAGACGTATCGCGAAACGCAAAGGCCAGATAGCGGCGCTCTTTGAATTCGCCCTTAAGCGGGTCCGATATCTTGATCCTGGCCGTATCCACCATAATGATATATTCTTGCTTAATCAAGGGACTATAGGCAAAGGTCTTATCCAGATAATAAGGCCGATAATACGTGTTGGTTGAAACACGTGAACTGATCTCGGTTTCCAGTTGACCTCTGAATAGCGAATCTGAACTGACGTTCTCGATACGCGATGCGTTCACAAAAACTGTATCATGGGTAAACGTGCCGGGATTCCACATGACGATTTTATAGGTGGTGTCGATAACGGTATCTCGTTTCTCATATTTGAGGGCAAAAGTGGTATCGAAATTCATGAAAAAGTTTTTGGTGACATTAAACTCAAAAATGCCCTCTTCCAGTTTCAAAACCTGTTTCCCGTTGAAATTGCTATCGGCACGGGTACTATCACGCAGGGCGGAAACGATCTTCATCGCCAGAATGGGATCCGTCTGATAGCTACCGCTCATTTTTTTGTATAAATCTTCTACGTGATTGAGAATAGTCATCCGATAGCGCCCGACATTTCGAACCGTCTCTTCTTCTTTCCAGATCTTCGCAGGTAGATAGATGACCAGAATAAGAATGATAAATAAGATACCGGCCACAACATTTAGGGTTTTTACCAAACCGGGTTTATATTCCGGAATTTCCTCAATATTCTGTTCAAGGTCCTTCTCATTTAACTTCTCTTTACTCAACTGTAACCTCGTTTTTAATTCGTTCTAATGTTTTCTCTCCGATCCCTTTGACCATGAGCAGGTCTTCGATCTTCCGAAATCCTTGGTTTTCCCTGCGGTAAGCTGCGATCCGTTCTGCGAACGCCGGCCCGATGCCCGGGAGCTGCGTTAATTCATCGATTGATGCCGTATTCAGGTTGATTTTGCGTGTTAAGGCCGGCTGCGAGGTAAGCGCTGTTTCCACCTTATTTTGTTCCGCCTGTTTGAGGTAGATTGAATCAACCCGTTCCGCCATCATCCGAAACCTTTCGGACTCCGCTTCGGTTTGGACGCTTTGATCCCGGTTTTTAGTCCGATCCCGGTAGATGTGAATCGCAGTTCCCAATATGAAAAAACCAACGAGAAATTGGATTACCAAAATCTCTTGACGCGTCAAATTTAGCATTTTTCCACAAAATTAAAAAAACTATATTTAAGATATATCAATTCTTGAGTAAATGCTACCTTATCTTGCTGTATCTCCTCTGTGGATTGCGATTTTTACCCTCCAATTCGCTCAGCTCGGAATAGAGTTGTTTTTCCTTTCCACCGATGATCGTGGGGATATCGACCCGGATCCGGACGATCTGATCGCCCTTTCCAACACCGTGCAGATGCGGCAAACCTTTGTTTTTCAAGCGCAGCATTTTCCCCGGCTGAGTCCCGGGAGGGATGGATAGTTCGACCTTGGTGCTTAAGGTCGGTACTTCCACTTTCGTACCCAGTACGGCCTCTGTCGGCGAGATATGTAAATCCAGCAGGATATCGTTTTCATTGCGGATGAAATATTCATGTTCCTTCTCTTCGAAATAGACAATCAGGTTACCATGCGAGCCTTTTCGAATGCCGGCGTTACCTTCTCCCCGAATAGTCATATAGTTGCCGGTAGTCACTCCCCCGGGGACATTGATTGTAACTTCCTTAACATTTTTAGTTCGGCCGTCGCCCGCACATTTCTGGCAGCGATGTTCCGCCACCGAACCCTCGCCATGACAGTTGGAGCATACCCGTACGTTGACCATCTGCCCGAACAGTGAGCGGGTCATCTCCCGTATCTCACCGCTGCCCTTACAGACGGGACAGGATGTTCTCGATGTGCCCGGTTTAGACCCGGAACCGGAACAGGCGTCGCATTCCTCCATGCGTTTAATCTTGACCTTTTTAGTCGCGCCGGAATCGATCTCCTCCAGACTTAAGGCCAGTTTGATCTTGAGATCGGTTCCCATCCGGGCTGAAGAAGCCCGCTGGCGGCTGTTTGAACCACCGAAAAAATCTTCGAAGCCGGAGAACCCGCCGCCGCCAAAAACATCTTTGAATATTTCAAACGGATCGAAGCCGAAGCCGCTGAAACCGCCGTTGTTACCGTAACTGTTACCCTTTAAGCCCTCGTGACCATACTGATCGTAAATGGTTTTCTTCTGATCGTCGGTCAGCACGGCATAGGCTTCGGCAGCCTCTTTGAATTTGGATTCAGCCTCTTTATTCCCCGGATTTTTGTCCGGGTGATACTTCATCGCAATTTTCCGGTACGCTTTTTTAAATTCGTCTTTCCCGGCGCCGCGCTCTACGCCCAATATTTCATAATAATCTCTTGCCATTTTATTTGCTTACCACCACACGTGAATGTCGCAGAATGTGACGTTTATACCGGAACCCTTTTTCAAATTCTTCCACAACTTTTTCGGGCTCCATGCCCTCTACCTCACGGGTTAGCATGGCATGATGCAGGTCAGGATCAAACGGTTGGTTCAACGCTTCAATCGGTTGCACGGCCATGCTTTCAAGCACTTTCAGGAATTTCTTGTAGATTAATTCGAGGCCTTCGGAGATGCTCTTCTCTCCGTTGTCGCTGTCTTTATGCTTGACGGCTCGTTCAAGGTCATCGAGGACAGGCAAGATATTTCTCAGGACCGTCTCGCCGGCGTACTCAATGATTTCGCCGATTTCCTTTTCACTTCGCTTACGGTAGTTATCGAATTCGGCGGCCAGACGAAGGAAACGATCGTTCATCTCGCTCAGGAGCTTTTCTTTCTGCTCAAGATCGTCCTTTAATTTTTGAATTTCCTTGATTTCGGTTGAATCGCCAACCGTTCTTTTTTTATGTGAACTCACTTTCCTCTGGGATTTCGTCTGCTCCGGATTTTGTTCCGAAGTCGGTTTATCTATGTTCAATTTATCCGTTTCTCCTCTGATAATTGTAAATCGATGTCACTGTATCTGCAATCGTATTGACCAGTGTCACCGTTGTACGGTAGTTCATGCGCCGGGGGCCGAAAATCGCCACCAGCCCGGCCGAATCACCAATATGATAATTCTTGGTTACAATACTGCAATCAAAAAACACATCCTTCTCGTTCTCCGAACCAATCGTGATTACGATTCCCGGCTTCTGCCGGCGGTTCTCGCAGATGTGTGCAATTATGGTACCACTTTCGATTGCAGCCACAATTTGACCGAGTTTTTCCATATCGGGAAAATCCGGTTTGGCGATTAGATTTAAGGTTCCTGCCAATTTGGCACCGCCGGGTTGTGTGAAATTAAAAATCTGCGGCGCGCGGGCCACCAGCGGCCGGATGATCTCATCCCCTGAAAAGTCAACAAAACGGGCTCGGATGGTATCGATAATTTCCGCCAGACGCAATCCGCAAAGACGCTCGTTCAGAATCGAATTGAGCAGGGGTACGCGATGCTCTTTAATTTCGGTCTCCATTTCCAGCAAAACAGTCCTGACCAAACCCGATTTAATCTCCAGAACAACCAGTATTTTCTCGGATGTGAGCGGCACCATTTCGATCTTTTCGAGAATCCCGTGCGCGAAACTAGGTGCCACCGAAACGCCCAGTTCCCGGGACAGTTCACCAAGCAGTTGCGCGGCTTTATCCATAATCCGCGTGATATCGATCGACGCCTCGAACAGTTCCTTCTCGATCTTCGTACGCCAGGGCGGTTGGATCGAGGGCAGTTTCATCAGGCTGTCGACATAGCAGCGATATCCCTCGTCGGTGGGAATCCGGCCCGCCGAAGTGTGCGGTTGTTCGAGAAAACCTCTCTTTTCCAGGCTCGCAAGCGTGTTGCGGATCGTTGCCGGACTGCAGCCCGGGATATACTTTTCGTGAAGTTTCTGTGAACTGACCGGATGCGCATAATGGATGTAATCCTGGATAACCGCCTTGAGGATCACTTTTTCGCGATCCGTCAGATTCGCAGCGCTGGATAGTATGTCTTTCACATTCGGAAATTTATCCGGCCCGACCTGCGAATCCAAGTAAAATAAAGATCGATTCGGAAGGAGTGGAAATGCATATTACTGAGTTCTGCGACACTGCAAAAAGGAAGTGGGGATTTTAACTGAGAAACTTACGAATCGCCCGGCGGCTGCCGATAAATCCCCCGACAAATCCCAGCATAACGAGGACAATGTAGAATTTTTTTCCAACCAGAAATTTGTAATCGACCATGGTTTGAAGGTAATTGTTGAACAGGTAGAATACTGCCAGAATAACGGCAACCGCCAGCCCGCTGCCGATCAATCCCTGCAGTGTGCCTTCGATGATGAAAGGTGCTTTGATGAAATTGTTGGTGGCCCCGATCAGTTTCATGGTGGAAATAACGTCGTAGCGGGCGAAGATCGTCATCTTAATTGAATTGGATACAATCACGATGGAGACCAGGGTCAGCAGGGCGTAAGTGGCAAAGACTGCCACCAGCGAAATTCGCTGGTACTTCTCCAGCAACTGCAGGAATTTCTTGCGGTATTGGATTTCATCCACGACTTTCTCACCGGAAATTAGATTGGAGATACCTTCGACGCTAACCAGGTTGCGGTAGATCAGTTTTAAGCGGATCGTAAATGACGGCGGCAGTGGATTTTCCTCCAGAATCTCAAAAATGTCCTCGCCGAATTCCTCCTCGAATCGCCGGGCGGCACTATCCGCTGAAATGTAGACAACCGATTCCACCTCGATGCGGTTTCGTAAGAACTCTTCAAACTGCCGTATTTCCGTTTCGGCTGCCGTGTTCTTCAAAAAAATATCCACATCGAATTTCGCCCGGATATTTTCAACGGCGAAAATCATATCCCGCGCAATGACATAACCGAATCCGATCAAGATCAACGACAGGGCAATAATGACGATAGAGAAGGCTCCGGCGTACTTGGACCGGGCCAGACCCTTGAAACCTTCCTTGAATAAAAACCAGACTACATTCATGAGCTGATACTGACGATTTCTCCGTTATCCAATTGCATCAGACGCGCCCCGGGAATACGGGGAATCAAACTGTAATTATGCGTGGCAACGACCACGGCTGTGCCCATCTCATTGATCTTTCCCAGGAGTTGAATCAGATCAAAACTGACCCGTTGATCCAGGTTGCCC
The DNA here is from genome assembly GCA_964589175.1 of uncultured bacterium. Lineage (GTDB taxonomy): Bacteria > Fidelibacterota > UBA2242 > UBA2242 > UBA2242 > CAZPRY01. The sequence goes on from CAZPRY010000008.1 coordinate 38,551, forward strand.
GTTGGTTCATCGGCCAGGATGACATCCGGCTCCTTTACCAGGGCCCGGGCGATGGCTACCCGTTGCTGTTCCCCGCCGGAGAGCTCTTCGGGATGATAATAGATGCGATGCCCCAGGCCGACCCTCTCCAGAACTGTATGAACCCGCTTCTTGATTTCCCGGGTCTTAAAGTGAGAAATGTACAGACTCAAGGCGACATTCTGGAAGACGTTGCGGTCAGTCAGCAGGCGAAAGTCCTGGAAGACCATACCGACCTTGCGGCGCAGATAAGGTATTTCCCACGATCGGATTCTGGCGCTGGTATAATTACGAAAAGTAACGCGCCCCTTCTCGGGAAACAGTTCCATATAAATCAGTCGCAGGATTGTCGATTTCCCGGAACCGCTCGGTCCGGTCAGGAAAATAAACTCGCCCTGCTTAATCGCAAAATTGATATTGCTTATACCGCCCCGGCCACCGAATGTACAATCAACATCTTTAAAATATATCATCGTAAATTCATTTTGGGTGAATTTAAGTCGTGAACTACAAACAAGCAACGCCCTTGATGGAATGGCTCCGAAATGTTCCGGGATCTCCCAACGGGCATCCGTTCCTGACTTGCATTACTCCACTCGCATAATTACATTTCTGCCGTGAAAATGAAAGGAAATCCCTTGAAAAAGTACAGTCTCTACGGTCTTCTCCTGCTATGCTGTCTGCCCCTGGCGGCAGCTACCGGTCCGAAATTTGATGAATATTTTCTGAATAAATGTCTGCGTGTCGATCTCTTCATGACCGGTACAAAGACGAAAACCGTCGTCAGTCTGGATGAGATCATTGAAGAACCCATCTGGGCCGGCAGCCTCAGCAACCTGATCGACACACTCGACATGGGACATCACCGCGTCGAGGTATTCGATAAGGAATCGGGTATTCTGCTCTATTCGCACGGCTTCAGCTCCGTTTACGGGGAATGGCAGACCACCGAAGAAGCCGCCCGGGAAATCTATCGTACTTTTTCACTGTCGGTTCTGGTACCCTTCCCGCATCAACCGATCGAGTTAAAATTGCTGACCCGCGACCGCAAAAACCAGTTTATCGCGGACTTTACAACGACAATCGATCCGAATTCGCGATTCACCAACCGTGACAAACCTAAGGGCGAATACAAAGCCCACGCTTATCTCAAAAACGGATCGCCTAACGAAAAAGTCGATATTCTCATTCTGCCGGAAGGATACACCCGCAAGGAAATGTCCAAATTCAAGAAAGACCTCAAGCGGCTCATGCAGGCTTTTTTCAACGAATCACCGTTCAGGGAAAATCGGGACAAATTCAACGTCTGGTACCTGGAAGTGGCCTCGGAGGAATCGGGAATCGATGATCCGCGTCAGGGTGTTTTCGTGAAAAGCGCCTTCGATCTGTCCTACAATTCCCTCGATGTGGATCGCTACGTTTTGACCCTGGGCAATAAAAACATCCGCGATATTGCCGCAAATGCTCCGTACGATCAGCTCTATTTTCTGATGAATTCGCCTAAATACGGCGGCGGCGGGATCTACAATCTCTATTCCACCTGTTACAGCCACGACGACAACGAAGGGAACGAATGGTGGCCGGAGTATGTTTTCGTACATGAATTCGGACATGCTTTCGGCGGACTGGCCGACGAATACTACTCTTCCGAAGTCGCCTATGACGAGTTTCATCCGAAAGACGTTGAACCCTGGGAGCCGAACATTACAGCGTTGCTGAAACCGCCGCAGTTGAAATGGAAGACCCTGATGGACGAAGGCACTCCCCTGCCCACTCCCTGGCGGAAAGAAGAATACGACAACATCCCCTATAAAGAAAGCGCTGAGCGCTCGGCATTCTTAAGACAGGAAAAATATTGGGGAACGATCGGGGCTTTTCAGGGAGCCGGTTATGCCTCGGAAGGATTGTATCGCCCATATCTGGATTGCCGGATGTTTTCCAAAAGCCTGAACGGATTCTGTCCCGTATGCCGGGACGCGATATCCAGAGTGATTGGTTTTTATTCCGAGTAGGACATTCATCCGTACCCCGGAACTCTTGCTCCGGTTTTTCAACCGAACAGAGACATTCGGGTTATAATTCTCATTTATGTAATGTTTCGTGGATCATAGTCAGCAATTTTACGATATTGTAGGGTTTCTGGATAAACGCCAATCCCTTCTTGCCGATAATCGCTTGTTTAACCTTCTCTTCGGTATAACCGCTGCACATGATTGCAGGAATCTTCGGATTCTTCTCCAATAAATCCTCCACGAGTCTCAGACCGTTCCGGTCCGGTAAGACAACATCACTGAGGATCAGGTCAAAATTGCCTTCCTGGTTTTCGAAAACATCGAGTGCCTCACGCGCATCGCCCGCCAGAAAAATCGAATAGCCGCTTTTCCGCAGCGTATGGGCTACAAATTCTCTGACTCCGACTTCATCCTCGATTATTAAGATCCGCTCGTTGTGCCCCTTGACGAGCTGCAGCTGTGCCTCGCCTTCGCTGCCCTGGACAGGTCTGCCCGATTTGGCCGGCAGATAAAAGACGAAGTTGGAGCCCTCACCCAGCTCGCTGTAGACATTGATCCAGCCGCCGTGCTTCATGATGATCCCGTACACTACTGATAATCCCAGCCCGGTTCCCTTACCGGATTCTTTGGTGCTGAAAAACGGCTCGAATATATTTTTTCGAATATCTTCCGGGATGCCGGTTCCCCGGTCCTCAACGGATATCCGTACATATCGGCCCGGTTTGGAATCCTGAATATGGCGGCAATACTCTTCTGAGATGATAATATTTTCGCTCTTGATGGTCAATTTCCCGCCGTTGGGCATTGCATCCCGGGCATTCACCGTCAGATTGGTAATCACCTGCTCGATATTGCCTTCATCCGCTTCAACTATCCAGACATCAGGAGCGAGGTTCGTGGATAAGGCAATATCCTCACCGATCAATCTTCCGAGCATTTTCAGCAGATTTCGGATCGTTTCATTGATGTTGATCATGGCGTATTCCATGGCCTGTTTGCGACTGAACAGCAGCAATTGGCGTGTCAATCCGGCGGCCCGCGCAGCCGCATTCAGGATTTGTTTGATATCCCGGGATCTCGGATCGTCAGGCTCGATATCCATCATCATCAACTGGGCATGCCCCTGGATAATGGTCAGCAAATTGTTGAAATCATGCGCCACGCCGCCCGCCAGGGTCCCGATGGCTTCCATGCGCTGGGATTGCTGCAACTGGATTTGCATGTTGTCCTTTTCGTCTTCCGCCTTTTTATGTTCGAGAGCGTTGGCGAAAATATCGCCGATGGTGTTCAGCAGGGTGATATCCTCTTCATCCCAAGCAGTATATCTTTCCAGGGATTCGAGTCCCAGAAATCCTTTTAGTTTCTCACCGTAGGTGATCGGAACGGCCACCAGCGATTTGATCCCCTCTGCTTCAAGAATTTGTTTCTCAGATCCTGCTTCCTCAGGCAAGGCGGTAACATCGGGAATATAAACATGCTCAAATTTTAGCAGTTTCCCCATCTTCCAAGGAATCGCATCCGTGGGAATATCCTGGAAATTGGCGATACGCGCTTCGATATCCCCGGCGCACCATACGTACATGTTAGTAATACTTTTCCCATCGGCTGAAAATAAAGCCAAGCGACTTCGGTCAACGTTGGTAAGTTCACCCATACTTTTCAGAGCCCGATGAATCTCGGCATCAAGTCCGGCCTTCTCCACTTTGATAAATTGAGTGGAGATATCGGCAATGGCTTTTTCCAGTTTGATTCGATAATAGAGTTCCGCTTCGGCGGCCTTTCGCTCGGTAATATCCTGTAAAATTCCCATCGAACCGATCACCTTCTCAGAATCTTCGTCAAGATACGGTGAAGCGGAATCACTGACCCATTTTTCCTTTCCATCAGGCGTGAGGATCCGGATATCGACCTGGTAGCGACTTACAACACCGTCAAGGAATGCTTGCACATACTCGTCTATTTCACTGATATTGGCTTCCCGGTCGGTGATAATGCGTTCCTGTACCAGAGTCCGGAGAACTTTCAGACTGAACTCCTCCGATTTTATTCCCAATAAATTTTCGATTCCCGCACCGATAAAATCGTACTCGTTTCGTTCATGTGACAGGATATACGGCACGCCCCGGGAGTTTTCGATAGTCTTGCGGTAAACCCGATGGATCTGCTCCAACTCCTTGCGCGCCTTCTTGCGGAGCGTAATATCGATTTTCATACCGATAAAGTGGGTAGTTTTTCCCCCCGAATTCCTGATTGGGCCGATGGTTGCATCTTCCCAGTAGAGTTCCCCGTTCTTCTTTTTATTCAGGAATTCGCCGCGCCAGATATCGCCTTTTGTGATCGTTTCCCAGATTTTTTGATACTCTCCGGTCGAAGTGTGCCCGGATTTCTGAAAGCGCGGATTTTTACCGATAACTTCCTCAACGGAAAAGCCGGTCAATTCGCAAAACCGTGGATTTACATATTCGAGATCGCCATTGATATCGGTGATCATGACGGATATCGGGCCCTGTTCCACGGCCGTAAAGAGTTTCAGGTATTCCATTTCACGCTGTTTGCGCTCCGTGATATCATGGATGATGCCCTGGTAACTGATCACTTTGCCTTCCTCATCGAAGCGGGCGGCGGAAGTCAGCAGGCAATCGATCACCTGCCCATCTTTTCTCTGGAGTTGAACTTCATAATCCTTGATATGCCCTTTCTTGCGCATCTCTCCCGTGACAATCTCGCGTTCTTCGGGATGTACATAAAGGTCCTGGATATTACCCACCACCGCTTCTTCCGGGGTAAATCCAAATAGATCGAGTCCGGCCCGGTTGACAAAGATCAGCCTGCCTTCCGGAGCAGCTATGTAGACGGCGTCTCCGGACTGTTCAAAAAATGTCCTGAATTTTTCCTCGCTCTCTCGCAGCTCTTTTTCGGCTTTCATTTGAGCCGTGATATCGGTGCTGACATGGATGACCCTATCGATATCTCCAGCGCTGTTTTTAATAGGTGTGCAGGTGACGATATAATGCCGGCCAAGATCCTCAACCGGCATGGTATAGGATTCGAAGGTATCCGAATCGAGCATTTTTTGGAAAGGACAGTAATCCGGCGACTTATCCAGCTGATGCATCAGTTCATAACATTTTCTCCCGACGATTTGATCGCTTTTCAGATGCAGCAGATTTTGAAGCACCTGGTTGGCTTCCAGGATAGTCTGATCTTTAGCCAGAACCATCATGGGATGGCCGACCGATTGGAAGATCTGCTCGTATTCCTGTTTGGCGCGCTTTAAAGCCTCATCGGTTTTTATTCGGTCTGTCACATCCTGCAGATAGCCTTCCAAACCCTGCAATTCATCCTTTTCAAAGATCCCGACACCGGTCTCCTCTACCCAGCGCCATTCGCCGTTTTTATGTTTGATGCGATAGGTCAGATGAAAAGTCCGGCGCTGCGCCAGTGCTTCATCGACCTGCCTGCGAATATCAACTTTGTCTTCAGGGTAAAATAATTCCGATAAACTGATTTTATCCGCGATAAACTCTTTACTGGAATAGCCGGTCAGTTCTTCGACACCAGCTGAAATATAGGTCATGGTATAACGCTCGTCATTCCTGCACAGGTAAATGACTCCCGGAATATTTTCCGCCAGGTTGCGGAATTTTACTTCACTTTCCTGCAAAGCCAGATCCGCCTGCTTACGAGCGGTGATGTCGCGCGTGAGGCCCATAAGGAAGGTGATGACACCCAGGGCGTTACGCAAAGGCACAGCGTGCGTCTCCAGCCAGCGGCGTGTGCCTTTCAGACCCACAATTTCAAATTCCAGGGTGCCGGAACCGCCTGCAAAAACGCGCTCATGGAGAGCCATAAACGCAGTCCGATAATCCGGGGTTAAAAGGTCAATCATTGGCGTGCCGATAACTTGTTCCAGTGAATCCGCTTCAATCAATGCCAGGCCGGCCGGATTCATCTCCATGAGTTTCCCGTCGGGGTCCAGAAGTTTGACACATTCCGGCTCTGATTCAACGATGGTGCTCAGGCGGGTTTCGCTCTCTTGCAGCGCTTCTTCCGCCCGTTTACGATCCGTAATATCCCGTCCTACTCCGATGATTTCGACGATATTGCCGTCATCATCCAAAACGGCTTTATCGGCCCAGGCCAGCCAGCGCCATCCTTCTTTGGTTTTGGCACGCTGCTCCAAATAACAGGAATACGGCGGCTGATACAGGGCCTTCATCGCCTCTTCCGTTGCCGCCCGATCTTCTTCATGGATGAGAGGGAGAAAGGATTTCCCGATAAGTTCTGCTTCCGTCTTCCCAAAGGTTTCACAGTATGAGGGACTGACATATGCCAATTCTCCGGCGCTGTTCACCTTCACCACCATATCCGTCTGGTTTTCAATCAGCAGTTTATATTTTTGTTCACTTTCCCGAAGTTTCAGTCCCGCTATTTTACGATCGGTGATATCAAGCACTACCCCGTCAATATATCGGATTCGGCCTTTTGGGTCCCTGATTGCCGAATAATTGGTCGATACCCAGATCGTCGATCCATCCCTCCTGTTTTCACGGGTCTCATAGCCCAGTACAACACCCCGGCTTTCCAGGAGCTGCAGCATTTTTTCCCGGTCCCCGGATTGCGCATAGTACGCTTCAGCCGGGACTTCGAGCAACTCCGTGACCGAATCATAACCGTAGATCTTCGCCATCGCCGGATTGGCAGAGATCACTCTGCCTTCGGGCGTCGAACGAAAGATCCCGACCGGTAGATTCTTAACCAGGTTGCTGTGGCGTTCCTCGGTTTCTCTGCGGTCGGTAATATCGAGAATCGAGACCACACTCTCCGTTGTGCCGGGAATAAGGCTCACATCCAGCAGGGCATAGAGGATTTGCCCTTTTTTATGAAAGAGTCTAACCTCGTATTTTTTGGGCGCCGTCCCGGGTTTTTCCCGTCTCAGGCGATGGTACTGCAGCATCTGATCCAGGCTTTCCGGCACTACAAATTCCGTCCACTTCTGGCCGACGATCTCCTCCGCTTTATAGCCGGTCATAACTTCAAATTCATGATTGACCAGGGCGATGCTGGTATCCTCATTAACGATTAATGTGGCTGTTCCGGTCGATTCGAAAATGGTGCGATACAGGGCTTCAGCCTCGGCCAGCTTTCGTTCGGCGACCTTTCGATGAGTGACATCGATTCCCACCCCCATCTGGACCCCATCGGGCATTAAAATATTAGACCATAAACTATCGATGATATGCCCGTCTTTACAGGTGACCCGGAACTCACCCCAGCCCTTTTTTGCGGACGACATAAACTTACTGACCTTCCTGAGATACGCGGGATCGGGGTAACAGGCCTCAATAATATTGACCGTCTTCGTATCTTCCTGCGTCCAGCCGGTGACCCTCTGAAACTCCTTGTTAAGTACAAGCGTCGCCACTCGGGGATCGTACAGCGTCAGCATCACCGGAACCCGCTCGAAGATTTCACTGAAACGGGCATGTCCCTTTTCGAGGTCCAGCATCTTCTTTTCGAGTTTTTTGATCAGTTGTTCGTTGTAGAGCTTCAGTACTTCCTTTTCGGTCTTGTACTGTTTCAGGCCGTCCTTAATCTCCCCTTTTTCGACCTTTTCAATAATGTCGTGGATGATCCCGATGAATTGCTGCGGCTCCATCGGTTTACGTATAAACCGCACCGCGCCCAGCTTCAAGGCCAGGACCTCATCCTGCCGGCTGGTATAGGTAGCCGTATAGAACACGAAAGGTATTTCCTTCCAGAGCTTGTGATTTTTTACTTCCCGGCATAATTGGTAACCGTCCATCTCGGGCATCAGAATATCGCTGATGATCAGATCGATCTTCTCCAGGGCGAGAATTTCCAGGGCTTGCTTACCATTATTCGCGCTGTGAATCTCGAAACCATTGCTTTGGAAGAGAGATTCCAGCAGGTAGCGGTTTTCCTCACGATCATCGACGATTAAAATCTTCATGGTTCACCCTGTTTTTAAATACAAACTTCCACACCCGTAGCCTTCAATTTTAACCTTAGAGTCAATCGAGGACGTTTGGGTTACGGTTTTCATTTTTCAATTCGGTTAAATGCCGGTCGATATGAATGTTTCTATACCTCGTCTTTCCCATGCAATAAATTAAGCCTATTCGGGCGATGGACATAATTAAATATTTATCGATACTGTACCCCGGAGCTCTCCACCAGGAGTCTCCACCGAGAGTTCTCTGAACCCCGGGACCCGCTCCGATCCCAACGCCAAACGTGAACGCTAAGGGTAATTGAATTGTATCCCGGAGATCCAGCTCCGGTCCCATTCCGAACGAGGACGTTCGGGTTACGATTACTCTGTATCCCGGAACTCCAGTTCCGGTCATAACTCCGGCTCCGGTCCTTCGCCGAACGAGGACGTTCGGGTTATGATACCTTTTGTATCCCGGAACTCTCCACCAGGAGTCTCCACCAGGAGTTCTCTGAACCTCTGGACCAGTTCCGGCTTTAGCTCCGAACGAGGACGTTCGGGTTACGATTCTCTTGCATCCGGATTCAGCCAACTGTGCGGCCACTCTTCCCAGTATCCCACCAAACCCGCTTTGACAGGATTATTGAGGATGTAGCGGATAACATTCCGATATTCTCTTTCGTCCCGGATACAATGATCGTAAAAACCTTTCTGCCAGAACTGTCCCTTCCGGTTCAGAATCCGGTTTGCCATTTTTGCCGTATAACTCTTATGGTTCTTAATAATAGCCGTCAGAGAAAACGGCGTTTGGGCGTCTTTAATCAACGGTTTGATAAGGATATGGACGTGATTCGGCATTATACAATAACACAAAAGACTGTACTGTTTGCCGTGATTGAAATGCAGGCTATCCTTGATAATCCCTGCGATTTCAGGCTTGACTAAAACGGAACCCTCGATTCCCATATTCCCAAGAATACTATCGAAATAATCGAACTGCTTTTTGTTGAATGCATTGCTCAGTTGTTTCCGCTTCGATTCGGGAAGATTGATTAGCTTTTCCTCAAACGCTTTCCGTTTCTGATTCATTTCATCATACACTGACTGTGGAATTTTCTGTTTGATTCGGTAGGTCACAAAAAGGACAGCTTCTTCGGGCTGGTAATGTGGCAGATACCGTTTATAATAATAGCGGTAATCATAAAACGATCTACGATGCATGGTCTTTCCCCTGTATTTGGCTTTAATTTACCGCTTTATTTGATCTTATGTAACCCGAAACTCGAGATGAATGTACTCCGGAACTCTCCACCAGGAGTCCCTTGGACCAGCTCCGGCCTTAGCGCCGAACGAGGACGTTCGGGTTACAATTACCTTCCCTGCTGCCGAACAGGGACGTTTGGGTTACAATTACCTTCCCTGCTGCCGAACAGGGACGTTTGGGTTACGTGCCCGTCAAAAGACTATTTCTCATCTGCTTACAAATTCGTATATTCATCCATCAAAATGCAAATGCGCCAAAATAATACGATGTTTTTCTTTTAAGAGGCCGATGCCGCAGATTCAATTAAAATCTTCGCTCAAAATCTTCCGTGACTATTACATCGAACTGAAGGGACTCCGGGACTCGCAACAGACCAACGAAGGCGCCGTCGCCCCGCTCTTCGCCAACCTGCTGCGCTTCTGCGCCGGGAAAGCAGGCTGGACCCTCATCGAAAAGTACCCTAAAAAACACAACGGCAACCAGCTCTATATCGACGGAGCTTTGATCGATCGCTTTTCGATTGTGCATGGCTACTGGGAAGCCAAAGACAGCAAAGATGATTTACCGACCGAAATCAAAAAGAAATTCGCCGCCGGGTATCCCCGGAACAATATCCTTTTCCAATCGCCCGACCGGGCCATCCTCTGGCAAAATGATACAGAAACCCTCGACCTGGACATCAGCGATCCGGAAAATCTAATCCGTATTCTGGAAGCCTTCTTTAACTACCAACCGGCGGACTACGAGCGCTGGGAACACGCCGTAGAAGATTTTCGGGAAAAGGTGCCGGAACTGGGACAGGCGCTGCTGGAACTAATCGAAAAAGAACACAAAACCAACAAAACCTTCACCAAAGCCTTTGCCGATTTCATGCAACTCTGCCGCTCGGCGATCAATCCCAACCTAGCCCGGCAGGCCGTGGAAGAGATGCTGATCCAGCACCTGCTCACCGAGCGTATTTTCGGAAAGGTCTTCGACAATCCCGATTTTATCAACAAGAATATCATCGCCCGGGAAATTGAGAAAGTTATCAACGCCCTGACCAGCAAATACTTCAGCCGCCACGAATTCCTGAAAAGCCTGGACCCCTTTTACCGCGCCATCGAGCAGACCGCCCTGAACATCTCCGACTATTCCGAGAAACAGGCCTTTCTGAACACAGTCTATGAAAAATTCTTCCAGGGCTTCTCGATCAAAGTCGCCGATACCCACGGCATCGTCTATACGCCCCAGCCTGTGGTGAACTTCATGGTCAATTCGGTGGAGGCGATCCTGCAAAAGGAATTCGGGCGCTCGCTCTCGGACCGGGCCGTGCATATTCTCGATCCCTTCGTGGGCACCGGTAATTTCATCATTCGCATCATACGGGAAATCAAGAAGACCGCCCTGCCCTACAAATACCGCCACGAACTGCACTGCAACGAGGTCATGCTGCTGCCCTACTATATCGCCGCCATGAATATCGAACATGCCTATTACGAAGCCACCGGCGAGTACCGGCCTTACGACGGCATCTGCCTGGTGGACACCTTCGAACTGGCGGAACCGGGCCAGCAGGAACTCTTCAGCACCGAAAACACCGCCCGCGTCGAGAAACTCAAGAAAACCCCGATCTTCGTCATCATCGGCAACCCGCCCTACAATGCCGGGCAGGTCAACGAAAACGATAATAACAAGAACCGCAAATACCCGATTATCGATAAACGAGTCAGGGAAACCTACAGCAAAGACTCCGGGGCAACCAACAAGAACGCGCTTTCCGATGTCTATGTCAAAGCCATCCGCTGGGCATCGGACAAAATCAAACAGACGGGAGATGGGATCGTTGCTTTTGTTTCCAACAACAGTTTTATCGATGATTATGCCTTTGACGGTATGCGCAAACATTTAGAGCAAGATTTCGACAAGCTCTACATTCTTGACCTCGGCGGCAATGTGCGCAAAAATCCCAAACTGTCCGGGACGACCCATAATGTTTTCGGTATCCAGGTAGGCGTCAGTATCAACCTGCTGGTAAAAACAAAAACCAAATCGAAAAAAGCGACCATTCACTATTGTGATGTGGACAAATACTGGCGCAAAGAGCAGAAATATGATTTCCTGGAAAACAATAGCGATTTCCAAAATGTTAATTGGAGACAAATTAAACCGGATAGTAAACATACCTGGCTGACGGAAGGAATGAGTGCGGACTGGGATTCGCTCATGTCTCTGCACACAAATCAGCAATCTGAAAAGTCAATATTTTCCCTTGTCAGTAACGGCGTCAAAACAAACCGGGATGTTTGGGCGTATAATTTTGACGAAGACCAATTGGCGCAAAATATTCAGACATCCATCGAATTCTATAATGAGCATGTCCGGCGCTGGCAGGGGCTGCATAAAAAGCCCTCCATCGATGATTTTGTCAAATATGTTGATACCCGGATCAGCTGGAGCCGGGATTTAAAGCAGGATTTAAAGCGGGGGCGTGCGGCAGAATACAATCCTGCTAAGATCAGAGAGACCATTTATCGTCCCTACATTAAAGAGTACCTGTTCTTTGACAGAATAATAAATGAAGAGGTCTATCAGTTCCCTAAAATATTTCCTACATTAGAATCTGAAAATGAAAACAGAGTGATTTCTCTGCATGGACTTGGAATGTCGAAGCCATTTCATGCTTTATTGATAAATATTATTCCGGATGTTCAGTTTACTCCAAACGGACAATGTTTCCCTTTCTACACTTATGACGAAGACGGCTCGAATCGCCGCGAGAATATCAGCGACTGGGCGCTGGCGGAGTTCCGGGAGCATTACGGATTGCCGGAGATCGGCAAGTGGGACATCTTCTATTATATCTATGGGCTGCTGCATCACCCGCAGTACCGGGAGAAGTACCAGGCCAACCTGCGGCGGGAGTTGCCGCGCATTCCCTTCGCGCCGGATTTTTGGGGATTCGCCGCAGCCGGCAAGCGCCTGGCCGAGCTGCACGTACATTACGAAGATCAGCCGGAATATCCGCTTGCGATGATCGAAGCCGAAGACCGGCCGCTCAACTGGCGCGTCGAGAAAATGAAATACAATAAAGACAAGACGGCGATCATATATAACGACTTCCTGATCCTGGACAACATCCCGACGGAGGTCCATGAATATCGTCTCGGCAACCGGTCCGCCCTGGACTGGATTGTCGATCAGTACCGCGTTAAAATCGATGCCCGCAGTGGAATCGTCAACGACCCCAACCGCGTTGACAACCCGGAATACATCGTAAAGCTGATTAAAAAGATCGTCACGGTCAGCCTGGAGACGGTTAAGATCGTCGCCGATTTACCGGTAATGGAATGATTCGTAGGGACATACCGACCCGTCGGGACTGTGCCCGGCGGTTTCAGTCTTACCTCCGAACGAGGACGTTCGGGTTACAAATTGTATCCCGAAACTCTCCACCGGGAGTCTCCACCAGGAGTTCTCTGAACCCCTGGACCAGTTCCGGTCTTAGCGCCGAACGAGGACGTTCGGGTTACGATTATTTTGCTTTCGGATTCATTTCATCATACACGGGCTGCGGAATTTCCTGTTTGATTCGGTAGGTTATAAAAAGAACAGCTTCTTCAGTCTGGTGATGCGGCAAATGACGTTTGTAAGACGGCATACTTGCTTAGTTCGCTGACGAAGGTTACACGAGGATCTTCAATGTCCCACAATTCTTACGGAAAGTGCTGCGAATCAGGCATTAGAGTAGGCTGGGTATCGATCACCCAGCCGTCTATGCTATTCATTGGCTACGGGCCTCCAGTGTCATAAGAATATTCTCAGCCAGCCGCAGTTCCAGCAGGGCCTGGAGAAAGGCCAGTGTCGACTCCGCGCCCTGATTCTCGTTCGCGCGGTCGGGATGCAAACCGTCACGGCAGCCTCCCGTCGTCGGATCGTAGACAGGGAGGTTCAAGTCGTTGCGCCCGAGGAACCACTCGAAGGCGCGGCGAGCTTCCTTACGCCAGCGCTTATCGACCGTGATCCGGTAGGCTTCGAGACAAGCGGAGACCATCGTCTGCGCTTCTACCGGCTGTTGATCAAACCGCGCCCGCTCACCCCCTTGCGGATAAAAACCATTGGATCCGATAGGAATAAAATGTCCAGCGTCCGAGTGCTGCAAGTCGGCCAGCCAACTCAGCGACTCCAGTCCGGCTTCGGTCATGGCGGCATTGGACATCGCCTGGCCACATAGGAGCAAAGCGTGCGGTAACGCGGCGTTGCAATAGGTCAGCCGGTCTTCATACCAGCGCCATTCATCGGAGTTGTGACTTTGATACAACGTCAGCAGTCGCCTGGACAATTCCTCGCGGACCTGGTTGGCCCGGCGGTCACCGGCAAAACGCTGCAGGTATTCTTGTATACCAATGATCGCGAATGCCCAGGCGCGCGGGCTGCTTGTGTTGAGAATAGCGGGCAAGGCCTGCTCGAACACCCAGCCCGCCATACTGTGCAAGGCCGGCGTATTCGAGCGGCCCAACACGGTGCCTAACGCCCATAACGTGCGGCCGTGGCTGTCGTCGGAACCGCTCTCTTCCAGCCAGTGGCGCTGGTAATCCATAAAGTTGCGGAAGCGTCCCGTTTTCTTATTGAAGGCATACCAGATAAAGGCGAGATAACGGGAGCCTAGTTCTAAGGCCGCGTCGTTGCCAAGTGCTTCCAGGAGAGCGCTCACCATTAGTGCGCGGGCGTTGTCATCGATGCTGTACCCTTCGCGATAGTTGGGGATGGTGAAAATGGCGTGTTGCATGATACCGGTCTCGTCCGTCATATGATGCAAGTGGACCAGCTTAAGAGGCGGCAATTCACCCGGGCGTTTATCCAGGGATTTAACCGCAAAGTCCGGGTGAGCAAAATGACGGCGCTCCGCTCGCGCGCGTTCAAAACTCTCCATATAACGGATCGCTACCTGCGGCCAGATCATCGCTCGCCCAAACAGATAGGCCCGTTTGCGCATGGCGTGGCGCTGGGACTCATTATCGAGAAGGTTAATCACCTGATCGGCCAGCGCAGCCGGATCCCTGAACGGCACCAGCACTCCCCGTCCTTCGGCCAGCATCTCTTCCGCATACCAATACGGTGTCGAAATCACCGCCTTGCCCGCCCCCACCGTGTAGGCGAGTGTGCCGGAGGTAATTTGCGCTGCATTGAGATAGGGCGTGATGTAAATATCCGCCGCGCTGATGAATTCAACGAGTTCTTCCATATTGACAAAACGGTTGTAAAAGATCACCTGACCTTCCACGCCTTTCTCCTGAGCCAGCCATTGCAGGGAGAGTCGGTATGTTTCGCCCTCATTCCGCACGACTTGGGGGTGGGTCGCGCCGACGACGATGTACACCACGTTCGGGTGCCGGGCTAGAATGGCAGGCAGAGCGGCGATGACGTTCTCGATGCCTTTGCTCGCCGAAAGCAAGCCGAAGCTGAGCAAGACGATTTTGCCCTCGACTCCAAACAGGTCTTTGTGAAAACTTGGGTCTACAAAAGGTAAATCAGGAATGCCGTGCGGGATCAGATCAATCTTTTCCGGCAGCACGCCATAGACCTCATGCAGGAATTCCGCGCCGCGCTTACTCATCACAACCAGCCGATCAGACAGGGCCGCGACTTCTTCCAACACCCGCTTCTGATCGGGGTCTGGGTCGCGCAGAATGGTGTGTAGTGTCGTTACGATGGGCATCCGCAATTCGCGCAAGAGCACCAGTATGTGGCTGCCCGCGCGTCCGCCGAAAATGCCGTACTCATGCTGCAGGGATACGAGGTCTACGTTGTTGATATTCAGGAAGTCAGTAGCGCGGCGATAGGAATCGATATCCTTCTCTGTAAGTTCAAACCGAACGCGGGGCGGATAAGCGTAACCGACCTCGATATCATTGACCGGCAAGGCAATGCAGGTTGTTTTACGATATTGGGCGGCGATGGCCTCACACAAATCGGTGGTAAATGTGGCAATGCCGCACTGGCGCGGCAAGTAGTTGCCGATGAAAGCAATGCGATTGAGTGATGAATTGCTTGAACTTTTTTTCATAACGAATATCTCTTTTCCTGAAACCAGTTTCCTTTTTTGTCGCCTCTTGGCCCATGAACGCGAAGAGGTTGTTGCTATGGTGACTGCCTTGGTCGTACCCATAAAAGATTGGGGCTGAATGTTTTCTATGGGGAAAGTGAGCCGGCAATAATTTTTCCTCGTCCATCATCGAACCAAACGGTCAGAATTGATTTTAATCGGTTCTCCTTGTTTAATTTACTCAGATAGATTCAATCATTACACAATATTGTCTGAGATGTTGCCATTAGTGTATCGGTCCTCCCATGCGAAGTGCCCGTCCAAGGCTTGGTTCAGCGGCAGCAGCGGGACTGCAAGACTCACTCTATTTTCGCGCCATTTCTGGAAACGCACAACAGTCGCGAGCAGCGAAGCCGTTGTCCGCCGGAACCGGTGTTAGGCGGCGGTTTGCTAACAGACAATATATAGGGAATCGTTAAAACATTCAAAGCTTTCGATTATTTTTTAACCGCACCTTCTTGAGCACTCCACTTTCAGCCTTTGGCTTGCCTTCTGTATGTGCAGGGTTTGTACCTAGCTCGATACGTTTTCTTGGTTTTAGCCTTTTATTCATAAAGGCCATTGAGTTATTCATCTCTTCCAACAATCTATGGTTAAAGCCAGCCTTATCGGCCCATGAATCCTTCAGTCCAAACAATAAACGAATCGAAAGCTCGTAGTACTCTGGAAAATTACGTAGCTCAAACACTATTGCTATCTGACGGTCAACATACATAATACCCGATGGCGATTCTGACTGCACGAGTTGTCGAATTAGGTTGTGATAGATTTCAAACTTCTTAAACCTCAACTCGTCAGATCGTAGCCTGATATAGCGTAGCCCCGCAAAAAGCAGTGGCCCAAGTGTGAGAACCAATGCCAAAATCAGCGACAACACTCCAGCATTTGTGTTCAACCAATTCCACATAGTATTTATCCTCTCAAACCACGCTGCTATCTCCGACGCCTAACATATACATGAGCGACTTGAATAACTGCTGATAGACAACATTTCCTGTCTTATAAAATTCCATCTGGTTTCATTGCAAATCATTGTTAATCCAATGCTAAGCTTAAGAATTAAACAAGTCAATCGGAATCTTATCCAGCACGGATAATATTCCAGCCACAGATGAAATTTTAAAGGGATTCGGTTGAAGCACATCTTTAAGACCTTGAATATAATGACCTCTCTTATTTCTCATGGAAAAGATTTCCGGATTCCGGTCCTACAGCCGAACGTGGACGTTCGGGTGATGAATTGTATCCCGGAACTCTCCACCGGGAGTCCCCTGGACCAGTTCCGGTCTCAGC
>CAZPRY010000008.1:55278-115054 GCA_964589175.1 uncultured bacterium
AATTGTATCCCGGAACTCTCCACCGGGAGTCCCCTGGACCAGTTCCGGTCTCAGCGCTGAACGTGGACGTTCGGGTTACAATTAGAGATCGCTACGTTTTCTCCGTCCTGTCCGAATCGCATTGACACTGATGATGATCAGCGTGACGGCCGTCAGCGGAATCACGAAGAGACCCATTATCCGGCTGAAGGCAGGCAGTAATATATGGCGGGTGGAGGAAAGCGTCAGGAAAACAATATAGGCGATGTAATAGCCGAGAAACAGCAAGCCCTCCCACCTGGAAATTTTCGATCCCGTGAAAAATATGGGCAGGCAGGCGACAGCTACCGCAATCATTACCGGAATATCGAAACGCAGGGCCGCTTGCGCGACGGTGATGCCATTCGGAGCCAGGACTGCCGCCACACCCAGGACGGCGAGAATATTGAAGATATTGCTGCCGATGATGTTTCCCACGGCGATATCCCTCTGACCGCGGATGCTGGCAATCACCGACGTGGCAGTCTCGGGCAGGGACGTCCCCGCCGCAATGATTGTTGTTCCGATCACGAATTCGCTGACGCCGAGAAGCATCGCGATCGTAACCGCACCCTGCACCAGCCAGCGGGCACCGATTGTGAGCATTGCCAAACCGGTCAAAATAAATCCAAGATCGATCACCCACCGCCGGAGGAACCTGGATTTCGGAGGTTCTGGCCCGGTATCATCATTTGGAAGCAGAACCCGATCTTTGCGGCTCTGATAAAAAAGAAAAATCGTATAGACGGTGATACCGCCCAGAAAAACGATCCCTTCCACCCGACCGATATTTCCGTCCACACCAAACACCAGAGCAAGGAATGAGATGCCTATCAAGAGAGGGACGTCCAATCTAACCAGTTGTCTGGAAATCATCAGAGGAGCAATCATCGCCGAGATACCCAGAATAAAAAGCACATTGAATATATTGCTGCCGACGACATTGCCCAGTGAGATATCCGGCATATTCTGAAGCACAGCACGCGCACTCACGGCCAGCTCCGGCGAACTGGTTCCGAAAGCTACAACGGTTAATCCGATCACCAGCGGTGATATTCCGATTGCCACCGCGAATCCTGCAGCGCCCCGCACCAACGCCTCGGCTCCAAGGATCAGCAAGGCAAGTCCCAGTAAAAACAGGGCGATTTCATAACCGCTCATTTTTACCCCTTATTAACGAGAAATATATTTTCAAGGTATACGCGACTACAACTTTACCAGTGACAATTTACAGCGAAATTTATTAAAATTAAATGAGAGTTCCGCGCATGTCACACTGGCTGCAAATAGAGAGCGAGTTCCTTCGTACCCCGGACTTATGTTCCGGTCTTTCTGAACGGGGACGTTCGGGTTACGATTCGCCTGTACCCCGGAACTCTAGTTCCGGTCCTTCCGCCGAACGGGGACGTTCGGTTTACTTGCATACGGGCAATTTATCCAAAAACCTTTTTATTTCGGCATCAATTCACTTGAATAGTAATTCTTTTCCAATTACTTTCTAATTGAATACGGGCGATTATGTAAGGAATTCAGTGGTACAATATATCCGTTTTTGACATTTTCAAAAGATTTTGAAATTTTTACATGGAAAGCCGGCTATGAAACAAAAATTTATTTATCGTGCAATTTTATTTATGCTCCTGCTTGTTGCTTTCACACAGGTGATTCAAGCGGGAGCGAGCAAGTTTTTCATCAAAGATAAGGAAATGCCGGGATGGGCGACTACCGAATCCGGCGTCCTAAAAAAAGACAAAGACATCAAAAAACTTCTGGGCGAGAGCTATAAGGAATACACCGGGTACGGACTCAAAGAGATCCTCTACCAGGAAATTTCCACACCGGATTACCGCATGATCCGCATTGAGATCTTCATCACACGGGACAAACCCGGTGCACGTGGAATTTTCCGCCGCTTTAAAGCCCTTGAATACGCTGCTTTCGGAAATGAAGGCAGCGAGAGTCCCGGTTACCTCTCTTTCTACCGTGATAATTATTTCGTGAAAGTCGTGGCCAAGCGGAAGACGATGGAAGGCAATCCGTTTCTAAAGCAAGTCGCCAAAATTATCGACGATAAAATCAGCAAATAAGTATGGGATCGACGCGCAGGAAATTCCTCGGTCAGTGTGGACGTTGTCTGACAGGAATGGCGTTTGCACCTCTTTGTCTGCACCAAGGCCCCGCTGTAGCCGGTCCCTCGACCCAAACTTTCATTCGTGAAGCCGGGTATTATCGCAAACTGGGGGATGGCAAGGTTCAATGTCAGCTTTGTCCAAAGCAATGCATCGTGGCCGACGGCAAACGGGGTTATTGCCGTGTCCGTGAAAACCGGGAAGGCGTCTATAACACACTTGTGTACGGCCGTTTGAGTACGATCCAGATCGACCCGATCGAGAAAAAGCCATTGTTCCACTACCTGCCCGGCAGCGCAGCGCTTTCGGTAGCGGCCACAGGCTGCAATGTCAAATGTAAATTTTGCCAGAACTGGAACATCTCCCAGGCGAAACCGGAGGATGTCCCACATCGCTATTTCTCTCCCGAGCAGCTGGTCGAAACAGCCCGGCGTTACGGTACCCCGAGCATCGCCCATACGTATAACGAACCTGTGGTTTTCAGTGAATATGTTCTGGATACGGCGGTTTGCGGCCGACGATCCGCAATCCGTAACGTCATCATTTCCAACGGATATATCAACCCGGAACCTCTGGCCGATCTCTGCGAACAGCTGTCCGCGATAAAAATCGACCTGAAGGCTTTTACCGAAAAGTTTTACCGCGAAACGGTCAACGGCTCATTGCAACCGGTCCTGGATACGCTCAAATATATCCACTCCCGGAGAGTTTGGCTGGAAATCGTCTATCTGGTGATTCCGACCTTAAATGACAGCGAAACGGAAATCCGCGATATGAGCCGGTGGGTTATGGAAAATCTGGGTCCCGATGTGCCCGTCCATTTTACGCGTTATCACCCGCAGTACCTGCTTAAAAATCTACCGCCCACCCCGGTCGGCACGCTGGAAAGCGCCCACCGGATCGCCACCGCCGCGGGCATTCATTACGTCTATATCGGCAACGTTCCTTCGCATTCGGCGGAGAGCACCTATTGCCATCATTGCGGGCAAACATTGATCGAACGCCACGGTTATCTCATCGGCGCCAACCATATCATCGATGCGAAATGTGAGTATTGCCAAACAACAATCCCCGGATTGTGGAGTTAACGTGAAAAGAAACCGCTTTCTTATTGCTGTTGTACTATTCGCCGGCCTATGGGCAGGGCATCTGTTGGAAGCCCAGGACAGACCGGCTGCCGCGGCGGGTTCCTACTACAACGCCGATCCCATCGCACTGGCATTGGAGTGCAAGCAATACATCGAACAGGCAAAGCCCGAAAAGAGCGATATCAAGCCCCTCGCCATCATCTCGCCGCATGCCGGTTACGCTTACAGCGGCAGCGTCGCGGGATACGCCTTTCGCAGCCTCCAGGGGCAGCACTATGATGCCGCGATCGTCATCAGCCCCTGTCATGTAGACTATTTCCCATTCGCCTCGGTCTATTCCGGCGACGCTTACGTCACGCCCCTGGGAAAGGTCGAGATCGATAAAAAACTGGCTGCGGATTGTGTCACCCTGGATAACAACGTGCGCTTTTCGGAACGAGGCCACGTAACGCCATTCTATCAACGCGGCGAACATAGCCTCGAAATCCAGTTGCCGCTCTTACAAACGGTTTTGCCCGGAATTCCGATCGTGCCGATTGTCCTGGGCACCATGGACCGGACTGTAATCCAGTCGCTCGGTGAGAGTTTGAGCGAAATCGTGAGCAAGAAGAATGTTCTCCTGATCGCCTCCAGCGATCTGAGTCATTATCATGATTACGGCAATTGTCAAAAAATCGATAAACGCCTTATGCAGAGCCTCCAGAAGATGAATCCCGACCCTTTCTATTCGGGTTTAATCTCCAAGGATTTCGAAGCCTGCGGCGGCGGCCCCATTACGGCCGTACTCATCGCGGCGAGAGCAGCCGGCGCCAATTCGGTTGACATTTTACAGTACCTCAACAGTGGAGATGTCGCCGGAGGAGACCGCAGCCGGGTTGTCGGCTATATGGCCGCGGCAATCTATAAAAGCACAAAATCAGAGGAAATCGATATGCAGACCCATTCATTGCAGGAAGGTGAATTGACCCGGGAAGAAGAGCTTTTTTTACTCCAATTGGCTGAAAATACCGTTAAGGCCGTCGTATCCGGTGAAGATTTGGCGGTACCGGAAAACATTCCTAAAACAATGAGGGAAAAACGTGGCGCCTTCGTTACCCTGGAAAAGAACCATCAATTGCGCGGTTGTATCGGGTACATAATGCCAATCTACCCGCTCTATGAAACCGTCATCAATGTTGCCGAGTCGGCCGCGTTGAAAGATCCGCGCTTCAATCCCGTGACACCGGACGAGTTGAAAGATATCAGCGTGGAGGTTTCCGTCCTGACCGTACCCCGGAAAATCACCGATCCCGCAATCATCGAGGTCGGAAAACACGGCATTATTATCAAGAAGGGATTTTATCAGGGTTTACTACTCCCTCAGGTAGCGACGGATTACGGTTGGGATCGTAAGACTTTCCTCGAGCACACCTGCATGAAGGCCGGCTTGGCCAAGAATGCCTGGAAAGACAGGGAAACAGAGATCCGGATTTTCTCGGCTCAGGTTTTCAATCGTGAAAGCATTGAAGAATAAATGACGCGCCTGATCGTTCGGCAACCGATGAATCTATTCGATTAAAGTGCCTCACAAAAGGAATTTCATCGTAATCGTATTTTATACTATCTGGTATATCCGGGAAGCTAACAAACGGACCAATAGCACAATCTCCGGAAAAGGCACTTCGCTGCAGGAACACCGACCGTGAATCCGTCTCGTTGATTTCTCCGGAATGCGAAGTCGGTTATTGATGCCTTGACAGCGGTTTCTAAGCCCGGTTGAAAAGCACCCGCAAGTCATGTGACCCAGCTCATAAAGCAGAACGGATTCGATTCGGTTCCTGCTTTTATCGAAGCTGTAACATCTCTATATCCTTGATCTTCAATTAATTTTTAAGTATTATTACCCGACAATATAAATAAACACACTGCTACTGTTATGGTGATTAACGAAGAAACACAAAGACTACTGGAATACTTACGGCAGGTTGCCGAACAGGTTTCCCGCAGTAAATACGGGCATCCCCAGAAAATTTTTGAACTTGCTCGCACGGGTTTGTACCCGGATTATATCGTTGAGTTAGCAGAATCCTTCGGTATGATGATAGTCAAAGTGGAAGCCCGGGAATTCCGATTGGAGAAAAACCTCCGCAAATTGACTAAAACCAATGTCTTGTTGCAGGAAGAGATTAAAGAGCGCAACGCAATCGAGAATACCCTGCGCGACAATGAAGCCAAATACAAGGCAATCTTCGAAAATTCGCTGGACGGCATCTGCGTCATTCAGGGTAATAAAATTAAAATATGCAACAGCCAGACCAATAAAATCATGGGACATCGCTCCCGAAAGCAGACCCTCGACCGGGACATACAGGATTTCATTCATCCTTCGGACTGGCCGGAAATTGAGAGACTCATCGATGCAGTTATCGCAGGAAAAAAGACCAGCGACCATGTTAATTGCCGGTTTATCAAAGCGGACCAGAATCCCCTCTACACCGAGCTCTTAATACATCGAATCAGCTATAACGAAAAAGCCGCGGTCTTATGTACCATCCGGGATATATCGGAACAACTGGTCCTGGAACAGGAATTACGAAGATCACAAAAGTTGGAATCCATCGGGCGTCTGACCGGCGGCATTGCCCATGATTTTAATAACATTCTGGCCGTTATCAACGGTTATACCGAGCTCATTCTAAACGAATACAACCAGGACCTGCCCTATCGCAGTTATGTCGAGGAGATCGATTCCGCCGGAAAGCAGGCAACTACCCTCGTGCGGCAGTTACTGGCGTTCAGTAAAAAACAGGTAACCAAACCCGAGATTATCCAGATCAATGATAAGATTACGGAACTCATGCATCTGCTGCGACACCTGATCGGAGAAGATATTCGGGTAGTCCTCAGTCTGAGTCTGAACAATATTTACATTAAAGCGGACGCCGGACAAATCGAACAGGTACTGACGAACCTGATATTAAACGCCCGTGATGCGATTAACCTGAAGAGAGATACCGGATCGGAGCGCATGATCCGGATTGAGACGAGCTTAGTCCCGTTGGATATGACCTTCACAGAAGTCAGCATGAGCGATGCCGGCCAATTTCATCTGAAGATCTCCGTCATCGATTCCGGCACTGGTATTCCAATCGATATACAAGAAAAAATATTCGATCCCTTCTTTACCACAAAAGAAAATCAGGTCAGCGTAGGCCTGGGACTCTCGACGATTTACGGTATTGTTAAACAAAACCAAGGAAATATTAAGGTATCAAGCGAGCCGGGGCATCTGACGAGGTTCGACATCTACTGGCCGGTTCACAATCCCAAAACAGCCGAGATCGCAACCCATCCCTCGCATTTTACATCACTATTTGGAAAAGAAACAATTTTACTGGTTGAGGACCAGGGGAATATTCGTAAGGTCCTCTCCATCATGCTCGGCTCTCTGGGCTACAAGGTCATTTCGGCCAATTCTGCTGAAGAGGCGATCCGGATAACGGATAACTCCGAGACAAATATTGATTTGCTTTTCACCGACATCGTCCTGCCGGCCATGAACGGAAGGAAACTTGCAGAACAGATGCGCAAACAATTCCCGGCCATTAAAATCCTGCTGACCTCAGGTTATTATGATCTCCTCCTGGATGAAACCCGGCCAGAGGATATTCATTATATCAATAAACCGTTTACCAAGACGGTACTGGCCCAAAAGCTACGCGAGATTCTCGCTTAGTTTCCTCGGAAGCGATTGACGCAAACCTGCTGGCAAAAGTATTAACAATTGTATTGGATCAGAAAATGATTACCCGCTTTGGGCTAAGCACATTTCGGCAGTGAATATAGTTTCACATCATCGCAGGATGATCCCTGCTCCTGAGAGGCAGAGAGCAACATTTGGCGTTCGCGAAACTGCACTGCCCTGTAAATTGTCGCTTTAAACCGGTCAGGAAAAACCGGTTTCTCCAGATAGTCGAAAATACGCAGCCTGACGTCTCCGATCATTTTTCTCACGGTCGGTTCCCCGGAAATGACAATCAATAGGCACTCGGGATGGGCGAAGTGGATTTTCTTGATGAGATTGATTCCGTTCATCTTGGGCAGGAAGATATCGGCAATGATGATATCGAACTCATAATGTTCCATTAATTGCAATGCCGAAGCACCGTCGCACGCAGTACGAGCTCTGAAACCCATCTTGATCAGAAACTCACGCAGTGTTACTCTGATACACTTTTCATCATCGATAATTAAAACACGCGTCATTGTGAGTCCTCCCGCTATTGATTTGTCATAGATTTCCCATTCATTCTTTGGATGGGTAAATCGATATGAAACTTCGTATAGGAATTCGGTTCACTCTCAACGTAGATTCGCCCTTTATGTTTGTCAACGATGTGTTTCGTGATAAAAAGTCCCAATCCCGTACCGTTTTTACCGGCATTGGTCGTAAAAAAGGGCTCGAATATTTGTTTTCTGATCTTATCGGGAATACCGATCCCGTGATCTTCCACGGTCATTCTGATCCATATTTTATTGGCTTCTTTGATCTGCTGCGCACTGATGATAATGATCTTGTTATCATGATAGCCGTTATAACGGCGGTTCAGGGCGTTGCGGGCATTGGTTAAAAGGTTGACCAGGACCTGCTCGATCTGAAGTTGACGGCATTCGAGGCTGGCAAGATCCGTCGGTATGTACAATTTGATCTCGATCTGGTCTTTCCGAAATAGCGAGCCGAACAGGGATAAGGCGGCCGATACGATCTCGGAAATGCTGATTAAGTAGTATTCTTCCGATCCTTTTCCGGCATAGGAAAGTAAATTTCGGACGATATTGGCAATCCGGTCTCCCTCTTTGATGATTTCAGAGCAGAACTCCTTGGCTACCGAATCCCTGATTCTTTCGGAGATTAGTTGGGCATAGTTGATAATCCCGGTAATCGGATTATTTATCTCATGCGCGATTCCACTGGCCAGGGTCCCGATGGATTGAAGTCGCTGCTCCTGCACGCGTATTTTATAATCCTGTCTCAGATTGCTTTTTAACACACCGGAGGGATCATCGTACACTACGACGAAAATTACATCCTCATCATTCCACTGGCCCCGCGTTACCTTCATTAACGCCGGGATTATGCGCTTTTCTTTTCCGATTAAATTGCACCTGACATAGTCGTTAGTCTCGCTCAATATCTTGTCCATGACGGATATTGGGTCATGATTATCCTGGATCGTCACAAAATCCTGGATGTTTTTATGGGAAATCTCTCCATTCGTGGCATCCAGCACCTCTTTCGCATAATGATTAATGTGAAGCACTGCACCACTTTTATCCAGAATAAAGAAATAGAGATTAGCGCTATCCAGCACCTCCATCAAACATGTTCGGAATTCGGTTATCATACTACTTTTTCATCTCTCAGTGAGCACTTATACTATATGCTGTATAACAAAAATACAATAACATTAGAATCGCTAATTCAGTATTAAAGAAATAGAAATCATCTCCTATAAATTGAACTGCTAGATGTAGCTTTAGGCGCAATTTTAGGTTGCTATCCACTACGCGATATTTCATGCGACAAATATACTTATCGTGAGAAATAAATGTCAACATTTTTAATGAATCACCTTGATTTTTTCCTGGAACAAGAGAAACGGATTCTTCAGATGATTATGTTCCCGGATTTCCAGATGCAGATGAGCATAGCCGTATTGCGAATCACCCCGTGGGATATTCCCGGAAGTTCCAACGCTCCCGATCCGGCTGTTCACAGTCACCATGAAGGGGCCCTCCTTCGTAAACCTATCGAGATTTTTTTTCCAATGCTGATCCGGCGTCAGATGGGAGTAGGAAGATGTACAGGCGGCATCGTGCCATATGTCGATTCGATTTCCGTGGCCGCTCCCGTCATTTCCGACATAGTATACGAATCCGTCCTGAACCGGATAAATCGGTGTGCCCTCATCGGCCATCAGATCAATGCCTTTGTGACGATATGCCACGCCATCGTTATTCCGGCGCAGAACGCGGAACAGTCCCACATCCTTTACGATAAGCCCGATTTTGAGGGGATTATGGATCTTCATTTCCCAATCTTCCAGGCTGAGATGTTCGTGCAGATGTTTGATCTCCCGCAGCTGTTTTTTATAATCCACATATCCGGCTTCAATCGCTTTACGCTGGGCTGCGTATTCCGACAGAACCGTCGTCGGATTGTCGGCGATCCACTTTCCCTTAAACCCGGCCGCAAGCCAGGCATAGGTGGAATAGTCTCCGGCGATATCGTAATCTTTCCCGATGCTAAGCCGGGCAAGCCCCAGACGGATATTTAACTCTTGATCCACTTGCTGCAATACGTTGTAGATGAAGGCTTCTTCATCCAAAATCTCCGGATGTCGGATGAGCACCTCCTGCACATGCTGGACAATATTCTGAGCACTCTTCAGATTCCAGCCGTAGCTTATGAATTCTCTCCGAATGCTTCGAAATTCCGCACGGCTCAGCGGCTGTTGCAGCTTGCTTTCGAGGGTCTCCTCATAGAGTTTCTTGAGATGCAATAATTCCGAAAACACCGGATTAAAGTAGGCGCTGTTTTCCTCTTCACCGAGTACTTTATCGAGCAGCCATGCACTTACCGTCCGGTTGCTATCATCCTCCATAACCTGATTGAGATGGCAGAGATCATTCCGGTCAAAGCCATGATGCGCGATATAGGCGAACAAGCGTTGTTCATCCAGTAATGTCAAATTGCCCCGCATTCCATAATAATCACTGTTATAATTATGGATCAAGTGAGCGTACCGGATATTCTCGTCAAAAATAGTATCATCGGAATAACTGAAATTTTCGAATTTGCCCAGAGGCAGTTTGGAAAGGGAGAACAACTTGATAGTCTTCAGGTATTTGTTCGTGATCCGGATAATCCGTTGGGTTTGAAGATAGCGGAACGTATAAACCGTGGCTATTCCCAGACGGGGCAGACTGATGACCAGTCCAACAGCCAGTAGCAAGACTCCGGCCAGTGTACCGAATTTTCTCGTCAAAAATCGACGCTGTCGTTTACGTTTTTCCAGGTACTTATCCAATTCACCCCGAATGATGAGGTTGGCGTCCGCAGGCTGGAATAGAATTTCGTTGAGAACCTGATCAGGCTTTAGCTTCATCTCTCGTACTCTGAAATAGTCTTAAGATTTTTACTAGTGGGCTTATGAATTGGCTATCGTCCCGGACCGTATTGGTACGTAAGAAATATCGCGCAATTCCATCATAAGACCGCCCGATCGATGAATCAGGGAAAATTTCACTAATCGGAGCATGAAGCGCGTAGTATGACTTGCCAACCCGTCGATAATCATTGATGATGGATCCCAGGAAGCCCGGTTGGATGCAAATACCGGATCGATTCCGCGTAATCTCCACCGCTCTTTTTATCCCCTGGAAAATACCGTAAGCGATATCGGCATTGCATCGATTGAAAACAAAGAGCGGAGTGAAATTCCTGTTGATCCGATACCCGGGATGCTTCTGCTGCAGTTTCATTTCCAGTTCGATGTATCTTTCCGCCGCCGCTTTGGCGCACCCATAGCCGCTCTGTACATCCTCTGGAGTCGTGATGATGACCGGATAGTCCGCGGTGAGCGCAAAATCCAAAGTCGTGCGATCAATCCCGGCCCCAAGATCGAGAATCGTATAGTCGTAATTTTCCGCCACTTTTTTAAACGACTGAATAAATTTCAACTTCTGGAAATAGTTGATATTGGCAAATTTAAAGTTTCCTCCTGCGCCGGGGATTAAATCGAAATGATGTTTTCGGATGATTAATTTTTTAAAATCATTCTCAGTTTTGTCGAAGAAATCCAGAAGCGTCCGGGAGGAATGCAGGCTGAGTTTGGAGGAAATATCCCCCGTGTTGATATCCGTGTCGATCAGAAGTACGCGCTTGCCGGTTTTTCCGATAACATTGGCGGTTTCAATCGAAAAGATAGTCTTCCCTACTCCCCCCTTATTCGAGATGATGCTGATAATTTTCCCGGATCTTGGAGCGGTTTCCGTGAGATTGGGCGCGCGTTCAATACCCGGTTTCGTCCGGACCGGCGCTGCATCTACTTTTGTGCGCTCATAAACAGGATCGTGACTATGCGAAGTGTCCATCGAATATCCCTCAATTGAATCGGTTCCTGATCACTTTCTCTAGAGGTCAAATTTCATGCCACCGGAACTTCATTTCCGTTCCGCTGTGGATTCATTCACATCCAAAGCCCCGAAAGCGGACCGGGTGAGTCGTTCAGCCCTCTTCGCCGCTCGCAGAGCGAATCGCCGGCAGGGTGAAAACGAATTTGATTGCCCTGAACACAAACTCGGATTACAGCCGGGTTTCCAACGGATCCGACCGGATCATCGGAAAATATGAACCTCCCCGGGAATATTTTTCCGGGGAGTCGCTGATGAGGTAGCGTATGAGGGTTGAGGGGGGAGAATTTTAAGATCGACGGTTAGATGTTCTGCTCCGCGTCAGATTCAAACATTCGATCGATGATTGTATCCAGGACATCATCACGATCGTATTTTCCTTTTTCGATATTTTCCCGAATAGCGTCCAATCGCGAAGTACCGGCAGTATCGTTCGTCCGGGAAGTTTCAGGCGTTCCTTCAGGAACCTGGTTCAAGATGGCCCCTGCGATTTGATCCATGACGGCTTCCCGGTTGTAAAAGCCTTCTCTGATCCGCTGACGAATCGGCTGCAAGTCTTCATTCGACAGAGTCTCCAGCGCGGCTATCTGTTGCTCGTGACTCCGAAGCGTCGCTGCATCTATCTTTCCTTTCGCGGAATCGCTTATCTCGACTTTATCTGCCGCTCTCTGGGGTGTTTCCGATTTTTCGGCATTTAATTCCTGGACGCTCTTGGGATTCGGCTGCGCGTTCTTCTCGATGCCGCGACGATCGAACCTGGAACCATTAATAAAAGCTTGGGGATCATCGAGGATTTTCATCATGGTTTACTCCTGACGAACATCAATGATTTTGGGTTTTTCCACACGCAGATTTCTTCTCCTACGATACTGTATGTTATTATCGGTAATATTTATCATTTCTTTAATGATTTTTTCTTTTCTGCTTTTGAGCAGATCCAGGATGCGGGCATCGATTTCGATAAGTGAGTGTGCGATCATTGATATTTCGTGGCTGATCAGATTGTGCTCCACGTTTTGCTGGGACACTCTTCTTCTCTGGCTCTCCAGATGCTCCAGTTCCTCTATCCAGGCATTTCGGGTTTCAAGCAGCTCCAGGATGGAAATCCCCTTGATGTCTTCGGAACTCCGGATAAAGTTTTTCGTTTCCGCCAAAAGAGATTTGAAAAGTTCCAACTCCTGCAGCAGAAAGTCCTGTACGGAATTTTCATTCATTCTATCGAAGTTGTTCTGGCATTTCATCTTGTTTACCCTTATTCCTTACGATATGTTGGAAAACATGGAAAATACACTCTGCTGACTGTTCAGTAACGACATTGCCTGCTGTAGTTGTCCAAATTCTTTCTGGAGTTCCGCCGCCCTCTTGTCCAGGTAATCATCGAAATCAGCAATTCGATCCTCCAGATTCACGATCTGTTCATCCAGGATTAGCTTGCTCGTATTGATGATTCCATCGCCTTCGACATAGTCGGTTATGTAATTTTTTAACTGTGTGGCAATGCCGTTATCTGATTGATTGAAAAGATCCGCAACATAGTTGGAATTGATCCGAAGAGCATTGTTGAATTTGTCGTTGTCCTGAATCGCCAGAACTCCTTGCCGGTTGGCGCGGATGCCGATCGTACTCAGCCTGGAGTAGAGGGAATTGCTTACACCGTCCACTTCACTGATCATGATATCCCGCAAATCGTAGAGAATACCCCTGTATTTCAAATCATTCGACAGCGATCCGTATTCACCGGATGTGGCATTAATACCGACGTTATCTCTCAGAAAATTGACTAGCGTGTTATAGGTATCCAGAAAGGCATTGACTTCATCTTTAACGGCATAGACATCGGCATCAACCGTGATGCTTTCGGTCGTTGAAAATGTATCGAGAACCTGAATCGAGATGCCGCCTAATACGTCCGAGATGACGTTTTCATTTCTGTAAAAAGTCAATCCGTCTACGTTCAGTTTGGCATTCAACAAGCTATTCGTTCTTGAAGTGCCGACTTCCGTGATATAGCCACCCGAGCTCCCGCTGACAGCGGCAGCCTGATTCGCTTCCAGGCGACCCAGCAGATTGTCGGCGCTGTCGCTGAAATCCATACGATAATCGTAGCCCGAATTGTTGCTGCGGATAACGATGCGCGACGAACCGTCTACTTCGGAGACAACTGAAGCTCGCACAACCTCATCGATATTGACCGTATCAGCCGCGACGGCACTGCTCATAGCAGCATTGATTGTGGTAGCGATATAATCGAGCAGATCGGCATTCGTATTCTGAAATTGATCCGCTGCGATTGTGATATCGATACTGATCCGGTTTTCACTATCCTCTTCCGTAGGATTCGCGATTTCGATCGAAAATACCTGGTCGGTAAGAATATCGATAAAATCGCTGGCATCATCGATCACCTGCTTGGAGACCCGCGTATCGGCAATTGCCATTCGTTCAACGGAGATGGAATGATTGCCGATCTCGGCCGCAGCATCGGCCGTGACTATAAATTTCTCAGAATCGCTGCTTTTACCGGATTTCAAATTGAATTGTTCAATCGTTGGATCGAGCAGTTCGTCGGCCTTGCTTCTGAGAGCGGATAGACTTGAATCGAGTTCGGTAAGCGTTTTTTTGCGGGTAGTCAGAGTTTCTTTTTTCTCTTCCAACTGCTGTTGCGGACGTGCTTCGATGGCCATGTACTGATCCACCAAAGACTGAATAGACGATTGAGAACTGAGAGCCGTGCTGATGTCTACGGACATTGTAACCCCCTCGAGGAAATTTCGATCTGCGTATATCGTTGCGGGATCAGTGCTACACAATTGGCTTCATTCCATTTGTGCGTTCCCCGTTCCATATACTGTTTCCTCGTTGTAGAGGTCAAATACCGTACCATCTCAAAAAATCCTTGCTGAAAATTGTTATGATTATTTTCGCCGTGGGGATTCCGTAGTTCTCATTCTCAAATTTTCAAAAACAGGCCGGTTTTATAAATGGGAGGAGGGAAATATCTTCCCTCCTCCCACTCACATTTTCCGATCCTTAGCCCATGATTTTGAGAACCATTTGCGGAGAGACATTCGCCTGGGTGAATGCCGAAGCGGCTGTTTGCTGCAAGATTTGCAGTTTAACCATCTCCATCTGTTCCTTAACAAGATCAGCGTCTTCGATGTTGCTCTTGACGGCGCTCGTATTGGTGATGGCGACTGATAGCGTGGATTCCTTGAAAGACAGCCGGGATTTGTATTCTCCCAAATCCTGGATACGGCCGGAGAGCGTATCGATTGCTGTCGAGACCGTTCCAATGGCGGTGTTGGCGCCACTGGAAGTGGAGACATCAACGGCATTGATGGACAGCGAGGCCGCGGAGGCACTCAGAAGACTTACCGCCATCGTGTTGCTGGATTCTTCACCTACCTGGAAATTGCCGGAGTATCCGCCATCGATGAGGCCGTCTCCGTTGAAGGTGGTTTCCGTTACGATATCGCCGATTTCGGTGAGGAGGGCGGTTACCTGATCATTGATAGCGGTTCTTTGGCTGGCGCTCAGGGACTGATCGGCCGACTGGGTGGCTTTTTCCTTGACGGTCTGGAGAATATCCATGATGTTCTGATATCCGCCTTCTGCAATGTTCAGAATGCTTTTGGCATTGGTCACATTCATCAGGGCGTTTTCCAAACCACGTTCGCGTCTTTCCAAACCCCTGGCTAACTGATAACCGGCCGGATCATCTTCGCTGTTGTTGATCTTTTTGCCGGTAGCCATTCTGAGCTGTGCTTCCGAAATACCTTTGTTGACTTTGTCCAGTGCCGAGTAGGCCCACTGCGCTTCCACGTTCGTTGCGATTCTTGTTAAACTCATTTCACACTCCTTTGTCTTTTTGGGCATCCTTGCCCGTTTTTGTATCTTCTGTTTTCAAGACCTTTGTACCATTCTTTTTTGGTGATTTCGCACAAGGTCTACTCCAATTATCTGGTTATTTTGAACAATTATTAATTTCTGGTCAGGGGGAATTGGGTGTGAAAAAAAATTAATATAATTTCTTGAAAATTCGATAAAAATCGATAAAACCGGAGAATGAAAACAGAAAAACTCTCCGGGGACGGAGAGTTTTTCTGAAGGAGGAGACTACGGGGTACTGAGGCTTAAACTTCTTTTAACTTCATTGTGAGAATCTGATCGAACAAGGAATCCAGGTGTTGCTTCTTGATCTTCCACTGTCCTCCTATTTTAAGAGCCGGCAACTTCCCCTGTTTGGCCAGGCGGTACACCGTTTGCTCCTTTATGTCAAGATACCTGGATACCTCTCGTATTCCCATGATTTGATTCGACATCTTCAACACTCCTTTGACATGATCTGTTGGGTTAATTGAAAGGAATGATAATTTCGCGTCGCGCAATTTGAATAAGCCATTTTTTCCTCTAGGCAAGCTTCATGGCTTGCGACCATGTGGTTCTTAGTTCGGCGAGCACCTGCCTGGCATCCTCAAAATTCTTGTGATGGACCTGATCGAGCACCGAGTTGTAGACCTGATAGAAACTCATGGCAATCGACGGATTGTCAAACTTTAAAGATTGGATTAAGAGCTGAATAGCTTCAGCCACTTTGATCTCATCACGCTTGGCGCAGGCTGCGATGGCCGTATCATAGATATAGACAATTAGTTCTTCCGGGTTCGCCGTTATGACTTTCTGAACCATGTATGTCTTGATTGCATGACCCGCTTGCCAGTATTGTTGCCTCTGCATTTTCAATTACTCCCTTTATTCTGTTTGCCTGTTCATACGCAAGGGAAGAAAGGGCAGAACACCGCCGCCCTTTCTTAACCTACGATTTATCCCATGATCTTAAGAACCATCTGAGGAGCGGCATTGGCCTGCGAAAACGCCGCAGCGGCCGTCTGCTGCAGAATTTGATATTTGACCAGCTCCATCTGGTTTTTAACCAGGTCGGAATCCTCGACGTTACTCTTGATCGCCTGAGTATTGGTAATCGCGACGGAAAGCGTAGCTTCCTTGAATTCCAGCCTGGATTTATATTCTCCCAGATCCTGAACCCGGCCGGCCAGAGTATCGATCGAGGTTGACACCGTAGCGATGGCAGCATTCGCCGACGAAGCTGTCGATACATCGACTGCACTGATCGAGAGCGAAGCCGCCGAGGCGCTCAACAGGCTGACCGCCATCGTATTGCTGGATTCCTCACCAACCTGAAAATTGCCGGAGAAGGTTCCATTAATTAAGGCGCTGCCGTTAAACGTCGTCTCGGTGACGATATCCCCAACTTCGGTAATCAGCGCCGAAACCTGGTCGTTGATTGCCGTCCGCTGGCTGGAACTCAGCGCCTGATCGGCGGCCTGCGTGGCCTTCTCTTTGATCGTCTGCAGGATATCCATAATGTTTTGGTAACCGCCTTCGGCGATGTTCAGAATGCTTTTGGCATTGGTCACATTCATCAGGGCGTTTTCCAAACCACGTTCGCGTCTTTCCAAACCCCTGGCCAGTTGATAACCCGCCGGATCGTCCTCACTGTAATTGATCTTCTTACCGGTGGACATCTGCAACTGTACGTCAGAGATGTTGTTGTTGATCTTGTCAAGAGCCTGATATGCCCATAACGCTTCAACATTGGTCGCAATTCTTGTTAAACTCATTTTACACTCCTTTGTGTTTAATTTGCATCCTTGCTTATCATCCGAAATCCTATCGGACAGTCTTTCTTTGTGTTAAATAGCCTCACCCTTAATTATCGTACAAAATTGCGCGATCTTTAGATAAATCCGCAAAAAATCGACATTTTTAGATAATTTTCAATAAAGGGTAAAAAAACAGGCTAATAAACGAGAAAGACCACGGAAATTCCGCACACCTTCAGAGGCATTCCAGGCAAGTCAGATGTTTATATTTTTCAGGATTGATATTGATTCGGGCTGTTCTGATTCTGCAGAATCAGGCAGAGTTCCCGGGCTCGTGCGAGGTCACCGATGGTGCCGTACAATCCCGCCAGCCGTTTCAGGATCAACTCACTTTCCGGGGAGATCGGCAGCAGGTTTTCGTACAGACGGATGGCTTCGGTGAAGCGTTTCTGCTTGATGAGGACCGTCGCCAGTAAAAATTGGTGATTGGTTTTTTCCGGTTCGATTTCGATTAAATCCGTCAGGTAGCGCTCAACCAGATCGGTTCGGTTGCACCTCATGCAGGTTTCAACCAGTTTCTTTAACAGATCGGCAGTCTTATCGCCGGCTTTATAGACCTGTTCGAAATATCCCAATGCCCGGACAAAACGATCACAACTGAAGTTCATCACGCCCAATGTATTGAGAATCTGCCTGCGGTCCAGCGCGAGGTCGCTGGGTAAAACGGCCTGCGCCGGATTCTTCTCGTCCGGCTGCAAAAGCAGTTTCTCCAGCCATATGATCGCATCCGGGTAATTGTTCTCCCGGAAGGCGATTTTATAGAAAAGGTAAGGTGCCATGCACTGCGAAGCGTTGCGCTCGAGTGACAATCGTCCGTACGAACGGGCCTTATCGAAGTAGCCGCGCCGCAGGCAGTTATCCATCAGAGCATTGTACAAGACTGTTTTAAGTTCACTCCGGAATTGGTCGAGTTGCAGGGCCTGTAAATAGTGCTCATAGGCTTCCGTCAGTTGCCCGGAAATATCGAGATGCTGCGCCAATGTAAAATGGGCATACGCGGAATTGGGCTGCTGCTTGACATATTTTTCTAATAACGCCCGGTTGCGGATGAGTTTTCGGGATTGCCTCTCGGGATCGAGCTGATAACCGAGATGATCGATAAAAACGTCTGATTTCCGGTGGACGCCCTGCAATTTTTTCAGAGCCGGCAGCACCTGCTCATGTACCAGGCCGGAAAACCGGATACCTTTATGATTCGTAAACAGGCGATCGGCCGTGGTCAGAGATAGGATATGGCTGTCGCCGGTACGATTGCGGATATTGATCGAATAGACGACCGGCTTCGCTTCCTCTCTTAATAAATCCCGTAGAATCGGGGCAGACGATTTCATCAGCCTCTCATCGGCATCCAGCCAGAGGATCCAGTCACCGTTGGCATGCTTTAGCGATTCATTACGGGCCCGGGCAAAGTCGTCGCACCAGGTAAAATGATATATTTCGGCCTGAAATTGGGCGGCAATCTTGAGGGTTGCATCCGCCGAACCCGTATCCACGATGACGATTTGATCCGCGATATCCCGGACGCTTTCAAGGCAACCCGCGAGAAAATGCTCCTCATCTCTCACAATCATGCAGACGGAAAGGGTAGCGGATGGATTGTTTACGTTCATGATACTGCTTTACCCCGAGGCATCAGTGACACCGGCAAATGTTCCCTGATTCGGAGTATCCATATAATAATCCGAATAGGCAGCGGCGAGCCGGATCAGTTGTTCATTATGAGGTTCGTATCCGATAGCGGTCGACAGGTAACCCACGGCCATGTCCCGTTTGCCCACTTCTTCATAAAGTTTCGCCATGCGCAGCAGGGTTTGAACATCATCCGGTCTGCGGGCTAAAATATTATGGAGTGTCTGCACACAATTCTCGTATTCTCCCAGTTCCAGCATCGTCTCAGCGTAGCTGCGCTGCGACGGAATATAAGCGGGATTTTTCTGCATTGCGATCTCGAACAGGATTTTGGCATTCTGAAAATCTCCGATCGCGAATGATATGGATCCAACTTCGTGATAAGCCTCGTAATGATCCGGATTTTTGTGAATCAGATCGTTAAGCAGTTCCATGGCTTCCCGGTACTTCTGCTCGCGAGCCAGACAAACCGCTAACCCGAATTGCACCCGGCAATCTCTTTTCATCTGCGACAGTCCCTCGTAGATAATTTTCGCCCGCGAGTGACGGCCTTTTTCCAGCAGCTCTTTGGCTGCTGCGATCTGAAATTCGATTCCATTTTGACTGCGCTTCAACGGCTTGGCAATGAGCGTCGGAAGAGATTCACCAATTCGGGTGGCCGTATGTTTCCAGGTAAAATTCCGGCGAACGTGCTCACCGGCTCTGCACCCCATCGCTTTCATTTCCTGCGGGTGATCAAAAGCAAACTTCATCTGGCGGATCAATTCGGTTTTGTCCGGTTCATAAAGCCAGGGTACTCCGGTCAATTCTTCATCCACAATCTTAAGGTCAGGAAACTGTTTCTTGGGGGCTTTAACCTGAAGACTATTTTCATCGTTGCAGAAATCCAGGCAGGCACCGCCCTTCGTGACGATCACCGGCCGGTCGCAGGCCATGGCCTCCAGAATGGGCAGGCCGAAACCTTCTCCCCGATAGGGATGCACCAGTACATCACAAGCAGTGTAGAGCCCGACAAGTTTCTCTTCGGGCAACACGGCATCGATATATTCGATCTCCGGAGAGTTCGGATCAGACTGCATTTTCTGTATGAATTCATTGGCGGTCTGCCCTTTATAAAACGACTCGCCCCCCATATCTTTGATCACCAGGCAGACATCATCATCAGCTGAAAATGCCTCTCCGTAAGCCTGCAGCAAAATATCGATGCCCTTGCGAAAGATCGTCCCGCCGACGAATAAAAACTTGAATCGCTTTCGGGTTTTACAGCGATACGGCTTTATCTCCGGATGAAATTTCAGCGGATCGACACCGTTCGGGATTACTTTGACATTATCTTCCGGGATACCGCTGTTGATGTAAACTTTGCGTACATAATGGCTCGGAACCCACATTTCATCAACCTGCGTGGCAAACACGGTAGCCCATTTGCGGGGCAGATATCCGAATTCCCAGGGCTGAATCACAACCCAATGGCCCCTCTCGGGCGGCCTCAGATCGGGTGGCCACTGATGCCGGACAACGACATCCACCACCGGCAACTTTTTATGATAACGTCCCAGAATCTCCGCATAGGGACTCTGCATGTCCGGCGTATATTGATCCTTTTGGGTCGGGATGACCGACAGATTTACCCCCTGCCGGATCAGGTTGAGGCAGCATTCGCGGTTAACCATCGCCAGCGAATGCGTCATGAACTGGGCCCCTTCCCAACATACATTAAATGTCCTGGTTTTTTGGGCAACTCCCTTATTCTTCTTGAGCCGCATGAAGACCGTTTTGAATTCTCCGATATCTCTTACAACGCGAATAATATCCCACGGATCCAGGAAAACATAATCCGACACGTCTTTGGCAATTTCCCAGTTGCGATCGTGCATCGCCTCGAAAACGATGGTCGGGATTTCGGCCAAAGCCGCAAAACTTTTACCCCACGAATCCGCTCCGATAAAGAAATCGCTGGAGGCAATCAATTCCATCTGGTCCTGGAACGAATAAGAGCGCCGGTCGACCGTCCGGCCGATATTCGGATACTGCGATCGTTCCTCCGGCGTCCCGATGATAACGGGAGTAATATCCTGACTGTTCAGGTACGCGATCAGCCGTTTCCAGTAGACCGGATTGAGGATATTTTTCTTTCCGGGCACCATTCCCATCAGACTCCCCATCGGCGCCACTGTCACCTGGAACGGGAACAACTTGCGCCGTGCGAAATGTTTAGCCCAGTTCGCCGTTCTACGGATTCCATATTTATTGAAAATATTCAGTGATTTCTTCCACTCATCGGGATACAGCAGGAATGGGGTTGCTCCCAGGCCTTTAACATTGGCCAATTGGTGCATGATCTGGCGAAAAACCGCATGCAGATCCGTCAGTTTCGGATTGGGCAGGAAAATGATCTCCTTCAAGGCTGGAAAAGACGCAAAGAAGGATTGCGCCATTTTCACCGAATTCGGAACACTCAGGATCGTCTGGCACGGATTCTCATCATAAAAAGTTGAAAGCAGCAGGCAGGCATCACCGGCGCCGCCGAAATGAGCATAGATCGGTCCCAGGGCTTCCAGTATCCCGGCCCAATGAGAGATAAAATCGACCAAATGATCCTGCAGGCTTTTCAGTGAGACGGGCAGGATGTCCTCCCGGAAGACCCGCTGCTTCGGCGCGACCTGCTCGGTCAATTTCCGGATCGCCAGACGACCGATAACCCGGTGCCACTTCCGGTAAAAATATCGCATTGCCTCCTTTTCGGACGCTCCCCTCCGGGTGACATCGTATTCCCGATGATTATCCGATATAA
Source organism: uncultured bacterium (assembly GCA_964589175.1). GTDB lineage: Bacteria > Fidelibacterota > UBA2242 > UBA2242 > UBA2242 > CAZPRY01. Next base: position 76,796 of record CAZPRY010000008.1, read on the forward strand.
AAACTTTGCATTCGGACGAAGTGATAACTCTCTTCCCCGCCCGGCGAACCCGAAAACAGAGGTCGATTTCTGCAAAATGCCTTTTGTATTTTTTATCGAACTGCCCGATTTGCTGAAAGAAATGCTTTTCGAGGATCATGACGGCCGAGCTTATCGCCTCCACTTCCCGGTACCCGTCCGCCGCGCCGGCATGGCCTTCATTGATTGCATAAAGTTCCGTTGGCCAGATCGTGTAAATCCGCTGTTGATCAGGAGTTATCGGTTGAAATTCAAGCCCGCACTGGGGCGTCTTCCGATCTGAGCCCCAGATCTCGGCTCCGACAATCCCGGCTTTATGGTAATTGCCCAGGCAGGCCAATCCCGCTTCGAGCCAGCCTTCACCCACTTCAACATCTTCCCGGAGAAAGACCAGGTATTTCCCGTGCGCCGCCTCAGCAGCGAGGTTACAGGTCTGGCTGTAGCCGGACAAGCTCGATGAGGACAATACCCTTATTCTGTAATTTTGATTTTTTAAAGCAACCAGAGTGCACTCGTCGACTTTTGCTTTCTTTTCGCCGACTATGATGATCTCAACCACAGCGGCCATGTGCGTATTCTGCAATAACGCATTCAGACAAGCGTCCAGTTGAAACTGCGGCCGCAGATGCGGTATGATCACCGAGACATGAATGTCCTGCGGATTCTTAATATCGTTATCGCTGTTGGTATCTGTCTTCTTCATTTGGCCATTCTCTCCATGCCCTGCTCCGGCTCCCCGGAAGCCGCTGTTTCAAGATTCCGGAATCTCTTACTCCGGCGCGTACGGCGGATTCAACACGTTTTTCGCAGTACCCGCATCATACGCCAAGCATGAATGCGCCGGGCAAAGCCTAGCAGACAGTACTTCAGAATCAGCTGCATAAAAGTCTTTGCCTCGAGCAATTCACCTTTGGGTGTCGTCCAACAATACATTCCAGTTCTTCCCCTTGATGATCGCTGAAATCATCGTCGGTTGGGTACTTTCATTCATCAACGCTTCAAGATTCTTTTTCTGAATCTTGCGATAAATTTCATCACGATAAATGGGAATTTCTCCCGGTGCTTCAATCCCCAATCGCACTTCCCGGGACGATCGTTCCAGGACCGTCACCACGACCTGGGCTCCGATGCGCAGGCTTTCTCCGGGTTTTCTTGTTAGAACCAGCATAATATTCGATTCTTTTCAGGATAAAATTCTATTATTTTCTACTAAGCAATATTCACGGTTTCGGGTTCCAGAACATACTCCATTGAGAGGGTTTCGTCCTCCAGGATCACCTGGTGGCCCATTTTCGTGTCAAAATTCAAAATGATCGGCGCCCGCAGATTGGCGGTCAACCTCTTTTCATGCGAATCGATTTTCAGAACCAGGAATACCGCGGGCGTTTCGTCCACCTTCAGTTCGACCTTTTTCTTTTCCATTTCGGAAATCGGGATGTCGCAATAGAGCGGCAACAGGCGGGCATCGAAAAGCAGCAACGATATCTTCGGATCGTGCCTCGCCCTCAGGATATTGAACGGCTCCACCTCATCCAGATGTTCAAACGAATAATCGTTGATGTTCTCGAAACCGGGCAATCCGAAATGAAAATAGATATCCACGGAAAAATTACTGTTCATGTTGGTTTGATTGTTTTGCATAAAAGGGTCCATCCGACAGTTAACCTAAAAAATTCAAGAGACTGTTGTTAATTACATCCGAAATCACCTGCAACGCGGATTGATAGGCCAGCTCATCGGTGTTGTATCGGGTAATAGCCGTAGCCATGTCCGCATCCTCCAGATTGGAGAGCACGGTTTCCAGATTCAGATTGGCCGTTTCCAGGCGATTCTGCGAGAGCAGGAGTTGGTTCTTGATAGTACCGCACTCGCTACACAATCCACTCAGCCGGCTCGCGAGCGTATTCATCGTGTCCAGCAATTCATTGATCTTTTCCGTATCATTCTGCTCCAGGGCTGATTTCAATTCGAGCATCGGAGTGAACGGATCGATTTCGAGCAGACGCTCACCCGAAACGTTGATCGCCAGGACGGCATTGTCGGCGACTTTACGGTACATCCTGTTCGCATTTCCGGTATATTCGGCGCCGTCCTCCGTCAAACTAAACGGAGTTTGTCCCTTGGTCTGGTTCCCACCGAAAACGTACTTATCGAGATACTTGCTATTGGTCAGGGTCAGCATTTCGTTTAGTGTCGAATCGACCTGCGACGCCAGATTCTGGCGGATATTACTATCCGAAGTTAAATTCGCCGCCGTATTCACAACTTCCTGCGCCTCCAGACTGAGTGAATAGATGTCTTCCAGCAAAGTGCTTGTATTATCCACCCACCCGATGGCTTCCTGAATATTTTGCAGGTACTGTTCATTGCGACTGTACTTCTCTTTCAGATTCGAGGCTTTGGTAAAACGAGCCGGATCGTCCGAGACTTTACGGATCGCTTTGCCCGTTGAGATCGATTTCTGACTTTCATTCATTTTCACGCGGCAATCGTTCACATCAACTAAAAGACCGCGTGTAATCATGGATTCGGTAATTCGCATGGTATTCTCACTAAGTTACGAGCTGTTTATGACACCATATTCAACACACTCTGCGCCATCTCATCGATGGTCTGAACCAGCCGCGAGGCGGCCTTGTAGGCGGTTTCAAACTCGATCAGTTTGGTCATCTCTTCATCGAGAGAAACACCCGAGATGGAATCGCGCTGGTTTTTCAGATTATTCACGATCAACTCCTGGCTGCTCTCCTGGGCCCTTGCCTCCTCTACCTGGTTTCCGATCCTGTTCAGGAGCGTATGATAGAATTCCGATATATTGCGGCCGTTCAGGATCGACTCGAACTGAAGGTCGGACATGCGCAGGGCCAGGACACCGTTTCCGGGCTCGTTTGCATTTCTTGAAGCTGCGATCAGCGACGCATCACCCAAAAGATCCGAATTGACCCGCATTTCGCCGGCATTCGTAATCGAAGCTTCGAAAAATGCAGCCGCCTTTTTACCGTTCAGATCGTATCCGCTGCAGTGGACTTTGTTGACCTGTTCCGTGACGGCCATTGCCATACTATTGAGCCGGTCGATATATTCCGGAATAACCTGCTTATGGGTTTCCAGAAGCGCACCGAGCTCGCCGGAATTGACATTCAGAGCACGGCCTTCGTTCTTCAGCCGGATCTCAAGTGAAGATGAGTCGCCACTTCTCGTTTCCGCCACCTCCAGCGTCGAAACATGGCCGTCGGCCAGCAAAATCTGGCCATTCGAAGAGACGATTACTCCGTTGCCGGAGAGCTGCTTGATCTGAACATCCATGAACCCCGATAATTCATTGATCAGGAGATCGCGTTGATCCAGCAGATCACCGGTGGCATTGCCTTCGATTTGACGGTTAACTTTCTGCAGCTGATTCAGGATAGTGTTGATCTGATCGGTCTTAGACTGCAGTTCCGTCTTCGTCTCGCTTTTCAAATTGTTCAGGTCATCGTAGAGTTTGCGAAAAGTACTGGACAGGGCAGCGGCTTTATCAACTACCGTATTTCGGGTAGTCATGCTCTCCGGGTCGTTGGACAATTCCTGCCAGGAATTCCAGAAGTTGGTCAGGGCGCTCTGCAACCCGCTATCATCCCCTTCCCCGAAGATGGTCTCGATGTTTTCACCGAGCGATTTGGCCGTCTGGTATTTACCCAGATTGGTCTGCTCCCGGTAGAGCATTGTCTCGACAAATTGATTCCGATAACGCAACAGGGTGTCACTATCCAGGCTATTGATGCCGCCGTTCAGTCCCAGCAGTTGCAGGGTATCGGTGCGCCGCCGTTTATAGCCGTCGGTATTGACATTCGCAATGTTGTTGGCCGTGGCATCGATGGCCGCCCGGCTGTTCAGCAGGGCCTGGTTGGACAAGCGCATGAGTCTGCTTATTGACATATTTCGCTCAAACCTGGAAATCGAGAATTTTGTTGTATTTATCGGAAGACGCCAGGATGCCGCTGACCGTGTAGGTCTGGGATTTCGGATCGCCCTCCTTAAGAAAAACCTGAACCATGCCCTTGATGAATTCGATCGAGAAATTGACCAGATACTTATTTTCAGAATTCAGACTGCTGATCTGTTCGAGATCCCGGCGAATGCGCAGTTGCAGGTTCTTCAGTTGAAGGGCCCGCTCACGCGGCGCCGCCGCAATAATGTCCCTCAATCTGAGTTTGCCCTTATCGACACCGCAGTAGAGGCTGTATTTTTCCAAGAAGCTGTTCAGCCGGCCGGTCATCAGTCTGCATTTCTGGATCAAATGCTGTTCGTCCAGGATGCATTTGCGCAACGCATCGATGTCGTTCTGGACAATGAGTTGCTGCTTTCCGCGCATGATGGTCAGAAATTGCTCGAATGCTTTCGATTGTTCATTGAGCAAGGTAATCAGGTCTTCGAGTAATTGCGGTTCGGGTATCTTCATTTTCCTCTCACTGGTCTTCGGACAGAAAGATATTCTTTAACGATAATAGCGTATCGATATATTCCCCGGAGGGCTCTTCTTTGATCCCTTCCACTCTTTGCTCCGGGTCGAGACTTCGATAAATCTTCTCAGCCAGACCCAGTCCGCCACGCTCGGCAATGGCCTGGCCCATCGTCGAACTGAATAGCATCCCCGGCAGTGAATTCTGGGAACCGAAAAGCGTGCTCTGCGGGATTGTCTTCTCCATGGCCTTGATCAATTGCGTCAGGAACAAGGCTTCCAGATCGCGGCATTTCTCGCGCAGCTGGATGTCGTCCGGATTCCCCATCCCGGCACTGCGTCCGGTATTGCGGGTCGTTAAACTCTGATCAATGGCGCTGATATTTGAATTTAGTTTCATGCCGATTTTCATTTACATGATGATCAGGCGGGCGTTCAGGGCCCCGGCCTGTTTGATGGCCTGGAAAATTGCGATCACATCGCGCGGTCGTAGCGCCAGCTGGTTAAGGGCCGTCGCGAGATCGCTTACCGACGTCGTAGCCGGCAATACCGCCACCTGGGCTTCGCCTTCTTGAACAGTGGTCTCGGTAATGTAATCGACTACCGTTTGACCGGCGTTGCTGAAAGAAGCCGAAGGCTGCGAGATCAGCGGCATACGCTTGACCTGAATCGTGAGATTGCCGTGCGAGATCAAAACCTCGTTGATCTTCACATTGCCGCCGGAAACAATCGTCCCGGTGCGCTCGTTGATTACAACCCGGGCCTCGACATCCGGCCGCACCTGCAATGTTTCAACGGTTGCGATAAAAAAAGAGGCCATCTGCTGCGAATCGACCAAGTCCGGGAACGCCAGTTCCACCAGCCCGGCGTTGATCGGCCTGGCGACCGATGTCAGTTTTTGCTCCATGAATCCCGTAGTTTCATAATAGTCGTTGATGCGTGCAGCGATCCGGCAGGCCGTCACGAAGTCCGGCTCGGTAAGCAGAAACCGCAGCGGTTGCGAAAGATCGATCTGATGATCCGCCGATGGAACACTCAGCATGCCGCCGTTGGGTACCAGGCCAACCAGCGCATGGTTGCTCTGGTACTTTTCCCCCGCACTCGTCTCAATATTGTATCCGCCGATGGAAATCGGACCCTGCGCGCTGCCGTAATATACGCCCTGCTCGCTGCGCAGCGGCGACATCAGCAGTACGCCACCCTGAAGACTGTTTGCATCACCCAGCGAAGACACGGTGACATCGAATTTCGATCCCGCTCGTCCGAAAACCGGCGTTTGGGCCGTGATCATCACGGCGGCCACGTTGCGGGTGCGCAACTCTTCTTTGGGAACCGTCACACCAAAGCGCTCCAGCATATTGCTGATCGATTGGATCGTAAAAACCGTCCCGCGGCTGCCCCCGGCCCGGTCGCCGGTGCCGTTTAATCCCACGACAAGACCGTAACCGATCAGCGGCAATTGCCGATCGTTTTCAATGGTCACGATATCCTTAATGCGCACATCCGCGAAAGCGGAATGGATCAAGGCCAGCAGAACAAGCCATCGCAGCGGATATGCCAGATTTTTCATTTCATCAATACTCCCGTTACGGAAACTGCCAGCAATCCCAAGCTGAGCAGCCAGACAATCGCCTTCTGGCCGGTTCCCGGTTTCATCACCCGGTTTTTAAAGCCGGTCTTCTTGTAAATCACTCTCGCATCCGCGACATTGTAGGAGTACACGGTATTGTTTGCTCCGATGTCGCGTGTGCGGATGCGGCCCTCAATCTGCATCAGGTTCTGTTCACCGTTGACTTCAACGATTCGTTCGCCCCGGATCAGGCACAATCCGGCCTCCGTCCGCTCTATGATGCTGGCCGTAATTTTACCGACCATTTTATCTTTCTGCTCCGTTCCCTCCACACCACTGTGCGAATTGGAAACCGCTCCCGACATGCCGAATAACGGAAGATAATTGGTAAGCGTGCCGGAGACACTGCCGTCGGCGCCCATATCGGTAGCAGCCGAGTTGCTTACTTTAGACTCGCGCGAGGCGTTGGCGCTCTCCACGATCAGGACCGTGACAATGTCGCCCACTTCGTGGGCTTTAATATCCGAGAACAGGGATTGAGCGCGGCTTTGAAAAGTGCCGAAAAAAAGTATGGCAATCGAGACGAGCATAATAGTTAATAATTTTCGCATATTTCCTCAATGAATCGGGACTAATACGGTTTCGGGCGATGTCAGGACGCCGGACATTTTCTGGCCGGAACCTTCCAGAACCACCGCCACCTTATCACCAATCCGGGCATCTTCCAGGATACGGCCGGGTACGCTGATGGAGAGGCTTGCTCGATTGATCCGGATGTCGACCTTCTCGCCTCTGCTGATAGCCGGTTCTTCCCTGACCATCTTTTCCCGGATAATCCGCCCCGGCGCTATGACCTGGCGGGTCACCTTTCCGAGTAATTGCGCCACCGCGACAGGCGCTACGTAATCGCGGTAAAGCGTGACTTTTTGAAGATCAATCTTCTCCCGGGTAATCAGCTCTCCTCTTTCTATTTTTTCCCGGCTTACCGGGTACAAAACGGAGATCGAAACATCCACAGTCATCGGGTAACGCTTGACATTACCGGCCCGGTCTTGCATATTGAGCCAGATGGTCTGGCATCCCGGGCGGGCCGTGTTGTGATCGAATCCGATCCGAATGTCTGCCTGCGCCAGGTCGCTCTCAGCCACCTTGGGCGGATATAGTATCTCAACCGTGACATCCTCAACCTCAATCCCGAAATTACGGGCGAAATGGAGCGCCGCCTTTTCCTTTACGATCTGAAATTCATCACCGAAAGCTGTCGCCGTCAGGGCCATAATCAAGATCGCATATATCGGAGTTCGGTAATTCACGTCAATATTTTATCGTTTGATTTGGTTGGCAATTGCCAGAAGTTCGTCGGAAGTTTTGATGGCCTTGGAATTGATCTCATAGGCTCGCTGAGCTACGATTAAATTGATCATCTCCTGCACGATATCGACGTTGGACTTTTCCAGATATCCCTGAATGATCGTGCCGTAGCCTTCTTCGCCGGGATACCCGAAATTCGCCTCGCCGGAAGAATCCGTATCCGTGTACAGGTTGCCGCCGATCGCCTTCAATCCGGCCGGATTGATAAAACTCACCAGTTCAATCTGCCCGATCTCCTCGGGTTCGCGTTCGTCTTCGTAGGAGACGGAAATGACTCCGTTCTGACCGATATTGATCCCGCTGACGCCTTCCGGCATCACAATCTCGGGGTAGAGTTTCAAGCCGGATGAGGTAACAATGTATCCTTCGGAATTGATCCGCAAGGTTCCGTCCCGTGTATAGGCTACGCTTCCGTCCGCCCGCAAAATCTGCATAAACCCGTTGCCATTAATGCACAGGTCCAGCGGATTACCGGTTTCGGCCAGGGCACCCTGCGAGAAGCTGCGGTAAGTGGAAACCGGCCGGTTTCCCAAACCGACCTGCAGGCCAAGGGGCTGGGCCGTCTTGGAATCACTTTCTGCGGCACCCAGATTGATATTTTCATACAGCAGGTCCTGAAATTCGACCGCGTTCTTCTTGTAACCGGTTGTATTGACGTTTGCGAGGTTGTTCGCGATTGTATCCACATTCAATTGTTGAGCAGTCATTCCCAGAGCTGCAATGCGCAATGATCTAAGCATAATTCATTCTCCCGCTTATCTTGTGACTCCCAACTTGTTCACGGTATCGTCCAGAGCTTTGTCGATCGCCTGAAGGGCGCGTTGGGTGGATTCGAACTTCCGCTGAATCTCGATCAGGTTCACCATTTCTTCCACGGCATTGACGTTGGACTGTTCCAGTTTGCCCTGGGCCAGCAACGGTTTTTCCACCGGAATGGGCATCTGCCGGCTGTCGGTATTCAGACAAAATACATTGTCGCCCTGTTTCCGTAAAGCATTGTAGCTCTCGAAATCGACGATTTGAATCTGTCCCAGGTAAAGGTCATCCGCATTAATTTCGCCATTGTTCGAGATCGTGATATTCTCATATAGTTTTTGCCCATCAGATAACTGAATCCAGCCATTTGTGCTCAGCACCGCAAGCCCGTTCTGGCTACGCAGGAGCCCGTCTTCGCCGACGGTGAAGTGCCCGTTCCGGGTGTAGAGATCCCCGTCGTTGCCTTCGAGTACAAAAAATCCCGGACCGGAGATCGCCAGATCAAATGGATTGTCGGTTTGTTCGATCGAGCCGCAAGAAAAATCCGTCCGGTTTTCCACTATATTGACCGTCCCGGACCGCGACTCGAGAACTTTCGAAAACATCACGTCCCGTTTAAAACCGATGGAATTGATATTCGCCAGATTATTGGCGGCCATCTCGTTTCTGAACATCTGCGTTTTAAACGTATCTTTCAGATTTTCGAAGTTCAAATCCATTACTCGCTACTCCTTTCAAACAGGCATTAAGCAAGAATTCTGCCATCCTGCCGATATTGCCGACGACTGATCGGTATTTCACAAAATCGGACATCATTTTGGCTTTTTTAATCAATTTCGCCTGTTAACAGCGCTGTCAGGCGGTTTTTCGCCTCCCTGAACTCGCTCTGTTTCGAATCGATTGGAGTTGATAATGGGGTTCATTGGGAATATTTTTCCCGGCACACAGCACAATTTGCTGAAGCGATGCGGTCCGGGGACACTCCCGCCATAAGGCATTGCCCGTTGTAACCCGCCTTGAAAACAGACGGTCAGGCTTCACTAGGAATTCAAAGAATTGGGCCTTAAATTTTCGTCAATAACATGGTTTTACCGCTTATCTAAGGACCGCAATATGAACTGGAGAAAACTTCGGAACTTGTCACTTTACGCGGTGATGATTCTCATCTTAATCCCGCCGCCTTCGGCCCTGGCGAAAACAGCCCTAATCGCCAAGCGCGGCAACCTGCGCTCCGGTCCCGGAACGCAATACCGCGTGAGTGCCAAAGCAGATCCCGGCGTTTCGTGTGAATTGGTCGCCGAATGGCATGACTGGTACCTCGCCAAACTGCCCGGCGGCGTGACCGGCTGGTTGAATTACATTCTTCTGGAAGATGTCGGCAGCCCGGCGGACCGCCTCGTTTCGGATACGCTGACTGTCACCAAATTCGGCAATTTGCGCGAAGGTCCCGACCTTTCGGAAGAGGTGCTGGCGAAACTGGTGCCGGGCGACCGACTCGTATCATCCGGACAGCACGGTGATTGGTTTGAGGTGCAGACAGTTGACGGGATCGCCGGCTTCATTCACAGGATATTGATCGAGCGGCCTGACATCATCCGCTATTACGAGTCGCCGATTTTTTTAACGATCGGCAAGTTCGGGAACCTGCGCTCCGGGCCGGGGACGGAGAGCCGCATCGCCGGTAAATTGTCCCGCGGCTGGGAAGTGGCGGAACTATCACGCTCCGGTGAATGGATCCAGATCGTTCTGGGGAACGGCACGATTGGCTGGATCCACCCGGTATTGCTGGATTCAGGCATCCAACAAAGTGGTCAACCCGAACCGGAATCTCCCGTAGCCGAAATTGTCCCGGAAGAAAAACAGTTCGGTTTTTCCGTCGAAAAAGCCGAGGACTTCCGCCGGAATCACAACTACAGGGCGGCCATCGAAACCGTGCTCGCCCAGACCGACAGCCTGGAGCGGGAAATTCAAAAAGCGCCGGATGATGCCTGTCTCCGATACGCCCTCGCCCGCTGCCAGTTTTACTTCGTGCAATCGCTGTTTACGGATGAAGATAAAAAACTGGCCGCGATCCTGGATGTTTTCCGCAACGCTTCCAAAGAGGACAGATGCTGGCAGGCAGCCCATCAAATGTTACAGTCGAAAGAGGAGGCCGAAAAAGCGAAGGCCGAAATCCTGCGTTTCTTAATTCAGAAGGGGCCGACAGACCCCAAACGAATTGCCCGGCTTTCCGCCGCCACCCGCGACCTGCCTTTTCCGGTTGAAGCGGAAATCAAGCGCTATCACGGCCGCTACCACCTGTATCAGTCCGGCGATTTAGCGCAGGCCATCGTCGCTTTCCGGGATGCCGTCAGTATCTACGGCGAGCTCGAAAGTCATGATCAATCGATGAATTCCACCCAGACCGATCATCAATTCCACAGCTGCATGGAACTCGGAATCGCTCTCTCGCGGGCCCGGCAATACGATCAGGCCTCCGCCGCTTTCGAGCAAGCCTATCAGCTCGCCAAAAGGATCGGTAACGAGGATTGGTTGGATTATTACCAGAAAATTGTGGAATCAATCAGTAATCAAATAAAAGATTAACTACCGAATCTGAGGGGAGAAATAATTCCTAGATTTTGATCATCCTCTCGTCCCCGAGATAAGGGGTTGAGGCAGCCGTTTTCAGTTCCCGCAACCGTTGGGTGACTTTTTCAATCCGGTGGGATTCCTGCAGGATTTTGCGCAGGCCCGCGCGGATTTTCACCTCACCGGCGCTGTGCAGCGACAGATCCAGGATCTCGGCCAGCCCCATAATCGCCGTGAGCGGATTGTTGATCTCGTGGTTTACCGTGATCACCAACTCGCCAATGGCTGCCAGGCGCTCCTTTTCGACCAGTTCACTCTGCGCGATTTTCAGACTTTCGAGGGCTTGCTTCAACTCTCTGTTTTGGTGATCCAGGCGCGATTTCATACGGTATTTCTCGATGATCAGCGCCATCTGGGCAGCCACGATCTTATAATCCTGGAAATCGGATTTTTGATAGAAGCCGTTTTCATGATGACCCAGGTTAAATACACCCAGTAGTTCCTGCAGGCCCCAGAGCGGCATCGATAAAAACGAATTGAACGACCGGCCCTTTTGCGATTCGCATTTGAGCAGGTTCTCCAGGACGACGGGTTCACGTTTCTGGGATATCCAGCCCGATATGCCCATGCCGTCTTTAAAGGAAAAATCAACCGCCAGATCGACGATTTCATCGCCGAACTGATAGACCGGTATAAGTCTTTTGCAATTCTCTTTATACAGGAAAAGCGTTGCACAATCGAAGGGAACGACCTCCCTGAATAGCGTCACGAGCGCCTGGTAGGTCTCCTGCTCGTCACGGTTGTTCTCGATAATGGTTACGATCTCATTCAGAAACGAAGTATTTATCATAGCTGCCAATCCGAATAAATGGTTATCAGACGAGAATGTCGGTCGATCCGGTTGATGGTTTCAATTGCGAAACGATCTGTTTGAGTACCAGATAAGGTCGCACGCTCAGTACACTGAAGCGCAACTCTTCCTGCAGAGTCAGCTGTCGGCTCGAGGCAGCGACCAGGTTATACCCCCGGATACGCAGGATGAACCGCCCCTCGCCCAGGACGCGGATGATGCGGCCCTTGAGCAGCATGTCCTTTTTCAATCGTTTAAAAAACTGATCGAGGATATCCTCAACGATGAAAATATCTTCACTCCCCGACGTGAGGAAGGACTGGTTCATGCATCCGCTCCTTTCGACATTTTCATCAGCAACGCAGCCTCATCGTAGCTCAATCTCTTCCGGGCTGCTTCATCTTTAATGTCTTGAGCGTGGATGACGGACGGATCGAACTCCTGGTCGATTGTAATATCCACCCGCTCGCGCAGAGCCGGTTTCATGGGCTTTTGCTTCTTCTCTGCCGTTTGGCTGCGTTTCATCAGAACGACGGAGAAATAGAGCATGCCGACCGACAGGATCAGGGCTGCCGATATCAAAAAGGCTTTCAGCAGGTAATTCAGGGGCAATCCGGAGCGTTTACCGAGCCGCGCCAGTTGCGGATGCAGACCGGCGAGCTGCACTTCCGGCGATTTCTGCGCGTTTTCCAGCTGGCCGATCGATGAGTTCGCCGGCTTCAGGTGAGTCAGATGCTCCATTCCTTCCGGCGGCAAATCCCGATAAATGTCGAAAACATACGCGCGATTCTCGTAATCATAATAGGCTGTTACTTGGCTGAGATCGACTATCTTGCCGTCCAGAACGAGCGTATTCTTATCGGGAACCTGAATCTCCATACGGAATGGCACGGGCTCGTACTCGCGGATCAGTTTCGTGCCGAAAAAACGGTCGCCCGGCACCGGGTTTATTGTTATAAAAAAATCACCGCGTTTTCGATTCACCCGGATTTGGGGAACGGCTATCGGCTTCTCGGCCGGCTGCACGACGAGCAAACGCTTGAAGTGCTGGTATTCCTCCACCCTAACCAGCAGACACTTTGGATCATCCTGGTTTCCGCTCACCGGGGTCATAATCCCGGAAATAAGGACGAGCAGGGCGCATACCATGCTGCGCCGGGACGCGCTAGTTCCCCGCCGCTTAGGCGATAAGATCGATTCTGTCATGATGTTCGTCTTCCTGTTGATTCGAATAATGCAGCTGCCCGTGTGCAATGTCTTGCGGATCGCTTTTTTCGAGTGTTACACAGGACAGTTCGAGGATATCTTTCGATTGCATATTTTCCTGGTCGCGTTTCTTTTTCTTACGCTTCTGCTGGGGATCATTTCGCATCGCCGTTATCGATCGCACGGATTCCGACGGATTCAATCCCAGCAGACGGCTGCTTTCTTCAAATGCCATTGGATTCACCTCATAGTTGCAAATGGCGTTTAAAATTCGAAAGAGTTTGATTCAGTATTTGCGAAACTCTGGATTCGCTGACTCCCAGAACCTGCCCGATATCGGCCAGCGTCAGATTCTCATAATAGTAGAGTGCCAAAATCAATCGTTCGCGTTCCGGTAAATTTCGAATGAGGTGGCGTAATTCATCTTTGCTGCTTTGCTGGTCCAGAATATTCCCGGGATCGTTCTCATCGTCGTCGGGAATCTCATCTTTCAGAGTTACTGTACTGCCATCGTGGATATAGAGTTTGTCATCGAGAGATAAGGTAAAATTCAGATTGTTCAACTGTTTTGTCTGATAATATTCCGTGTCGCTGATCTGCGCTGCGCGACAGACCTCCGACACGGTCGGTTCCCGGTTGAGCCGGGAACGCAGATCGTTGGTCGTTTCCTCGACGAGCCTGACCTGGCGGCACTGCGCACGGTTAAGGGCGCTGACCTTACGGACGTTGTCCAGCACTTCACCGTAGATACGCTTATAGGCGAAGGTCTTGAAACTCGCCCCCGTCCCGGGATTGAATTTATCCAGCGCATCGATCAGGCCGATGATGCCGAAATGATAGAGATCTTCTTTCTGGAGCAGGCCGTCCATCGGAACATTCAGCCGGCCGATGATGTGTTTAACGAGCGGCAGGTAGGCGTTGATGACCCGGTCTCTGGCAATTGCCGAAGGCTGATTGACATAGCAAACCGCCAGTTCTTCCCCGTTCATTGCGCTTGGAGTTGTCGCCTGAATCATTCCGTACCTTTATGTTTTGCTCCGGGCGGTGAAAATAAAAAGTCCCCATCGCAGGAGATGGGCCGCGATAAAAAATATGAACAGCACGCCGATGAAAACGATCGCTGCGCGGATTACGCTGCTAAAATATGAGGTTTCGCGAATCACATTTGCGAAAAACGTGATGATCGCGAATAGAAGGGCGATGCTGCTGATCAGTTTAGACATTGGCCGTGCCTATATAAAGATTTCTCAATTCTTCCCACTTTTTCTGGAAAGGATTGTTGCGATGAATATCCCGGTACGGCATCCGCAGCAAGCGCTGTGCAAAGCGCAGCATTTCGCCAGCCGGCTGCGACCGCTGATAGCCTAGCAGCAGCTGGATATCGCTCGTTTCGGCCCGGTCCCAGACTTCATCACCGAGCAGAACCGCGCCAAGATCCAGCTTGATTCTTAAAAATTTTTCAACCATGAGCTGCATTTTCTTAAACAACAGCATTCCCGCTTCGTGGGACGACGCCCGGTTGACGATCGCCAGAACCGGGAGCGCCAACTTTTCCTGCCGAAGCTTCTTGATCAGGCCATAACTTGTCGCCAGTGATTCGGGATCGGAATTCATCACTACCAACAATTGGTCACACATCGAAATCAGGGGGGTGACAGACGGGTCCGTGACGTCAGCTATCTCAATCAACAGAGTATCATACTCATTGCCTGCCCCGGCAATCACACTCTTCGCCTTGCGGACCGCCCGGTCGTCCTGCGGACTCGTCATGCGCAATTGATCTACCCCGCCGCTTCCTTTGCGGATCCGGCTACGCCAATCCGTTTCGGACGGCAATTTGGGGCCGGAAAGCGTCCCTGAAGCCTGGCGCTCGGAAACGGTGCTGTCCTCACTCCGGATGCTCAGGATTCGCCGGCCGAGTTGTCCCAGCGCCATACCGAGTTTAATTGTGCAGAGACGAATATCGACATCCCGCCCTGCCCCGGCAATGGCTATAATCTGAGCCGGCTGTGGTTTACCCGCGTACTGTTTTTCCATTCCGTGCCTCTTCCCCTTTCTCAGGCGATTTAATTCATTTCCGATTTTAAAATTTTATTCCAGATGAATTGCCCGTTTGACCGCATGATGTCATCCGGTATCGACTGGCCATGCCCGATAAATGAGAGAGGCAGACCGATCTTGCACATCATCGAGATGATTTTACCGGGGCGATTGGTTTCATCGACCTTGGTAACGATCACTCCCTGCGGTTTGAAGGTGCGATACAGTCGCGACAAAAGGTTAAGATCATCGACGTCCGACGTCGCGCTCAGCACCAGCAGAAATTCGATCGGCCGGTTGATGCACAACTGCGTCTGCAATTCGCTGATGTAATTGGTGAAAAGCGGGCTCCGTCCGGGTGTGTCGATGAGGATCACATCGCGGTTCTTAAGGCGTTCGATTTCATAACTAATGCTCTCAAAACGGCGCAGCATTTTCACCGGTATCGAAGTAATCTTCGAAAAAGTCTTGAGCGGTTCGCTGGCGCCCATACGATAGTTATCGATGGTTATGATGGCTACCTTCTTCTGCCCGAAGATTTCCGGATTCACGGCCATTTTCATGATCGTCGTTGTTTTCCCGGCGCCGGTGGGCCCGATCAGCGAGATGATTTGCGGCTTGGCCGGACGTAATGTGGATACCAGACTGTTCTTCTGAAAGAAGATGAACAGCTCAGAACCGATGGCATCCAGCACCTTGTGTTCCGTCAGACTGACGTCGCCGTTCAGGCGCAGCTGCGCACTCTGAATGAATTTGGTGGCCGTATCGCGCGGTACGCCCGAATCCAACATCCGGTTGAAGATGTTGGAGAACATCATCCTGGGACTGTTGGCGAGCAGCTCCTGGGAATCCTTATCCACAGCGTTGGACCGGCCGCTGACGAGTTGTTCGCGCTCGACGTAATTTGCCGGTCGCCGTCTTGAAAGTCCCCGGGTGTTTTCGCCATCCACAAAAAGATCCGAAAAGCTCAATTTCCCGTGCTTTCCTCCGGAAGCCCTGTACTGCTTTCCGGCTGCGGCCGTATCGGTAACCGTGATCTCGATCAGGTTGTTTTTGCCCATCGACGAGTTGTTACCACCGATCTCCTTTGAATCGAGCAGGATCATGTTATCGCCCAGTTCCGCCCTTGCCTTGCGCAGGGCTTCCTGCAATGTCAGACCAATAAACTTTTTAATTTTCATCGGGATACCTCACAATTCCCATGGATTTCAAATTAATATCCTGTGTAAGTTCGGAGTAGGCCAGAACCGCCAGGTTGGGGATGACCGGCTCAATAAAATTGCGGACAAAGCGCCGGATTTGCGGCGATACCAGCAGCACCGGACGATTTCCGCTCTGCACCATCTTGTGAATGGCTTCATCGATTGTGTTAAAGATACGATTTACCTGCTTCGGCGAAAATCCCAGATTCTGATATTTCCCGTTGTTGTTCTTCACGCTTTCCATAATAGCGTCTTCCAGCCTGGGTTCCAGGGTCACAATATTCATGGTATTATCTTCATTTTTATAGCTGTCGCTGATTGTTTCGGCCAGCGCCGCACGTACATATTCCGTCAGATATTCGGGATCTTTGCTCAAGTGAGTGGAATCGGCGATGGTTTCCAGGATCATGACCAGGTTGCGAATGGGGATACGTTCCTTCAGCAGGTTCTTCAGAATCTGGTTTACGGTACCCAACGAAACAAGCTCCGGAATGAGCCCTTCGACCACCGCAGAATGGGTTTTCTTAAGATGATCGATCATACGCTGGGTCTCCTGGCGGTTCAGGAGCTTATGGGCATCTTCGCGCAGGGCTTCCATTAAATGCGTAGCTACGATGGCCGGCGGTTCGACCACCGTGAAACCGGCGATCTCAGCCTGTTCCTTCTGATTTTTTGAAATCCAAATCGCCGGCAGACCGAAAGTCGGTTCCTTCGTCTTGATGCCGTCAAGAGGGATTCTCTCATCGGAGTTGATCACCAGATAGCGATCGATCATGATTTCGCCATGGGTGATGACGATACCGTATATTTTAAAAATATATTCGCTCGACTTCAGCTGGATGTTGTCGCGGATGCGGATCGGCGGAATGATCACTCCCAATTCAATCGCCAGGTTCTTGCGAATCGTTGAGATACGATTCAATAAATTCCCGCCCTGGTGTTCATCCACCAGCGGAATCAGCCCATAGCCGATCTCGATTTCGAACGGATCGGGATGCAGAAAATCTTCGATGTGTTCGGCCTCTTCAAATTTCTGAGCATCCTCGGCTTCCTGCTGCTCGGTCTCCTGCGTTACTTGGCCTTTACGAATCATATAGCCGCTGCCGACCAGTAGAACGGCGAGAAACGCGAAGGGCAGGAAGGGCAGTCCCGGCATGAATCCCAGAATGCCGAGAACGGCACTCGAGACGAAAATCGCTCTGGGTTGTCCGCTGACCTGGCGGGCGATATCGCTCCCCAGGCTGGAATCGGAACTGACCCGAGTGATGATGATGCCAGAGGCGGTGGAGATTACCAGGGCCGGAATCTGCGAAACCAGGCCGTCGCCGACGGTCAGAAGGGTGAATTTCGTAGCCGCTTCCGCAATCGGCAGCCCCATCTGCAGGATCCCGATCGCCAATCCGCCGATGATATTGATGGAAGTTATCAGCAGGCCCGCGATCGCGTCTCCCCTGACAAACTTGGAGGCGCCGTCCATCGCGCCGTAAAAATCGGCTTCCGCGGCGATCGACGCGCGCCTTTCGCGGGCTTCATTGTCGTCGATCAGGCCGGCATTCAAATCCGCGTCAATGGCCATCTGCTTGCCGGGCATGGCATCCAGGGTAAAGCGGGCCGACACTTCCGCAATGCGCGAGGCGCCTTTGGTAATAACCACAAAATTGATAATCACCAGGATTAAAAATATGACCGTGCCGACGACATAATTGCCCTGCACCACGAAGGAGCCGAAACTCTCGATGATTTCGCCGGCGTAACCATTGCCCAGGATCAGTCGCGTCGTCGCCACATTCAACGACAGGCGGAAAAGGGTAATGATCAACAGCAGCCCGGGAAAAACCGAAAATTCCAGCGGTCTGGAGATATAGAGCGCCATAAAAAGAATGATCAGGGCTCCGGTGATATTCATGGCAAGCAGCATATCGACCAGGAACGTCGGCAGGGGCAGAATCATCACTCCCAGGATCAGCACGATCAGGACGGCGATCCCGATGTTCCCGCTTCGCATCATCGCGGGCGATAAGCTGATTACTTTGCGATTAGCCGGCATAAGCATACCCGGAATTTGAATACTTCGGATTCCCTTTGAGTTTATAAACCTGGGCCAGGATCTCGGCAACCGCCTGGTAATAAGCGGCCGGGATTTCCATACCCACTTCCAGATTTTCGAACATGCTGCGGGCCAGCATTCGATTCTCGACGATTGGCACACCGGCAGCCGCCGCAATCTCACGTATCTTTTCGGCAATCTTGCGCTTGCCTTTCGCGATAACTTTCGGAGCATCCACTTTCGACTTCGGCTCGTAGCGCAGGGCGATGGCGATGTAAGTCGGGTTCGTAATGACAACCGTGGCCTTCGGAACCGCCGCCATCATGCGTCTGCGCGCGAGTTGCCGCTGCACCGAGCGGATCCGGCTTTTGGTCTCCGGATTTTCATACTGTTTCTGCTCGTCCTTGACCTCCTGCTTCGACATTTTCAGCTGCTTCTCGTAGTACCATTTTTGATAGAAAAAATCACCGGCCGCCAGCACCATCAGCGCCAGACCGATCTTGAGCACCAGTTCCGACATCATAAGGGTTATAAAGCGCATGGCCTCGCCGGTTGGAAAATCCGCCAGAAGCCAGAAATCCTCAATATGCCTTTTAATGACAGCATAGGCAACCACACCCACGATCAGCATCTTAAAAACGCCCTTCACGAATTCGACCAGCGAGCGGGATGTGAAAAGTTTTTTGACTCCCTCCACCGGGTTCAGGCGTTCGAATTTGGGCTCCAGCGCCTTAAAGGCAAAAACGAGTCCGCTCTGGGCGACATTGATTCCCACGCCGATCACCATGATCACGAGCAGTAACGGCAGAAGCACCGGTAAAAGTGCCAGGAGGGTGCTGTTGATTTGCATCGGAAACGAGGCCGCCGTGATCAGTATTGTCGAGGAACGGCTGTAGATCGAGGTCATGAATTGATCGATGAAGCGATACAGGCCCTGTGAGGCAAACCGCAGCATCAGGAAACCGGCGAATAATATTGCGACGGAATTCACATCCATGCTGCGAAAAACATTACCCTCTTCCTGCGCCTTTTGGCGTCGGTGCGGGGTCGCTTTCTCGGTTTTGTCCTGGCCGCTCTTTTCTGCCACGTTCAGGCTCCACTCAACTGGTACAGGATACTGCCAAGGTAATTCACCAGCTGGCTGTAAATCGATTGAAACAACATCTCAAAAATATTTAAAGAGGAGATAAGCGCGAACATGCCCACGCATAACTTTAAGGGCAGTGCCACAAAATAGACATTCATCTGCGGCATGACCCGGGCTACCAGCGCCAGGCCGGCGTCAACGATCATAAGCAGCGCAATGACCGGAATGGCCAGACGCACGGCGATTATGAACATACGGGATCCGCCAAGAACAATATTCTGCGCCAGCGGACTGGAGAACACACCCTCGCCCGGCGGCACCGTCGTAAAATTCTGGACCATGATTCTGATCAGGAAATGATGCCCGTTGAAGCTGAGGAAGTAAACCATCAGCAGCATCGTCCAGAACTGGCTGATGATCGGCACCTGCTGTTCGCTGGCCGGATCGAAGACATTGGCCATGGCCAATCCGATCTGGCGCGCCGCAAATTCACCGGCAATCGTAAATCCTTCGAAAATCAGTTTGGCGCCGAAACCGATGATCAGGCCGATCATCAATTCTCTGGCGATGTAGTAAATCAGTTGGGGCACGGCCTGAATCGAAACCATCGCTGTTTGCGGCAGCATCGGCAAGACGATGGCGGCCAGCAGCAGTGCGAACAGGATGCGAATCCGGGGAAGCACCGCGGCATAGCTCAGAATCGGCAGGGTGATCGCCATTCCCGACAGGCGGATAAACACCAGCAAATATTGCGGCAACCATCTCTGCAGCCAGGCTGTCATTTCAGCCATCTCTAATTCCCCAACAGTTGAATCTGATTAAATATATTGATCGTAAAATCCAAAATGATATCCATAAACCACGGCATAAACAGCAGGATAATCAACCCCACCACGGCCATCTTCGGGATAAAGGTCAGAGTCATTTCGTGGATTTGGGTAATCGCCTGAAAAATTGCCACCAGCAGCCCCACGACCAACCCGGCTCCCAGGATCGGAAACAAGACGTAAACCGCCGTCAGCAAGGTTTCGCGACTGATATAAATGACATAATCCATCGTCATAATTACATAAATCCTTTCACCAGAGATTCCACAATCAGGTACCATCCGTCAACCAGCACGAAGAGCAGCAGTTTAAACGGCATCGAGATAATTACCGGTGGTAACATCATCATGCCCAGCGCCAGCAGCACGCTGGAAATAACCATATCGATCAGCAGCATCGGCAGGTAGAGCAAAAATCCGATTTGAAACGCCGTCTTGATCTCACTGATCATAAAAGCCGGAATCACGCAGGTCATGGGACATTCTTCGCGGGTGGCCGGTTTCAGGTCCGGCGACATGTTCAGGAAAAGGCCCAGATCTTTCTCCCGTGTCTGCCGCAACATAAAGGCCTTCAGCGGTTTGACGGCCTCCTTAACGGCCGCATCCTGGCTTATTTTTTCGCTGACGTAAGGTTGGAGCGCATTCGTATTGATTTCCGTAAAAACCGGCCGCATGATAAAAAAGGTCATGAAAAGCGCCAGCCCGACCAGAATTTGATTGGTGGGCACGGTCTGGGTCGCCAGCGCCGAACGCAGGAAATGGAAGACGATAATGATCCGCAGAAAGGAGGTCATCATAATCAGAATGGACGGCGCCAGCGAGAGAATTGTCAGCAAAAACAGGATTTGCAGCGTCTGCACAAAATCCGACGGCTGGCCGGCTTTTTCCACTCCCAGGGTAATTTTGGGCAGGATTGACTGCGCCATCAACAGACACGGCAGGAAAACCAGCAGCAGTATGATTGCGGCCTTCCGGCACCGGTCACGGGTCAATCTTCTTCTCTTCAATTGCGGTCTTGGGCAGCTACGGCGCATCTAGACTCTGAATCCTTGATTATATTTTTCGTTTCGGATATTCGGGCGTCGGATCTTCACTACAGGGATTCTCACTCAGGCGCTGGATTCCGCTGTCGGTAACGCCCAGCAGCAACTGCTTCTTCCCAAATTTCACCACCAGCAGAGATGATCGCGGCCCGAGGTACTTGCGGCCGATAATGTTGAGATCGTAGGAATCGGGTATGTCCGATTTCTGACGCCTGCGATATATTCTGGATATAGCCAGAATCATTACGATAATCATGGCCGTCACAACCATTGTTCTCAGAATATATCTTCCGAAATGGCCGGAATCCGTTCTCTGGAGAGCGAGTTTCTGTTCGCCGTCGTCGGACGACTTCTGGACGACCGTACTCGTATTCGGATGAGACGCAGGCGGATAGGTATAGATCAGCACCAGTCCGATAATCGCGATGACGAAGAACAGGAGCGCCTGCCCTTTCGAGCCTTTTTGGGTCGGTTTAGACCATAGATTAAACACACTCACTCCAGACTTTTAATTCTTTCGGTGGGACTGACCAGTTGCGTGATGCGAATACCGAAATGGTCGTCGACAACCACCACTTCCCCTTCAGCCAGTTTATGCCCGTTAACGTAAATATCCAGCAGATCGCCGGCTGCCCGATCCAGTTCGATAACCGAACCGCGCCCCAGTTTGAGAATGTCGCGGACATACATGTTGCGTGTGCCCAATTCGACGGTCACTTCCAGTTCGACATCCAGCAACAGATCGATATTTCCGGGTTGCTCGAAATTGGATCCAGCAGCATCAAAGGAATTCAGGCTGGCAACGTTAAAAGGTTCTGTCTCACCGGACCGATTTCTGGCAGTTTTACCGCCGGGGTTGCCGTTCTTTTCACGAGCGCGAACATAGTGATTGACGTCGCAGTTCAGATCGCCCAATTCCAGGCCATACTTCCAGCAGGCCGGGTCCGTATCGCTCTGGAATTCCATAGCCGCCTCCGCAGAATTCACGATTGTCACGGCCTTGAGATGGGCCTCTGAACTGGCGGCGAATTTGCGTATCGACTCCCCGATAAATGCTTCGATACGTTTTAAATCCGGCGCAGTAGAATGACCCTTCGCAGCCTTCCCGCTGCCTTCACTCATTCTTTGCAGCAACTCATCGGGAACGGAGACGACATGCTCCAATTCGACGGGACCGCCGGTGTTCAAAAGGACATAGAGGCGTGGAAAAGTCTCCCCGGTAACGATCTCATCCACCCCGGTTGCATATGGAGTTGTAGCAGAAATACTGCATTTTAGATTGAAAGTGTTCCCGAATTCCGAGCACACGCGCGGCAGTAGTTCGGCGATTTTATCTTTTAATTGACGCTGGATAGCCTGCTTGTTCATCATAGTTCATCTCTCCTGAGTACATTTTGAATTCGAACGGCGTAATTACCGCCCCGCTCGCCAATCGAGGCCTCATACTTGCGGCATTTATGAATATAGATTGGAATCTGGTCGTGTATTCGCGAATCGAGCTGCACGATATCGCCGACTTTCATGTTGACCACATCGCGCAATGATAAATTGCTTTTACCCAAATGGGCCTTTACCCTGATCTGGGTTGCGTTGAGGTTCGCGGCAATCTGCCTATGCTCTTCCTCAGAAATATTGCGTCTACCAAAGAGGAGTTTCTCCTGCGATTCGGTTTTGGAGATCAGGCTGGAGATCCATAAGTAGGGGTAGCAGATATTGATAAAAGACTTCTCGCCGTGGATCTTGATCTGAGTCGTAATCGTAATGACCGGTTCCGATGAGGGCACAATCTGCACGAATTCGGGATTGCTTTCGAATTTATTGAACAGACACTCGAATTCTTTGACAGAGCGCCAGTTCTTTGAAATTTCGAATGCAATACGGTCCACGATGCGCTTCATGATGCGGCGCTCGATAATCGAAATCGAGCGGGGATTATCGATAAACTTGCCCTTGCCGCCGAATAATCTCTCGACGATAAAAACCACAAATTGCGGTGTAATATCCAGGACAAACTGGGAAAAGGGCTGATCGATCTCGCCGACATAGGTAGCACAGGGCACAGAAATTGAACGCATGAATTCGGAATACATCAGTTGCTCCACGGCCACCAATTCAATATCGATAATCATCCGCAATTGCGCCGATAAATACATGCTCAGGTTGCGCACCAGGCTCTCGTGAATATTTTCCAGCAGTCGAATCTGTTCTTTGGAAACCAGATTGGGGTGCCGGAAATCATAGGACATCACCTCGTGCGTCGCCGGTGAGCCGCCATCATTGGCGCTTGACTCACCCGGCACGGCCGAAAGCAGAGCATCAATTTCTTCCTGGGACAGCATCTTGTTCATAGAATTTTTCCCGGCTTCCATTCCTATTGCAACACCAGGGTCAGATAGTAAAGGCTATCAATTTTCCCGGTGTTGAGTCTGCGGTTGATTAACTCAATCAGGTCGGTCCGCGAAGTCTCCTGAAACGAGAGGTCCAAAATCTGTTCGGAACTGTATTTACGAAGGTAGGAAATTGTCAAGTCCCTGATCTGAGGTTCCCGCATTTTAATCTCTTCGATGACCTGTTCCTCGTGGGTCTCAACTGCAAATTCCATCAGGATAAACCGCAATCCGCGGGATGCAAATGTATTCACCGTCAGGTCTTTGATCGTATAGATCATGCCCATTTGCTTTTTGTTTTTTACGTTCCTGGATGATTCCTCGACACTTTCCTTCTCCGCCTTGAATTCCTGGTAACGCGGCAGCAGGTAGGTTTTCGTGAGGTAATAGGCACCGAACGAGAGCGTGGGAATCAACAAAACGCAAAGAATAATTTTAAGCAGTTTGCCGCTTTTTTGCGGGACGGCGTTCTGCGCGGTCTGCTGATCCGTCGCTCCCCGGTCATTGCCTGCTTCGGAACCCATATTTGTTTTGGCATTTGAATCCATAACCACCACCCGATTTTTTATTCATTACGTCAACCGGGAAAACTCAAATTCCATGCCATCGTTTTCACGAAACAGATAATCCTATTTTGAAATATTAATTGACGTTTGGAAGTGACCTAAACCGGCGAATACCACGCGATTTCAGACGCTTTCCCGAAGCGGAATTTCAGCGCAGTTCGTCGGTTTCCGTCGGTAAAATCGATTCTTTAAGGAAATTTTTCTTAAGTAACGACTCAGCCGAAGCTAAGCGGGAGGCTCACTTGCTGATTAACCCGTCTCAGGCTACGAAATATTCACCCATCGGATTGCACGGGAAAATATTTCCCTCTTCTCTGCTCTTTTTTTCCTTCGGAATGCGCCGAGACGGCTTTATGATTGGGTTCTGTGAAATTTTTCTTGAACGGCTATGCGGGAAGAATATGAATCCCGGAACGATGCGAATCGCGGATCATTTCCAGGTCACCAGAAATTCGACCCGCCGGTTCCTGCCGCGGTTTTCAGGTGTGATATTTGGAACCACCGGCCGAAATTCGGAATAACCGGTCGCCCCCAGCATCTCGGCCGGCACACCGGCTTCGCCAATCATATAACGCACGACATTGACGGCGCGGCTAGTCGACAATTCCCAATTGGAAGGGAACCTCGGGCTATTGATCGGAACATTGTCCGTGTGACCGCTGACCAGGACATTCTCGGCTTTTTCCCGGATGATCTTGGCAACCAGGTTGAGGATCGGATAGGCTTCCGGTTTCAATTCGGATTTCCCGAGATCAAACAGCACGCGATCGCCGAGCTGGATCAGAATCCCATTCTCGTTGAAATCGATATTCATTTCGTTTTCAATCCCGAGTTCTTTGGCTTTCTTTTCCAGGCTGAGGACGCTTTCGTAGAGTTCCTTTCTCTCTAAAATATCCTCCGGTTGCGGACTCGTGGAATTGACCGGGCGCGGCGAAGGGCTGGCATTCAGCACACCCAGGGCGCCGCGCAGCGATTTGGCCGCCATCGCGAACTTGATCTCGTCCATATTGGAGAAGGACAGCAACAGAACGAAAAAGGTCAGCAGGAGCGTCATCATATCCGAGAAGGTGGTCATCCACGCCGGTGATGACGGCTCCTGGTTTTCTTCGATTTCCTTCTTTTCGCCCATTGTATTCGCTCCCTTATCCCCAGACTTCAGCTGCCGTCCGTAATCCGGTGCCGCGGCGGGATGAAGTTCGACAGTTTACGGCTGATGGTCCGGGGATGTTCACCCAATTGAATCGCCAGGACACCTTCGATGATCAGTTCCTTGAGACAAACCTCCTGCTCGGAACGGTTTTTCAGCTTGCCCGCAATCGGGATAAAAACCAGATTCGCCAGCAGAGAACCGTAAAAGGTCGTGATCAGCGCCACCGCCATGCCGGCCCCGATATTGGAGGGATCGCTCAGGTTTCTGAGCATGGAGATCAGACCGATTAACGTTCCAATCATCCCAAAGGCCGGCGCATAGGTGCCGAGCGCCAGAAAAATCTGCTGGCCTTTTTTATGCCGGGATTTCAGATAAAACAGCTCGGTTTCCAGCACGTTCCGGATCATCTCCGGTTCAATGCCATCCACAGCCATTTCCAGTCCGTTACGCATAAAACTATCTTCGATGTGGGCCAATTCCCGATCCATGGCCAGGATCCCATCCCGACGGGTGATTTCGGCAAACTCGACGAGTTGCCGGATGATTTCCATTTCCCGCGAGCCGACCGCCCGAAAAGCCTTGCGCACAATTCCCATCACACCAATGACTTCTTTCATGGCAAAGTTGACCAGGGTCGCGGCCGTGGCGCCGCCCATCACAACCATCATCGATGGAACATGAATGAAGATTTTCATATCGCCACCGCTGAAGATCGTGTATGCAATCAGGGCCAGGCCGGAGACGATTCCAAGAATTGTCGCTAAATCCATAATCCGAACTTCATTTTAAATTCCCTTATGCGAACCGGATCTCAAGAAATTGAGAATCATTCCAAAACCATATCATTCATCGAGGACCTGTTCTTCAACAAGTCTGCATATCTGTTACGAACATCACCGTTTCAAGCGGGACGTTTCGTCAAAAATCTCCTCAAATGTGTTGATCACTTTCGAGGCAGCCTGATAAGCACGCTGCGCTTCGATCATTTTGGTAAACTGATCCGCCAAATCGACGGTCGACAGCTCCAGCGAGTTCGATTCCAGCACACTGCCCTGGCTGCTCGCCGTGCTGATGTGGGCGATTCCGCTCTCGGCCGTATCCTTGAAATAACCCTCACCGATCTTTTCGAGACCCATCGGATTTCTGAATTTGGCCAGCGCGATTTGAGCCAGCTGAATTTGCTCTCCCGTTCCGAAGGAGCCGAAGATTTTGCCGTCATTATCGATACTGAAACCGGAAAGGATTTCCGACTTGCGGCCATCCTGTTCCCGGCCCTGCAGCGTCGATACGGACTCGAATTGCGACAGCCCGATAAAACCGTCAGTCGCCTCGCAGTGAAGGTTAACCTTCATCTCCGCCGCCCCGTTTTCGGAGTCCAACACAATGGCATCGGCGCCGCCGTCGAAGACAAACGAGGCCAGACTGCCGTCCGGATCGAAGATGACCCGGCCCGATCCGCCTTTGATGATTGTGCTGTCGTCCCCGCAGGTCGCACTCCATAGCCAGGTTCCCTGGTCCTCGGATTTAAGGAAATCGATACCGATATTATGGCTTTTTCCCAGACTATCGTAAATGATGATCGACGTGGATATCTTACCCTGATAGCCTTCATCTACCAATGCAAATCCGGGAAAACTGATTTCCCCGGCGTTGCCGTCGGCAGCCGTTAAACTGATCGAAGAACTACTGTCGCCGCTGATATCATCGGTGACTACGATTTTGCCGTCGACGATTTCGGCCGTGGAACCACCCGTGTACAGGTTGTTGATTTTATCGACCAGATCACCCAGGGTGACGCCATCTTCCGTACCGTAAACAAAATTCCCATCGACGCTACTGTTGTCGGCCAGTGTGCCGGTGATATGAAAGCTGTCCGACACAGCCAGATCAGTGTAAGTTTGCAGCAAATCATTGATATCGGTGTCCGCCGTGGCAATCCCGCCGGAAACCGCCGAGGCGCCGCTCTGGAATCCCAATACGGCCAGGGCATCGTTGGTTCCGGAAACCACACTCAGCCCGGTGCCGCTGAAGCCGTCCATAACCCTTAACTTGATTGCGCCGTTAACATTCAGGGCTTCCACCCGGCCATTCAATTCATTATTGGCTGCGATCTGATTGTTGATTTCCGCAACGATTGCATCGGCCGAATTATAGGTCCCGGCCGTTAAGGTAATTTGCTCCGCAACCTGAGTATCGTAGTTTGGTTTGATATTGATCTGCAGTTGATCGTTGCTGCCGGCCATGATACTGATCGGTGTGCTGAACGCCGATCCAAGCAGCGTGGCTTTCTCCAAATACTGGCACCCGCTGGCCCATACTTCCGTAACGGAATTTAAGCCCGCATTCAGATTACCGGAGAACCAGACATTCTCAGTAGGCTGCGGCGGCAGGATCAGGTTTGAATCGATTATGATATCATTGAGCTGATTTCCATTCTGCTTGGTACCGGTCGCAAAACCGGCCTGCATCCAGCCCTGGACCGAGTCACCATTCAAGGTCACCAGTTTGCCCTGTTCATTGATCTGAAACGAACCGGCCCGCGAATAGACTTGCTCGTCTCCCGCGCGAATAATAAAGAAACTGTTGCCGTCAATCGCCATATCCGTCGGATTGCCGGTGTAGTTGATGGCGCCCTGTTTGAACAGCATCTGGGTAACACCCGAGACTGTGCCTAGCGCTTCCACGAAAGACATCTGCTTCATCTTGTATCCCGGGGTATTGATATTGGCAATGTTCTCCCCCAGAATTTCCAACCTTTGCTGTTGCTTTTCTAATGCTGCAACGGGAATGTGAAACATAAACATGGTTCTCTCCTTCTTTTTGCTTCCGCCTCATTCAATCAGCGGAAAGAGAGCCTCCCGATACGGGACCGGCTCGGTTCATGAATTATACAATAGCAACACTATCCACGTTGGTGAAAATATTACGATCTCCGGTCGGGATCGTCGTCACCACGGTTTTATTGCGGATACTGACCACATAGGCATGATCGTCGACCAGAATTAACGAATTCCGGGCTCCCTTTTCGGAGGCCTGCCGGAATCCGGTTTCCAATCGCTGCATTTCTTCCGGCTGAATATCCATACCGCGATCATTCAGCCGCTGAACGGCGTGCGCCGAAAATTTAAGCCCTTCCCGGGACTGGCCGGACAGCACTTCCGAAAACGTCTTTCCGGTCTGCGGCGTTCGCGTTCCGCGCTCCAGCTCCACCGGCGGAGCTTTAACGGTCTGAATCGATGGTATTTTTCCGGCCATAAAATTAAGTTCTGTGACTTTCATACATTTACCTCAAATGTTGTCGCTTACGCCCAGTTCGAGAACCGCCGAGAAAGGAATCTCTGTATCCCCGACCAGCAGCATGGCGCGGCCCTGATCGTAGCGAACTCCCGATACCTTACCGATCATCAGGGATTCTACATTCAGGCCGTTCCCGGCGGCATCCGTCGCTTTGAGTTCAAAGGTATAGGTCCCCTCAGCGACAGCCTCGCCGTTTTCATCCAGGCCGTCCCATTCGATGCTGTGGTCGCCGGCCAGCAGATCTTTGACTTTGAGTGTCCTGACTACCTCGCCCTGAGCATCCAGGATCGAGATTTCGACATTGGCCGCGGGACTGTCCAGACGGAAAGAAACGGTTCCTGCCCCGTCGTTGTCAAAGACGACACCGTTGCCCAAACCTGTAACCGCTTTACCGATAATGGTGGTAGCCAGCGTATTATTGATCGCCTGCGTCAACAATAAATCAATATCCAGACTCTCTGAAATATTATCGTTGATATTGCATAGCTGTTCGAGCGAACTGAACTGCGCCAGCTGTCCGGAGAAATCGGTGCTCTCCATCGGCGACAGCGGATCCTGATTGCTGAGCTGCGTTATCAGCAACCGCAGGTAATCATCCTTTCCGAGAGCCGCCTGGTCCAATTGCATACTTGATGTCATGGACTCAATTGTGCTCATGGTTCATCTCCTTTCCTTGATTAGGCCAGCACTTCCATGCTGTTATAACCAAAATTCTGCGCCTTGAAAATCCCGGCCACGCTGGCTGTCTCATCCCGCAAGCCCGTCATTTGATGGGTCTTAAAGCGTTTGGCGTTTTGGCGCTCGCCCGGTTGAAACCGATCGGGGCGCTTCCAGACGGCAACATCCAGCGCCTCGAAATGAATACCCCTGGCCCACAAATTCTGATTCATCTGCGGAAGAATCTTTTCCAGCTCGGTTCGCGTCACCTCGGATTGAACAAAAATCGTCGCCCGGCTGTCCGTATCGTTGTTGTCAAACTGGATTTTTTTCAGGCCATAGGGATTATCTTCGAAAGTGAAATTCACATGCCGGTTGTCTCTCTGCGCGGCTGTCTGAAATAGTATTTTTTCGATCCGTTCCACAGCCTGAACGAGGTTCGCCTGCCGCAGGGCAACAATCTGCGGAAAGTTCGGAGTCTGCAATTGCAGCATCCGTGGGGAACTGATGACGTTCACCACCGTTGCCGGTTTCAGGGATTCCGCCGGAGTCCTCTCCGTTAAACTTTGCGCGGCCTGAAGCTGGGAATCGGACGCACTCGCAATTGGCTTATCCGGACTCTTTTCTTCGACCTGCCACAGATTGGCTTCGCCGCTATTCCCGGTGCTGTTTTTCTGTTCCGAAGTTAGCGCCGGAGCATTCCCGGACGGCGATTTTGCGTTGGCATTCAACGCATCATTGAGCGTATTGCCGTTGCCATCCGCACCCTTCTTTGCCGTAAAAATGTTGGTCAGGATGCCGGCAATGGCCGCTTTGGCCTTTTCAAGTTTATGCGGGGCGGCGGTCGTCTCCGGGCTTTTCCCCTGCTTCGTTTCCAGGAGCTGCTCCTCTTTCACCAATGAAGTCGCTGTGTTACGGGAACCTTTCTCGACAGTTCCCCTAACGATTTCACGTTCACCGTCTTGGCCCTCCCTAAGCACTTCCTTTAACTCCGCATCACCGCTACCCGCCTTTTGCAGGGCCGGATCGTGAAGTGAGTCCATTTCATCCGACTTGCTGACCGAACCCAATTCTTCCTCCGGTTTACCCGCCGGGAGCGATCTCTCGAAAGTCCGGGGGCTTTGCTGCTCCGGAATCAATTGCTGCACGAAATCCAGAAAATCTCCCGCGACTACCGCTTCATCCTGCGTCCGGCCCGTTCGTCTTTCCGCCAGGCCCGGTGCTTTGCGATTTTCCGTAATTACTTCAACTACATCCATTTTCATCTCACCTTTAAAGCAAATGCTGTTTACCCCTTCAACTGTGCCAGCTTCTGGGTGATTCTGGCTGCGCGGTTATTCGGCAGGGCCACCAGGATATTCTTGCGCATCCTGGCGTTGATATTTTTGTACAGTTCAATTACAGTATTGTCATCGACCGATGTCAGAATCGGGCGTATCTCCTCGATTTTCATGGTCTCATAGGTTTTGGCCAATTCCAGGATGCTGCCGGTCTGTTTCTTCATCGCCACCAGCTCGCCGTTCAGGTTATCAACAGTCTTCTGGAATTCCAGGAGCAGTTTATCCTTAAATTCCAGTTGTTCGCGAAGGCTGTCCCGAACATGCCCGACGCTAAGGATCTGTTCATTCATTTCGGTTACGCGGGTATTCAGAAAGGACAACTCTTCTTCCTTCTGTTTCAACAGCTGCGAAACAATGCGGTCATTATTCGCCAAAACCTTGGTCCTGGTAGCCTCATCCATCGGTTTCAGGAATACCAGTGCAAAGAAAACGATCACAACCATAACAATAAATGATCCGATACTCAATCCTATCCATTTGAATACTTTTCCCATGATAAAACCTATGACTTCTTATTTCGGATAATCTGCAGAGCGACTTCGCCTTCCTTGAAGAGTTCCGTTTTCTGAAGCTTTTTCAGATATTCCGTTTTCCTGCGATTCCGTAATTGCTCCAGGATTTTACGGTCCTTAGTCGCCTCTACGAGTTCTTCTCTCCTTCTCTCGACGAGTTCATTCGACTTGCGCACATATTCGGCCTGATTCACAATCTGCTGGTTCAATTGCTGGATATAATCGCTGGATACCTGCAGATCGAAAAGTGAAAGCCGTTCACGATAATTGCCGGCGTCTCTCGAATCTTCAACAACCACACGCTTGCGTTCGTCCAGACGGTACAATTTCCGCTCTTCGCTTTCGAGCTGCACCCGCGATTTTTTCAGGTCAATGGACTTGGCATGTTGGATCGATTCGCGCAAATCGGCGACCTGCTGCAGCGGAAATTTGAACATCTTAGTCATGTCTTATCTCCGAATTTTTCGGTGATCTGGCTTAAATACGCGACCGTTGTTTCACAGGAGGACGCTTCATTGACGGTCTGTTTCAAAAACCGGTTCATCAATTCCCGATGCTGAATGGCAGTATCGAGTTTAACGTTCGTACCTGTTTTGTAGGCGCCGATATTTACCAGGTCCTCTGACTCATGGTAGGTGGCCAGCAACTCCAGAAATTGCTGGGTGTCGCTCTTCTGCTTCTCCGAGGTGACCTCGTTTTTGAGACGGCTGATACTCTCGAGCACATCGATCGCGGGGTAGTGCCCTTTCGCAGCCAATTTGCGGGACAGTACGATATGCCCATCCAGAATCGAACGGGCCGAATCGCCGATGGGATCGTCCATATCGTCGTTTTCGACCAGGACCGAATACAAGCCGGTGATGCTGCCCGAGCGGAAATTGCCGGCCCGTTCAAGGAGCCGCGGCAGCAGTGCGAAAACCGACGGCGTGTACCCTTTGGTGGTGGGCGGTTCCCCGGTAGCCAGGCCAATCTCACGCTGGGCCATGGCCACGCGTGTCAGCGAATCCATCATGAGCATGACATCCATGCCCTGGTTGCTGAAATATTCCGCAATGGCCGTCGCAATCAGGGCGCCTTTGACCCGCACCATGGCCGCCTGGTTCGAAGTGGCAACCACGACGACCGAATTCTTGAGGCCCTCTTCTCCCAGATCCCGTTCGATGAATTCTCGCACTTCACGGCCTCTCTCACCCACCAGGGCGATGACATTCACCTGGGCTTCCGTGTACTTGGCGATCATACCCAGCATGACACTCTTACCTACGCCGCTGCCGGAAAAAATGCCGATCCGTTGTCCCCGGCCAATCGTAACCAAACCGTCGATAGCCCGGATACCGGTAGCAACAGAACTTGTGATCCTGGACCGGTGTAACGGGTTTGGGGGTACATTATAAACCGGTTGGTTATGATCTCCGACAATAGGTCCTTTTCCATCTATGGGATTTCCCAACCCATCTAGCACTCTGCCCAGGAGTTTCGGACCTACCGGTACGGAGAGCGGTCGGGGACTTCGCCGGACGCGGCTGCCTGGAGAAGTGCGGACTACTTCGTCAAAGGGCATCATCAATACATTATCTTTCCGGAAACCGACGATCTCAGCCCGGATTATATTTCCCGATCTCGTAAAAATTTCACAAAGCTCACCCAACTCTCCGTCGGGCAATGTCGCCTCGATTATCAAACCCACAGCCTGGACGACTTTTCCGTCTTTCTGAAAGCGGGGCAGCATCGGTATGCAGGCACTGTAGTGGTTCAGATGCGCTGTGGTATTCATGCGTTCAATCCCTGTTTAAGCAGGCCTTTTTCAAGCAGTTCGATCTGCCGGTCAATCGTACCCTCGATGAAAAAATCATCCGTTTCGAGAAGGCACTCCCCGGCTTTCAGCTGTTCGTTCTCTTTGAAAACGATCTCGCCGTCGAACGGCAGGGCTTTCGCGAATTCACCCGTATTTAATCCGCGGAGCTGTTTATGATTCAGGTGAATCGTGACTTTGTTCTGGGCGGCAATATTTCCCAGAAGTTCCTGCAGTTGCCTGGACAAAAACGAATCCTGCAGGTCTTTCTCCTGCAAAGCCACGCCGAGGATACACTCGGCGACTTTCAAAGCCACCTGCAGGAGCGGTTTGTGCATGTTCCGGATGGCCGCTTCAAATTCATATTTCAGGCCGATCACGGTGCGTTGAAAACACTCAATCCGGCTCTCCAGCGCTTCGCCCGCGCTGTTACGGCCCTCCACACAGCCCTTTTGATAGGTAGCTTCCGCAATCTCCTGCAAAGTTCTGTCGAAACCGGTCAGTTTATCCGAACTCAGGCCTTCTAAAAAATCCGGCGTTTCGAGATTCATCCCGTAGCGCGCCATAAACCTTGAAAAGAGCTGCGCAGGATCATCCGTATTCACTTCGGTCGGTGTCACATCTGCGAACCGAATTCTTTTAACTTCCTCATGGAGTCGGATGACTGGCATTACTCTATGATCTCCTCTTCTTTATCATGGTTGATGACGATCTCATTGGATTCTTCCAGTAAATGAAGAACATCCAGGATTCTCTTCTGAGATGCCTCGACATCGCGAACCCGGACAGGACCGAGATAGTTCAATTCATCCTTCAACATCTCAGCCGCGCGTTCGGACATGTTGGCATAGAGTTTCTCCTTGAGCTCGGTGCTGCTGGCTTTCAGAGCCAGGGCCAGTGTTTTGGAATCAACCTCTTTAACGATGCGCTGAACGGCGGCATCGGAAAGTTTGACGATATCTTCAAAGAGGAACATGAGGCTGGTAATCTCATCGGCAAGTTTTTCATCCCGGTTGCGTAGATTTTCCAGGATATTTCTCTCGGTCGAATGGCTCACCGAGTTCAGGATTTCAGCCACGGCTTCCGCGCCGCCGGTGGTGCTCAAATCGCCGCCGAAGACGTTGTCAATCTGTTCCCGTAAGACCAATTCGATATCCTCGATCAAATCGGGAGAAGTTTTCTCCATTGTCGCCAGCCGATAGGCAATTTCACTCTGACACTCCATAGGCAGTTCCGAAAGGATCGAAGCCGCCTGGATGGGTTTCAGATTGGCCAGAATGATAGCCGCCGTCTGGGGATGCTCGTTTTGGAGAAAATTTAAAAGCTGTTTGTCGTCGACGGTCTGCAGGAGGTAAAAGGCACTGACTTCCGTGGAAGCCTCGACTTTCTTAATAATATCTTCGGCCCGCTTGTGGCCCCAGGCGCTTTCCAGGACTTTCCGGCCGTACTCGATGCCGCCCTGTACGATGTACTGATTCGCCATCATCATCTGGTAGTACTCTTCGAGTACCTGATTGATCAACTGCGGCGGAACGTCTTTCAGACGGGCAACTTCGATTGTCAGTTTCTCTACTTCACTATCGCTCATATTGCGCATCACTTCCGCCGCGCCCTGAACTCCCAGGGCAATCACGATCAGGGCGGCCTTCTGTAATGATGTGAATTTCTGTTCCAGTTTTTCTTTCATCATGATTCCTGGCTCAGCCATGAGCGCAATAATTTGGCCGCATCATCGGGATTTCCTTTTACGTAAGAAATCACGTTCTCGGTCATCTTATTTTTGCTATCCGACGAGGCCCTGCTTTCGGAATTGAACCGGTCAGCCTGATCTTCACCGGGCAGCGCCGTTCCTTTACCGGATGAAGCCAGGAAGGCGCCCTGTCCGGCATTATAACCACTCAGAGCAGCCGATTCGGTCGGAAACATAAAGACCGATTTGGAATTTTTAAGAAGCATCTTCACCACTAAAAAAGCAAACAGAACACCAAGAACGATCATCCCCTTGTTCATTACGTTCGCCCATAAATACTGCTTCTCCGCTTCTGCGAAATATTGTTGATCGTCACTGAACATGGATTTATCCAGCTGGATATTCTGGACCTCTACCACGTCCCCGCGGGATTCATCAAAGCCGATCGCACTCTTCACCAGGGTGCCGATCTGATCCAGTTCCTTCTGGCTGCGGGGAAGATACTTTTGGACTTCCTGGCCCTGCTCATCGACAGTAATGCTGTAATTGCCGTTCACCAGCACAGCCACCGAGATCTTTTTGGTGTTGCCGATGTTGCGCACATAATATTCGCTGGTCTGACCCACTTCGTAATTGGTAATCGTATTCTCGTTTTTACGGCTGTTGCGGGTATTGTTAACGGAATCCACATCCGAGGAAGACTCGATATGCGACTCTTCGCTGATAACCACAATCGTATTGGGATCGGGGCTCTCTGTGGTTCGCTCGATCTTTTCGAAATTGAGTTCCACCGATACCTTCACGATCGTGTTCCGGGGGCCTACGATGCTCTCAATGATATCGGTAACTTTCTTCTGAATCTTGAGTTCTTCATTATTGCGTAAGGCCCATTGGTTGCCGGCCTCTTGGAAAACATCGTCCTGACCGGAACCGTTGGAAAGCAGATTTCCCTCGGAGTCCAACACGACGATATTCTCCGCCTGCAAACCTTTGACGCTATTGGCGACCAGGGCAATGATGCCAGTGATCTGGCTGCCCTTCAGTTTCTTTCCGGGCTGGAAATACAAAACCACCGAAGCCCGGCCGTTGTTCTGATCTTCGAATAGGTTGTTATCCGGCAGAACGAGATGAACCCGCGAGTGTCTGACCTCGGGAAACTGGTTAATGGTTTTAATCAGTTCGCCTTCCAGCACACGGCGCATGTTCATCTCCTGCACGAAAGTCGTCATTCCCATCTTGGAATCATCAAACAATTCGTATCCGACGACGGTTTCGCCGGTCCGGCCTTCGGAAGAAAATTTCAAACGGAGTTCGGTAACCTGTTTGACCGGAACGAGAATTGTCGAACCGCTATTTTCGATTTTGTAGGGTACGCCCAGATTGCGCAGTTCTTCCAGGATGGAATTGGCGCCGGAAGACGGTAAATCGGAGAACAGAACGCCGAATTCAGGTCGGTTGGCCCAGAGCACCAGCGAAATAACCGATGAGATGATGCCGACTAAAATGACGGTAATCAGGATTCCCTGCCCGACACTGTAGCGTTGAAAAATATTGCGCAAAATCTGTCCAAATTTTTCCATCGAAAAATCCCTCTGTCCAATTAAATCTGGGTCCGGTTAATTTCCTGGTAAGCCTGTATCAGCTTGTTGCGAATTTCGATTATCAGTTGCAGATTCACTTGGGCCTCCTCGGCAACCGCCATAACCTCGGCCATATTTTCAGTCTTACCGAGAATGAAATCTTTCATTTTTCCCGCCGACTGAATCTGGCTATCATTCACACTCTGGAGAAAATTCCGCATTGTATCACCAAATTTGACCTGCTGCGGGGCTTCAGTCTTCTGCGTTTTTTTCAACGGATTCGTTATATCCGCTTTCCCGACAACCGGAATCCCTATTTTATCGATCATCGTCATTTCACTTACCCTTTCACATCCAAAAGACAGCCCTTAAAAATCTGTTTGACATTATTTTTGCCGTAAAAATTCAATTCTTCGGGTCTGGCCCCCCCGAAAAGCATATGCAGTGTCGTGCGTTCCTCATCCGTAAGCGGTTGCCGAATGACGGCTTTATTCTGAGCACCGTCTCTCGTTTCGGTCGGAAACTGTGTTCCGGGTACGCTTCCCTGCACGGGAATCTGTTTCTGAACGGCTTCCCGCGCCGAGCGGTCGCCCGGAATTGCATACGGATTGTCGATGTGACCTACATTCATTTTTTACAATCCTTAAATCTTCATCGCCTGCTGAGCCATTTTCTTGGCGGCACTCATGACGCTCACGTTGGCTTCAAACACCCGGCTGGCCGATACCAGGTCAACCATCTCTTCCACTACATTGATATCCGGCATAGTGACAAATCCGTCCTCATTCGCTCCCGGATTTCCCGGGTCATAAATCAGCTTGCTGCCCACGATTTCCTCGACCTTAACCGTCGGTAGATTTTCGCGCACTGCCGTTAATCCGGCCGTACTACCCGAAGGACCCCGGAGATGGGCTGCATTGGTCTGACGCATTTTGAGATGCAACTGATCGCTAAAAGCCGGCTGGGTTCGGTCCTGACGGGCCTGGGAAACCACCACTTTCTTGTTAATGACCTTCCCGTCTTTGCCTGCAATCTTTTCCGCATTGGCGATGTTCTCGGAAATAATTTCCAGTTTCTTCATTTGCGCCGTCATGGCCACCATATTATTCTTCAGCGCGGAGAATACACCTTCCATCTTCATGGAATCATTCCTTATTGGTTATTGCTGGTAATTACGCTCTTCAATTTGCCATAGTAGCCACGCAATGCGTTCGTAATGAACTCGTATCGGATTTGGTTAGCGGCCATATCCGACATCTCGCGGACGAGGTCCACCTGGCTTGAACCATCTTTCGTGCGGATCTCCTGCAGCGGGCTTGCTTCGTTATTGATCGATTTGAAATGGGTCTCATGGGTATTCTTCAAGCCGGTGTTCTCCATCGTAGTATTCAGGAGTTCCAGGAAGTCCGTATGCCGGGCTTTGTAATGCGGATTATTGACATTGGCAACATTCTCGGCGATCATGCTGTGCTGTTTTTCAAGCGCAGTGGTCGCCTTTTTCAGCAATTGAAGAGATGCTTGATTGAATAATTCGACATTCATACTGCCCGGTAAATTGTCAATTGTTATGCCATTCCGGCGATTTGGATGATTATGATAAAACCAGCCAGGCTTACTGCGATTATATGTTATTTATTATTAAGACTTTATCGCAGGGGATTTCCTGATTCCCGAACACCCGATGATCGGGAGCCGGAGCGGTCTTAATCCGGCGACGAGGAAAATATTTCCAGCATTCCGGTGATTTTGTTCCTACCCTGTAATCATCAGCCAAAACAGGAAGATAATATATTGACAGAAAGGTACGTGATGCTTCGGTACAGGCAGCCGGAACAGTTTTTAAATGGGAAAATATGCGAAAGGAATGGTCTATTCGGGTATTGGGGTACCCTCGAGCTCATACTGATGCAGTTTGTTGCGTAAGGTCCGGACGCTGATACCCAGAATATCGGCTGCACGGGTGCGGTTTTGGTTAGTCTTTTTGAGGGTATTGAAGATCATCCTGCGCTCCATCTCTTCAATGGAGATAAGTTCACCCTCGAAGCCCACGCTGGGCGGGTTGAAGGGATCGGATTCCAGCGCAAAGTGCTCCAGGGTAAGCACCTCCTGGTTGTCGGAATACAAAATAGCTCTCTCCACCAGGTTTTCGAGCTGGCGCACATTGCCGGCCCAGTCCTGCTTCATCAGCATATCGAAAGCCTGTTTATTGGAAATTCCGACACCATTCGGACACCGATTCCGATTTGATTCGGACAGTGAT